>JBBIJY010000008.1:0-104485 GCA_037445735.1 Armatimonadota bacterium | reverse complement strand
TGTTTCGGGCGATGCGAGCGACAGGAGAATACGCGCACGGCGCCGGGAATCCTGCTGTCGTTAGGTATGATTCAGCGGGTCGATGGCGGAAGTGGAGCGGTTGATCGCGGGCGTGCAAATTAAGCGGCTGACACCGCACGCCGATGAGCGCGGCTTCCTGATGGAGATGCTGCGCGCGGACGACCCCATCTTCCAGAAGTTCGGGCAAGCCTATGTATCGCTGAACTACCCCGGCGTGATCCGCGCCTGGCACTGGCACGAGAAGCAGACCGACTACTGGGTGGTGGTGAAAGGCATGATCAAGGCGGTGCTGTATGACCGTCGCCCCGAATCGCCCACTTACGGGCTGATCAACGAGTTCTTTATGGGGGAGCAGAACCCGATTTTGCTGGTCATTCCGCCGCTGGTGGCGCACGGTTATAAGACCATCGGCGTGGAGCCGTCGCTGCTGATTAACTTTCCGACGGAGCCGTATAACCGGGAGCGTCCCGACGAGTTCCGCCTGCCCTACAACACCCCTGAAATCCCCTACGATTGGTCCATCCGAATGGGCTAAGGCGTCAATTCTTGCTCCTTTGAGGAAGGAAAGAGCCGCCGAGCCTCCCCCCGTATGGGGGTATAATTACTCTTGGAGGCTGAGAGTTATGCAAAAAGTCAGCTGGAGCGAGCGTATCGTGGTTGATCCGGAGATTCATCACGGGGAGCCGTGCGTTCGTGGTACGCGTGTGCCTGTGGCTGTTGTGCTGGGCAGCCTGGCGCAGGGACTAACGCCCGACGAAATTATCCGTGAATATCCCTCACTCACCTACGAGGATATACAGGCATGCTTGACTTACGCTGCAGAGGTGATCCGATCGGGAGAACTGCTCGTGCCTTTGGGAGCATGATCCTGCTGCGTCCTGATGTTCAGGGTGTAGCGTCCTATGAATCGCTACTGGCTTCGGTACTGACCTCTGTTCCATTAAAGAGTCTGATTGGGGCGCTCGCTGTTGCCACGCCTCGTGGGTTGCGTGTTCGGCGTGCTATCCCATAACTCCCGCACTGCCTGCTCCATCACTTCTACAGGGGCGGGTTGGGCGGTCCAGCGTTCGAAGGCGAGGGCGCCCTGATGCACCAGCATGCCCAGCCCGTCGATGGTGCGCAAGCCCCGCTGACGGGCGGATTTGAGCAGGCGCGTGTGCAGCGGGCGATAGACCAGATCGCACACCCACGCATCGGCAGGCAACGCCTCGATCGGCACAGGGGGCATCGTGTCGGCGTCTGGCTCCATCCCCAGCGCGGTGCAGTTCACCATCAGCTGCACAGTGGGCCCAATCTTGAGCAGGGCGTCGTGCTGGAGGGGCAGCACTTCGCTCAGCCCGAACGCCTGTGCCAGCGCGTGGGCGCGTTCCAGCGTGCGGTTGGCAAGTGTGATCTGGCAGCCGACGCTCTGCAGCGCATGGACAATCGCCCGCGCCGAGCCGCCCGCGCCCAGCACCAGCGCGTGCAAGCCTTCTGGCTCGCAACCCGCCGCCCGCAACGCCCGCAGGAAGCCCTCCGCATCGGTGTTATCGCCCACCAGCCGCCCCGAATCCCAGAAGAGGGTATTCACCGCGCCAATCAGCTGCGCAGAAGGCGTGAGCGCGTCCACCAGCGCGACTGCCGACTCCTTGTGCGGGATGGTGAGGTTCAGCCCGCGCAGCCCCAGCGCCCGCATTCCGCGCAGGGCATCCGCAAGCGATTCAGGTGGCACCTCAAACGCCAGATAGACCCAGTTCAGGCGCAGGTGGCGGAACGCCGCGTTGTGCATCGCGGGCGAGAGCGAATGGCGCACGGGGTAGCCCAGCACGCCCACCACCTGCGTGTCGGCGTCTATCGTGGCTGCTCCGACTGACGGTACGGCTCGATTCGGCGCAGGATCCATCGTTCCACCATGCGGCTGATTTTCGTGCCGAAGAACTCGCGCGGGTGCATCGGGTGAACCCAGATGGTGTAGATGCCGAGCCGATTGCCGCCCCAGATGTCGGTGAAGAGCTGGTCGCCGACAATCGCTGCCTGTTCCGGCGGCACGCCCAGCTTCTCCAGTGCGCGGCGCAACATCGCCCGACGCGGCTTCATCGGTCCACGCACATAGGGAATGCCCAGATGGTCACTGAGCCACTTCAGGCGACCCATATTGCGCGTGTTGGACACGAAACAGAGCGCGATATTGGCTGCCTGCATCTGGCGCACCCACGCCTCCACTTCGGGGGGCACCTCGCGACTGCGCCACGGGGTCAGCGTGTTGTCCAGATCGAGCAGCAGCGCACGGATGCCCCGTGCCTGCAGCGATTCGGGCGTGATCTCCGCCACTGTACGCACATACTCGTTCGGACACCAGCGCCGCAACCAGCGCGGCGCACGCTCACGCTCATACCGTGCCATCGTCAGACCGGGTGTGGCAAGCCCGTGCCAGAATCTCCACCGGGTGATAGAGGGGTAGCGGATGCCCCGCTTCGCTCAGTCCCTGCGCGATCCAGAGCGTGCAGCCCGGGTTCGCGCTGACGACCGCTTCCGCGCCTGTCGCCAGAATCGCCGCGACCTTGCGCTGAAGTGCTGCCGACGCCAGCTTCGGCTGTAAAAGATTATAGATGCCCGCTGAACCGCAACACATATCGGCGCCCTCCATCTCGATGAGTTCGACGCCTGGCACCTGTCGCAGCAGCTGGCGCGGCTGCTCGCGAATGCCCTGCGCATGTACCAGATGGCAGGCGTCGTGATAGGTCAGGCGCATCGTCAGCGGCTGGAGCGGGGGCAGCTCCAGCCCGGCGAGCAGCTCGTTCAGATCGCGCACGCGCTGGCTGAACGCATGCGCTACAGGCTCCTCGCGCGTGCCCGCAAACAGCAGGGGATAGTCCTTCATCACCGAGCCGCAGCCCGCCGCATTGACCGCGATATAGTCCACATCCCGAAACGCCCGGAACAGCTGGCGGGCAAGCCTGCGGGCGTGCTGGGGATAGCCGTTATGCACCCAGAGCGCGCCACAACAGCCCTGCCGAGGCGGAATCACCACTTCGAACCCACAGTGGGTCAGCACCTCAATCGTCGCCCGATGCACCTGCGGGAACAGCACGCGCATCACGCAACCGAGCAGTAGCCCGACACGCCCTTTTGGCGTGCCCTGAGGGGCAATCTGCTCTGGCAAGTGCGCGAGGGACGGCGCCGCCTGCTGGGGTAAGCGAACCACCGCCTGCGGCGCACCGAGCAGGCGAGCGAACCAGCGTGGGGCGCGTTTCAGGCGGAGCCAGCGGGCGGTCTTCAACATCAGCTGCAACCGCCACGGCGTGGTGAAGCCTCGGATCGCCTGCTGACGCACCCAGCGCTGGAAGGGGCTTCGCGCATGGCGCTCCACCTCGTCCCGCGCCGCCTCAATTAGCCTGCTATAGGGCACACCCGACGGACACGCTGTCTGACAGCCCAGACAGCCCATGCAGGCGTCCAGATGGGGCGCCACCTGCTCCCAGCGCAGCCTGCCATCCACCACCGCCCGCATCAGATAGATGCGCCCGCGCGGCGACTCCGCCTCCTGACCCGTCTCCACAAAGGTCGGACACGCCTGCAAGCACAATCCGCAGTGAATGCACTTCTGCAAATCGCGCAAATCCAGATTCACAGCAGGATTGTACCCCCTGAGCGCAGAGGTGAGGCTGTTCGAAAAATCCAACCAGAGGCAAAGATGCCCCTCACCCCACCCTCTCCCCAGAGGGGAGAGGGAGAAAATAAGCCTCTCTCCCCCGCACGCGGGGGAGAGGATACGGTTGAGGGGGCTTCACACAGGCGGATAGGATGCCCGCGAATTTTCGAACACCCTCACCGCAGGGGTTGCATTGCGCGGGAGGGGCATGCCATAATTTTAAGCATGCCTAAATTTCGGGCGAAATGGGCGGCGCTGGCGACCGCGCTGACAGCGTTCGCCGGTTGCACGGCACGGCGAATCGGCAGCCAGCCGCTGGTGGTCTGCACCACTGGCATGGTGGCGGACTTAGCCCGCCATGTGGGTGAGCCTGAGGTGAGCGTTTATGCGCTGATGGGAGCGGGCACCGACCCGCATCTCTACAAGCCGACGGAAGGCGACCTGCAGCGGCTGGCGAAGGCGACGCTCGTGCTGTATAACGGGCTTCATTTAGAGGGCAAGATGAGCCTGATTTTGGAACGGCTCTCGCGCGTGCGCCCGACGGTGGCGGTCGCCAGCGCGATTCCGCCTGAGCGGTTGCGCTATCCGCCCGAAGCTGAAGGCAAGCCCGACCCGCATGTGTGGCACGATGTCTCGCTCTGGGTTTATGCGCTTCAATCGGCGACCGACGCGCTCTGTGAGCAGTTCCCGCAGTTTGAGTCGCGCTTCCGCGCTCGCAGCGACGCCTATCGCCAGCAACTCATCGCGTTGCATCGGTGGTGCCGAGCGCAGATTCAGCTCATTCCGCCGCCCCAGCGCGTGCTGATTACCTCGCACGATGCGTTCGGCTACTTCGGTCAGGCATACGGGCTGGAGGTGCGCAGTCTGCAGGGGATCAGCACGCTCTCGGACTATGGGCTGCGCGACCTGCGGGCACTGATTGAGTTCATTGGGGCGCGACGCGTGAAAGCCATCTTTGCCGAATCGAGCATCTCGCCCCGTGCGCTACAGGCGGTGATAGCGGGCTGCCGACAGCGGGGGCACAGTGTGCGACTGGGCGGCACGCTCTACTCCGACGCGCTCGGTCCGCCCGATAGCGATGCTGCCACCTACATCGGCATGATACGCCACAATGTGCGCACCATTCTCAACGCCCTGAGGTGAGAGCCATGCGACTGGAAATCCGTGATCTGACGGTGGTCTATAACGGCAAGCCCGCGATTCATAACATCACGCTCACCGTGCATGGGGGCGTGCTGACTGGGGTTGTGGGACCCAACGGCGCGGGCAAAAGCACGCTGCTGAAAGCGATCCTGGGGCTGGTGCCCAGAGCCGCTGGCGAAGTGTGGCTCAACGGGGTACGACTGGACAAGCCGCGTGGCGAGATTGCCTATGTGCCTCAGCGTGGCAGTGTGGAGTGGGACTTCCCCGTGAATGTGCTGGATGTGGTGCTGATGGGCACCTATGCCCGTCTGCCCATCGGGCGCCGACCCGGCAGAGCCGAGCGGGACTGGGCGCTGGAGTGCCTGCGGCAGGTTGGACTGGAATCGCTCTGGCACCGCCAGATTGGGGAACTATCAGGCGGGCAACAACAGCGCGTGTTTCTGGCGCGGGCGCTCGCGCAGAACGCGCCCGTCTACCTGCTGGATGAGCCGCTCGCGGGCGTGGACGCCGTCACCGAGCAGGTGATTATCGAGCAGCTGCATCACCTGCGCGACCAGGGGCGCCTCGTGCTGATGGTGCATCACGATTTGCAAACCGTGCGCGACTGCTTCGATGAGGTGGTGCTGCTGAACGAGCATCTGATTGCGGCGGGGCGGGTGGACGCCGTGATGACGCGCGAGAACCTTCAGCGCACCTACGGCGGCAAACTAATGTTTCTGCAGGATATGGACTGATGATGGACATGGGCAGGATGCCCATGCTACGGGATAATGATGGACATCAATACGCTGTCGGTGCTGATGGGGTTGACGGTGCTGGGCGCGGCGAGTGGCGTGCTGGGCGCGTTCGCGCTTTTGCGTCGCAAGGCGTTATTGAGCGACACGCTGGCGCACGCCACGCTGCCCGGCGTCTGCCTCGCCTACCTGATGGGTGGCAAGCAGATGGGCTGGCTCCTGATGGGCGCGTTCGTCAGCGGTCTGGTCGGCATCGGCGCGGTGTCGGTCATCACGCGCCGCTCGCGCCTCAAGGAGGACGCTGCGCTCGCCATCACTCTCTCCGTCTTTTTCGGGTTCGGGATGGTGCTGCTGACGGGCATCCAGCGCTGGGGCGACGGGCATCAGAGCGGACTGGATCGGTTCCTGTTTGGTCAGGCGGCGGCGCTGCTACCCCATGAGGTGCTGCACCTCACGCTCGCCTGCTTGCTGATCCTGATGGTGGTCAGCATCCTGTTCAAAGAGTTCGCCCTGCTCTGCTTTGATCGCGCCTATGCGCAGGTGCTGGGGCTGCCCGTGGCGGTGCTGGACGCGCTGCTGATGGGGCTGATCGCGCTGATTGTGGTGCTGGGCTTGCAGAGCGCGGGCGCGTTATTGATGGTGGCGCTGATGATCACCCCGGCAGCAGCGGCACGCCTGTGGACGCATCGGCTGAGCGCGATGGTGGGCTTATCGGTTCTGTTCGGGATGCTGACGGCAATCGGCGGCGTGCTGGTGAGCGCGTTCTACGGGCGACTGCCCACCGGTCCCGTGATGGTGCTGCTCGCCAGCGGGCTGTTTTTTGCATCGCTGGTTCTACGCCGACAATGATCGACTGGCAAAGCACGCTGTGGGTGTTGATAGCAGGCGGGCTGGTGGCGACCAGCTGTGCGCTGGTCGGCTGCTGGCTGCTGTTGCGGCGCATGGCGCTGCTGGGCGACGCGATCAGCCATGCGGTGCTGCCGGGCATCGTGCTGGCGTTCTGGCTCACAGGCAGTCGTGCGCCGCTGCCGATGCTGCTGGGCGCGGGCGCGGTCGGGATGGTCAGCACCGCCCTCATCCAGTGGCTGAGCCAGCGTCGATTCATCAAACCCGACGCGGCGATGGGCATCACCTTCACCGCGCTGTTCGCGCTCGGCGTCCTGCTCATCTCCCGCTATAGCGGGCAGGTCGATCTCGATCTGGACTGCGTGCTGTATGGTGAAATCGCCTATGTGCCGTGGGATGTGTGGATGGTGGGCGAGCGAGTGCTGGGACCGCGCGCCGTCTGGACCCTGAGCGGCGTGCTGATGCTGACGCTCCTGCTCACCATCTGGCTCTACAAGGAGCTGCTGGTCAGCACTTTTGACCCTGTGTATGCGCAGGTGGCAGGAATCCCGACGCGCATGGTGTATCATTTATTAATGGCGGCGGTCGCCCTGGTGGTGGTCGCCAGTTTTGAGGTGGTGGGCGCGATTCTGGTGCTGGCGTTTCTGGTGGTGCCACCCGCGACAGCCCTGTTGATTTCGCGCCGATTGCCGATGATGATTCTCGTCAGTATCACATGTGGCTGGCTGGCGGTGTTGCTGGGCTATGTCTCCGCGCACCTGCTGGATGTCTCCATTACGGGTTCGATGGCGACCGTCAGTGGTGGGCTGTTTGGACTGACGCTCCTGGCGACGGGGCTGCGGGCGCAAACCCATCGGGCTGGAGGTGACGCTGGTGGCAAATCGTGAACGCGGATTGCTGATTGTGCTTTCGGGTCCTGCGGGTGTGGGCAAGGACACCCTGATTGAACGGTGGCAGCTGGTCGCGCCCAATCTGCGGCGGCTGGTGACCTACACCACGCGCCCGCGCACGCCGGGCGAGCGCCACGGGCTCGACTACTACTTCGTCAGCGAGCCGGAGTTCCAGCGCCTGATCGAGGAAGGCGCGTTTCTGGAGTACGCGCAGGTGCATGGACACTGGTACGGCACGCCTCTGCGCGAGATGCAGGAGTGGCGCGAGCGCGGCTATGATGTGGTGCTGCGCATCGATGTGCAGGGCGCCATGCAGGTCAAACAGCGATTCCCGGAGGCGGTGCTGATCTTCGTTCAACCGCCCTCGTTGCAGGAGCTGGAGGCGCGCCTGCGCAAACGCGGGCGCGACGACGAAGCCTCCATCCAGCTCCGACTCGAAAACGCGCGCAAGGAGATGGAATATATCCCACAGTACGACTACTGCATCACGAACGACGATCTCAATCGCGCGCTGGAGACGCTGCGCTGTATTCTGATTGCGGAGCGCCATCGGGTGCGGGCGCCCTCGTTAGAAGAGACCATCGCCCAAAGCGCGTAGAGGGGTGCTATGCAACAGCCGAATCGACGCACGGGACGGACGCTCTCGGCACGCAATCCGCCGTCGGCGCGTCAGGCGACGGGCTATGTGACGCATCGGCTGGGGCGACTGATTCTGGTGGTGCGCCCGACGCCCATCTATCAGCGTCCGGACCCGCGTGCGCCCATCTACTGGCGGGTGCCCGCCCGCTACTATCTGATGATGCAGGCGCAGCGGGGCAACTGGTGTGGCGTGCTGATGCAAAACGGTGCGCTCGGCTGGCTGCCCCGCAGCGCGGTGAAGATTACACCCTACGAGGTGGTCTACAACCTGCCGCGCGGGGTTGACCCCGGCTATGTGACGCGGCTGGCGATGCAGTATCTGGGCACACGCTACCGCTGGGGCGGCAACGACCCGCGCACAGGCATCGACTGCTCCGGCTTCGTGAAGCTGGTTTATGAACAGCTGGGCATCCGCCTGCCCCGCCGCGCCCGCGAACAGGCGCTCAAAGGTATCCCCATCACCCGAATCGAAGATCTGCAACCAGGCGACCGCCTCTACTTCGCGGTGAAAGGGAAGGCGATCGACCACACGGGCATCTATATCGGCGAGGGCTACTTTATTCACAGCGCACGCTCGCGCGGCGGCGTGGCGATCGACCATCTGAGCCATCCGACCTATCGGCGGAGCCTGGTGGCAGCCCGCCGCTGAATCAGGTTATCGATTCATCTGTTCCAGAAGGGTCTGGGCAATCTGTTCCCATTCGGTTTCGAGGTCGCCGTCGGCGGGTGGGCGGCTGGCGCGGTTGTACCAGTAGCGGGCGTTCGCAAGGTCGCCCTCCTTGCGGTGGAGATAGGCGTGCACCCACGCGCTCTCGCGGGTCGGGTCGTTCTGCACCAGCTCGTGCGCGCGGTTCCAGTCGCCGCGCGCCTCGTACCAGAGCGCCAGCAGCGGCACAGGCAGGTCGGGCGGGGTTGCCTGTTGCACGCTTGCCTTAAATGCCTGCAGAGTCAACCGTTCCATCGATTGCCATGATACCCGCGCCTATTCACGCAGGCTCACGGGCAGCAGGAAGGAGCGTTCGACGGGCAGGGCGCACTCGGTGTCGGTGCAGGGCTGATAGACGACCCGCACGCGGATGAAACCCTCCTCCGCTGGCTCGCCCTCACGGAAGCCCACAATCGGGATCAGCGCGGCAGCTTGCGTGCGATAGACCATCAACTGCTCCCCGCCCACCTGATACGGTTGTGGTGGTATCCAGATGGGTTCACCAAAGAGGATGGGCAGGTCGGTCTGCACCTCCACACGCGTGGGGGTCAGATCGGCGCGGGTTGGTTGTGCCGCCTGAATGTGCCAGCCCGGCTCAATCTCGAAGACCACCAGCAACCCTTCAGGCTGGGTCACCAGATGCACGGTGACGGGGCCCTGCTGCTCTGGCTCAGCGAGCACAGCCTCGATTTCCAGATCGGGCGTGGGCAGCGTATCGCCCTCCAGCAGCAGATAGGCGTACAGCAGGCTGCTGCACACGCTGGGCGCACGCTGGATAAGCTCCCACACCGAGTCGATGGCTTCGCCTGCGAGTTGCGCGTACCGCTCGCTGCGGGCGGGATCGTCGCCAATCAGCAGGTGGCTCAGGCTCGCCAGCAGTTGCGCCGCCGCGCCGTTGCCCGACGGCAGCTGCCGATCCTGCACCGATTTGTAGCGCACAATCAGCAGTGTGTGCTCGTCGGCGGTTTCAAAGAAGCCGCCCCGCTCGGCATCGTGGAACTTCTCGATGAGCCGATCCGCGATTTCGACGGCGCGTTCGAGCCAGCGGTCGTCTTCGGTCGCCTCGAACAGGCTAACCAGTCCCATCCCGTAGAGCGCGTAATCGCTGAGATAGGCGGGGATCGCCGCCTCGCCGTCGCAATAGCGGTGCAGCAGGTTGCCCTGACCATCACGCAGTCGCTGCCAGATGAACTCGGCGGCTTGCTCGGCGAGCGTGCGGTAGGTGGGGTTCTCCAGCGCGACGGCGGCGTGAGCCAGCGCACTGATTGCCAGCCCATTCCAGTCGGTCAGCACCTTGTTGTCGCGGGCGGGCGCGGGGCGACGGGCGCGCACCTCCAGCAGGCGCGCGTGCGCCTCCTGCAGGCGATCGCGCAGTTCGTCCACACCCATGCCGAGCTGGTTCGCCAGCTCGCTCAGTGAGTCCCGCCGATGCAAAATGTTGCGCCCGGTGGGCTGACCGGTTGCCTCCTCGCGGTAGTTGCCGTCGGGCTGGATGTTATACACGGTGCAGACCAGCGCGGCGGTGTCGGCGTCCAGCGCGTCGTAAATCTCGCTCTGGGTCCAGGTATAGAACGCGCCCTCGCCATCGGGGCTGTCGGCGTCCAGCGCACTGGCGAACGCGCCCTCGTCGGTGCGCAGCTCGCGAACCATCCACTGCAGGGTATCGTGCGCGACAGCCGCGTACTCCGATTCGCCCGTCAGCGTATAGGCGCGGGTGTACGCCCACGCCAGCTGCGCGTTATCATAGAGCATCTTCTCGAAATGGGGCAGTAGCCATCGCTGGTCGACGGCATAGCGATGGAAGCCGCCGCCGATATGATCATGAATGCCGCCTTCCGCCATCTTGTTAAGCGTGTGGAGCGCCATGAGACCTGCCTCCTCGCTCTGCCACGCCTCTGCCATCCACAGCAGTACGGGTAGCGCGGTATTGGGCGGGAACTTGGGCGCGTCGCCAAAGCCTCCATGCTCCGGGTCATAGCCCGCAAAGAACAGGTTCAGATAGGTGCGGAAGATGGACGGCTCGCGCTTGCCCCGCAGCTCGCGCCCCTGCAAGCTGAGCACTGTCCGCAGATCGCTGGTCAGCTCCTTCGCGGTCTGCAACACCTGCGCCCGCTGCGTGCGCCACAGATGAGCGACCTGCCTCAACAGGTCAGCAAACACGGCAGGCGGGAAATAGGTGCCGCCATAGAACGGCTCGCCGTCAGGCGTCAGAAACACCGACAGCGGCCAGCCCGCTGTGCCCCGAATCAACTGCACCGCCGTCACATAAATCTCGTCCACATCGGGACGCTCCTCCCGATCCACCTTCACAGGCACGAAATATTCGTTCAGAATCGCCGCTATCGATTCGTTCTCGAACGATTCGCGCTCCATCACATGGCACCAGTGGCACGAGGAGTAGCCGATGGAGAGGAACACGGGCTTGTCCTCGGTGCGGGCGCGAAAGAACGCCTCTGCGCCCCACGGGTACCAGTCCACGGGATTGTAAGCGTGTTGCAGCAGATAGGGGCTTTTCTCCCGTATCAACCGATTCATGCGTCGGATTTGCATGCGCGTATCTCCTGTACCGTTCAAGTGTACCCGATGGGGTACACTCCCGTCGTGATGGAAGTCGGGATGGTGGGTCTTGGCAGGATGGGTGGCAATATGGCGCGGCGGCTGGTGGCGCGCGGGCATCGCGTGGTGGGCTATTCCCGCACGCGGGCGACCGTTGAGGAGCATGTGCCGTATGGCATTATTCCCGCCTACACGCCGCAGGAGCTGGTGGACGCGCTTGCACCCCCACGCACGCTCTGGTTCATGTACCCGGCTGGCGAGCCGACCAAACAGGCTATTTTTGAGTTTGCCGCGCTGCTGCAACCGGGCGATCTGGTGGTGAACGGCGCCAACAGCTACTATCGCGATTCGATAGGCTATGCCGAGCAGTTGCAGGCGCGGGGCATTCGCTTTGCCGATGTGGGCGTTTCAGGCGGTATCTGGGGGCTGGAGCACGGCTACGGGCTGATGGCGGGCGGCGACCCGGAGGTGATTGAGCGCATCACGCCCCTGCTGCGCGACCTTGCGCCCGCGCCCGACAAAGGCTGGGTGCATGTGGGTCCCGTCGGTGCAGGACACTACGCCAAAATGATCCATAATGGCATCGAATACGCGATTATGCAAGCCTATGCCGAAGGCTTTGACCTGCTGCGTCGCAAGCAGGAGTTTGCCATCGACATCGCGCGGGTGGCGGAGGCGTGGTGCCACGGTACCGTGATTCGCAGCTGGCTGCTGGAGCTGATTGCGGGATTCCTGAAGCACGATGCGGCGCTGAGCGCGGTGGCGCCCTATGTGGCAGATTCAGGCGAAGGACGCTGGACCGCGCAGGAGTCAATCGAGCTGGGCAGCCCGGCACCGCTCATCACGCTCGCCCTGCACGAACGGTTCCGCAGTCAGGACGAAACAGGCTTCCAGTACCGATTCCTCGCCCAGCTGCGCAATGCCTTCGGGGGACACGCGGTGAAGAAGCCCGAGGCACCCTAAACGGGATGCATGCTCTGCCAGAGTTCGAGCAGGCGGGGAAAGGGGTTTTCCTGATGCTGCGCGATGCGGGTGAGGGTCTCGCGGTCGAACAGCTGCTGGGTGAGGGCGCGGGCGCGCGCCTCAAGCGTCTCCTGCACCAGCGATTGCAGTTCCCATTCTAACTGCTGCTGGCGGCGCAGCTCCCAGTCGCCCGTGCGACGCTGATGGTCCCAGTGTTCCTGAATGAACTGCACCAGCTCGTCGATGCCTCTACCGTGCAGGGCTTCCGTGAGCAGAATCGGCGGGTTCCAGCCTTTCGGCTTCTCGCCCAGTTCCAGCGCAGCGCGCAGCTCCAGTCGCATGCGGGTTGCGCCCTCGCGGTCGGCTTTGTTCACCACATAGATGTCGGCAATCTCAATGATGCCTGCCTTCATCGCCTGGATGACATCGCCCGCTTCGGGTACGAGCGTCAGCACCACCGTGTCGGCAACGAAGCGCACATCGACCTGCAGCTGCCCCGCACCGACTGTCTCAATCAGGATCAGGTTGAATCCGGCGGCTTCCAGCACGCGCACGGCGGGCGGCACGCCCCGCGAGAGACCACCGAGACTGCCCCGACTGGCAAGGCTGCGGATATAGGTGCCCACCAGGTTATCTTCCATGCGGATTCTGTCGCCCAGAATCGCGCCGCCGCTGAAGGGGCTGGTGGGGTCTACCGCCAGCACTGCCACCCGATACCCCTGCTGGCGAAAGCGGGGGGTGAGCTGGAAAGTGAGCGTGCTTTTGCCTGCGCCGGGCGCGCCCGTGATGCCCACCTTGAGGGCATGCCCCGTATGGGGGAACAGCTTCTCCAGCAGGGCGAGCCGCTGGGGGCTGGGATCCTCCACCAGGCTGATGGCGCGAGCAATCGCGCGGGTCTCGCCCTTCAGCACGCCCGCCACCAGCCCATCGATATCGAGCGACGCCTTCACCATAACAAGGAGTATACTCGCTCCCCACCTGCAGCAGGAGAGCGCGCGCATCAGGCGAACCAGAGAGGCGATGAGCCGACCGCTGGGCTACTGGGCGCTGGTGCTGCACTCGCACATCCCCTATGTGCTGACGCACGGCAGGTCGCCTCACGGCACCGACTGGCTGGTGGAGGCAGCTGCCGAATGCTATCTGCCGTTGTGGGAGCGGACTCATCGCCTGCTCCAGCAGGGCATCCCCGCGCGCTACACCATCAGTTTCACGCCCATCCTGCAGGAACAGCTTGCCAGCCCCGCGTTCCGAACCGAGATGGCGGGCTACCTGCAGTTCAAGCAGGAGGCGTCCCGCGCCGATATGCAGGCGTTTCGCCAGCAGGGTATCCGCTGGCAGGCGGGGCTGGCATACTTCTGGCAGGCATTTTATGAGCGTCAGCAGGCACTGCTCAACGCGCTGAATGACGATTTGCTAATGGGCTTTCGCCAGCTGCAGGACGCGGAGGCGATTGAGGTTATCACCAGCGCGGCGACGCACGGCTACCTGCCGCTGATCGGCACCGACGAGTGTGTGCGGGCGCAGGTGCTGTTAGGCGTGCAGACCTATGAGCGCTATTTTGGGCGTGCGCCGCGCGGCTTCTGGCTGCCCGAATGCGCCTATCGCCCCGCCTATCGCTGGGCGCCGCCCGTCGCCCGCGAGCTGATCCCGCCCCGTGAGCGTGCAGGCATCGAGCAATTTTTGAGCGAGGCGGGCGTACAATACTTCTTTGTCGACACGCACATGCTGCGCGGGGGTGAGCCGCTGGGCACCTATCTTGCACGGTTCCCCGCGCTGGCGCAGCTGTTCAAGCAGGCGCAGCGCGCCTATCAGGGCGAACGAGCGGAGCGCAGCCCCTATCGCGCCTATTGGGTGCCCGCGCCCGCACCGCTCGCCGTGTTCGCCCGCGACCCGCAAACCACCCTGCAGGTCTGGAGCGGTGAACACGGCTACCCCGGCGACGCCCGCTATCTGGAGTTCCATAAGCAGCACTACCCCGGTCGCCTGCGCTACTGGCGCGTGAGCGAGAACAAGGGTGATCTCGCCAGCAAGCAGCCGTATGAACCCTATGCAGCGTTCGAAGCGGTGCAGGCACATGCCGACCATTTCGTCGGGCTGCTCAAGCAGGTGCTGGGCGACCATCGCGCCCGAACAGGCGAGCCGGGCGTGCTGGTCTCGATGTACGACACCGAGCTGTTCGGGCACTGGTGGTTCGAAGGACCCGAATGGCTCGCGGCGGTCATCCAGCGCATCGCGGGCGACCCCGACATCGAGATGCTCACCGGCTCGCAGGTGCTGGAACGCCTGCCGCCCGATGAAACGGTGCTGTTGCCTGAAGGCTCGTGGGGCGAGGGTGGGTTCCACTTCATCTGGCTGAACGAGCAGACCGCCTGGGTGTGGGAGCAGCTCTATCGTGCGGAGGTGCGCTTCCTGCAACTTTTAGAGGCATACGGCGGCTCGACGCCCCTTCAGCCCTATCTCCAGCAGCTGGTGCGGGAACTCCTGCTGATGCAGGCGTCCGACTGGACTTTTCTGATCACCACGGGCGCCGCGCGCGACTACGCCGAACGACGCTTCCACGACCACCAGCAACGCTTCGAGGCGATTGCAACGCTGATGGAGCAACAGGCAGCGGGCAAGGAGCCTGACGCGCGCCTGCTCGCGCTCTATAACGACAGTCGCCAGCGCGAACCCATCTTCAACCCGCTACCCCTGACCCTGTGGCGCCCGTCCAGGAATAACGCCCCCACAGGCTGACGGGAATATCAGGGCGAAGGTTCACAGGTCGCCTTCGGGTAGCTGGCTGAGAGGATATGCAATGGATACGCATATGCGTAAGCCTCTTAGCCTGTCAGGATCAACAAATTTGCATTCAAGCCTCCATCGGAATTGGTTTTTCTCTTTATCAATATTGAAACGAATTGGTTCTATCTTTATCGGGTGCTGACGCAACCATTGGGCGAAGGAGGGGTGATACACCAGTGCGTTTATCCAGAACAACTCCTGCATCGTGGACTGCCAGAGCAGAACGGTTTGCTGCAAAGCAGGGGGCGTCCACCCCTCAAAGCGTATCTCGCCACCCGTCTTCAGCAGACTTTCGCGACCTGTCAGCATACCCCGATACAGACGATAAAACGCAGGTAGGTCACGGTAGTTCCGACCACATTCAAGCCAGAAGCAATACAAAGCGTCCAGCCAGCGCACCTGCATGGGCGAAACCTCCTGACAGAACTCAATCCATGGCGCGCATGGAAGGCTCTCGTTGGGCGCGCGGCTGCGCCTGTGCAGGCGCAATAAAGCCGCTGCTGGATAGTCGATCCAGCGATCCAGAAACGCGAGCGCGTTGAAGATAATCAGCACGCCCTCCTCCAGCCGCATCTGCAACGCATTGTTTGCTGCACCTGTACCATCCTCTATCTCCGTCTGGTACAGTTCCTGCAACGATAGGGATGAACGCGATATTAAACCGAAGCTTAGATAATGCCATCGGGCGGGCGTCAGCTCCATAATCACTTCCACCTGGCTTGCCTGCACCCAGCGCACCAGAGGACGCAGCTGACCTTCGTCAGCACTATCGTGCATTTTGACCGCCACCTTCTGCGTGCCCAGCGGGGATTGCAGGACACGCTCGGTCTCCGCCCGCCACTGCTGGAGCAGCTTCTGCGCCTCTTCGTCCAGCGCCTCAAACACCCCCTCTAATCCATCGGCAGATGATTCACCAGCACTATAGAGAGAAATCCAGCTGTAGGTTGGGAAGTGCCCTGTGATATGAATCGGGATATAGAAAGCATCAAATGACAGATACTCCGGCTTCCAGTGCAGGCTATAGATGAACGCCCACTCATCAGATGACGGCGGGGCTTTCTCGGGATCGACATCTTCATCATCCAGCAGCCAGGCACGCAGGGTAGGGTCTTCCACCAGCCTCGACAGCCTTACCGCGCGCACCACCAGCCGTTTTTCAAACGCCTCCTCCAGCGCTGTGCGCAATGACCGATCACTTCCCAGCAGATGCCAGCACAGGTTTGCGTAGTGGGGGTACCTTCTGAAAGACTGCTTCTCCAGCAGCCACAGGAGCGCCCTTTTGAGCTGGCGCTCCGGGTTGTCCTCTGCCTCGATTTCCCCTCTATGCTTAAGTTCCTCTATCACTTTTGGCAGAAGTGGCTCGATCGCTCGCCATAGCGCCTCGCTGAAGGAGTATCGCCCCAGCGGCATCACATCCAGCTGTGCTTCAATGGCAGCGTCAAGATTAGCTCTATATGCTTCCTCATCTTCACGATAGGCTTCTGCCTTCTTCTGCCATTCACGCCACCATTCCTCGCACCATCGCGTGATACGCCTGTTTTGTTGCGACAGCTCCAGCAACAGCTCTAATGGCAAGTCGTCTAAAACCCCTGTCGACTCGATCTGGTGCGCATAGATCGTCAGCAGAATGAGAGTTGCCTTCGTCTGCAGGGTTCGATTGCTGCCGACATCCACCAATAGTTCTTTCTTGATTCTGTCGGCAAGAATGGGGTAGCACGACTCGGCATAGCGCCAGAGTGGTGCGCTCACCTCCGATGGGCTGATGGGCGCGGTTTCAAGCAGCTTTTGCCGATTGGTTTCTGGATTCTGGCGATCCCACTCCTCAAGGCGCTTGAGCAGGGTGACCAGCTCCTGCCACTGCTCAGGCGGCAGCGCGCGAACCAGTGCCCGACCACCGTCGTAGCGGAGTTCGAACTCTATCTCTTTCTGTATCGACTGGACGAGGTGCGCCTTGAACTGCTGGCGCCATCGCTTCTCGCGCGCCACGATGGAAGGCTCCCGCTCCATCACCCAGCGGTTCTCGCCAGCAGGGCGAAAGCGCACATCCAGTCCCGAGCTGATGAGCCGCTTCGCCTGGCTCCAGTTGCGCGGTTTGAGATGAATCAGCGCCACCTGCTGGCGCAGGTTGGCGGCGCACTCCACCGTGCGCCCTTCCACCGAGAATGCGTTCGCGATTTCGGGGAAAGTGTACCAGCCCAGCGGGAAGCCCACCTGCGGCTCCGCTGTCTGAGCGGAACCCATCCAGCATCCAAGCCACAGCAGCCCTATCACTGTCCACCATCGCCAGCTCATCGCCACACCTCACTTTTCGATATACGACCAGATTCGTCGACCATCCTGCCAGCAGAGCAGGATAGGGGCAAATGGTCTCGAATTGAAATCGTTCAGGAGGCGAAGCGATGGAGCGGATCGATCGGCGCACCTTTTTGATTCGGTCTGGACGGCTGATGCTGGGCGCGGCGGCGGGGCTGACCGTGCTGCGCGGCTGGAGCTTCAGCCCCAACGACACGATTGGCGTCGCCGTCGTGGGCTTCAACGGGCAGGGCAAAACGCATATCCGCAACTTTCTGGCGATTGAGGGCGTGCAGATTGTCGCGCTCTGTGATGTGGACGAGCGCCTGCTGCCCCAGGGCGCCGCGCTGGTGGAGCAACAACAGGGCAAACGCCCCAAACTCTACACCGATGTGCGCCAGCTGCTGGAAGATAAAGATGTGGATGTTATCTCCACCGCCACGCCGAACCACTGGCACGCGCTCCTCACCATCTGGGCATGTCAGGCGGGCAAGGATGTCTATGTGGAGAAGCCCGCCTGCTGGAGCTTCCACGAAGGTGAGAAGATGATCGAAGCCGCCCGCAAATATAACCGCATCGTGCAGGTGGGTCACCAGACGCGCTCTGACCCCACCACGCGCAATGCTGTCCAGCGGGTGTGGGCAGGCGAGATCGGGCAGGTGTACCTCGCGCGCGGGCTGTGCTACAAGCCGCGCGGACCCATCGGCTTCCAGCCCGACGGCGACCCGCCCGCATGGCTGCACTGGGAGCTGTGGCAGGGACCTGCCCCGCGCCGACGCTTCAACCCCAACTATGTGCATTATAACTGGCACTGGTTCTGGCTCTATGGCAACGGCGACATCGGCAATCAGGGCGTGCACCAGATGGACATCGCCCGCTGGTTCCTGAACAAACGCTACCCCGTGCGCGTTTACTCCGTCGGCGGGCGCTACGGCTATAAAGACCAGGGCGAAACGCCCAACACACAGGTGGCGACCTTCGAGTTTGAGGACGGCTCCCTGCTCGTGTTCGAAGTGCGCGGGCTGTTCACCAACGACGAGCAGGGCGCCAGAATCGGCAATCTGGTGTACGGCTCGCTGGGCTATATGTCGTCGGGCGACGGCTACAAGCCGCGCCGCTCCCCGCAGGAGGAACTGACGCCCGCTGAGAACCTGAACCTGCCCCCGCTCAAAGGCACGGGCGAGCCGAACCATTACCGCAACTTCATTCAGGCGGTGCGCAGTCGCCGTCGCGACGACCTGCACTGCGAGGTGGAAGAGGGCGTCATCTCCGCCCAGCTGGTGCATCTGGCGAACATCTCCTATCGGCTCCAGCGTGCCCTGCGCTTCGATCCCCGCCGCAAGCAGTTCATCGATGACCGCGAGGCGAACCGCATGCTGCGCCGCGAGCGCTACGCGAAAGGCTTCGAAGTGCCCGACCGCGTGTAGCACTCTCTGTGCTATAATAGAGGATGGAATTCGTATTCCGAACCCAGGTATGAACGATGGCGGAGATCGGGCAGAAGGAGATTGCACGGCTGGCGCGGGTCTCGCAGGCGACCGTCTCGCGCGTGCTGAATAACGACCCGCAGGTGAACGAGGAGCTGCGTCAGCGGGTGCTGGCGGTGGTGGACGCGCTCGGCTATGTGCCGGACGCCCGTGCGCAGTCGCTGCGGGCGCAACGCACACGCCTGCTCGGCTTCGTGGTGCATCGCGCCCCGACCGCCCTCGCCCATGACCCCTTCTTCAGCGCACTGATCGCCTCCATCATCGATCAGGCGGGGCGACAGGGTTATCACCTGTGTGTGGACGCCGCCCGCACGGTCAAGGGGCAACGCGCCATCTATGAGGAGCTGCTGCGCACGCGCCGCGTGGACGGGCTGATCCTGGTGGAATCGGAGACGCGCGACGAGCGGATTGCCCGCCTCACCGCGCAGGGCTTCCCCTTCGTGCTGATCGGGCGCTACGAGCCAGAGGACGCCATCTGCACCGTCGATAACGACAATATCGGCGCCGCGCGCATGGCAACCGAGTATCTGCTGCGGCAGGGGCGCCAGCGCATCGCCTATATCGGCGGACCAGCAGGGCTGACCGTTACGCGCGACCGCCTGCACGGCTATCGCGCGGCGCTGGAGTCGCACGGCATCGCCTATGACCCGCATCTGGTGGCGTTCGGTGCCTCCAGCGAGCAGGGCGGCGCCCGCGCGATGGAGGAGCTGTTGAGCCTTTCGATGCGCCCCGATGCGGTGCTGGCGTTCGACGATGTGCTGGCGATTGGCGCGATGCGTCAGGCGCAACGGCATGGGCTGCGCATCCCCGACGATGTGGCGGTGGTTGGCTTCAACGACACACCGCTCTGCTCGTTTGTGGAGCCAGCGCTCACTTCGGTCGCCATCGACATCCCGATGCTGGCGCGCGCGGCGACCCAGCGGCTCATCGATCTGATTGAGGGGCGCCCCGTGGAACCCCGCCGCCTGATCGTGCCCGCCCGCCTTGTGCCCCGCGAATCGGCATAAACCCCTATGAGGGCAGCGCTGCCAGCACGATGGGCACATCGCTTGCTGGCTGCGGGTGGATTTGCACGCTCTGCTGAAGCAGCGGCATAATCTTCTGCACCTGCGCCTCGGTGCGGGCGTGAACGCGCAGAATCGGCTCGCCCTGCTGGACGGCATCCCCAACTGACTTCAGCACCTCGATGCCGACGGCGTGGTCGATGGCATCCTCCTTTTTCTGGCGCCCTGCGCCCAGCAGGAGCGCCGATTCGGCGATCCGGCGCGGGTGCATGGTGTGAACGAATCCGTCTGTGGGGGCTGTGAAGTCATAGACGAGTGGCGCGGTCGGCAGCAGGGCAGGGTTCTCCACCACGCGCGGGTCACCCCCGTGCGCCTCCACGAGCTGGCGGAACTTCTCCAGCGCGGCGCCGCTTGTCAGCACCTGTTGCGCCCGCGCGTAGCCCGATTCTTCATCGGGGGTCAGCCCGCACAGGGTCAACCCTGCGGCGGCGAGGCGCAGGCACAGCTCGCGGAAGCGCGGATGGGCACTGCCGTCAGGCTTCAGCGTCTCGATGGCTTCGCGCACCTCCAGCGCGTTCCCAACCGTATAGCCCAGCGGCTGGCTCATATCGGTCAGCAGGGCGCGCACTTTGCGACCTGCTCCTGTGCCAATCGCGATCAGGGTTCGGGCTAACGCTTCCGCTCGCTCCCGCGTGGTCATAAACGCGCCCGCGCCCACCTTCACATCCAGCAGGATGTGCCCTGCTCCGCCCGCCAGCTTCTTGCTCATGATGCTGGCGGCAATCAGCGGGATGCTCTCGATGGTGGCGGTGGCGTCGCGCAGGGCATAGAGTTTTTTATCGGCAGGCACCAGCTGCTCCGATTGACCTGTCAGGCAGCAGCCGATTCGCCGTGCGATCGCCAGCATCTCGCTGGCGGTGAGCGCGGTGCGATAGCCGGGGATCGATTCTAACTTATCGACGGTGCCGCCTGTAAAGCCCAGCCCGCGCCCCGACATCTTCACGATGGTGGCGCCCGCCGCGGATAGCAGGGGCACGACCACCAGGCTCGTCTTGTCGCCCACGCCGCCCGTGGAATGTTTATCGAGCGTGGGTGGGGGCAGCTCTGAGAGGTTCAGCTGCTCGCCCGATTGCGCCATAATCTCGGTGAGGGCGAGCGTCTCGGCGTCGCTCAGCCCGCGCAAAAAGCACGCCATCAGCCACGCGGCGACCTGATAGTCGGGCACCTCGCCGCGCACATAGCCCATCACTATCTGCTCCAGCTCGGCGCGGGTCAGCTCGATGCCGTCCCGCTTCTTCGCTATCACCGAGAGAACACTCATCGCGCTTATCGAATGCCGTATTTGAGCCAGTAGCCGAGTCGTGGCGGCTCGTTCGCGAGCCAGCGTGCCCAGTATTTCGCGTGTCCATGCGCGAACACCACCACATGCCCTTAGGGATTATAGCACACCCGTGCGCCCTGAGCTTTTCCTCGTCCTCACCTCTTCATTGAAAAGGGCAAATCATTCCTCACCGTGTAGGGGCTGGATTCGGCAAGCTGGAACAGAATGGGGCAAGCAGGCGATGCTGAACAGTTTTCTTAAACGAAAGGTATACTCTCAATTGTGAGCGCTGCCGACTGGCGGGAGATCGGGCACATAACGGTTCAGCTGGTGCTGGCGATTGTGTTAAGCAGCATCATCGGTTGGGAGCGGGAGCGTCGGGGGCGCCCAGCGGGTATCCGCACGCATGTGCTGATCTGCTTCGGCGCGACGCTGATGATGATCCTCTCGCGCAGTTTCGGTCCGCCGAACTCCGACCCGTCGCGCATCGCGGCGCAGATAGTGAGCGGTATCGGCTTCATTGGCGCGGGCACGATTCTGCGGCAGGGCAGCATCGTGCGCGGGCTGACCACCGCCGCCAGCCTGTGGGCAGTGGTCGCGATTGGTATGACAATTGGCATGGGCGAGTGGCGCTACTATCTGATGGCGCTGATTGCGACGCTGCTGGCGTATGGCGTACTGGTGGGTCTGCGCATCCCTGAAGAGGCGATTCATCGCGCGGCGTCGGCGCCCACGCTCTGGGTGACGCTGGAGGCGAGCGCCAGCATGGAGGGCGTGTTCAGCGTGTTGACCCGGCACGGGTGCGAGCTGCAGGCGTTTCGTCAGGAGTTCCCCGATACGCCCAACACGCGCACCTTCGCCCTGCAAATCAGCCCGTTGCGCACCAGCAGCCCCGATCTGATCCTGCACGACCTGCTGCAGCTGCCCGAAGTGCGCGCCGCCCACTGGGAGCTATGAGAGTCGCGATTCTTGACATCGGCTCCAACTCGGTGCTGATGCTGATTGCGGAGCGCGTCGCCGATGGCTGGCGCGTGCTGAGCGATCAGACCGCCATCACGCGGCTGGGCGAAGGGTTCGAACCTGACCGTACGCTCCAGCCGTTCGCCGTTCAGCGCACGCTGGACGCCATCGAGGGCTACCTCCAGCAGTGTCGGGCACAGGGGGTGGAGCAGATTCGTGCGGTCGCCACGGCTGTTGTGCGACGAGCGGTGAACTCGCAGGCGCTGATCCAGCCGCTGAGCGAGCGGGGCTGCCCCGTGCGCGTGCTGAGCGAGCGCGAGGAGGCAGAGCTGAGCTTCCTCTCGGTCGCGCTGGACCCTGATATTGTGGAGTGCGGAAGCACGGCTTCCGCACTCCAGAGTTTGCTGGTGGTCGATATCGGCGGGGGCAGCGCAGAGTTCGCGTATGGCGAAGCCTGTCGGAACCCGTCCCATTTCCACTGGCGCAGTTTGCCGATTGGTGCGATGCGGCTGCGCGAGCAGCATGCGCCCTCCGATCCACCCGACGCAACAGAGATCGAGAGCCTGCGGCGATGGCTCGACGAATTGCTCGCGTTTCTGAAGGAGTTGTCGACGCCCCATCCGGTCGCGACGGTCGGCGGCACAGGGGTAAACCTCGCGCTGTTGTGGCACGCGCTTCACGGCTCGCCAGCTCGCGTCGCGCAGGTTCACGGGTTCACTCTGACCAGCGCGATGGTGAGCGAACTCGTTGCGTTGCTGATCGCGCTGGGCGATTCAGAGCGGGCGCGGCTGCCGGGCATCGAGCCTGAGCGGGCGCCAATCCTGCATCTGGGCGCACTCGTGCTGGAGCGCGTGATGGCGGTCGCAGGTGTGCCCGCCGTGCGCGTCAGCACCTATGGCTTGCGCTACGGCGTGCTGTGGACGCTATTCGCCGCTTAGCCCCAGCAGGGTGTAGCCCGCGACGGGATGAATCGCCTGCAGGCGCAGGGCACGAACGGGCTTGTCAGGATGCGGGTTCTGCCAGCGCAGCAGGCGTATCCGCACGCGCGTGCCCGATTCCAGCCGTCGGCTCCACACAGGCGGCGATTCAATCGCCGCGCCAGGGTCGTTCCACGCGCGCACATGCACGCCATACAGCAGGGTCAGCTCCGCTTGCGTGCCGTCGGCATACTCCAGCACATAGCGGGCGACAGGTTCGTTGCGCTCCATCTGCCAGCCTGTCGTGTGCAGAATGTGCAGCGTGCGCACCGTTCGCCCCATCGGGATGATCACCTCACGCGGGTAGCGCGACGGCTCGCCGGGCGCCAGCAGGCTGGCAAGCATCAGCGCGTTCGGCTGCTCCGCCGACTCGCCGAGCTGGAACAGGTAGCCGTTCAGCCGCGTCCGCCCTGTCGGCAGTGTGCTGAACGCCGTCGCGTCCAGCGCACCGAGCGACAGATTGTACGCCGGTCGCAGGTCGATCAGGAAGCCCTGTCGCGCCGTCAGCGGTATCGGCTCGCGCCAGTACCGTTCGTGGAAGAACTGCTCGGCGTCGAAGGGCAGCTGCTCTGGCGGTGGCGCGTCGCCGTTCCACGCATAGGTCGCCGCCAGCACATAGGCGATGAACTGCTCGGTCCAGTCGCGCAGGCTCTGCTCGGTAAGCGAGTAGCCCGCCCATGTGCTTTGCAGTAAGCCCGTGATGCGTCGCGCCCGTGCCGCCTGCGCGAAGGTGTAGATGTTCTGCGGGTTGTACCATGTGGTCGCCACGATGCGCTGGAAACCTGCCTGACGCAGCACATCGAGGCTGCGGTAGCCGTCGGGTTCGGTCGGTGTGTAATGCCAGTCGCAGAGGATGAGTTCGGGAGCGGGTTGGGGCGCGTCGGCGATGGCTTTCAGCACCTGCTCGCGCGTGAATCGGGACGCGGCGGGGTCGGCGGCGTTCGCCGCGCCGTCGTGCGCCTCGCCCGGCGCCAGCAACATATCGCTCCAGAGCATCACCTGTCGCACGCCCCGCTTCTGCAGCTCGCCCACCAGCCAGCGGAAATGCTCGCTGAACAACCCGGCAACGGTCGCGCCCTGACATTCGGGGCTGTAGGGGAACCGCCCGCGCAGCGTCACCTCGTCCAGACCCAGATGGAACGCATCGTTCGGAAAGAGCGCGAGAACCTCATCGAACAGCTGGCTCAATAACTGCTTTGCAGCGGGGCGACGCGGGCAGATCGCCCACGGCGTGTCGGGGTCTTCCGCCAGCGCGGTGTTCGCGCCGTTGCGAAAGACCCAGTACATATGCCCCAGCGACTGCAGCAGCGGGATCGGCTTTAGCTGGTTCGCCTGCGCCAGCGCGACAATCGCCTGCAGGTTCGCCTTCGGCACTGAGAAATCGACCCACGCAGGGCGAATCGCCTCCCACTGACTATAACCGCACTCCACCACCAGCCGATTGAACTTGAGATTCGCGATCAGATTGCCGATGAGCCGCTGATGGAACTCCTTTTGCGTGCCGCCGAACAGATGCACGCCCCGAAAGAGCAGGTCGGGATAGTCGATGATGGTGATAGGCGCGATTTGCAGCTGGTTCGGCGCGGGCTGAAGCAGTTGAATGAGCGTCTGCACGCCGTAGAACGCGCCCTCGGCGAACCGCCCGATAATCAGCACCTGATTGGGCTGCACGCGAAGGCAGTACGCGCCCGCGCGATCGGGCACAGGATATTGCCGCTGTAGCTCACGGCTGCCGCCGATGAAAATGAGATTGTTAGCCCCCTCACCCGTACCCTCTCCCCCGCTGGGGGAGAGGGGCTTCGTTTCTCCCTCTCCCCTGCTGGGAGAGAGGGATTTGCTGCTCCCCTCTCCCACAGTGTGGGAGAGGGGCTGGGGGTGAGGGCGCACAGAAATCTCCACTGCCAGCCCATAGCGCGTCAGCTCGCGGGCGAGCGATTCGGCTGCCGCGCGATACTCGTCGCTCTCAATCCCAATCTGAACGGGCTGATGCGCCGACAGGATAAAGGGTGCGCCTGCGCCGCGCCAGACAATCCTGGGTGGCGGCACCAGCACTGGCTCGCGCGGCTGGGGCGACCAGCCGTCCTCCACCGCCTCCATCGGCAATCCTGGCTCCAGCACCGTTGCCTCTTCAAAGGGTGCACGCGGCTGAATGCGCAGCTGATAGCGCAGGGTGAGCGTTTGCTTACTGGGCAGGGGCGTGCCGAGCGTGCCCAGCCAGAGCGCGGGACCCTCCATGCCCCAGCCGCGTTTCGGGTTGCCGCGCCCGTCCAGTACGGCGAACGGCGTGCCCGAATCCGCCCGCACGGTGATGGCGCCCAGCCCCGTTTCCAGGCTCAGCTCACGCCCCTCGAACAGATAGTCGCCCTCGCGGGTGATGGGTTGCGCCTGCAGGACGGGTGTCGCCAGCCAGCCGTCGCCGCGCAGCGACGCGCCAATCAGCAGCGCCGCGTTCCACACCCCGATACACCACTCCACAATCGCGGGCGAGTCGCTCTCCCAGCGCACCTGCAGGCTCCACTCCAGCGTGGTCCCATCCAGCAGGCGCACCGTTTCTATCAACTCGCCCAGCGGCGGCGCCAGCGGATGGCGAATCGTGAGCGTATCGCCTGTTCGAGAGACAGAACCGCCCTCACCCGAAGAGTAGTAGCCGCGCGACCAGTCGGGCGCAGCAATCTGCACGGAGGAGGTGCGTCCCACCGTGGCGCCCGCGATGCGCAGTTCGAACCCGCGCCCGCCCCGATAGCGCAGCTCCCAGCCCTCACCCTGCAACGACGGCGGTTGCGCCATCAGCAGCCCCCAGAGCCAGCACCCGATCAGCCAGCCAGTCAGCCACCGCATCGCCCGCATGCCCTACGGTCCCGCAGGACGCACCCGCTGGCGCACCCGCCGCCCGCCCGAAGATGAGAGGGTCTCCTGCATTTGCGAGATCTGCCCGTCCTTCTGAACCTGCAGGGTGATGCGCGTCTCCACCGACTCGCCGAACATGCCGAACTTCATCACGATGGGCGGCTGATGCTCCAGCACGATGGTGTCGGGCGGCGCGTCGGGCTTCGGCGGCTTGTAGATAATCTTGATGGGCGTCTTCTGACCCTGCACCGCGATCGGCTGCAGATAAGATTGATCCAGATATCTGGGCGCCAGCGCCTGCAGATTGGGCGGATATTTGCCGTTATGGTCGGCTGCATACCGCTGGAGTGCCTGATAGATGCTCTTCATGCGCGGGATGACCATCCGCTCCATCTGTTCCGATTGCTGAATGACCCCGCCGAACGACTGCTGGATGGCGCGCCCCAGCAGGTAAATCCCCACGAAGGCGAGGATGAGCAGTCCCAGGCAGCCCAGCCCGCCCAGAACCCAGCACGAAGTGCGCCCACGCCGATAAGGCACCTGTTCACCAGAAACCCTGTCGCTCATCGCAGATTTCCCTTTCGACAGGCTCTACCCGACTCCTGCCGATGAGCAGGAAACGATGCCCCGCGAATCATCCAATCAATACGGAGGCGACGATGCCAGCCCTGAACCAGACGGCTAAAGCCGTTCCTGACCAGACAAAGCCAGCCTGCGCTGGCTATGAAGCCGACGAAGGTCGGCTTCGTTTGCACAGGAACGGCTTTAGCCGCCAGCGATAGTCGGCTATTGCGCTGCTGGTATTCCACCCGCCGCGGCAATCGGTCGTGCTTTATTACTCGGTGCCTTTTCCTGGACAGCCTCTAACGCTTCAATCTGCTCGCCTGCTCCTCCAGCCAGCGGATGCCCGCACTGATGTTGCCGTACACATCGCCGCGCCAGCCGTGCCCGCCCTCGTAGGTCGCCAGTTTGACCCGCGCCCCACGCCCGCTCAGCTGCGTCTCTGCCTGCTCCGCCATGCGAATGGGGATAAAGTCCTGCGGCGAGTGCAGAATGTAGAAGGCGCGCCCTTTCGCGTTGTCCAGCGAGGGCAACTGGTTCGGCTTGAAGACCGACATGGCGACAAACGCGCCGCGCAGGGAGGTCTGCTCCTGCAACGCTGCGGAATAAACGGCTGGACCGCCCGATGACCAGCCCAGCGCGAAGATGTAGCGCGAGTCGATGGGGTACCGCTTCTTCACATCGGCAATCACCGCCTCGATGAACTCTTCGGTGGTGAACTTCGCCGTCGACCAGGAGAGCTTCTGCGTCGGCCAGACCACATTCTCGAACTGGTCCTCCGACCACTTCGGGGCGACCAGCTGCGCCACGATGTAGTTGGAGTTCAGCGCGTACTTGTAGATGCGCCTGCAGAACGGGTTGAACTCGGCGCTGCCATCGCCACCAGGCAAAATCAGCAGGAGCCGATAGCCGCCTTCGGGGCGAGGTGCATCTTTGTAGGGACCAATCAGGAAGTAGGTCTTTTTCGGGTCGTTATCCGCCTGCAGTCGCTCCGAGGGCACATCCGCCACATCGTGCTGTGCCCACAGCAGCGCGCACACCAGCGTCATGCTCAGCCATATTGCACAACGCATGCCTTTCACCTCCTGTGTTTGGGTTATCTATTCGACGCCCTCTTGCAGCACCCATTTCTCAAGTTTGCAAAAAGGAGCCTCACATCAATAGCGCATATGTCCCGGTGTGGTGCATTTGACGGTACCGGTGCTGGGGTCGTACTGGTAGGGCTGACCTGATACAGGGCATTTGAGCATGCTGTCGGGCAGTCCAAGTTCGTTAAGGGAGGCGGGCAGGCTCTCGTCGGAACCCTGACGCATCTGGATGGCGGCTCGAATCTGGCTGAGGTTGTTGCGGCACTCCACGCTGTGCGCCGCCTGCTTCGTTTCGCTAATACGGCTCACGGGCGGTGCGCCGGGCACATTCCCCGAACGCCCGCCCGTGCCGTAATAGAGCCACACCATCAGCAAAATCCCCAGAATGGCAACTGCTGCCAGCACGCCAACCAGTCGCATCATCAGCCCCCTGCTGCCTCGCTGAGCGGTTGACCCTCCACGGGCGGAAGCGGGGGTGACGGCAGGGCGACATACGCGCTCAAGCCGTGGATACCGCCCTCGCGCCCGAAGCCACTCTCCTTGTAGCCCCCGAACGGGCTGGCAGGGTCGAACTTGTTGTAGGTGTTGCACCAGACGACGCCCGCTTTGACGCGCGAGGCGAACGCCAGATATTTGCTGCCCTTGTTCGTCCACACACCTGCCGACAGCCCATAGCGCGTGTTGTTGGCGATTTCGGCTGCCTCTTCGGGCGTGCGGAAGGTCAATATCGCCAGCACGGGACCGAAAATCTCCTCGCGGGCGATTGTGTGCGCCATGCTCACACGGGTGAAGAAGGTGGGGCGGAACCAGTAGCCGCGTTCGGGCAGGGGGCAGCTGCTCTGGTGAATCTCCGCGCCCTCCTGAACGCCCACCTGCACCAGATGCTCGATCTTGCGCAGTTGCGCCAGCGAGTTGATGGCGCCCACATCGGTGTTCTTATCCAGCGGGTCGCCCACGCGCAGCAGCTCGATGCGCCGCCGGAGCTTGCGCACCACCACCTCGAAGATGCTCTCCTCCACCAGCAGGCGACTGCCCGCACAGCACACATGACCCTGATTGAAGTAGATGCCGTTCACGATGCCTTCAATCGCCTGGTCGATGGCGGCGTCTTCGAAGATGACATTGGCGGCTTTACCGCCCAGCTCCAGCGTGAGCCGTTTGCGCGTGCCGGCGACCGCTTTCTGAATCTTTTTGCCGACTTCGGTGCTGCCCGTGAAGGCGATTTTATCCAGATCGGGATGTTGCACGAGCCATGCGCCCGTTTGACCGTCGCCTGTGACGATGTTGACCACGCCAGGCGGCAGCTCGGCTTGCTGGAACACCTCGCAGAGCAGGAGCGCGGTGAGCGGGGTGGTTTCAGCGGGCTTCAGCACGACGGTGTTGCCGCAGGCGAGCGCGGGCGCGATCTTCCACGCTGCCATCAGCAGCGGGAAGTTCCACGGGATAATCTGCCCCGCGACGCCCAACGGACGTGGCTTGCGACCCTGAAAGGCATATTCGAGTTTGTCTGCCCAGCCGGCGTGATAGAAGAAGTGCGCCGACGCCAGCGGGATGTCCACATCGCGCGATTCGCGGATCGGCTTGCCCCCATCCAGGCTCTCCAGCACGGCGAACTCGCGCGAGCGCTCCTGCAGGATGCGTGCGATGCGAAACAGATACTTCGCCCGCTCCTTGCCAGGCAGCTTGTTCCAGATTTTTTCATAGGCTTCGCGGGCGGCGCGCACCGCGCGGTCTATATCCTCAGGTCCCGCGTAGGCGACCTCCGCCAGCACCTCTTCGGTGGCAGGGTTGATGGTCTGGAAATATTGCCCGCTTTTCGGCTCCACGAACTCGCCGTTGATGAACAGCCCGTAGCGCGGCTTGATTTTGACGATATTGCGGGCTTCGGGCGCCGGTGAGTAGTCCCAGCGTTGTCCGTCGCGTCGCGCCGCTCCGTTCGTTCGCTCCCGATTCGCCATAGGGTTTCACTCCTGCTTCGTGATTTTACCCCCTTCGCGGCTGCTGGCGTCGATCTCGTTGCGGAAGGTGGCGCGTCCGACACGCCGCTCCTTGTAATAGCGCCCGACCACGACCACCGCGTCGCCATCCCTGAGCTTGAGATGCCCATAGGAGAAGACGGTCAGCTTCTGCCCGTCCTGCTCCAGTTTGAAGGTGGTGTAGGTGTTGCCCGCGCGGGAGGTTTTCTCCTTATAGTCGCTGATTTTGCCCTCCACCTGCACCAGCTTCTTGTGGAACTTGTCGGGGTCTTTCTGGATGGCGGCGATGGTGGTGCGGATGGGTTGCTCCTCTGGTTTCTTCTGTGCCAGGATTGGCATCCCCATCAGGACGCCGAGCGCGCATGCTATCAGATAGGCTCGCATCGTTGTTAACCCTCCTCGCGAGGGCGATTCGTCGCCAAGACGGCGATTCCTGCTGTTTAGCGGAAGAGTAGGCTGCCTTCGATGAAGAAGAAGAAGTTGCGCTGGGCGTTATCGAAGCCCCAGCCGAGTTTGAGCCGTTGCAGGAATCGGTTGCGGAAGGGCAGCCGATAGAAGAGGCGCACCTCATATTGCGGGTTGGCGAGCGAAAGGCTGCGCCGATAGCTGATGCCGAAGCCGTTGAACAGCTCCTTCACCAGATAGAGGGTGGCGGGTGCGACGCCCGTGTAGTCCAGCGCGAACTGTTCCAGCCCCAGCGCTTCGGCGACCTCTGTCTCGAACGGGTAGAACAGACCGGGCAGCACCTGCCCGGTGAGCATCTCGCTGAGTTGCTGACGGAAGATTTGAACGGGGTCGCCCCCGCGCGCGAGCGATTCGAGCGCGGCGCCGCGCCCCAGCAGGCTCAAAATGCGCTGTTCCGAAAGACCCGGCGGGTCGGAACGCGCCACCATCTGGAACCGTTCCGGGTCGTCCAGCGGTCCGCGAATGTCCAGCTCCACGCGATAGCGTTGGGGGTCGCCCGTGTAGTCCAGCGCGACGACGGTGGTGGTTGCCCGCACATCCAGATTGAGGCGAGCAATCACTTCGCCTGTGGGCGCGGTGTACGGATAGGTCAGCATGATGACGCCTTCCGGTTCGAGGCGCAGGCGGGCGGTGGGCAGCTTGAGCGAGCCGCCCAGCAGGCTGAAGGTGCCGCTCGCGCGTGGCTCGCGCACCGTGCCCGCTATCTGCAGGGAACCCTCCATGCGCGCGTCCAGGTTCGGGTTGCGCAGGGTGAAGCCGCGCGCGATCGCGACCTGCACATCCAGGTCAGGGTTCAGCGGCGGGGCAAAGCCGCCGGGCGCGACCTGCAGCTCGGCAGGCAGGCTCAAGAAGCCGTCCCGCACCTGCAGGCGTGCAACGAGCTGCGGCTGCTGGAGCGTGCCCTGTAGCGTCGCGCTGCCGTCGATTCGCCCGAACGCACTGCCGCCGATAGGTAGGCGCGGCTCGTTGATGGTGAAGCCGTTCAGCGTGCCCGTCAACGCCAGTGCTGGCTCTTCCCGCGCCACATCGACCTCGCCTTCGAGCTGAACCGTCCCACCAGCGGAGGAGCGCGCCTGCGCCTGCACAATCCGCGCCCGCTGGCCATCAAATTCCACCTGCAGACCCAGCTCCTGAAGGTAGGAGCTGTACGATTCGAGGGCGAGGCTGCCGCCTGTGACGCTCAGCTCCCCGCGCGGTTGAAGCGTATCCAGCGTGCCGCCAATCTCCAGACGCGCGTTCAGGACGCCCTGCGTGCGCTCGGCGTCCACCGGCAGCGCCAGCTCCAGAATGCGCAACGGCTGCTCGTTCAACACAAGCTGAACCGCAAGCGGCTCGTCGCGCGGGATACGAATGGGCGACCAGTGGAACGGCAGCCGCCCCGATAGCCGCGCCCGATAGCCCCGAATCTGGATCAGTGCGTCGTCGGTTTCAATCACGCCCTCGCGCACATCGATTCGGCTGAACAGCAGCTGATCGATGGTCAGCTGGGGTGGAGCGGGTTGTTCTGGCTCGCCTGATGGCTCTGCGGAAGGCGCGGGCAGCGGGATGGTCAGGTTCTGCACCGTTGCGCTGAGGGTCAGATTCGGCTGGTCAGGATCGCCCGCTGCCTGCGCGCTGATGTCGAGATTGCCCCTGATGGCGGGCAGGCTCGGCTCCCACAGGCGCGCCCATTCCAGCGGGAACCGGGTTAGCTCCATCTCGGCGTTCAGCGCATCTTCGCGCAGAGTGCCCTGCGCTTTGAGCCGTGCCGATTCCGCCTGCCAGCTCACCTGCAGGCTCAGCTGCTGCTGGCTCCACTCGCCCTGCGCCTGCAGCTCGCCCAGCGCCTGCCCGTTCCAGGCTAACTGCACAGCGCGTCCATCAAAGGCGAGCTGGGGCTGTTCCGTCGAGCCAGCGAGCTGCCAGCGCACGCTGAGCCGCCCATCGAGCGTGTCGGCGCGTTCCACAAGTTCGGGTGGCAGTTCCACTGGCAGCGCGAGCGCGAGCCGATAGAGATATGGAAGCGGGATCGCCTCGAGCGTGCCCTGCGCGGCGAGAGCCTTATCGCCTGTCTGATAGCGCAGGCTCTCTATCTGAACGCTGCCATCGGGCGCATCGAGCCTCGCCTGCAGGCTTAGCATGCCGTCGGTGCGCCCGCCTTCGGGGCTGGGCGTCCAGCGAGCGGTGCCAGTGGCGCTGCCGAGCGCGACCCTGTTCAGCATGAGGTCGCTCAGCTGCCAGCGCGCGTCGGCGTGCGGCGCGTCGAGCGTGCCCCGCACCTGACCTGAGGCGTTCAGCACGCCCTGCAGCCGATAATCGGGCGGCAGATAGGGCGCCAGCACGGTCAGCGGCACCGCCCGCGCGTTCCAGTCGGCATCCACGCGCGTGCTCTCTGAATCGGCTATCAGCTGCATCTGCCCCGACACGACACCGCCCTGCAGCTGAACCTGCGCCGTGTCCAGTCGCACGGTGGTCTGATCAGCGTCGCGCGCGATGCGGAACTGCGCTGCGGCGTGATTGGTGGCAATCTGGTCGATCTGGGTTCGCTCCGCATCCAGATCACCTGTGAGCGTGAACCTTTCGGGCGTGCCGTCGAGCGCGAAAGAGAGGTTCGCCAGCCCGCCGATACGGATGGGCGTCTCGCTCCACTCGGTGAGCGTTGCCAGATCGAAATCGGTGATGCGCCCCTGCGCGTGGAACCGAACGGCACCTCGCTCCCCGGCGGCAGGCAGCTCTATCTCGCCGCTTGCCTGCGCGACAGCAGTGCGCCGATAAATCACAATCTCTGGCAGCCTGATGCGGCGCTCGCGGAAGGTCAATCGGGACGCGACCAGCTCCATGCCGATGTCGCCCAGTCGCCCGTCGAACACGGTCGCCTGCGCCTGCAGCACGGGCTGACTCAGCGTGCCGTTGAGCGTGCCGCGCAGATAGGCGATGCCGTCCAGCCGAAGCACCCTGCGCGGTTGCGAGCCGTCCGAAGACTCCCAGTAGCCCAGCACGCCCTCCTGGTAGCCGAACAGGCTGGCGAGTCGGTTCAAATCCAGCTCGTCCGCTGCAAGGCGCAGGTTCAGGCGCGTCTGATCGGGGACTGGAAGGCGGCTCCCGCGCCATTCCAGCTGCCCCGCCACCTGCACCGAGCCAATCGCGCCCTGCAACAGCGCAACGGGAATCTCGATGCGGTTGCCCGCATAGTGCAGGCGGGCGCGCAATCCACCCAGCCGAACGCCGTTCTGCCGAAGCATATCGCTGAAAATGTTGGCGACCAGACGCGGCTTCTGCAGCGTGCCCTCACCCAGCAGTTGCAGCGCGGCAACGCCACCGAGCTTCTGCCGATTCAGTGCAGGAATCTGCTGGAGCTGGACATTGCGGGCGGTTGCAGTCAGCGTGAAGCGGGCAGGGCGCGCGGTGAAGTCGACCAGCGCGTTCGCGTGCAGCCATCCACCTGCGAAGTCCGCTGTGCCATCGGCAAGGCGCAGTTGCCCGCCTGACAGCAGCAGCGGCGCACGCACCGCCTGCAGGGTTCCTTCGGGCGTCTGCAGGCTCGCCAGCTCAACGAGGGCGACAGCGTTCGTGTGAACCAGCAGGTCGCGCCATGCAGGAACCCCCTGCCGAATAACTTTGCGCGGTTGCCAGCGCCCCGCTGCCTGTATCTGCAGGGCATACCGCCCCGCCATGCGGAGGCTCTGTGCGAGCTGCTCGCGCCGTTCAGGGGGCAGGTATCGCTCCAGCAGTCGGGCGTCGTCGCCCTGCGCCGTCAGCATCAGCCTGTAGCGCCACGCTTGAGTGAGCCGTTCCAGCGTGCCCGACGCCGTTAGTCGGCGATCATGGCTATGCAGGCGCGCATCCAGTGCCGATTCGGTGAACTGCGCTGAAAACTGCAGCTCGCGCCACGGCAGGGCATGCTGCTCATAGCGCACGCCCTGCAGGTGCCCCTGTGCCATGCCCATCACGCGCAACGGCTGGCGCGGCGCATAAACCAGACTCGCCTGCACTCGAGCCTCGCCCGATTGCATCTGGATTGATGTTCCCGCCAGATAGGGTCGCAGGAACGACCAGAGCAGGCGGTCCGTGCTGATGTCCAGTCGCCATCGCTCGCCGTCGGAGAGCGCGTGCAGTTGCCATCGTCCGACGCCGGACGCCTCGCCTGCCGCGCGAACCGCCACCGAACCGCCTGGCTGACGCAGTTGAATCTGCTGAAGGCGGAAATCGGTCGCCACGCGCGGGCGCACGAACGCATCGCGCAACTCCACCACGCCGCCCGTGCTAACAAGCTCAATCGGAATCTGGGCGGTGGGTCGGCGGGGTGCACCGCGCAGCAACGCCTCCACATTCCAGCGTCCCTGCGCGTCGCGCAATAGCTGCACGCGCGGGCGCTCCAGCTGCACGCGCAGACCGCTCCGAACGGGGGATAGGGGGGATGTCGGACGCAACTCCAGATAGCGAGCCTGACCGATGGGAGTGCCGTCGGGAAGGCTGATAGCGAGGTTCCACACCTGAACGCGCCTCCAGCCCAGTCGCACGCGCTCAATCTGAACATCCAGCTCGGCTTGCTCGCGCAGATAGTCACGCAGAGCGGCAGGCAACAGCCCCTCAGCGGTCAGACGCACCCGCACCCAGTAGAACCCGCCCACCAGCAACAGCAGGCACGCGGGTAGCAGCACCAGCGTGCCCTGAATCAGTCGCCATGCCGAAAACCTAACTCTCCACCGCACCGACCTTCGCCAACCGTTCCGCCATCACGCGCTTCGAGAACTCAATCGCGTTATACGAACTGCGGATAAAGGGTCCCGACGCCACAAACAAAAAGCCCATCTGCTCGCCAATCTGTTGATACTCTTTGAACACATCGGGATGGATATATTCCTGCACGGGCAGGTGGCGGGCGGTGGGGCGCAGGTACTGCCCGATGGTCAGCGCGTCCACCCCCACGCTCCGCAAATCGCGCATCACCTGAATGACCTCCTCCTGCGTTTCGCCCAGCCCCAGCATCAGCCCCGACTTGGTGTAGATGGTCGGCTCCATCTCTTTGACCATCTCCAGCACGCGCAGGGAGCGCTCATAACGCGCCTGCGGACGCACAATCGCGTGTAAACGCGGCACCGTCTCCACATTATGGTTGAAAATCTCTGGCTGGGCGTCCACCACGCGCCGCACGCACCAGGCTTTGCCCTTGAAGTCGGGTGTCAGCACCTCCACGATGGCGTGCGGAATGGTCTCGTGCAGGGCGCGGATGGTGGCAGCGAACTGACCCGCGCCGCCGTCGGGCAGATCGTCCCGCGCGACCGATGTCACCACGATATGTTTCAGCCCCATGCGGCGGGCTGCCTGCGCCAGGCGCATCGGCTCCTGCGGGTCCAGCTCCAGCGGGCGACCGGTCTTGATGGCGCAGAACCCGCACGAGCGCGTGCACACATCGCCCAGGATCATGAAAGTCGCCGAGCCTTTCGACCAGCATTCAGGCAGGTTCGGGCAGCGCGCACTCTCGCACACCGTGTGCAGGCGCGCGGCACGCATCATCGCCTCCACCTGCTGAATCTTGTCGGGCTTCGGCAAGCGGATGGTGAGCCACTCCGGCAGCCGCCGATTGGTCATCGTAATATCCGCCATCGTTTGTCTCCGATCGGGATTATACCCCCGCCGCGCGAATGAAGGCTTCGAACAGCGCGTGCGTGGCAGGTGAATCGGGGTCGCGTTCAGGATGCCACTGCACGCCGATGAAGAAGGGCAACGACGCATCCTCAACGGCTTCGATCACGCCATCAGGCGAGTGGGCGACCACGCGCAGCCCGCGACCGACCGCCTTGACCGCCTGATGGTGCGCGCTCACGATTTCGAACTGCTCCTGCCCAATCAGCTCATGGAGGCGCGAGTCGCGCTCCAGCTGCACAGGGTGGCGGGGTAGCGCAGGCTCATCTGGCTCGCGGCGATGCTTGAGCGTCACGAACGGCAGATCAGGCAGGTGCTGATGGAGTGAGCCGCCGCGCCATACATTCAGCAGTTGCGCCCCGTAGCAGATGCCCAGTATCGGCTTGCGCCGCTGTTCGAACGCCCGCACCAGCGCCCACTCCATCTCGAAGCGCGGGCGTGCCACGATTCGCACCGTCGGATGCGGCTCCTCGCCAAAAAGCTGCGGGTCGATATCCGCGCCGCCAGGGATCAGCAGCCCATCCAGCTGGTCTGCCAGGGCGTCGGCGTCCGCCCCCGTCGGAATTAGCACGGGTATGCCGCCTGCACGGCTGACCGCCCGCGCGTAGGCGTCGTCCATCTGCAGTGCCCCAAAGCCGTCCTCTTCTGCACGCCAGTTGCAGCTGATGCCAATCAGCGGTTTGCGCACACCCATCGCTCCAGCAAAAGCATACCTGACGGCGCAGGCAAAGCTACGGCGATTTTCGCGCGTAGGGCGCGCAAAGCGGATCGCCCACCACCACATCCTTCCACTGCAAAAAGGGCGACGCCGACCAGAAACTCTCCGCCAGATTGCGCCCGCGCGTGTAATGGTCAAATAGCAGGTGCGCCCGACAGAGCGCGACGGCATACGGCTCCGACACATAGCCCTTCACGCCCGTCACGCCCTGCGCAATTAAATCCGCAATCAGCGATTGACCGCCCTGCGTGTAGTTGAAAGTGCGTGCGCTCGTCGAAACGGCGGTCTCCGCAATTGCGCCCGGACGAAAACGCAAGCTGCGATAGCTGAGCGCATTAAAACTGCCATCGTTGCTGCCCCACGAGTAGTAGCCCATGATGTCGCTCACCGCCCCCACAAACTCGTTCCGCTCGTCCAGAATCACCTCAAACCCGCGCTTTTTGAGCTGCTCCGCTGCCTGACGCATGCTATCGTTAATCATTCGGTAGCCGCCCCTGTCGCGGCGCGGGTCGATATCCAGCACGAAGACGCCCTTCGCAGGCTTCGCCTTCAAACTGTTATCCACCAGCGCTTTGATGTGCGCAACCAGATAGCCGTCCAGACGGGTTGCCAGATAGTAGCCGAATCGGCGGCGGCTGAACGGCTGCGCCACGCCAAAATAGGGATTCTGATGCACGCGCCCCTGCTCGCGCAGGAAGGGCAACTTGAGCGGCGCACACATCAGCGCCGAATCGACCGAGAAGCCCCCCTCGCGAATCCGTATCGGCACGCCTTTGGTCAGCACCAGAAAATCAACCTTCAGCTCCAGATTGTGCTTCTGCAGGTGGTCATACACAGGCTTCTCGATGGTGTCGCGATAGTCGGTGAGCGAGACCTCCTCGCGCGGGATACAGTCGATGAGGCACAGGTGCGTGGCGGGCAGCCCGCGCTTCTGCGCGTAATACTGAGCGATGCTGACCGAGTCGGGGCTGCGCCGTGTCGCTATTACCACCACATTGGTCGCCTTGCCTGCATTCTGCGCCATTTTCATTACTCTCCCGGAGTGAGCAGACCCTCAATAAAAGTGTCGGGGTCAAACGGCTGGATATGCTCCGCTTTTTCGCCTGTGCCGACGAGTTTGATGGGGATGCCAAGTTGCTGGCGGATGGTCAGCACCGCGCCGCCGCGGCTGGTGCTGTCCAGTTTGGCAAGGATGATGCCGGTGATGGGCAGGGCACGGGCGAACTCCTCTGCCTGCCGAATGGCGTTCTGACCCGCGACGGCGTCGATCACCAGCAGCACCTCGTCTGCTGGTCGACCCAGCGCCTTTTCCGATACGCGATAAATCTTTTTCAGCTCCTCCATCAGGCGCGTGTGGGTGTGCTGGCGTCCTGCGGTGTCTGCCAGCACGAAGTCGATGCCGCGCGCGCAGGCTGCCTGAATCGCGTCGAACACGACGGCGGACGGGTCTGCGCCTTCGCGATGCTTAACGATATCGGCGCCGAGCCGCTCCGCCCAGATTTGCAGCTGGTCAATCGCGGCGGCGCGGAAGGTGTCGCCTGCCGCCAGCAGCACACGCCTGCCCTGGCGCTGGAGCATCGCGCCGACTTTGGCGATGGAGGTGGTCTTGCCGACGCCGTTCACGCCCACAAACAGATAGAGCGTGGGTGGTGTGGGATGTTCACGCAACGGTTCTGGTGCGCCGAGCCACTCGCGCAGGGTATCACGCAACAGCGCGCGCAGCCCGTCCAGATCGCGCAGGCGGTGCGCCCGCGCCTCCGCCCGCAACCGCTCGATGAGCTGCTCCACCGCGTACACATTCACATCGGCGGCAATCAGCGTCTCTTCCAGCTCGGCGAGCAGCTCCTCGTCCACGCCGCGCCGTGTCAGCGCCGCGCCCACGCGCTTCAACCAGTCCCCGAAGATGCCCAGTCGCATGTTTTTCAGAGTGTACCTGAGCGCGTTGCCCACAGGCGAGCGGTGTGCCCGCGCGTGTGCCAGCCTGCAGCGTAGTGGCGCACCTGCATGGCAGGCGGCAGCAACGCGGGCAGCTCGTCAGGCTGAACCACGCGCTTATCCGACGCCGGTCGCCCGAAATGGTTCCGATGAACCGTCGTGAAGCACTCCATCACCAGATGACCGCCTGGCTCGAGCCATTCCGCTATGCGTTGAACCAGCGGGCGGTGCAGGAAGAAACAACAAACAACCAGCTCAAACGCCTGCGCGGGCTGCCAGTCAGCCTCAAGGTCAGCCTGGACCCACTGGATGGGTGGCGCGTCGGGTGCATAGCGGGCTTGCAGGTCGCGCCCGCGCTGGAGCGCGTCGGGCAGGCGATCCACCGCGACCACCTGCCAGCCGCGCTCAGCGAGATAAACTGCCTCACGCCCCGACCCGCAGCCAAGATCGAGCGCAGCGCCGACCTTGAGCAACGGCGCAACCTGCTGAAGAAACTCATTCGGCTCCCAGAGGCGATAGCGAAGGCGAGTTTCTGAAACCCTCTCCCCCAGCGGGGGAGAGGGTACGGGTGAGGGGGCTACCAGGTCCCTCTCCCCCAGCGGGGGAGAGGGTACGGGTGAGGGAGCAGAATCAACCAGCCGTGCCCGCCTGCCACGAGCGTGCAGCCAGCCCAGCGCGTGATAGGCGTCCAATCCCGTGCCAATCAGCTGTATCTCCACCCACCGCGGCGCCAGCTCGTGCTGGCGGAACTCCAGCTCGTTCAGCGGGATGTGAACCACAGCAGCGTTTCCCCGACACGGGCAGGATGCCCGTGCCACGCAGAGATAGCGCGTCGGTACAAGCATCGCTCTACCCGATCAGGCGGGCGACGGGCGTCTCGCCACCATACACCTGCGCGCCCACGCGCGTCAGAATCTCCACCTGCCGCGTGAACATCAGCAGATCGACCTGACTGCCGCGCCCGATGAACGCCACCTTCTGACCCGCCTGTACACGCTGACCCTCCTGCACATAGGTTGTGATTTTATTGACGAACTTATCGGCGATTTCGACCATTGCGAGGCGCAGCGTGCCATTAGCAATCAGCAGCGTCTGGCGCTCGTTCTCCAGCTGGAAGCGTTTGCCCAACAGGTCAACGGCGCGGCGCAGCCACGCCATGCGGATATACTCCCACAAATCGAGCATCGGCAGGTTTGCGCGAGCGGGTGTGTAAATGATGCGCTCCACCGTGCCCTCAATCGGTGCATAGTTGAAATGCACATCGAGCGGACTCATATAGATACCGATGAGCCAGCCCTCATCGGCGTCGTGCCAGTCGGCGCGGGTGATCTCGCGGATGGGGATGGTGCGCCCCAGCTTTTCGGCGAACACCTCGCCCTGCACCACCAGGCGAATGTAGACCACCTTACCGTCGCACGGCGCGAGAATGAGCGTCGGGTCAGCGGGCGGAACACGCTGCGGGTCGCGATAGAACCAGACGCGCCGCAAAAACCAGTTCGCCCCCGCCACCACCGCTCCAGCACCCAGTGCCACCTTCAACCAGCGGGGTATACTCACGATGTTGATTGTACCCATGCTGCCAGGACAGGGAGCAGTGAGAACAGGTCGAAAATTGGGTTATGGGCGTATATCCGCACGCGGGCTAATACAGACCGAGGGAGGGCTGGAGCAATGAGAATTGGCGTGCCGAAGGAGACCTATCCGAACGAGCAGCGCGTGGCGCTGATCCCCGCCCTGCTACCCACGCTGCACAAAGCGGGCTTCGAAGTGCTGATCGAATCGGGCGCAGGCGAAGCGGCGGGCTTCCCCGATGCCGAATATCAGGACAGCGGCGCTCAAATTATCAGCCAGCGTGTTGAGCTGTTCGCTCGCGCTGAGATTATCGTACAGGTGCGCACGGCAGGCGCCAACCCGCAGTTCGCAGACGACCTGCCCCTGCTGCGCCGCGGACAGATTCTGGTTGGCTTGATGGAACCGCTCTGGCAACCCGCGGTGATGGGGCAGCTCGCGGAACGCGGCGTCACGGCGTTCGCGCTGGAGCTGATGCCCCGCATCAGTCGTGCCCAGAGCATGGATGTGCTTTCCTCGATGGCGACGATTGCGGGCTACAAGGCGGTGCTGCTCGCGGCGAACATACTGCCCAGAATGTTTCCGCTGATGATGACGGCGGCAGGCACGATTCAGCCCGCGCGTGTGTTCGTAATAGGCGCAGGTGTGGCAGGCTTACAGGCGATTGCCACCGCGCGCCGACTGGGCGCCGTCGTTGAAGCCTACGATATCCGCCCCGCTGCCCGACAGGAAGCCGAAAGCCTGGGCGCCCGATTCGTCACGCTGGGGCTGGAGAGCGAGGAGGCGCAGGAAGCCACTGGCTACGCCAGAGCCTTCGACGAAGCCTTCTATCGGCGCCAGCAGCAACTGCTGACATCCGTCATCGCCCGCAACGATGTGGTCATCACCACCGCCGCGGTGCCCGGTGCACGCGCACCGCTGCTGATCACCCGCGAGATGGTGCGCACCATGCGACCCGGCTCGGTGATTATTGACCTTGCCGCCGAATGGGGCGGCAACTGCGAACTCACCCGCGCGGGCGAGTCCATCACCGAAAATGGCGTGACGATTGTGGGCGCCGTTAATCTCGCCGCCACCATCCCCCATCACGCCAGCCAGCTCTACAGCCGCAACCTCACCAACTTCCTCAACCTGCTGTTCAGAGAGGGACAGCTCAATCTGGACGATGAGATCACGCGCAGCACGCTCGTGACCCATCAGGGCGAGGTGGTGCATCCGCGTGTGAAGGAGAAACTCGGTGCCAACCCACCGTCAGGAGGTGAACCGAATGCCCGCTGAGCATGCCACGCTGACCATGCAGGACATTCTCGTAAACCTGCTCATCTTTCTGCTGGCGAGCTTTCTGGGACTGGAGCTGATTCGCCATGTGTCGCGCCTGTTGCACACGCCGCTGATGTCGCTCACGAACGCCATCTCATCCGTGTCAGTGGTGGCGGCGCTGATTGTGCTGGCGAACCCCAGAAACAGCTTCATCCTGTGGCTGGCGGTGATCGCCGTCGCGCTGGCGATGTCGAATGTGATTAGTGGCTTCATGATCACCGAGCGCATTCTGCTGATGTTTCGACGGCGTAAAGGTGGTGAGCGCGAATGAGCATGGAGGTGCTGGTTCAGCTGCTCTATGTGCTGGCGGCGGTGCTGTTCGTGCTGTCGCTGAAGGCGATGAGCGAGGTGCGCACGGCTCGCTGGGGCAACTGGGCGGGCAGTGCAGGCATGCTGATCGCGATTGTTGCCACCCTGCTAGCACACCGTGTCGAGCGTTATGACCTGCTGATGGGCGCGGTGCTTGTGGGCGCGATTATCGGTATCCCGATCGCGCTCAAGCTGCCGATGACCGCCGTGCCCCAGCGAACTGCCATGTCGCACGCCTTCGGCTCGCTGGCGGTCGCGCTCGTCGGCACCGCCAAATATTATCAACTCTATCCCGATATCGACCGCTTCACGATGGCGGTGCTGGCATCGGAGATGATTCTGGGCTATCTCACCTTCACAGGGAGCTGTATCGCGTTCGCCAAGCTGCAGGAGCTGATCTCGGGCAAGCCGCTCATCTATCCAGGGCGCAACTTTGTGAGTCTGCTGGTGCTGGGCGTGGCGGTGCTGTCAGGGATCGCGCTGGTGGTTGACCCCACACAGAGCGCCCTGCTGCCGGTGATGATTATAGCGGCGCTGCTGTTCGGCTTCCTGCTGGTGATGGGCATCGGCGGCGCGGACATGCCAACGGTGATCGCGATCCTGAACTCTTACGCGGGTCTATCGGCAGCCGCGCTGGGCTTCGTGCTGAACAATAAACTGCTGATTGTGGCGGGCACGCTGGACGGCTCGTCGGGCTTCATTCTGGCGATGCTGATGTGCAAGGCGATGAACCGCTCCTTCACCAATGTGCTGTTTGGGGGTGTGGGCGCGCCGATGCCAGCAGCTGGCGCAGCGGGTGGCGAAGCGCGCACGGTGGTTGCCTATAGCCCCGACGATGTGGCTGCCATCCTGGAGGGCGCACGGCTGGTGATGATCGTGCCCGGCTATGGGATGGCTGCTGCACAGGCACAGCATGCCGTGAAGGAACTGCAGGATGTGCTGGAGGCGCGCGGCGTGACGGTCAAATATGCGATTCACCCCGTTGCGGGGCGCATGCCAGGGCATATGAATGTGCTGCTGGCGGAGGCGCAGGTCGCGTACGATCAGCTGCTGGAGATGGACGAGGCGAACCTGCTGTTCCCCGAATGCGATGTGGCGATTGTGGTGGGCGCGAACGACATCACGAACCCCGCCGCACGCACCAGACCCGATTCACCCCTGTACGGCATGCCGATTCTGGATGTGGACAAAGCCCGTACCGTGGTGTTCATCAAGCGCAGCCTGGCGGCAGGCTTCGCCGGCGTGGATAATGAGCTGTTCTATCTGCCGCACACCATGATGGTCTTCGGCGATGCTAAAAAGGTGGTTACCGATATCGTCACCGCGCTGAAGAAGGCATAGGCAGGCTGTCGGGGTTATCGCGCGGCTGACAATTGACCCCCCCTCGCCCATCGCATGGGCGAGGGGGGTATGGGAGTGAGGGCTTAACAGCCCTGTCCGAAGTTGAACAGCACAGTCAGCAGATCGGCATCATCCACCACGCCGTCGCCGTTCACATCCTCGGCACCACACTGGCTGCTGCAGCCAAACGCGAACAGCACCGCCAGCAGGTCGGCGTCGTCCACGCAGCCGTTGCCGTCCACATCGCCGGGCACCGCCTCCACCAGCACGCGGATGTTATCGATAAGAATCGTGTGTGCCGCGCCAGCATTGATGCCCAGATTGAGCTGGAACCAGGGCGCGTCCGCTGCGGGCAACGCCAGCTCCCGATAGTCCACCGCGAGGCTGAAACTGCCCGCACACACAGGCAGTTCGATCGGGTTAACGGTCTGCCGCCAGCCCGACGGGTCATTGAAGGAGATAATCATGTTCGCCCATGGCACCGAGACGCCCGATGGCACCGTGATGTCCATCACCAGGATGTGCCCGCGTCGAATCAGTGAGACGAGATCGGGGGTGGAGCCGCCCGTGATCCAGTTAAAGCCACCGCCCCACTGAACCCGCATCGCGCCGTTGTCCCAGCTCACACTGGCGCCGCTGGAGCTGAAGCCCTGCGTGTCGCTGTCGAAGCGGAACGCCACCTGCGTGCGCGAGTCGTCAAACAGGCGCAGATTGTCCATATAAATCTCGTGGCGCCCACCCGCGTTCAGACCCAGATTGAACTGGAACCAGCCGCTGTAATCAGTGGAGGGCAGCGCCAGCGAGCGCGTGTCGATCATGACCGTGTAGGTGCCAGGATTGCGTGGAATCGTTGCCTGATTGCAGTTTGTCTGGCGCCAGCCCAGCTGACCATCGTTGAACGAAACGATGAAGTTCGCCCACGGCACAGACACACCAGCCGGCACGGTGATGTCCACCAGCAGGCGCTGCTCGGTTCGAAGCAGGGGCAGAATCTCCGGCACGCTGCTGCTGATCAGCCAGCGGAAACCACCCGGCCACTTCACACCCATCGAGTAGTTGCCGTCGGTGACACCCTGAGTCGCCTGAAAGATTTGCCAGCAGTTCTCCCAGCCGACGGCATCACAATAGTCGGACGGATCGGCATCATCGGCATAGCCGTGCAGATCGGGAGTTTCAAACGAGAACACGACCTGCGCGGGCGCGGGGCTAACCCAGAACGCGCCCAGTATCAAACCCAGAAGCCATCGATTCAGCCTCATCGCAACATTCCTCCGTTTCAGGGATGTGTTGAACCGCCCCATCTTTGAAGCGTTTCAACACCTCTATTATACCCCACTTTCGCGCCGATTCCTGCAGGCGCGGGCGATTCGCGTGCCACCTTTGCCCGCGAATCGCGTATAATAGAGTCGGAGCGAGAGCCGATGCATGCGACCAGACTGCCTTTGGGACTGAAGGGGTTCAGCCTGATGGCGCTGATAGCCCTGTTGATGAGCGGCGGGGGTGGTCAAACGCCTTCGCAAAGCGCGCCTGCCAACCAGCCGCCCCTGACCGCGCGCGACCGCGAAGAAATCGAACTGGGTAAGAAGATTGTCGCCGAAATCGAGAAACAATACAGGTTCGTCACGGATCCGGAGCTGGTGGAGCGGGTGAACCGCATCGGGCAGACGCTGGCAGCGATTGCCCGCCAGACGCACACCGAAGCGCACTGGGGCGAGCCCGGACCAGCACCCTTCGAATACACCTTCCGTATCATCGACGAGAAGGATGTGAACGCTTTTTCGGTGCCAGGCGGCTTTGTGTTTATCAACAGGGGTCTGCTGGAGGTGGTCTCCAGCGACGATGAGCTGGCGGGCGTGATTGCGCACGAGATAGCGCATGCCGACCATCGCCATGTGATGGCGCTCATTCGCGCTGACAACAGGGTTCAGCAGAGCGTGCTGCTGCCGGCAATTCTGGTAGGGCTTCTGGGACGGCTGCCCTCGGACGATTTTATGAATGTGGCGCTGGGCGCGCAGCTGTATCGGATCGCGAAGGTGAGCGCGTTCAGTCAGGAGGCGGAGACCGACGCCGACCTGACCGCCTTAGAGTACCTGCGCCGCTCGCCCTACAACCCCGTGGGGATGCTGGTGTTCATGGAGCGGCTGGCATCCGAGGAGCGGCGCCGCCCGCAAATCGACTGGGGCATCTTCCGCACGCACCCGGTGTCGCGCGAGCGCGTGGAGCGACTGCGCCAGGCGCTGCAGGCGTACGGCATTCCCATCCGCCGCCGCGAGGTTAGCCCCGCCCTGCGCGTGCAGGCAGTGCCCATCCAGCCCGACCAGCCAAACGGACTCTATCGCGTGCGCTACGAAAAAATCGACATCTTCGAACCAGCGGACGACACGCAACTGGGCAGCTCGCGCGAACGGGCAATCCTGCTGGCGCAGAAGCTGAACCGCCTGCTGGACGATGGCATCGAGCTGTACGAGATTCAGCTCGCGCCCGATCGACAGGCAGTGCTGGTGCGCGGGGCAGAGCTGGTGCGCATCACCGAATCGGACGCGCAGTTAGCAGGACGCAGCAAAGAGGAGGTCGCCACGCAGGTGCGCGAAGCCCTGCGTCGTCTCATCTGGAGCGAATCGATCCGGCTCGCCTTTTAGCCGAGCCTATTCGGAACGATAGAGCAGATAAAACCCGCCCGCGCCAAACAGCAGGTTGGGCATCCACGCCGCCAGCATCGGCGGCAACAGACCCTGATTGCCCAGAATCTGAAAGAGCAGCAGTGTGTTCCAGAACACGAACACCAGCACGATAGCCAGCAGCACGCCGACGAAGCTGCCTGCCCGCGCCAGCCACAGGCTCAACATCGGACTGCACAGCGCCAGAATGAAACACGCCACAGGCACCGCCACCTTCAGATGGTAACTCACCTCCAGCCGCGGGTTGCGAGCGCCCATCTGCCGATTGCGCTCGATCTGCTCGCCTAACTGCGCACGGGTCAGCTCCTCGGGTTCAGGCGCGGCGAAAAAGTCCTGCAGGGCAACCTGCAGGTTCAGCACAAGTTTTCGGGGCGAGCGCACATCGATCACAGTGCCATCGGCGCGATAGTAGTGCAGTTTCGGGCGTTCCAGCTCCCAGATGCCGTCTTTGTAGGTGCCGCGCGGCGCCTGAATCACCAGCCATTCGCCCCGCCCGCGCTGCTCAATCAGGATCACCTCCTCCATCAGCACGCGCCCACCCGTCTCCTGCGCGATGCCAATCACCACCGCGTAGTTCTGTACCTTCAGCACGGCGTTGCTGGTGATGGTCGGCACGGGCGCCAGCAGCAACATGCGGTTGCGCAACCGATAGAACTGGCGCATCGCGGGCGGCACCACGCGCTCGTTCAGCCAGTAGTTCAGCCCCGACAGCAGCAGCCCCATCAGCAGCAGCGGCAAAAAGATTCGGCGCAGGCTAATACCCGCCATGCGCATCACGGTGATCTCGCTGTCGCGCGTGAGACGATTGACCGTGAGCGACACCGCGACCGCTGTCCCTACGGGCAGGCTCAACACCAGCAGGTAGGGCGTGTAATACAGCACCAGCTGCGCCACCGCCATCAGCGGCACACCGTAGCTGAAAAATATCTGCGCGTAGTTAAACAGCAGGTTGCCGATGAGCATCAGCACGACCGCGCCCGTGCCGATACCCAGCGGCACCAGCATCTCACGCAGCAGGTAGCGGTCCAGCCGCGTGAAGGGCGGCAGGGTATATCGGAGCCGTCTTATCACCTGCGCAACACCCACAGAATCGAGCCTCCCGTCAACAGCAGAATCAGCGGCACAGCGACGACCGCCACCGTGCCAGGCAGGTGATCGGCGGCAATCAGGCTCGCGCTGACGCCCACCGTGCTGATGACCCACACGCGCACCACTTTGACCATCAGCCGTTTGGGAATCCAGCGTCCGCGCACCAGCAGGGGCAGCAGCAGCTCACCACACTGGGCACAGCGCAACGCGCCAATCGGGTTGCGCATGCCGCAGTTCAAACATGGCGTGAAGCCGTATCGCCTGCCGAACTGGTCTAACTCGTGCTGCCAGTCGCGCAGGGTGCGCTTCTCGCTATAGGTATAGAGCGGTGCCATCTGCACCGCCTGCTCCATGTAATGCACTGCATGCTCCATCAGGTCGTGTCGATAGCACAGGTTTGCCAGCTGGATGAGCGCGCCCCAGTTTTTCGGGTCGAACTCGACGGCGCGGCAGGCGCGCTCCATCAGCTCCGAATCGATCTGGGCGTGCGCCTGACGATTGAGATAGTTGCGTCCCACAGGCAGGGCGACTGCGCCGATGCTGAGCGTGAGCAACGCGAACAGCCCCGCGTAGGGAAACGCCTGACGGGCGGCGGCGAACGCCAGCAGCACGGCAATCGCCGAACCCAGAATCGCCTCCGAGGGCGATATATCGCCCGTAATGCCCATCATAATGAGCGCGAACACCCACAACGCCGCCAGTAGCCACACCAGCATCACCAGAATGATGCCGTCCATGCGCCAGAAGTTTACCTTTTCACGGGTGAAACATCATGACCCACCCGGCGTCTTACTCGATGGCGTGCCAAAAGATGCAGTTCGGCATCCCCACTGTGGGGTATAATATCGAAGGACGGTGATCCAGAATGATACGGATTCTGAGTCTGGTGAGCATCGTTGCGCTCTCCCTGAGCCTTGCGGCAGCCGACGACCTCAAAAAGCTGGCAGGCAAGACCGAAGGCAAGAAGGGGGACAACAAGCCTGCGCCGACGCGCAGCGCGAACGAGGGGCAGTCCTCACCGTTTCACAGGGACGATGGCAACAAGCCGCGCCCCGTCGACAATCAGGGCGGCAACAAGCCTCAGCCGGTGAACCCGAATCGCGGCTACAGCAACCCGCAACCTGCCAATCAACCTGCACCGCCGCCTGATAATGACCCGTTCCGCAAAAAGCCACGCGATCAGCAACCGGGTGGGTTTGGCAACCCGCAGGGCAATCCCTACACCCCGCCACCAGATCCGCGCCAGGTGCCCCTTAACTCTCAGCCTGTGCTGAACAATCCCCAGCGCGTGCCGCTCAACTCCCAGCCGGTGCCGATTAACTCCCAGCCTGTGCTGAACCGTCCTGTGCCGCTGAGCGAGGGGAACCTGCCCGCGCTGGTCAGCCGCACCGAGGGGCTCGACCCGCGCCGCTGGCAGCGATTTGTCATTCTGCCTCCGCGCTCGTCGGGCTACGAGTTCTACTACGAGTATCGCGGCGGCGCCTTCAGCTTCGGCTACCGCTACTACTGCTACACACCGGAGCCATACCGCGTCTGCTACGCGCCCTACTGGTACTATGATCCGTGCCCGCCCTTTATTCCGGTCTATCGCATTGTCTATATCCCGCCCCCGCATGTCATCTATGTGGAGGTGCCCGTCTACATCACGACGCCTTACTATCTGGAGCGACCCAGCCAGTCTGTGGATGACCGCCAGCAGCTGCTGAGCGACATCCGCCACGCATGGATCCTGCGCGATCCCAGCCTGCTGGAGCGCTACATCCGACCGAACAGCTACATCGCCATCTATCTGGAGGGCAAATACGCCTACTCGCTGCCGGCGGAGGACTTCCTGGCTATCACCCGCGATGCGATTCGCGCTGTCAAAACCGAGCAGCTCACCTTCTATCGCGTCAGCAAGCGCGGCGAGAGCCAGATGGTAGTGCGCGGTGAACACCGCTACATCGACGAGGCGACGGGAACCCTGCGGCTGGTCTATATCTCCTATACCTTCGAGCGCGTGGGTGACCGCTGGTACCTCATCGAGGCGGGTTCCTCTGCCAGCCGCCTCTGAGTTTCAACCCATTTTCCCACCGGGAGGGGGAGCCTCCTTAATCCCCCTCCCCCTTCAAGGGGAGCTGAAGGTTGAGGGTGGGCGTGGGGTTCACGATTCGGATAATCATCCCTTTCGGGTGGCGGGCATAGCCGCTGATCAGGCTCGGCTGCTGCCAGATGAGCGTGTCCATGTCGTTCACGGGGGACAGCGGCTGACCGTTGAGCAGCACCTGCTCTGCTGATGGCAGTCCGCTGACCAGCACAAACAGCGCGGGCAGTTCCGCGGGCGGCTCTATCTCGAGGGTCAGGCGGTTCGCCTCCCAGCGCGCGTTTTTCAAGCCGGGCGCGGTGACGGCGATCGGGCGTCCGTCGGCACGCACCACGCGCGTGACTGGCTCAATCGCAAAGCCCATTTTGCGGGCGAGGCAGGGCGGGATCAGGCGCGGGTTCAAATCCCAGTGATACTCCTCGGTGCCGCGCGTGATGCTGAACGCATCGGGATAGAAGCCCTCATCGGCGGGATAGCGCTCGGTGATCCACTCCTGCTGTTGAACGGCACACATGGTGATGGTGTCCGCCAGCTGACGCCAGGCGAGGGTGGTGTCGTACTCTGCAAGGCGGTAGAGCGCATGGGCGTACACCAGTCCGTTCCACTGCACGGCGACGCCGAACCACGGCTGCTGGGAGAGCCAAGTAACGCCGAACACGGGGATGCTGGCGCCGAGCATGATGGGGCGATCAGCTGCCCGCCAGAGGTAGATGAAGGGCACGCCGCGCAGCGCCCAGCGCCGCGCCTGCTGAAGGTATTGAGCGTCGCCCGTCGCTTCACAGGCGTTCAGGCAGGCGTTGATGCCGTGCGGCGCGGCGAGCAGGTCAGGCACATGCAGGGGTAGCTCCCATGTCTGGGCGCCTTCGGGGCGACGCTGCTGGGCGAGGTAGCGGAGCGCGCGGCGCAGGCTCTGCAGCGCGTCAGGTTCCAGAGTGGCAAGCGCGTAGCGTCCGACCTGCGCTGCCCGCTCGCCCGTGTATCCGCTGGAGGTGTCGCCCGCTTTGCCGAGCCGCGCATGCCGCTCGCTGGGCGGCTGCCATGCCCAGCTGCCGTCGTCCCGCTGCGCCCGTACCGTCGCACGAATGCTCTGTGCCCAGCTGTTCAGCACGGTGGGCAACCGCCCCACATAGAACGCCAGTTCCCAGCCGAGCGATTCGGGACCGACGGCTTCCGCCGCCGAGCGCACCTGCTCAACGGCGCGCTGACGGTTCGAATCGTCGGGTGGCAACCGATGCGCCAGCACCCACAAGCCGAGCGCGACCAGCGGGTCATAGAACACGGGTCCCGTGTTGGTGTGTCGCCACGCACGCTGATTGGCGTCCCAGCTGTTAATCAGCCCTTTGAGGCTGAGCGTCAGCGCCTGAGCGTCGTTGCGCTGGGGCGCGGGCGGATAGGGCACGCCGTACTGCTGGAGATAGGTTTCCACTGCCTCGCTGCTGTCGCGGGATCCGGAGCGCACCATCAGCGTCGCGCTGAGCGTGACGGGTTCCTCTTTAAGCATGCGGAACGGCTCACGCGCCTGCAGGCTGTTTTCATCTGCCCAGCGCGGGATGGTGGGCACCCACAGCGCGAAGCGGTGATGCGCGCCGCCCTCCAGCCAGTTGGGCGAGAGAAAAAGCGCGTTCGGCGCGGTCAGCACGCCTGACCAGCTCCGCTGAGCGTCCCAGCTCAGCTGAACGAGCCAGTTGCGCCAGCGTAGTGCCATCATCGGTATCGTGATTTTGTACGGATGGGGCGCAAAGCGCAGATGGTGCGGAGGCGCGGCGTTCGCCTCACCCGAAGAGCGCTCACCGTCGAGCAGATACTCCAGTCCGGGAAAGAGCGCCTCCTCTTTGCGCTCGCCGAATGAGCCGTCGCCGATGCGCCAGTCGGGGAAACAGAACCGATAGAGATGCGCATTCACGATGCTGGTCAGGCGGGCAAGGCACTCCAGCCGATTGGCGTTCAGGCGAAACTCGATCTGAACGCGCCCGACCAGCCCCATCCGCCCCTGCAGCAGCAGGCGCAGGTTCGGCTCATCCAGCGAGGCGTCTTCCAGCATGAAGGGCGCAGGCTTCGGCGGCGCGTTCTCGGCGTTCAGAATCGCGTCGGCGATGGTCGGCATGGTAGCCAGCAGCACCCAGCGCTCGCCCTGCCTGCCGAACAGCCGCGCACACAGCCCTGACGCCGATGCGGGACTCAGCACCAGGCGCAGCTGCTCGTTCTGCAGCACGAGGTGTGAGCCGAACTTGCGGGCGAGGCGCCCTGAAGCGGGCACATCGGGCGGCAGGCTGGCGACCACAGGCATCAGGATGAAGGCGTCGTTGCCCGCGCGGGAGCGCAGCAGCAGCGCCAGCTTCGGTTGCGCCCCCACACGGATGCGAAAGCGCACTGCGCCCCGCTCGCCCGGCTCCAGCTGCTCGAAGTCGGCTTCGGGGCGTTTGAGCACCTGCGCATCCTGAATCGGGGTCAGCTCCAGGCGCAGGGTGTCGCCGCGCCATGTATCTTTGCCGATGTTGCGGATGAAAGCGATGCCCTCCGCCGTTTCGCCGGGGCGCAGCACCGCCTGGCGCGTGAACACGCCATCGAATCGCAGGCGCGGTTCAGCCTGTGCCGATGTGCCCATCAGCCCCCACAGCAGTGCGAGCAGCCATTCGCGCCTCATCCCATGCCCATATTCCCTTCGGTGTCGCCCATCATGCGTGGGGGCGGTGCGCCCGGCGCCAGATCGGGCGAGTAGAGGTCGACGCGCGTGCCGAACTTCGGGCGGGCATACGGCAGGTGCGTGCTGCCCCGCGCCAGAATGTGCAGATAGTTCGCGCTGTCGCCCTCGAACGGCTCCCCATGATTCCACGGCACCCACGAGCGCGCGTTGCAGTAGTGGCACACAAATGAGCGCCGCCACCGATCCCGCGTGCGGTTCGGATAGGAACGATGCAGCAGATGCCCGTCAAAGAACAGCACATCGCCCGGCGCCATCGGCACAGGGATGGGCGGCGGATATTTGCGGGCAACGCGCGTCAGCGTGTTCAGCTCGTCGTCCAGATGGCTCACATTCTCCACCGCGTGCAAATCTTCGAAGGCGTTCGCCGCATGCACCTGCCCGAACGGCGTGTAGGGTGGCGGATAGATCGGTTCACAGTGCGAGCCGGGAATGACCCACAGGCAGCCGTTCTCCTCGTCGGCGGGGTCAATCGCCAGCCACGCGCCAATCAGCGTATCGGGATAGGTCGTGATGTAGAACGAATCCTGATGCCAGCCCTGACCGCCCGTGCCCGGCGGGTTGTAGAACAGCATCGTCTGCAGAGCCAGCACATCGGGACCGATGAGGGCTTCCAGCACATCCAGAACGCGCGGGTGCAGCAATCCCCACTCGGCGACGGGATCGACGCGATGGATCTGGTGCACGCGCGTGCCCTTTGGCACCTGGTGGAGGGCGGCTTTTTCGGGCTGCTCCAGCGATTCGGGCGGTTGCCAGCGTGAGTCTGCCCATTCGCGCAGGCGCGCCACATCTTCAGGTGGAACCAGCCCCTCCACCTTCAGGTAGCCCTCACGCCGATAGTGAACATACTGCTCCACCCGCACCCGATAGCGGTCGGGGCGCTCCACTGCGTATGGCAGGTACGGCATAGCACCTGAAAAGATTCGCCCCGCAATCGTCGATTCCTGCCGCGTCTCACGCTGCTTACCCCCGCGCAGGATGACAGCCAGCCTGCCACGTCAGCGGATGTGCGGCACACCCAGGGTCAGGGCGGCGCCACGGTGTATTCGATGGAGACGGTGGCGGAGTTGCCATTCTGTCGCAGGGGCTGTTTGAGCTGGGCTTCGCGAATGAAGCAGAGTGCCTCGCGCCCGCTCTGGCAGTAGTAAAGCAGCAGGTCGATCTCCAGCGTGGCGGTACGCCCGCTGAGTTTCAGCGGCAGCTCCAGCGTGGTGGTGGTCAGGGGACGGTTGATCTCGGTTTGCCCATCGACGGTGGCACCGCTAACCTTGATAGATACGCGCGACGGAGCGTTCGGATTGAGCTTGTAGCCGTCCGGCAGGCGAATCTGCAGGCGCAGACGGCTGTTTTCAGGCGCGACCGCCGCTTCGGGCAGCTCCATCACCTGCGGGCGCATCACTGCCGCTGGCGGTTTCAGCTGCTCCAGCCCCCGGATGACCAGCGTCGACACGCGACGGGTCTGCAAATCCGCCACACGAATGCGGTGGTTGTTGGTGTCCGCGATGTAGAGCTTGCCGTGCGCCACGCTCAGTCCGCCTGGCTCATCGAAGGTGGGGTTCTCACCGTCGCGTGCGCCCTCTTCGCCCGTGCCCAGAAATGTCTCGATGCGCCGCGTGCGGGGATCCAGGCGCTTGATTTTGTTGTTGTAGGTGTCGGCGACATAGAGCATGCCATTATAGTAAGCGACGCCGAGTGGATGCTGCAGGCGTGCCTCCCGCCCGACGCCATCGCGGTCGCCGAAGTCGAACAGGTCGCCGCCGACCAGCGTCTCCACACGCCCGTTCGGGTCGATATCGGCGGCGCGAATGCTGCTGACCTCGCTATCGGCAAAATAGAGGCGCGTGCCGTCGGTGGCGATGCCCGAGGGTTGTGCCAGCGCCGCCATAGCCAGCGGCGCATCGATGAGCGCTTCGCGCCCTGTACCTGCGTGCGGCTCGACGCGACCCGTGCGCAGGTTCAGTCGCCAGAGCTGGTGGCAGCCCGCCATCGCGATATAGAGCATCTCCCCATGCAGCACCACATCCCATGGGGAGCTGAGCGCGGTCTGCTTGCCAGCGCCTGCCTGCGGTGGGTAGAAGCGGCTCTGTTCGCCTGTGCCCGCCAGCGTCTCCACCCTGCGTGTGCGCAGGTCGGCTTTGCGAATGGCGTGATTGTCGGTGTCGGCAATATAGAGCGTTTCGGTGGCAGGGTCAAACGCCATACCCTGCGGGTTGCGAAAGCGGGCAGCATCAAAATCGCCATCCTGCAAGCCCGGCTGACCACTGCCAATCACCATCTGCACGCTGTTGTCCTTCAGCGACAGCACCACGATGCGATGGTGATTCGAATCGGCAATAAAGAGGCGATTGGTGGCTTCATCTGCCAGCACCTTGCCAGGGAAGTTGAGCGGGGTGACGGGCTTGCGCTCGCGCTCCAGCTTGAACCTGAGCGGCGTGCGATCCAGCAGACCGCGCCTGTCGAACTCCGCTATCACCTTCGCGATAATCGGGTCAAACGCCGCATAGACCCCCTCGCCCGAACGGTAATAGACGATTTTGCCCTGCGGGTCGATCAGCACCAGTGTGGGCCAGGCGCGCACACCGTAGCGATCCCAGATGAGCATCTGGTTATCGTTCACGACGGGATGCTCAATCTCATAGCGCAAAATCGCCTGACGGATGTTGCGCGAGTCCTGCTCGGTGAAGAACTTGGCGGAGTGGACACCGATGACCACCAGCTCGTCGGGATATTTGCGTTCCAGCCGTTTGAGGTCGGGCAGGATGTGCATGCAGTTGATGCAGCAGTAGGTCCAGAAGTCGAGCAGCACCACTTTGCCGCGCAGGTCGCGCAGGCTGAGCGGTCGGTCGGTGTTGAGCCATTCCAGCCCTTCGGGAAAATCGGGCGCGGTTAGCCGATCCTGCATCGCGGGTGCCTCCTGTGGCTGTTCGATGGGGCTGGCTCTGGGGCGCATCAGCCACCAGCCGATCCCGATCAACAATAACCCCAGCCCCACCATCCAGCCGATTCGATTCATATCAGCGCACTTTCAGTATACCCAGCATGGCAGCTGCGTCTAATCTGTCCCCTGAGAGACCTCCACCACATAATAGTTCATTGAGTCTATAAGGTGCGTGTCATCAAAAGGTAAGGCAGCACCAAACTCCCACGGGATAAGGCAACCGAAGGTGGGCGAATCGACGCGCAGATCTACAATCCAGCGCGACAACAAGCGTACTGCCACACATGTTTCAGTCTGGCAACAGGGGGTGAAGCTCAGTTGCCCTAAACCTGCCAGCCATGTACCTGGCTTCAACGCCTTGAAAGGGACATAAGGAGCGGCGCCGAAAATGCAATATTCATCTCCCACCTGAGCCGAGTGGAGTGGCAGTTCGCAATCCAGCACAATTTCCAGATCAGTGCGCCGTGCGCGACCACAGCGCCAATCAGGCTTATAGCAAGCAGTGATTTGCCCCACAGCGAGATAGGTGTTGAATGGTAGCGCACCATGCCCACACCACTGCAGCCGCTTTTGAGGCTCTGCAGCCAGCACGAGGTCAAATACAGGTGCATCACCCACACGATGCCGTAGAAAGGGACGGAAGAGCAATTTCCCTGTAAGATTCTGACAAATTGTAAAGGGAACCTTTTCTTCCGCCCATGAACTGACACTCACTATCAGATGCCTCTTCGTCATTTGCTGCCCAAAGTGAATATACCCGCCGTCCTCATGCGGTGATCAGATACCTGTGCGCTCATGGTTATTGGGCAGGGTATACTTGGGAAGCCAGCTGTGTGATAGAGGGGAGTCGACGATGATTGTGCTGATGCGGAAGGAAGCAACGGAAGAGCAGATTCAGGCGGTGGTTCAGACCATCGAGTCGCATGGGCTGAAGGCGCAGCCGTTGCCGGGTGGCGAGCGCACGGCGGTGGGCATACCGAGCGCGATTCCGCCGAACCTGCGCCCGCTGCTGGACGAGATTCTGTCGGCGATGCCCGGCGTGGACCAGGTGGTGCATGTGTCGCGCCCGTACAAGCTCGCCTCGCGCGATTTCCATCCGCATGACACGGAGGTGCGCGTCGGCGAGGTGCGCATCGGCGCGGGGCACTTCGTGGTGATGGCGGGTCCGTGCGCGGTGGAGAGCTATGAGCAGACGCTGAGCGCGGCGCGGGCGGTGAAAGCGGCGGGCGCCAGCATCCTGCGCGGCGGCGCGTACAAACCGCGCACCTCGCCCTACTCGTTCCAGGGTCTTCAACGCGAAGGGCTGGAAATCTTAAAAGCCGTGAGTGAGGAAGTGGGCATCCCGACCGTGAGCGAGGTGCTGGACCCACACGATGTGGAGCTGGTGGCGGAGTATGTGGATATTCTGCAGATTGGGGCGCGAAGCATGCAGAACTTCCCGCTGCTGGTGGCGGCGGGGCGTTCGGGCAAGCCCGTATTGCTCAAGCGCGCGCCGCACGCCACCATCGACGAGTGGCTCGCCGCCGCCGAGTACCTGCTGATGCAGGACAACGAGCAGGTGATGCTGTGCGAGCGCGGGATCGTGCCCATCGACCGCACCTACGCCCGCCATACGCTGGACATCAATGCGGTGCCCATTTTGCGCTACCATTCGCATCTGCCTGTGATTGTGGATCCCAGCCACGGAATCGGGCACGCCCGCTATGTGCCTGCCGTCGCGCTGGCGGCGGTGGCAGCGGGCGCGGACGGCTTGCTGATCGAGGTGCATCCGCAACCAGAACGCGCGCTCTCCGACGGCGCCCAATCGTTGCGACCCGATGAGTTCGCCGAGCTGATGGCGAAGATACAGGCGATTCGAACCGCGCTGGCGCCCTTCGCCAGCAAATAGGGGTACCCCTCATCATGGCTCGCTCCTCCCATGTGGGGAGCTGGGTACAATATTGGCGATGCCTAAAGTTTACGAGGAGCTGGTGGAGTTTATTGCGCGGCTCAGCCCGAAGGAAGTGGTCAACTTCCGTCCATCGGAAGTATCACGACAACGGCTGGAAGACCTGCTGAAACGCCGCCGCGAATCGGCGCTGACCCCTGAAGAAGAGGAAGAGTTAGAAAACTATCTGGTGATTGAACATCTGTTTCGTTTGGCGAAAGCCAGAGCGCAAGAGTTGATAAACAATCTATGAGGCGTAAAATCTCTGCAAAGCTCCGCGCTGTAGTGGCTGAACGCGCAGGCTATCGTTGTGAATATTGTCAGATTCATGAAAGCGATACCTTCTATGGTTGCCAGGTTGAGCATATCATCAGCCTCAAACATGGCGGCACCGATACCCTCGATAATCTTGCTTATGCATGTGCCTTTTGCAACTACGCAAAGGGTACCGACATAGCAACTATCATAGATGACGCTGATTACCCCGTGCGACTTTTTAATCCCCGACGCGACCGCTGGCAGGATCACTTCCGACTGGATGGTGCTTATATCGTTCCTTTGACCAAAGTTGGTGAGGCGACCGTCAGGTTGCTTGGCCTAAATCACCCTTCGCGGATTGCCGAGCGTGAGCTTCTAATCCGAGCGGGTCGGTATCAGGTTCCGCGAAAGGAGGCAGATACTGGCTAACCTCTCTGCGCGTGCTGATTAGTTGCAGCTCAGGGTGGCTGAATCTGGCGTTCCCGACAACACGAGGTATACTGATGGGGGTGATGAGCGATGCAAGCGACGGCATCCGAAGCGCTAAAAGCCGGGATTGTCTACCCGGAGACGGACGGTCAACCGATGGCGAGTAACACGATACAGGCGAATGTGATGACCCTGCTGAAAGATAATCTGGAAGCGATGTTTGCCAGTCGCGCGGATGTGTTCGTGGCGATGGATCTGTTCTGGTACCCGGTGGAGGGTCGCCCCGATATTCGCACGGCGCCCGATGTGATGGTGGTGATTGGGCGCCCGAAGGGGCATCGCGGCTCCTACAAACAGTGGGAAGAGGGTGGCGTCGCGCCCCAGGTGGTGTTCGAGGTCGTCTCACCCGGCAACACGCTGGCAGATTGGGGCTTCAAGCACGCTTTCTACGACCGTTTCGGCGTGCAGGAGTACTACATCTACGATCCCGACACAGGTCAGTGGTACGGCGCGATTCGCAAGGGCGATTTCCTGGAGCCAATCGAGAACATGGAGGGCTGGGTCAGCCCCCTGCTGGGGATTCGGTTCGAACGCGGTGAAGGAGACGACCCTGGCGTGTACGACGCGGAGGGCAACCGTTTCGTGCGATTTGAAGCGGTCAAGCAGGCGCTGCAGGAAGCGATTGCCCGCGCCGAGCAGGAGCGTCAGCGCGCCGAGCAGTTAGCCCAGCGGCTGCGCGAGCTGGGCGTTGAGGAGAACACCTGAACGCCTGTTAGCGCTCTATCGCGGTGCGCCGTAGTTCGGCGGCGGTGTGAAAGGCGCACGGGTCGGGTCATTCGCAGGCGCCTGCGGCTGACCTCCCGGAGCCGGCGGCGCCGTCGCGCTGGGCGACGGCATCTGCACCTCCGGAATGGTGCTCACGGTGGGCGCAGGCGCAAACACAAACCGATAGACCAGAAAGCCCACAATCAACAATACCACGACGATAATCCCTATCGCCACAGGCGTCGGTATCTCTTGCCTGAGCATCGCTGTTCCCTCCGCACACTCTGTTTAGCCGTTCAGCCTGCAATTCCTTCCAGCATGGTGGGGAGTGCAGGCTGATGGCGGCGCTCCTGCTTCACCGTGCCCAGTCGTTCTCGTGCTGGGCGGTGATTGACCAGTTCCAGGGCACTTTGACGGCGCCGCGTCGAATCGCTTTGGCGTGCCCATCCGCGAAGACGAACACAGCGAACCGCTGATGACGATAGCGTACCTGCCCGTAGCCGAGATTCGAGCAGTCCCTCTGTCGCGGATTGCACACGGAGGCGGGCAGGTCGCGATCCACAATCCGCCAGAGCGGGTCCTCATCGCCCTGCGGGAACCGCCCGCCGTTCCAGCAGGTCGCCTGCGACGGCCACCAGCAGAAGTTCGCCGACGACGCCCAGTCCCAGCCCTCCAGCTGAGTCGCATCGCCATAAATAATCGTCTCGGCAGGGTGGGTGAAGATGGCTTCCGAATCGGGGTCGTAGCAGGTGTAAGGACCCAGAGGGCAGTCCTGGCGCAGAAGGCTGATATGCCCGTTCATGCTGTAGTTGAAAGCGATGGCGACACCCGACGGGCAGATGCGAATCTCCACATTGCGGTCGCGGCGATAGGTACTCCAGTCGGCGCCAGTGCCCGATTTGATATAAGGCGAGATTTTGAAGAACCAGTGCCCGTTGCCAGGTCCGGGCACTTCCACCCAGGCAGGGAACCAGAGCTGGTCATAGTCGTTGAGGTACATCATCGTTGCCATGCCCATCTGTTTATCGTTGCTGGTGCAGGTGATTTGACGCGCTTTTTCGCGCGCCTGCGCGAACACCGGGAACAGCATCGCCGCTAAGATGGCGATGATCGCGATGACGACCAGCAGCTCAATCAGCGTAAAGCCCCTTCGCCTCATCGTTTGAGCCTCCCTCGCGCTTCGGTGGTGGGTTGCCCACGCTTTTGAAGCGCTTCAATCACCTTCTATTATACCCCACCTCCGGGGCGATTCCTGCTTTGATGGGTGGCAAGAGGGGTTCGTGGGCGTGCAAATATCGTGTCCCCGAACGGTTGCAGTTAATAAGGCTTCATGGGCGCTCGTCCTGATACCACTTCCAGACTTTGGTGGAACCGTTCTGAAAGACGGATACCATCGTATGATGCCCATGGCTGTCAATATGGCGCTGTGCCCGCAGGTAGTTATCCAGCAGGATGCGCACCCGTTCGTCCAGCGTATCGCCTGAGCGCCCCCAGATCAGGTTTTGCTCTGCCAGTGTGTGTGCCTCATCGCGTGAGGAGCCAGTATAGAAAAAGGCGCCCCACTCATAGTTTGGATAGTAGTAGCTGGAGCGTCCACGGGAGCGTTCAGGGGCGTACATGTAGGTCTCATAAAGCTGCCCATTCACGATATAGCGCTCTATCGGGTTTGGACAGTTGCCCTCGATCCAGCATTGAGGCACATTCGGGCAGTAGATAACCTTATTGTCCTTCAAATACGGCTCGATAATGGGGCGGCGTCCTTGAGCGGTCGGCAGCCAGACAGGGAATGCAGTGCCGAAAACGATGCAGCCCACCGGTGAACCCTGGCGAGGCAGATTGGGCCCCTCCCAGGTGAGAATCAGCTGGGAGCGGTTCCAGCGAGCGCAGCTATCGATTCGCTCGGACAGATTCACATCGACGCCATAGGGATACACGCTGTCGTGGTCGTCCCGGTACATCGTTAGCGCCAGCCAGCACTGGCGGATGTTGCTGATGCAGGCGGTCTGACGAGCCTTGTTGCGTGCCTGTGCGAACACGGGGAACAGGATCGCCGCCAGGATGGCGATGATCGCGATCACGACCAGCAGCTCAATCAGCGTAAAGCCCCTTGTTTTCATCGTTCGCTCCCCTGTCAGAAGATTATACCCATCTCACCCAGCCCCTTCAAGGGGAGAGGGCTTCAGCCCCTCCCGAAGCTTCGGGAGCAGGGGCAGGGGGTGAGGGACTTATCCCCAGCACAGAGGTGCAAAGCCCCCTCACCCGTACCCTCCTGAAGGGGGAGAGGGCTTCGGAACCCCCTCTCCCGCTGCGTGGGAGAGAGGGCAGGGGGTGAGGGCTAACAGCCGCTGCCGAAGTCGAACAGCACGGTCAGCAGGTCGGCGTCGTCGACTGTGCCATCGCCGTTCACATCGGCGCGTGAGGCACCTGTCTGCCCGAAGGCGAACAGCACCTCCAGCAGGTCGGCGTCATCCACACAGCCGTTGCCATCCACATCGCCATCGACGGGGATGAACAGGTTCAGCGCGTCGATGCGTACGGGATTGGCGAACTGGTCGGTGGCGTAGACTTCACGGTAGCCGATGTAAAACGCGCCGATCCAGCCGCTGGTGGTGCCCTCAATAATCGTGCCGTCAGAAGAGGAGCCGTAGGTGCCGCCGAAGATACCGCGCACCTTGTTGCCCTTCACTTCCAGACGCAGGCGATACCAGCCGGGCGTAATGCTGCTCAGGTCGATCTCGCCAAAGGTTGTCCACTGCATCGTGCCCTGTGGATTGCTGTCGCCGCCCGGACCCGCATCGACGAGGCGCAGCTTCACCGCCACCTCGTCGCTGGTGGTGTTCGCGCGTTTGAACAGCCAGCCGACACCTGTCACACCGCATGCATTCACCAGATATCGGAACGGGATATTATAGAACGAATCGGCAGTGCCCATCAGCCCGATTATCCACGATTCTAATTCGCCCGGAATGGGCTGGGTGTTATCGATGTAGATATAGAGTTCATAGCCGGCGCGGTTCTGGAAGGCGAAGGTGGAGGTTGCCATGTTGCCGCCGCCTGCCCAGTCCCAGGCGATCATCGCGTTGCCGCCATCGGGCGAGTAGGGGATTGAGTTCGGGTTTGGCGTGGTGGTGTAGGTGCCATCCCACTGGGTCGGGTCGATCACGCGCGGGGCGCGGAACGCGCCGCTCAGGTTCGGCACGAGGTCATACACATTGAGCGCATTAAAGTTTTGCGTGAAGGGCGTGGGGGTGGTGTTATTGGATGCGCCGGGCGTCCAGGGCATATGCCCGAAGTCGCGCCCGTTATCGTTGGTGTCCAGCCCATCCTTCCAGCGCTGAAGCGAGAGCAGGGTGTTATCCGTGGAGGTGCTGGCTTGCAAAGTGATGTAGTTGCCCCAGATGCCCCGACCCAGCTGCGGAATCACGGCGGCAGGCACCCACGCAGTGAGATCGGGGTTCTTATTGGTCTCATAGGCAATCGCATCCACCACCGTGCCGTCAGGCATCCTGAGAGCCGTCCACTCGTTATCGTTCTCGAACAGGTTGTTGGCACCCACCACAAGGTCCACATTCGGCACATTCCCGGAGCCAATCACATAGTAGTCGCCGGGTTGAAGCACCGTGCCTGCGGGGATGGTGTAGTCGGCGTTGTTATCACCCGATACCAGGTCGCCGCTTTCCAGCACCCAGCCCGAAATGTCCACCGGCACCGTATCGGCGTTATAGAGTTCGACGAACTCCACATCGTCAGTGCCCGTATCGTCGTAGGCGAACTCGTTGATCACGACGCGCGGTTGCGCAAGGGCGATGCTGAGCGCGCCCAGCATGCTAACCGTTGCCAGAAGCCATCGGTTCATCATCATTGATCCTCCTTTCGGCTGCCCGTGTGGAGTTGCAGCCAGCAGTATTATACCCCATCGCCAGCAGGTAAACTCTATCGGGATAGCGATGGGCAAACGGTGCTATTACATCACGACGCCGATTTACTATGTGAACAGCGCGCCGCACATCGGCACGGCGCTCACCACGATTGTGGCGGATGCCTGCGCACGGTTCCAGAAGCGGCGCGGGCGCGCGGTCTATTTTCTCACGGGCACGGACGAAAACGCGCCCAAAGTGCATCGCGTCGCGCAGGAGCAGGGCAAGCCGACCCAGCAGTTCGTGGACGAGATGGCGGAGGTGTTCGCCCGCACCTGGCAGGCACTGCATATCGAGTACGATGTGTTCATCCGCACGACCGAAGAGCGCCATAAGCGCACGGTGGAGGCGGTGTTCCGCCGCCTGCGCGAGCAGGGCGATATTTACAGGGGCAGCTATCAGGGCTGGTACTGCATCTCGTGCGAGACCTTCTGGGCATCCAGCAAGATTGGCGCGGAGCGAGCGTGCCCCGACTGCGGCAAGCCGCTGGAGTGGCGCGATGAGCCGTGCTACTACTTTCGACTCTCCGCTTACGAATCGCGCCTGCGCGAGCATATTGGGAGCCACCCTGAGTTCGTTCAGCCAGAAGTACGGCGCAACGAGACGCTGGGCTTTATCGCTGAAGGGCTTCAGGATGTGGCAGTGAGCCGCTCGGGCACCGACTGGGGCGTGCCCGTGCCCGACGACGAGAGCGGCGCGGTGGTCTATGTGTGGTTCGATGCCCTGCTGAACTACCTCACCGCGACCAACTGGCTGGAGCGCGGCGAGGACTATCTCGATATCTGGCCACCCGATTTGCAGCTGATGGGCAAAGATATTTTGCCTCGCTTCCACGCGACCATCTGGCCCGCGATGCTGATGGCGCTGGGCATCCCGTTGCCCGTTCGCCTCTATGGGCACGGCTGGTGGGTGGTGAACCAGCAGAAGATGTCCAAGTCGCTGGGGAATGTGTATGCGCCGTTAGAGGTGGCGCAGATGCTCGCGCAGGCGTCCGGCTGCGAGCTGCCCTGCGCGGTCGACGCCTTCCGCTACTATATGCTGCGCGAGATGCCCACCGATTCGGACGCCGAGTTCAGCCTGCTGGGGCTGGAGACGCGCTATAATGGCGACCTCGCGAACGACCTGGGCAATCTGGTGCATCGCACGCTGTCGATGGTGCATCGCTACTTTGAGGGGCGTGTGCCTTCAGGGGCTCAGGTGGACGATGGGCTGGTGGCGGTGTTCCGTCAGCAGGTGGCGCGGGTGGCGGAGGCGTACGAGGCGGTCGATTTCCCGCGCGGGCTGCGCGAAGCGTGGGAGATTATCGCAACGGTCAACCGCTATTATGACGAGCAGGCGCCCTGGTCGCTGATGAAGGCGGGTGAGACTCAGCGGGCGGGGACAGTGCTGTACGCGGGGCTGGAGGCGGTGCGCCTGCTCTGCATGCTGGTGGAACCCGTGATGCCGGCGGTCGCCCGTGCGATGGCTGCCTTTCTGAACCTGCCGGAGGTGCCGCGCTGGAGCGAGCTGGAGGTAGGGGCGCACGGCGGTGCGCCCCTGCCCGCGGGTCATCCGCTCCAGCCGCCGAAACCTCTCTTCCCGCGTCTGCAACGGTAGAGAGGGGCAAAAGTTCGCCAGAAACGGCGCCACCTGCGCTTCAAAGATGCCCCCCTTCCTGCACGCTGTGTCCGCACGACTTCGGGAACATCCCCGTAATGCTGGGATGCTTTCCGGGCGTGCGAGTCCCGCATTTTGCCTGGAATTTGCCCCTGACCTCCTGAGGCTGTTCGAAAAATCCAACCAGAGGAAAGGATGCCCCTCACCCCTGCTCTCTCCCCAAAGGGGAGAGGGTGTTCAAAATCCCTCTCCCCCGCCTGCGGGGGAGGGGATTAGACCTCCCTCTCCCACAGTGTGGGAGAGGGGCTGGGGGTGAGGGGTTTCTTGCAGGCGCAAGCGGCTTAGCCCCCTCACCCGTACCCTCTCCCCCACCTGCAGGGGAGAGAGAATTTTTTGTGCTCTCGCCCCCACGCCCTCTCGCCTGATGCTTCGGGCGAGGGGGTTTTGTGCGCCTGCGCTTGCGGCAAGCTCACTTATTCGCGGCGGGCGGGTTTCTGCGCTGGGGTAAAATTCCAGCGATATGGACACACTGAGCATCCACATCACGGCGAGGGTTGATGACGACGGCGTGCTGGAGGTGAAGGTTCCAACCACTCTGCCCGCAGGTGAGGTTGAGGTGTTCCTGATGGCGCGGGCGGTGAAGACCTGCCCCGCCTCCCGCTGGCCGGACGCCTTCTTTGAGACCACCTGCGGACGCTGGGAAGGAGACTTCGAGCGCCCCTCACCAGGGGACTATGAAATTCGTCCTTCACTCGACGAGAGCGATGAAGTATCTTCTTGACACCAGCACCTGTATCGACTACCTGAGGTCTCCTCACTCGCGGGTACGGGAGCGATTGAGGGCAATCGCGCCCAGTGAGGTAGCGTTGTGTACGATTGTGCAGGCGGAGCTTTACTATGGTGCATGGCGCAGCCAAAACCCGACGCACAACCTCAACCTGCTTGAGGCGTTTTTCGAGCCGTTTCTCGTGTTGCCCTTCTGTTCGCGCGCGGCTCAGGTGTATGGGGCAATTCGCGCCAGCTTGACCGCCAGCGGGCAGCTTATTGGTCCTCACGACCTGCTCATTGCGGCAATTGCCCTTGCCAATGGGGTTGTACTGGTCACGAACAACATCCGTGAGTTCGCACGAGTTCCGAATCTGGTTTGCGAAGACTGGACGGTCTAATACCCGCTGTGCGAGCATATTTCGTGCTGATTGTGTTGTTCAACTTCGGCGGTGGGTGTTAGCCCTCACCCCCGTGCCCCCTCTCCCCAAGCTTGGGGAGAGGGGGTTTTTGCGAGCGAGTGTGTGGCTCCCCTCTCCAACAGTGTGGGAGAGGGGCTGGGGGTGAGGGGTTTCCTGCAGGCGCAAGCGGCTTAGCCCCCTCACCCGTACCCTCTCCCCCTTTGGGGGAGAGGGGCACAGAACCCCCTCCTCCCTGCAGGCGGGGGAGAGGGCTGATTCGTTCCCTCTCCCCTCTGGGGAGAGGGTTGGAGTGAAGGGGTTTCTCGCTGGCGCGGTCTGCTCTCATGTTTTGTTCACTGGCTCAGCAGCTCCATCAGCGGCGCGATGCCTGGCTGCGATTCGAGGTTCCAGAGGAAGCGCAATACCTCATCCTGGCGCGCGGGCGAAAGCGCCCACGCGGTCAGGCGACGGAACTTGGCTTCCACCTCTTCGTCGCTCATCGGGTTGCGGGCGTGTCCGCGCGGGAAGGTGTTCTCTTCGGTGAGCGTGCGCCCGTCCTTCAGGCGGAGCGTGATTCGGTTCGGGATGCCTTCAGGATAGCGGGCGTCCATGCTGGGGTCATGGCGCACGGTAATCTTTTTGAGAAACGCCAGCAGGTTCGGGTCGGTGTAGCGTGATTCCTCGAACGATTCCAAATCCACCTTGCCGTCCACCAGCGCCACGCCGACGATATAGGGCAGGCTGTGGTCGGCGGTCTCGCGGCTGCGGGGCGTCCACTTCTCTGGCTCGCTGCCGATGATGGAGTAGCACGCCTCGAAGGTGTCAATCTCCACTGCCTCAATCTGGCTGATGTCGCCGCCGATTTGTTCGCGCAGTGCCAGCGCCGCCCACACCGCGCTCTGCGCATGGTATTCCACAGGAAAATATTTGATGTATGTTTGATTAATCATAAACCCGTGCCCTTCTTCCCCGCCGAGTGCGCCGAGCGTGAACTCGCCCGCCACCTGCTTCATAAAGCCCATCTTGCCCTCGAAGATTTCGGAGGGACCTGTCATGCCGTGTTTGGCGAGCCAGCTGGCGAAGGTCGCATGCCGCGCCGCGTTCGCGAAGGCGCAGCCTTTCCACATGGAGAGTTCGCCCACGCGCGTCTGACGCATCGCCAGACCCGACACGCCCGCGATGCTCATCGCGTGCTTCGTGGCTTCTGCCGATAGACCCATCAGGCGCGAAGCGGCTGCCGACGCCGAGAACAGCCCATAGTTCACATGGTCCCAGCCGCGCGCTCGCAGGCTCGCCGCGTCGCACAGGCGGCACTGAATCTCGTAGGCAATCACGGTGGCGAGGATCGCCGCTTTGCCGTCGGCGCGTTCCGCTTCCGCTGCCGCGAGCACCGCCGCGAGGTTATCGCTCGGATGGGCAGGCTCTTTAGAGAGATAGGTGTCGTTGTAGTCCAGATAGCGGATGAGCAGCCCGTTCGCGAAGGCAGCCCAGTCGGGCGAGGCTTTATGGCGCGTGCCGATGATCGTCGCCCCGTAGGGACTGCTTACCTGCGTTGCCACACGGCGCACGAGTTCGGCGGTCTCGTCCCGCCACGCGCCAAACGCGCACGCAATCGAATCGATCCAGCGGCGCTTGACCTCATGCACCGTTTCGGGCGGCAACTGCTCATAGCGCAGCTCCGTTGCATAGCGTGCCAGTCGGTCGGCTAACAACATTTTGGGTTTCTTCCTCCGTTCAGATTTCGCACTTGCGTAGTAGCACGGGCATCCTGCCCGTGATTTAGTGATGTGAGTGATTTTAGATTTCGCGTCTGCCGCTGAGGGCGTAGCCGAGCGTGGCGGCGTCGGCGTAGTCCAGCTCGCCGCCGACGGGCATGCCGTAGGCGATGCGCGTGGTTCGAATCCCCATCGGCTTGAGGAGCCGTGCCAGATAAAGCGCGGTGGTGTCGCCCTCCACGGTGGGTGGAGTCGCCAGGATTACCTCCTGCGGGGGTTGCGCCCGCACGCGCTCCATCAGCTCCCGAATCTTCAGGTCTTCTGGCTGGACGCCCTCCGCGGGCGAGATCAGCCCGTGCAGCACATGGTACAGCCCGCGATACTGTTCCAGTCGCTCCAGTGAGACCACATCGCGCGGATCGGCGACGATACAGAGCAGGCTGGCGTCGCGCGTGCTGTCCTGACAGATTTCGCACAGGGGCTGTTCGCTCAAAAAGAAGCATCGCTCGCACAGGCGCACTCTGTGGCGGGCGTTGAGCAGCGCGCTCGCGAGCTGTTCCACCTCGTCCTGGGGGCGACGGATCAAGTAGAGCGCGAGCCGCTGCGCCGAGCGGGGTCCGATGCCCGGCAACCGCTCCAGCAGCGTAATCAACTGACGCAACGCGGGTGGAAAGAGTGCCATCGGTTCAGAACGGCAGCCCGATATTACCCAGTCCGCCGAACGCGCCTGTGATCTGTTGCATCCGTTCGGTTCGGACGGCTTCAGCCTGCGCCTGCGCTTCGCGCACTGCACTCACCACCAAGTCCTGAAGCATCTCAGGGTCGTCGGGGTCAATCACCTCGCGGGCGATTTCGAGGCTGACCAGCATGCCCTTGCCGTTCACGGTCGCTTTGACCACGCCGCCGCCCGCCGTCGCCTGCACCTGCAGCTGCTCCATCTCCTGCTCGAACTGTTCGGCTTCCGCCAGCATGCGTTGCGCCTCCTCCATCAGCTGGCGCATCTGTCCACCGGGTATCTTCGGCATCTTCATTTCGCGTGTGCCTCCGCCCCAGATTGTACCCGTTCAGGGGGTATCATCGAATCGGATGGCAGAGACGGATGCGGCGCGGGCGCAGTGGCAGAAGGCGCTGATTATCGGCTTTTTCGTGCTGCCGATTGTGCTGACCGTGATGGTGATGCTCTCGCCTCAGTTTCGGCATCTGCGCGAGCGCAATCGCCAGCTGAACCAGCAGTTGCTGCAGGCGGTGGAGCAGGGCGATCGGGCGCAGGTGGCGACCCTGCTGAAACGGGGCGCTTCGGTGAACGCCGCCACGCGCTCCGGTCTCACCGCGCTGACTCTTGCGATTGCGCGCGGCTATGAAGACATCGCGCTCCTGCTGATTGAGCATGGTGCGAGTCTGGGCGCGCGCGACCGCACGGGCTACCTGCGCGAGATGACGCCGGGCAACTCGCCCGCCTATTACGCGGCGGTGTACGGGCGCACGCGCGTGCTGAAAGCGATGCTGGCGCGTGGCATCTCGCCCAACGAGCGCGACCGCAACGGGCGCACCCTGCTGATGCTCGCCGCCGAGAACGGGCATCGCGACACCGTGCGCCTGCTGCTCGACCATGGCGCCGACCCCAGCGCTCGCAGCCTGCTGGGCGAAACGGTGCTGGAGGTCGCCCGCCGCAGCCACGACCCCGAAATCGTCGCCCTCATCGAAAGCCGCCTCCGATAGGGTACACTCCTCACCATGCGCAGGGCACTCACGATTGCTGGCTCCGATTCGGGGGGCGGAGCGGGCATTCAGGCGGACCTGAAGACCTTCGCCGCGCTGGGCGTGTACGGCACCAGCGCCATCACCGCGCTCACCGCCCAGAACACGCTCGGCGTGCAGGGCGTGTTCCCCGTCGAACCCGACTTCGTGGGTCAACAGATCGACTCCATCATGAGTGACATCGGCGCCGACGCCGCCAAAACGGGCATGCTGTTCAGCGAGGCGATCATCCGCATCGTGGCGGAGCGCGTCCGCCGCTGGAACATCCGCAACCTGGTGGTGGACCCCGTGATGGTTGCCAAGAGCGGCGACCGCCTGCTGCGCGAGGACGCGATTGAGGCTTTACGACGCGAACTGCTGCCCCTCGCGCTCGTCGTCACGCCGAATCTGGGCGAGGCGAGCGTGCTCACAGGCTTCCCGGTGCAGGATAAAGCCGCCATGCAGGAGGCGGCGCGAGCCATCCACGCGCTGGGACCGCGCTGGGTGGTGGTCAAGGGCGGGCATCTGCCTGACCGCGCTGACGACCTGCTCTATGATGGCGAGCGGTTCCTGTGGCTGCCTGCCGAGCATATCGACACGCCCCACACACACGGCACCGGCTGCGCCTTCTCCGCTGCGATTGCCGCCTTCCTGGCAAAAGGCAACGATGTGCCGACCGCTGTCCGCCGCGCCAAAGACTACCTGACCGCCGCCCTGCGCACCGCCGTCGCCGTTGGGCATGGGCACAGCCCGCCCCACCACTTCCACGCCTTCTACCCCGCAGAGGAGTAACCGATGGACGCGATTGTGCAGATGCACGCCATCACGAAGCGGTTCGGCAGCCTCGTGGCGAATGACGGCGTCGACCTGCATGTGCGCGCGGGCACCCTGCACGCGATTGTTGGCGAGAACGGCGCGGGCAAGACCACCCTCATGCGCATCCTGTACGGCTACTATACGCCCGACGCAGGCGAAATCTATCTTAGAGGGCAGCGCGTGCGTTTCACCAGCCCCGCCGACGCCATCGCGCACGGCATCGGCATGGTCAGCCAGCACTACAGCATCATCCCCGAACTGAGCGTCCTCGACAATCTGATGCTGGGCGCGGAGCAGGCGGGGGCGCTGGGCATTCTGAACCGCCGCGCGGCACGCCAGCGAGCCGAGCAACTGGCGCAGAGCCTTCAGTTCGAAGCCGACTGGAACCGCCCCGCCGAAGAGCTGAGCGTGGCGTCCCGCCAGAAACTGGAGATTCTGAAGCTGCTCTGGCGCAACGCCGAGATTCTGATTCTGGACGAGCCGACGGCGATGCTCTCGCCTGCCGATGTGCAGACGCTGTTCAGCACGCTGTTGCGCCTGAAAGCCGACGGGCGTACCATCCTGCTGGTGACGCACAAGCTGCAGGAGGTGCTGGAGTATGCCGACTGGGTGACGGTGTTGCGGGGCGGGCGCAAGGTCGCCGAATCGCCCGTGAGCGCGACTGACGCCGCGACGCTCACCCGCTGGATTATCGGCGAGGAGCCGCCCAGCGATAGAGTAAACCTCTCACCCCCAGAGGGAGCATCTGAGTCCCTCTCCCCCGCCTGCGGGGGAGAGGGTACGGGTGAGGGGGCAAAACACTCTGGCATCGTGCCGCGCCTTGCGATTGAATCGCTCTTTGTGCGCTCCGATCGGGGTGGCTGGGGCGTGCAGGAGTTGAGCCTCGAGGTAATGCCCGGCGAGATTCTGGGGCTGGCAGGCGTGGACGGCAACGGTCAGCAGGAGCTGATGGAGGCGCTCGCGGGCTTGCGAGCCATCGCGCGCGGGCATCTGCGACTGGATGGCACGCCCATCGAGCGCTGGAGTCCTGCCCGCAGGCTTCAGGCGGGCATGCGGTTCCTGTTCGACGACCGCTTTCGGCGCGGGATTATTGTTAGCTGGAGCGTGCTGGAGAACGCGATTCTGGGCGCCCAGCGCGAGCGCGAGCTTCAGCGGCTTGGCTGGCTGCACCCGAAGGCGATTGAGAAGCGGGCGCTCGCACTGATCGAGCGGTTCCAGGTCAAAGTGCCCTCCCTGCGCGCGCCGCTGACCACGCTATCGGGCGGCAATCAGCAGCGGCTGGTGGTGGCGCGCGCCCTGTACGGTCAGCCGCGCCTGCTGATTGCTTACGCGCCCACGCGCGGGCTGGACATTCGCGGCACCGAGGCGACCTATACCGCCATTCGGGAGGCATGCCTGCACGGGATGAGCGCGCTGGTCATCTCGCTCGATCTGGACGAGCTGATGGTGCACTGCGACCGTATCGGCGTGCTGTATCGCGGGCGCGTAGTCAAACTGTTCCGCCGCGCCGACTTCTCGCGCGAAGCGATCGGCGCGGCGATGGTGGGCGTCGCGGGCTAAAAAACCGTGCTGACGCGCGTCCAGCGCGCATGCGTTAGCCGCTCCTCACCCTGCAGCTTGCCGTCCAGACGCCACTATCCCCTCAAAGACCCGCGCTCGATGCGGTATAATCCCCATCGAGGAGGTTCTATGCGACGATGCAGATGATGGTCAACTGGAACGGCACGCTGATGCCGCTGCAGGATGCACGAATCCCCGTGTTCGACCATGCCTATCTGTATGGCGACGGCGTGTTTGAGGGTATCCGCCTCTATAACCGCCGAATCTTCCGACTGGACGAGCATCTCCGACGGCTCTATGACGGCATCCGCCACCTGGACATTCGGGGCATGTTGCCTTATGAGGAGCTGAAGCAACGGATTATCGACACGGTGGAGGCTTCGGGCGCGGAGAACGCCTATATCCGCGTCTCCGTCTCGCGCGGCACGGGCATCGGGTTGAACCCCGAAAACATCGACCAGACCCCCAATGTGATGATTGCCGTTACGCGCCTCGCGCTCTACCCGCCCGAAATGTACGAGACGGGACTGCATGTGGTGACGGTCTCCACGCGCGTGATGACGCCCGATTCGCTGGATCCCCGCATCAAGTCGATCGGGCGCTATGTGAGCAACATTCAGGCGAAGCTGGAGGCGAATCGTCAGGGCGCGGGCGAAGGGTTGATGCTGAACGCGCAGGGCTATGTGGCGGAAGCGACGGGCGACAACATCTTCGTGGTGCATGACGGCGTGTTGCGCACGCCGCATCCCGCCTGTGGCATTCTCAAGGGCATCACGCGCCAGACCGTGATCGAAATCGCGCACGACCTTGGCATCCCGTCGATTGAGGACTGGCTGACCCTGCACGATGTGTACACGGCGGACGAAGCGTTTCTGACGGGCACGGCTGCCGAGATTATCCCGATGATCAGCCTTGATCGGCGACCGATTGGCGACGGCAAGCCAGGTGCTCTCACCCAGCGCATCATTCAGGAGTTTCGCCAGCGCACGCGCGAGATGGGTGTGCTGGTGTCGGTGGGCGTGCGATGACCTGTGCCCTGTGTGGCGCGGCGGCGTGGCTGCGGGTGCGCACTGAACGGCGATGGCTTGTGCTGTGTCGGTCATGCGCCACACGCTACGAACGCCGTATGTTGACCGTCCCCATCAGTCGCTGGCTCCAGCAGCTGCGCCCACCTCCCCACAGGCACACCTGCTGCCCCCTCTGCGGCACCACACCTGAACAGATTCAACAAACGGGGCTGTTCGGCTGCTGCATCTGCTATCAGGTTTTTGGTGATTTGCAGGTATAATCCCCCCCAATTATGGGCGTGGCGGTTGTGTTTCCAGGGCAGGGTTCGCAGCGTCCTGGCATGGGGCGCGAGCTGTATGAGCAGAGCGCGGCGGCGCGGCGCGTGTTCGATATCGCCAGCGAGCAGGCAGGACGCTCCTTCACCCAGCTCTGCTTCGAATCGGACGAAGAGACGCTCAAGCGCACGGAGAACGCGCAGCCCGCGCTGCTGACCGTCTGCTACGCCGCGTGGGAAGCCCTGCGCGAAGCCCTGCCCGACTTCCAGCCCGACTATCTGGCGGGGCACAGCATGGGCGAATACACCGCGCTGGCAGCGGGCGGCGTCTGGAGCTTCGAGGAAACCTTCTACTGGGTTGAAGAGCGGGCGAAAGCGATGCGCAAGGTCGCCGACCGCATCGTCGGCTCGATGGTCGCCATTATCGGGCTGGAGACGGCGAAGGTGGAAGCAGCGTGCCAGCAGGCACAACAGGAGACAGGCGAGATTGTGGTGCCCGCCAACTACAACGCGCCGATGCAGGTGGTCATCTCGGGCACGCCGAAGGCGCTCGAACGCGCCGCCGAAATCGCCCGGGCAATGGGCGCACGGCGCGTCATTCCGCTCGCCGTCGCTGGCGCGTTCCATTCGCCCCTGATGAACGAAGCCGCGGAAGTGATCGCCAGCGCCTACCGCACCGCCACCTTCCACCGCCCCATCATCCCCATCGTGTCGAATGTAACCGCCCGCCCAATGACCGACCCCGAAGCGATTCGGGACATCATGAGCCGCCAGATTGCCAGCCCCGTGCGCTGGCAGGAGTGCGTGGAGTGGATGCACGCGCAGGGCGTGGACACCTTCATTGAGGTGGGCGTCGGCGAGGTGCTGATCGGGCTGATCAAGCGCATCGTGCCCGACGCACGCTGCCTGCGTGTGGTAGACTCAAAGACACTGCAAGAGACGGTGCAGGGATTGCGAGGTGCGGCATGACCATCGCGTTAGACGGGCGTGTGGCGCTGGTAACGGGCGCGGGGCGCGGCATCGGGCAGGCGATTGCGACGGCGCTGGCACAGGCGGGCGCGAAGGTCGCCGTGTTGAGCCGCACCGACACCAACGCCCAGCAGGTCGCCCAGCAGATTCTGCAAGCAGGCGGTGAGGCGATGCCCATCGCCGCCGATGTCGCCGACGCGACCGCCCTCGAAAACGCCATCGAGTCCGTCCTCAACCGCTGGGAGCGGCTCGACATCCTCGTCAATAACGCGGGCATCAATCGCGACACCCTGCTGCTGCGCATGAAGGATGAGGACTGGGATCGCGTGCTGGAGGTGAACCTGCGGGGCGCTTTTGTGGCGACCCGCGCCGCGCTCAAGCCGATGCTGCGCCAGCGATGGGGACGCATCATCAACATCAGCTCCGTTGTGGGGCTGACAGGCAACGCGGGTCAGGCGAACTATGTGGCGTCCAAAGCCGCGCTGATCGGCTTCACCCGCAGCGTCGCCCTCGAAGTGGGCAGCCGCAACATCACCTGCAACGCGATCGCGCCCGGTCTCATCGAAACCGACATGACTCGCGCCCTGCCCGACAACCTGCGGGCATATGCCCTCCAGCGCATCCCTCTCGGACGGTTCGGCACCCCAGAAGAGGTGGCGTTTGGGGTACTCTTTCTGTGCAGCGATTACGCCTCGTACATTACGGGGCAGGTGCTGACCATCGACGGTGGTCTCACCGTCGGACTCTAAACACTAAGAGGAGGTTAGAAGCGATGGATCGAGAGCTGTTTGAGCGTGTGCGCAAGGTTATCGTGGAGCAGCTGGATGTGCGCGAGGAGGAGGTCACACCCGACGCAAGCTTCACCGATGACCTGGGCGCCGACTCGCTGGATCTGGTCGAGCTGGTGATGGCATTCGAACAGGAGTTCGATGTCAGCATCGCGGAGGAGGAGGCGGAGCAGGTGCGTACGGTCGCCGACGCGGTGCGCCTGCTCGCCGAGAAACTGCAGATGGAAGTCTGAGCCATGCGACGGCGCGTTGTTGTCACCGGGATGGGGCTGATCACCCCGCTGGGCATCGGCATCGAACCGTTCTGGCAGGGGCTGTTGCAAGGACGGCGGGTGATCGGACCCATCACCCATTTTGACGCGAGCGGGCTGACCACGCGCATCGCCGCAGAGGTCAGGGACTTCGACCCCACCCAGTTTATGGAGCGCAAGGATGCCCGCCGCGCCTCGCGATTCATCCAGTTCGCCGTCGCCGCCACCCGCATGGCGCTCGACGACGCCCAGCTCACTATCACGCCTGATAACGCCGAGCGAATCGGCGTGCTGATCGGCTCTGGCATCGGCGGCATCGACTATATGGACAGCCAGATGCGCGTGCTGCTCGATCAGGGACCCGACCGTATCACACCCTTCCTTGCCCCCATGATGATCAGCGATATGGCGTCGGGTTTCGTGTCGATCACCTTTGGGGCGAAGGGACCGAACCTGTGCGTCGTCACGGCATGCTCGACAGGCGCGGATTGTCTCGGTCAGGCGGCGCGGCTGATTGAGCGCGGCGACGCCGATGTGATGCTTGCGGGCGGGAGCGAAGCGGCGATTGTGCCCATCGGCGTTGCCGCCTTCTGCGCCGCGCGTGCCATGTCCACCCGCAATGACGACCCCGAACATGCCTGTCGCCCCTTCGACGCCGAGCGCGACGGCTTTGTGATGGGCGAGGGCGCGGGCGTGTTAATCTTAGAAGCGCTGGAGCATGCGCAGGCACGCGGCGCCCGCATCTACGCCGAGTTAATGGGCTATGGTATGTCCGCCGACGCCTACCACATCACCCAGCCCGACCCCGAAGGCGACGGCGCCATGCGCTGCATGCGCAACGCCATCCGCGACGCAGGGCTGCAACCCACCGACATCCACTACATCAACGCGCACGGCACCTCCACCCGCTACAACGATGCGAAGGAAACGCTCGCCATCAAGCGGCTGTTCGGCGACTATGCCTATCAACTGCCCGTCAGCTCCACCAAGTCGGTGACGGGGCATCTGCTGGGTGCGGCAGGCGCGGTCGAAGCCGCCGCCACCATCCTTGCCATCCAGCACCAGATATTGCCGCCCACCATCAACTATGAATATCCCGACCCCGAATGCGACCTGGATTATGTGCCGAACGAGCCGCGCCCCGCGCGCGTGCGCTATGCGATGACCAACTCCTTCGGCTTCGGCGGGCACAACACTGCCCTCATCTTCGGCGCGTTCGAAGGCTGAACCCTGCCCCAAGCCAGCAAAGCGCGCTGATGAGCGAGAGCGTCAACCCTGCCTCCCAGTAAGGCGGGCGATAGCGCATCTGCACCTCGTGCGTGCCAGCGGGCACAACTATCGCCCGCAGGATGCCCTCCGCATAGCGCAGCGGCGCAGGTCGCCCATCGATCCACGCCCGCCATCCAGGCAATAGCGTCTCGCGCACCACCAGCACCGATTCGCTTGCGCACGACACGCGAATATGCAATCTGTCGTTGCGCCGCTCGATGCGCTCGATTCGCCCGCCCGCTGACTGCACCACGCGGTTCAACCCTTCCACGCGCACGCGCTGACACACATCGCCCCGCTCCAGCCGAAACTGGCGCAACGCCTGCTCAAAATCGCTCACGGGCACCGCCTGCGACACCACCTGCACAGGCGCACACGGGGGCTTTAACCGCTCAAACCGCGCCTGAGCGCTTTGCAGGCGCGCTCTCCAGCCGATGCCCAGCGCCTGAAGCCAGCGTTCAAGGTGAGCGCGCACCGATGGCGAGCCAGTCTCTGTCGCAATAGAGGCAGCGATCTGCAGGCGTCGCTCGATTCGGCTCACGCGCTGGGGCGCAAGCGGCTCATACGCGCCCCACACGCTGGCAGGCAACAGCATGGGCAGATTCGGAATGCATGCCCCCACCATCTGCGCCGGGCTCGTGTTCGCATAGGTGAGATAGGAGATATGGCGTCGCCAGCCGTCATAGGTTTGCGGATACCACCAGCGTTCACCAGGGGCGTGCAACATGCGCTTCGCCTTCGCCCAGCTGCCTGCAGGCGCAACGGGCAGCGAGCAGTAGACTGCATAGAGTTGCAGGGGCGCGAAGCCGAGCCACAGCAGCAGGGCACGCGAGCGTGGCAGCCGCCAGGCGAGCGCGAGCAGTCCCAGCGATGCACCGAGCCAGAGCGCGCCCTGCTGCCAGCCGCGCCGCGCCACCTCCAGCATCTGCTCCGCCGACGGCTGGGGATAATCTTCCGCCGCGCGCGGGGTCAGAAACGCCCGCTGCCATGCAGTACCTGTGCGCGTGTGGGGCACCATCGCCATCAGCAGGCACAGCCCCACGCCAGCAATCAGCAACCCCAGCCAGAGGCTCGGCGATACCCCCTCACCCGTACCCTCTCCCCCGCTGGGGGCGAGGGTTTTGGAAACTCCCTCTCCCCTCTGGGGAGAGGGTTGGGGTGAGGGGCTGGTTGCAGGCGCGAGGTGAGACGCCCCCTCACCCGTGCCCTCTCCCCCGCTGGGGGCGAGGGACTGGTTAGCCCCCTCGCCCGCAGCGTCGGGAGAAGGGGAAGGGGGTGAGGGCATCACCCGCTCATAGCCCAGCGCGCTCAGCGCCGTCAGCATCAGGCAGGCAATCAGCAGCCAGCGAGCCGGATCGTGAAACATGCGCATGCCTGGCAGGTAGTGAAACGCCACCGTGTAAAGCCCACCGTCTGTGCCCAGCGCAAGCCAGACCATCAGCAGCGCGATCAGCCCCAGCCCCCAGCCCAGCCGAACCTGCCGCCCGCGCCCCAGCGCGAAGGGCACCAGCAGCAACGGCACTGTGCCGATAAACGCCGCCGACTCCCAGTAGTTGCCCTTCGCCACATACAAGCCCATCGGGTTGCCCCACAGGAAGGGATAGAGCAGCGTGCCGAGATTGGCGAAGTACCATCGGAACCGCTGCGCCTCGCCGAGCGACATCTGATGATAGTTGGAGAGTGCGCCGACCGCGCTGGCGGGCAACCAGTCGAGCGCGCTCAACCCCAGCGTTAGCAATCCCGCACCCAGCAGCCAGCCCAGCGTGCGCCGTTTCTCCTGACGCGCGGAACTCCCATCTGCCCACCAGCGCACGCCGATGTAGAGCAGAGCGCCAAGCGCAATCAGGTACGCGCCCTGCGGATGCCCCGCCATCAGACAGAGCGCACCCACCAGCGCCAGCCAGAGCATCGAACGCATGCCAGGCTGCTGCCACACGCGCTCCACTGCCCACAGCACCCATGGATACCAGGCAATCGTCATCAGAAACGGGGGGAACTGCGCCCGTGCAACCACTGCCGTACAGCCCATCCAGACGCATGCGCCCCACGCCCGCGCCAGCTCACCACAACCCAGCGCCCGCAGCCAGAACGCCATCCCCACACCGCTCCAGAGCAGGTGCAACGCGGTGACGAGGCTCAGCCATCGCTCGGTAGGGAGCCAGTAGAGAAGGGGCGTGGTGGGATAGAACACGCCCATCTGCGGGTTGCCAATCAGCGGCTGACCGCCATTAATGAAGGGGTTCCAAAAGGGCAGCTCGCCCTTCAGCAGGCAGCGGCGCACAAACTCCCACATCGGGTAGAAGTAGATGCCCGCGTCGCCCCAGAACAGCTCGCCCGCCAGCAGGCGACCGTGCAGCAGCAGCCAGAACAGCCCGATCAGCAGTCCGCTAATCCGCGCTTGACGATGGCTCTTCACGGGGCGGGGTCAAACGATCCAGTTCATTCTGAAGCCTCGCCATCCGCGCGTGGAGCCACAGCAGGTACGCGAAGATGCCAGCCCACACGATGGCGATGCTCACGCTTAAGGCGATCTGCCAGCTCATGCGCCTGTTCCTCCAGTCGGGTTAGCTGCACGCGCAGCCGATAGAGCGCAACGGCGAGCGCGCCGTAAGTCAAAAAGCCCAGATAGATGCCACTGCGGTAGAACCAGTCGAGTCCCCCCTTCTGCGCCAGCACATTGCTCGGATGGAGCGAGCGCTCGGCGATTGCGGGCAAGCGCGGCAACACGAAGATCAGGAACGGCACGGTCAGCGCGGCGAACACCGTGTAGCCTGCGCTCAACGACGCCCGCTGGCGGTCGTCCTCCACCGCCGCCCGCAGCGCAAAATACGCCGCATAAATCAGCAGCTGAATCAAGATCGTGGTCTGGCGCGGGTCCCAGTGCCACGGCTTGCCCCACTGCTGGCTGGCGAACACCATGCCCGTGAGCGTGGTGAGAATGCCGAACAGCATCCCGACCTCATTCGCGGCGTTCGCCCGCGCGTCGTCCAGCATGTCGCGCCGTCGCAAATATCGCCAGCCAAAGAATCCGCCCATCAGAAAGCACAGCACGCAGATGATTGCCGCAGGCACATGGAACAGAACAATCCGCGCCGAGCCAGGGTCCTGAAAGTTTTGCGCAGGTGGCACCCAGAAGAAGGCGAGCGCCGTCAGCACCAGCATGCCAGATCCTGCAATCCCCAGCGCGATACGCATAATCATGACGATTCACACCTCATTCATCGGGTTTAACGCCCAGCTCGCGCAGGCGTTGTGCCAGCCGTTCCGCCCGCTGGCGTTCGGCTTCGGCTCTGGCGCGCTCCGCTTCGGCTTGCTGCTGGTACTGTTGCATCAGTTCGGCGTGGGTGGGCACCATCTCGCCGTTTTCGCGAAAGAGGCGCAGCCAGCGGTAGCGCCGCCCCAGATAGACCCCTTCCCAGATGCCCAGCCATGCGCCCAGCACCTCGCTCCACAGCCAGCCGCGCTCGTTTGGCTCTATCGGCACATACTCCTCACCCATCAGTCGAAAACCTGCGAAGTCGCGCTCGCCATCGAACCAGAAGTATTCGTAGGTGTGGAACACAGTCGCGTAGAACTCCTTCTTCTCGGTCTTATCGTAGGCGGCTGTGGTGGGCGAGAGGAGTTCAATCACGAGGTTCGGCATCTTGCCGTCCTCTTCCCATACCGCCCAGTATTTGCGCAGCCTCTGCCCATCCACGCCCTTCACGATGAAGAAGTCGGGACCGCGGAAGGCGACACGGCTGCCCTTTTTGATGGCGCGCGCTTGCTTGAGGCTGTAGTAGACGAACATATTGGCGGCGCAGAAGAAGTCGGTGCGCCCCTTCCAGTGCTGGCGCGTCAGCTCCAGCAGCAGCCACATCTGATAGACATGCCACTCGCTTTCCAACGGTTCACCGTCGCTATCGATGAGTTTGATACGGGGCAGGCGCGGCACGGGCACGGCGGGAGTGCGCCTGCGCTTCTTCGGTCTGGTTCCGGCAGAAAGCGTCGCCATTCTGCTCACCAGCCCGATTATACCCGCTCCCAATAGCAGGGGGTTGCCGTTAGAACGCTGAATCATCTCTGGCAGATGGATACGCTCCAGCAGTGGGACACGCAGGTTTTCTACTGGATATTTGAGGGGTTGCGCTCGAACTGGCTCACGCCCCTGATGCTGTTGCTTTCGGAGGGCAACAAATGGTGGACGGTACGAATCGGGGCGTTGTTATTGTGGTTGTGGCTCGTCTGGCGGGGTGGCAGATGGCGTCTGTTTGCGCTGTTGCTGATTCCCGCTCTGATTGTGTCCAACGAGCTGTGCGATTGGTTGAAGGATTGGGTGGGTCGCGAGCGTCCCTGCATCATGTTGCCGATTGAGCCGCTCACGGGTCGGCTCGCCTCGCCTTCGTTTCCATCGGCGCACGCGACGAACATGGCGACGCTGGTGGGGCTGGCAGGCACGATTGGCGGCTGGCGCGTGGCGATATGCTTGCTGTGGCTGCCCCTGCTGGTGGGGCTATCGCGCGTGTATGTGGGCGTGCATTACCCCTCCGATGTGCTGGGCGGCTGGCTGATCGGCGCAGTCGTCGGCTCTGGCGTCGGCTGGCTCTGGAGCTGGATGACCGCCCGCCGACGGTCGAGCCCGTCAGTCTCCGAATCGGACAGTCGGGGCACATAGGGCACCACGCGCGACACACCGCCCGTCAGCGCGATTCCAATCCACTGCTGGGCGACGGCGGTCGTGATGGGGTTGTGAGTCACGATCAGCACCTGCGTGCTTTGCGCCATCTGCTGGAGATGCTCGGCGAACCGCTGCACATTGCGCCCATCGAGGGCGGCGTCCACCTCGTCCAGCACGCAGAGCGGGCTGGGCTTGACATCCATGAAGGCGAACAGCAGGGCGGTGGCGGTCAGTGCGCGCTCGCCGCCAGAGAGCAGTTCCAGTCGCTGGCGTCGCTTGCCCGGCGGCTGGGCTTCAATCAGCACGCCTGCGCTCAGCGGGTCGCGCACATCGGTCAGGATCAGGTCGGCATGCCCGCCTTCAAACAGCTGCTGGAACCGCTGGCGGAAGGCGACGCGCGCCGCCTCAAAAGTTTCTTCGAACCGCTGGCGTGCGTGGCGGTCGATGTCGCGCAGGGTGTGTTCGAGTTGCTCGCAGGTCTGGAGGAGGTCGTCGCGCTGCCGGGTGAGCGTGGTGATGCGTTCGGTCAGGCGGGCGTACTCATCGGCGGCACCGAGGTTCACCTCGCCCATCGCCTGCACCATTTGGCGCAGTTTCTCGACCGCGGCGCGGGTGACGGGCATGCCCTCACCCCCTGCCCCCTCTCCCACGCTGTGGGAGAGGGGATTAGTTTCTCCCTCTCCCCTCTGGGGAGAGGGTTGGGGTGAGGGGCTATTCGCAGGCGCGGGGCAAAATGCCCCCTCACCCGTACCCTCTCCCCCGCTGGGGGAGAGGGCTGAATGAACCCCCTCTCCCCTCTGGGGTGAGGGTTGGGGTGAGGGGTCTCCAAACAGGCGTTGCCACTGCTCGTTAAGCTCGGCGATGCGCACTTCGAGGCGGGCGGCACGCAGCTCGAGGGCGCGGTCGCGCTCCTGCAGATGCTGAAGAGTCTGCCGATGCTCACGCGCCTGCGCACTGAACTGCAGGCTGTTCTCCAGATGCTGCTGGCGTTCCGCGCGACGCGCCTCCAGCTGCGCCTGGGTGGCTTCGATTTGCTGGAGCAGGGTCTCGCTATCATGCTGGAGTCGCTCGCGGTTCGCCTGAATCTGCGTCTGCTCCTGCTGGACGGCTTGCAGGCGTGCCGCGCGGCTCTGCAGGCGTTGCCGAAGCTGTTCCAGCTGCTGCGATTCGCTTTGCAGGCGGGCGGCGGTCTCTTCCGCTTCGCGCTGGAGCGCCTCGTGTTCGGCTTGCAGGCTGGTAAGGGCTTGCAGGGCAGTGGCGTGCGCCTGCTGGATGGTGTCACGCTCGGTCTGCAGGGCGGCTAAATCGGGCATCGGCTGAGCGGCAAGCTCTGTCTCAATCTGCTGGAGTAGCGCCTGGATGCGGTCGCGCTCCCTGTGCAACTGGTCGAGCGCGTGTTCGGCACGGGCGCGCTCGGCTTCGGCGGCGAGCCGTCGCTGGATGGAATCATGCAACGCCTGACGCAGGCTCTCCACGCGCTGCTGGGATTCGGCGTGCTGCTGGCGCAGGGTGTCCAGCTCGGCTTCCTGACGGGCATATTCGTGCTGGGCGTCGTGCAGGGCGGTTCGGGCGTCGTCCAGCTGGCGTTTGAGCGCGAGCATGCTGGCGCGTTCGCTGCCGTATCTGCCGCCTGTTAGCACCCCGCTGGGCTGAACCAGCTCGCCGCTGAGCGTCACCATACGCGGGATTCGCCCGCCTGGCTGGGCGCGACGCAGGGCTTGCAGGAGACGGATGGCGTTCTCCAGCGTGTCCACAATCAGCGTGCGGCGCAGCAGGTGCTGCACGGCGCGTTCGAAGCGCGGCTCATACGCCACCATCTCGGCTGCCCAGCCGAGAACGCCATCCCCCTTACCCGTACCCTCTTCGCGTAGCTTGGGCATCCTGCCCAGGAAAGCCCCCTCACCCCCTGCCCCCTCTCCCACGCTGTGGGAGAGGGGATTAGTTTCTCCCTCTCCCCTCTGGGGAGAGGGTTGGGGTGAGGGGCTATTCGCAGGCGCGGGGCAAAATGCCCCCTCACCCGTACCCTCTCCCCCGCTGGGGGAGAGGGCTGAATGAACCCCCTCTCCCCTCTGGGGTGAGGGGCTATCCCCCTCGCGCAGAATGTTCAGGGGCAGGAAGGTGAGCCGACCCGACTGGGTGCGGTTGAGCCAGTCGATGGCGGCGCGGGCTTCGGCTTCGGTGGGCGTGATAATATCGTTCACACTGGCGCCCAGCGCGGCTTCAACGGCATGCTGGAGCTCAGGTGGCACGGTCAGGATGCTGCCGACGGGATAATACTCACCCTGCAGTTCGCCCCGTTGCAACGCCTGGAGCAGGCGGCGCACGGCGGGCGACGCGCCCTCACCTGCCTGCAGGCTCGCCGTGAGCGCCTGTATCCGTGCCTGAAGCTGGCTGATGCGGGCGTTCAGAGCGTTCCGTTGCGCCTGGCGCATCTCCAGCTGACGGTTCGCCTCCGAATGGTCGGCTTCTGCCTCGCTCAGTTGCTGGCGGAGCGCGTGCTCGTGCGCGAGGGCGGTTTCAAAAGCATGGATCGCCCGCTGCAGGCTCGCCTGCGCCGCGGGTTCGGCGTTCTCGATCTCCTGCAAGCGCGCCTGCAGAGCGAGCTGTTCACGGCGGCGCTGCTCCCGTTGCGCTTGCGCCTGCAACGCCTGCTGATAGCGGCTCTCGAAATCCCTGCGAACCTGCTCCAGCTCGTCCACTCTGGCGCGCGCCTGTTGCAGGCGGGGCAGGTGCTGCTGGAGCGCGGCGCGGGCAGTCTGCAGGCGCGCCTGCAGCAGGTGGATGGTACGCTCCTGACGGCTCTCCTGCTCGCGGAGTGTGGCGGTCTCCTCCTCAAGGGTCTGCCTCAGCTCCTGCAGGGTACGCTCGCGCTCATGCATGGCTTTCAAATCGCCCTGCAGTCGCTCTTCCGCGCTCAGCTGGTTCTGCAGCAGCATCCGCAGGGTTTCCATCTCGGCTTCGAGGCGGGCGACAATCTGACCTTCCGCTTCTGCCTGATTCTCGCAGAGGGTCAGTTCCTGCTGAACCTGCTCCATCGCCGTGCGCAGTTGCTGGCGTTCGCCGAGCGTCTGGCTCAGTTGCTGGTGGAGCTGGGCGAGTTCCTGCTGGAGCAGCTGGCGCTCCATCTGGCGCAGTTGCTGTTGCAGCTGGCGGTAGAGCAGGGCGCGCTCCGCCTGCTCGCGCAGGGGTTCGCGCTGGCGCTCCAGCTCGCGCAGCACATCCTCCACGCGCTGCAGATGGATTCGGGTCGATTCGAGGTCGCGCACGGTGTCGCGTCGGCGGTGGCGGTAGAAGGCGATGCCCGCCAGCTCTTCGAGCCAGCGGCGCCGCTCGTCGGGTTCGGCGGTCAGGAAGGCTTCGATCTCGCCCTGCCCGACAATCGCGTAGCCGCCGCGCCCCAGCCCCGTGTTGGCGAACAGCTCCGCCACCTCGCGCAGGCGGGCAGGCGTGCGATTGATCCAGCACTCCCACTCACCCGAACGATACAGGCGGCGCGTGATCTGAACCTCATCCACATCGAGCGGCAGCCAGCGCGACTCGTTATTGAACCAAAGGGTGACCTCCGCCATGCCGAGCGGCTTCTCGGTGCTGGAGCCGCTGAACAGCACTTCGGTCGGCGTGGCGGCTCGCAGCGAGCGCACGCTGACCTCGCCCAGCGCCCACACAATCGCATCGACGAGGTTGCTCTTGCCGCATCCGTTCGGACCGACCACCGCGACGAGATCGTGGTTGAGTTCGATCTCCACGCGCTGGGCGAAGGTCTTGAAGCCGTGGATTCGGATTCGTGTCAGCGTCCGTGCCATCGTTCTGGTGTCCTGACAGGGAGTTTCGCGCCTACCGGCGCGTTTCCTGCAATCTGGGGGATAAGTTGCCCTCACCCCCAGCCCCTCTCCCACGCTGTGGGAGAGGGGATTCCGAATCCCTCTCCCCCTTTGGGGGAGAGGGTTGGGGTGAGGGGGCTAAACGGCTCACGCTGGTAGAAAACCCCTCACCCCTACCCCTCTCCCACGCTGTGGGAGAGGGGAGCGACGCGCGCATGCAAAATCCCCCGCGCCCGAAGCTGCGGAAGAGGGGACACAGGGGAGAGGGAGGAACAAAACCCCCTCTCCCCCGCCTGCGGGGGAGAGGGTACGGGTGAGGGGGGCTAACAAGCCTGGGGAGAGGGTCGGGGTGAGGGGCAGTCTTGCCTCTGGTTGGATTTTTCGAACGCCCTCAGAGAGCGAGAGGCTGGAAATCCGATTCGGGAGTCGGGTTCCCTCGCTTTCTGAACCCGTCCCTTTGAGGGTTCAGGTTGAACCGATGTCGGTGCGGAAGTGCATGCCGTCGAAGTGGATTTGTTCGACAGCGCGGTAGGCGTTCTGGCGGGCTTCGGGGAGGGTGTCGCCCAGCCCGACCACATTCAGCACGCGCCCGCCGCTGGTGACGATGCGCCCCTCCTGCAGGCGCGTGCCCGCGTGGAAAATCAGCACATCGGGCATCTGCTGGGCGCGCTCCAGCCCCTCGATGGGCAGACCGGTGCGGTAGTCGCCCGGGTAGCCGCCCGATGTCAGCACGACGCATACCGCCGCGCGGGCATCAAACGCCACGCGCAGCTCGCCCAGCCTGCCCGCCACCACCGCCTGCGCAATCGCCACCAGATCGGTCTGGAGCAGGGGCAGCAGCACCTGCGCTTCGGGGTCGCCAAAGCGACAGTTGAACTCCAGCGTGCAGGGCTGTTCGTTGACAATCATTAATCCTGCGTAGAGGACGCCCCGATAGGGCGTGCCGCGCCCGGCGAGCGCCCGCACGACGGGCTGAACAATCTGCTGAACGGCTTGCTCCAGCAGGGCGGGCGTGGCGTCGGGCACGGGCGTGAAGCAGCCCATCCCGCCCGTGTTCGGACCCCGATCGCCGTCGAAGGCGCGTTTGTAGTCGCGCACGGGCGGCATCGGGCACACCGCCTGACCGTCGGTGAAGCAGAGCAGCGACAGTTCGCGCCCGTACAGGCGGTCTTCGATGACCACGCGCGCCCCCGCCTCGCCCAGCCCGCGCTGCTCCATCAGGAACTCCACCGCATCCAGCGCGTCCTGAAGCGTCTCACACACGAACGCGCCCTTGCCCAGCGCCTCGCCATCCGCCTTGACCACGCATTTCTGATAGGCGAAGCGTTCCTGCAGGTAGCGCCGGGCTTCGGCGGGGTCGTCGAAGGCGCGGAACGGCGCGGTGGGCACGCCCAGTTCCGCCATGAGCTGTTTGGCGAACGCCTTGCTGCCTTCCAGTCGGGCAGCGGCGCGTGAAGGACCGAAGCAGGGGATGCCACTCTCCTGCAGGGCGTCCGCAAGCCCCGCAATCAGCGGCGATTCGGGACCGACCACCACCAGATCGATGCGTTGCTCGCGGGCGAATCGCACCAGCGCGGGGATGTCCCCAGGCGGGATGGGGATGCACTCGGCGATGGCGGCGATGCCCACGTTGCCGGGCGCAACGAACAGCCGCTCGCAGCTCTGACTTTGAGCCAGTTTCCATGCGAGCGCGTGTTCGCGTCCGCCGCCGCCAACTAACAGAAGGCGCATCTACCGCTTGACATACTGGAACCCGCGTCGGGCGCCGTGTCGTCCGTACTTCTTGCGCTCCTTCTCGCGGGCGTCGCGGGTAAGCAAGCCGTTCTGCTTGAGAACGGGACGAAATTCGGGGTTGACCTGCAGCAGGGCGCGGGCGATGCCCAGCCGGATCGCGCCTGCCTGACCCGACAGCCCGCCCCCACGCACGGTCGCCATCACATCGTATTGCCCTTCCAGCCCCAGCAGGCGCAACGGCTGCTGAACGATCCGCTGAAGGGTCAGCCGTCGCAGGTAATCGGGCGCCTCACGCCCGTTAATCACGATCCTGCCGGTGCCGGGCATCAGCCACACACGCGCCGATGCGGTCTTCCGACGCCCCGTGCCATAATAACGAACCTGTTCCGCCATCGTCTGTGTTCACCTCGCTCAGAGTTCATACGGTTGCGGCTGCTGGGCGGCGTGGGGATGCTCCGCGCCCCGATAGATGCGCAGACGCTTCAGCATGCGGTCGCGCAGTTTGTTCTTGGGCAGCATGCCGCTGATGACCCGCTCCAGCAGCGCCTCCGGGCTTTTCTCAAATAGCTGTTTGCGCGTGTAGGCTCGCAGACCGCCCGGATACATCGTGTGATGGTAGAGCATCTCCTGCCACTTTCTGCCTGTGAAGACCACTTTTTCAGCGTTCAGAATAATCACATGGTCGCCCACATCCATGTGGGGGGTGTAGATGGGCTTGTGTTTGCCCTGCAGCAGGCGTGCGACCTGGGCGGCGAGCCGCCCGGCGGGTTTGCCCGCTGCGTCCACGACCCACCATGTGCGGGTGATCTCCTCTGGTTTCGCCGTGTATGTACGCTGTCTCATCGTTGCCTCCTTCGTTGCGAACCGAGTCAGTATTTTACCCGAATCAGGCACAGTCCCTGCGGGGGTGCCATCGTGGTGACGCGCCGTCCGCTTTGCAGGCGTTCGTGGAGCGCGTCGGGGTGCAGGCGTCCGCGCCCAACCATCAGCAGGCTCCCCACAATCAGGCGCACCATGCCCCGCAGGAAGCCGCTGCCTTCCAGCTCGATCTGGATGCTGTCGCGCGCGCGTCGCACGGCGGTGCGATAGAGTGTGCGGACGGTCGTCTGCTCATCGGGCGTTTTGATGCTGAAGGCGCGGAAGTCGTGCGTGCCTTCCAGCCGCTGCAACGCCTGCTGCATCCGTTCGGTGTCCAGCGGATAGGGGTAGTGATAGGCGTAGCGGATGCGCCACACGGACGGGTGCGGGCGCGTGTAGAGCGTATAGCGATAGAGACGGCTGCGGGCGGAATGGCGGGCGTGGAATTCCGGCGACGCCTCCGATGCGCGAAGCACCTTCAGATCGGGCGGCAGCCGCCGATTGAGCGCAGGCACGAGTCGCTCGGCAGGTATAGGACGGCTGGTGAAGAAATTGACCACCTGCCCGCGCGCATGCACGCCTGCGTCGGTGCGGCTCGCGCCAATCACCTGCACAGGCTCCTTCAGAAGCGCCTGCAGGGCAGCCTCCAGCACGCCCTGCACGGTACGGGCATCTTTCTGGCGGGCGAAACCGTGAAAGTCGGTGCCGTCATACTCCACGAGCAGTCGCAGGTTGCGCATCTACTCGACCAGCTCCAGCACGGCGGTCTCGGCAGCATCGCCGCGTCGGACGCCGATTCGCACGATGCGCGTGTAGCCGCCGTTGCGGTCGCGATAGCGCGGACCGATATTATCGAACAGGTGCTTGACCAGGCTTTCGTCGTTGAGGAACCGTCGTGCCTGGCGCCGTGCGTGCAGGCTGTTCTGTTTTGCCAGCGTGATCATGCGTTCGGCGAGCCGTCGTGCCTCCTTTGCCCGCGGCACCGTGGTCACGATGCGCTCGTTAATCAGCAGGGAGCGCACCAGGTTCCGCAGCATTGCGCGGCGATGGTCGCTCGCGCGTCCCAGCTTTCGGTAGCCAGCGCCGTGGTTCATCGTGTTTTTCGCCTCCTTCCTTCCTTACGCAGTTCCAGCCCCATCGCCTGCAGGCGCTCCTCCAGTTCCCTGAGGGCTTTATCTCCCAGGTTGCGCACCTCACTCAGCTGCTCGCGCGTGCGGTCGAGCAGCTGGTGCAGCGTGGTGATGTTGGCAGAGCGCAGCGCATTAATGATGCGGGTGGACAGCCCTATCTCTTCCAGCGGTCGGTCGGGCACGCCGAATGAGCTGATCTCGGGGGCGGAGACGGCAATCTCGGTGGGCAGTTCATCCATGCTGATGCTGGTGAGCAGTTCGAACTGGTCGCGCAGGATTTGCGCGGCGCGTTGAACGGCTTCGACGGGGTGCATCGCGCCGTTCGTCCACACCTCCAGAATCAGGCGGTCGTAGTCGGTGCGCTCGCCGACCAGCGTCTGCTCCACCAGGAAGTTCACCTTGCGCACAGGGTTGAACAGGGCATTCAGGCGGATCAAGCCGATTTGCCCGCGTTCGCGCTCGCGCTTGATGGCAGGCACGAAGCCGCGCCCCATCTCCACCAGAATCTCGGCGTTAATCGAGGCGCCCACATCGCTCAGCGTCGCCAGATAGAGCTCGGGGTTCACAATCTCGATATCGGCGGGGCACTGGATGTCGGCAGCATGCACGCGCCCGGGTCCCTGCACATTCAGGCGCAGGGTGTAGTGGCTCAGCGGGTGCAGGCTGTTGACGCGCAGGGCGACATTTTTGAGGTTGAGCAGGAACTGCAGCACATCCTCTTTCATGCCGGGGATGGTGTCGAACTCGTGCAGCACGCCTTCGATGCGCACGCCGGTGATGGCGGCGCCTTCGATGGAGGACAGCAGCACGCGCCGCAGGGCGTTCCCCAGCGTGGTGCCGTAGCCCTGCTCCAGCGGCTCCACTTCGAACTTGCCGTAGGCGTCATCCGCCCGAATGACCCGCACCTGTGGCTGGACCATCTCTCGAACCATAGCGTTTGCCTCCTTATCGGCTGTAGAACTCGATAATCTTCTGCAAATCGACGTTGGTGTCGACCTGTTCGCGTTCGGGTGGTTGCACGACGACGCCCTGCTGGGTTTCGGGGTCATAGCGCAGCCATGCGGGCGGGTTGGTCTCGGCGGCGCGGGCGAGCGCCTGCTTGCCCAGCACCGTGTCGCGCTTCGACTCATGCAGGGCAATCACATCGCCGGGGCGCACCTGATAGGAGGGGATGTTGACCCTGCGCCCGTTGACGGTGATGAAGCGGTGGCTGACCATCTGGCGGGCTTGCCCGCGGGAGGTGGCGAACCCGAGCCGGTAGACCACATTGTCGAGGCGCATCTCCAGCTGGCGCAGGAGCACCTCGCCCGTGACACCGCGCTGGCGCTGGGCTTCTTCCACATAGCGATGGAACTGCGCCTCGCGCAGCTGGTAAATCTGGCGCAGTTTCTGCTTCTCGCGCAGCTGCTCGCCGTATTCGCTCAATTTGCGGTCGCGCGTGCGGGGTCCGTGCTGACCGGGCGGGAAGTTGCGCCGTTCGAGGGCGCACTTTCTGGTGTAGCAGCGGTCGCCCTTCAAAAAGAGCTTGACCCCTGCGCGACGACACAGCTTGCATTTCGCTTCCCAGATAACCGACATAACAGGTTTCCTCCTTGCTTATACGCGGCGCCGTTTGGGCGGGCGGCAGCCGTTGTGCGGAATAGGCGTCACATCTTTGATGGAGAGGATCTCCAGCCCGGCGGCTTGCAACGAGCGGATAGCTGTCTCGCGCCCCGGACCGGGTCCCTTGACCATCACATCGACCTTACGCACGCCGTGTTCCATCGCGGCGCGGGCAGCGCGCTCCGCTGCCAGTTGCGCGGCGAAGGGCGTGCCCTTCTTGGTTCCCTTGAAGCCCACCGTGCCACCGCTTGCCCACGCGATGGCGTTGCCCTTAACATCGGTGATGGTGACAATCGTGTTGTTGAAGGTCGCCTGGATATGGGCGACGCCGTGCGTGATGTTTTTGCGCTCCCGTTTCTGTGCCACTCCGGCTCGTGCTTTGCGTGCCATAGTCGCTCCCTCTTATTTATTTCTTGGCTTTGCGGCGTCGACCGGTGCTGACGGTCTTCTTGGGACCCTTGCGGGTGCGGGCGTTGGTGCGGGTGCGTTGTCCGCGCACGGGCAGCCCGCGTCGATGGCGCAGCCCGCGATAGCAGCCGATTTCGATCAGCCGCCGAATGTTCATCTGTTGCTGGCGGCGCAGGTCGCCCTCGATGGTGTAGTTGCGCTCAATCTCGTCGCGCAGTCGGGCGACCTCCTCTTCGGTCAACTCCTGCACGCGCTTGTTCGGGTCGACGCCCGTTTTTTGCAAGATTTTGCGGGCGGTACTCAGCCCGATGCCATAGATGACTGGCAGCGCGTACTCGATTTTCCGATCGCGTGGCAGGTCCACGCCGGCGATTCGTGCCATACTTGCCTCCTATCCCTGTCGCTGTTTATGTTTCGGGTTCGTGCAGATGACCCGCACGACCCCGCGACGCCGAATGATTTTGCACTTGGCGCACATCCGCTTCACCGATGCCCGTACTTTCATGGGTCTCACCTCAACATGCGTGGGCAGGCGCGAACGCTGCCACACGCGAACGCCTATTATACCCCATCGATGCGATGCAAGCCCTATTTGTACCGATAGACGATCCGCCCGCGCGTCAGATCATAGGGCGAGAGCGCGACCTTCACGCGATCGCCGGGCAGGATGCGAATGAAATGGATGCGCATCTTGCCCGACAGGTGCGCCAGCACCTGATGCCCGTTCTCCAGCTCCACCCGGAACATGGTGTTGGGCAGGCATTCGACCACGGTGCCCTCGACCTCGATCTCCTTGCCTTCGACCTTCGCCATCGCATCACCTCCTCATTAATATATTTTACTCCACCGTAAGAATATCGGCTCCATCGGCGGTGATGACGACGGTGTGTTCGTAGTGGGCGGCGGGCTGGCGGTCGGCGGTACGGATCGCCCAGCCGTCGTCCGCAACCTCCACATCGGGCGCGCCCATCACAATCATCGGTTCGATGGCGATGACCATACCGGGTTGCAGGCGCACGCCGCTGCCAGGCTCGCCAGCGTTGGGCACTTCGGGCGGCTCATGCACGGCGCGCCCGACGCCGTGCCCTGCCAGCCCGTGCGCCGGCTGGAAGCCGAACTGCTCCACATAGCGCTGCACCGCGGCGCCAATATCGCCGGTGGTGTTGCCCGCGCGGGCGACCTTCAGCGCCTCATAGAACGCCTCTTCGGTGGCGCGAACCAGCCGTTTGCGCGGATAGTCCACGCGCCCAACAGCGACGGTGAGCGCGGCATCGGCACAGTAGCCCTCATAGAATACGCCCATATCGAGGCTCACAAGGTCGCCCTCACGCAGAACGCGCTGGTCAGGAATGCCATGCACAACGACCTCATTGAAGGAGACGCAGAGCGCAGCGGGGTAGAGACGATAGCCTTTGAAGGCGGGGAAGCCGCCCATCTCCAGCACGAGCCGCTCGGCGAGCGCGTTCAGTTCCGCGCCTGTCGTGCGGTTCGGCTCGATGGCTTCCGCGCAGGCTTTCAGCACCCGCGCAAGGATGCGACCCGCCTTGCGAATGCGGGCAATCTCGTCAGCGGATTTAATCGGGTGCAGATACCTCATGGGGCTATCATTGCTTGCAGTGCCTGCAAGACCTGCTGGTACACAGTGTCGGGGTCGCCGCTGGCATCCACCGAACGCAGCAAGCCGCGCTCGCGATAGTAGGCAATCAGCGGCTCGGTCTGCTGACGATAGACCTGCAGGCGGCGGCGGATGGTGTCGGGCTGGTCGTCCTCGCGCGTGATCAGCGTCGTCTCGCACCGCTCGCAGCGGTCGCCCGCACGACTCGGATGGCTCACAATATGATAGATGGCGCCGCAGTTCGGGCAGACGCGCCGACCGCTCAACCGCTCCACGATGCGCTCGTCATCCAGCTCGAACGCCAGCACTGCGTCAAGCGGGCGGTTCTGACCCTGCAGGAACTCGTCCAGCACCTGTGCCTGCGCCAGATTGCGCGGGTAGCCATCCAGCACGAAATCGTCCAGCGTGCGCAACCGCTCAAACACAATCTGGTTGACCAGTTCGTCGGGCACGAGTTCGCCGCGCGACACATAGGCGTGCGCCTGCTCGCCCAGCGGTGTGCGCCGGGCAATCGCCTCGCGCAGCAGGTCGCCAGTGGCAATCACCGGCCAGCCATAGTGCTGCTGCAGCCGTTTCGCCTGCGTGCCCTTGCCGATGCCCGGTGGTCCCAGCAGAACGAGCCTCATTTCAGGAAGTCTTCATACTGGCGCATCGCCAGCTGCGCCTGCAACTGGCGAGCGAAGTCGATAGCGACGCCGACCAGAATCAGCACCGAGGTGCCGCCCACAATCGTCAGCGTCTGGATACGGGTCAGGTCGGGAACCCAGTATTGCAGCAGGGCGACGATGGCGAGGAACAGTGCGCCCGCCACCGTGATGCGCGTCAGCACATCGTTGAGGTAGTCGGCGGTCGGCTTGCCCGGGCGCACGCCCTGAATGAACGCCCCCTGCCGCTTCAGGTTCTCCGCAATCTCGTCGGTGTTGAATACAACCGCCACATAGAAGTAGGTGAAGATGAAAATCAGGAACGCATAGATGAGCGACCCCCATACGCCTCCGCCGGGCGTCAGGATGGTGAGGATGCTGTTGACCCAGATTGCCCATGTGGGCGGGTTCGCGCGGTCGTATGGCAGCATCTGCAGGATGGTCGCGGGCAGCAGTTGCAGCGAGACGGCGAAGATGATGGGGATCACGCCCGCCGCGTTCACGGGGATGGGCAGATAGGAGGTGCCGCCGACCGTCTGCCGCCGCCCGATGATGCGCCGCATGTGCTGAATCGGAATGCGCCGCTGCGACATCGTCACATAGATAACACCCCACACCGTGCCCACAAAAATCGCCAGCAGCAGCAGCACCTGGAACATCGTCACGGTGCCATTCACCACCAGCTCATAGGTGCGCGACACCTGATAGGGCATGCTGGCGACGATGCTGGCGAAGATCATCAGCGAGATGCCGTTGCCCAGCCCCTTCTCGTTGATCTGCTCGCCAAGCCATAGCAGGAACATCGCGCCCGCCACCCATGCGATGATGACCTGCGCCATCTGCACACCGGAAACCTCCAGCACGCCAGCCGAGCGGAAAGTGGACAGGAAGCCAATTGCCTGAATGAATGCAATCAGGATGGTGAGCAGGCGGGTGCGCTGCTGCATTTTGCGGCGTCCCGCTTCCTCGCGCATCTCCTCCCGCATGCGCGGGTCCGCATAGGAAAAAATCTGCATGATGATCGAGGCGGTGATGTAGGGGTTCAGCCCCAGTGCGAGGATGGTCAGGCGGCGCAGCGCGCCCCCCGTAAAGATGTTCAGAAATTGTAGCAACTCCTGATTCTGGAAAATCCGAGCCAGTTGTTCTCTATCGACGCCAGGCACGGGGATATGCAGCCCGACGGCGTACACGGTGAACATCGCGAACACGAACAGGATGCGTGCCCGCAGGTCGGGCAGTTTCCACGCGCTCTGCAGCGCCGAGACGAAGTTGGTGCTGAGCATGCTCTATTCCTCCAGCAGGATGACCTGCCCGCCCGCCGCTTCGATTTTGGCGCGGGCGGACTGGCTGATGGCGTGTGCCCGCACCGTGATGGGGAAGTTAATCTCGCCCTCGCCCAGCACTTTCAGCCCGTCTTTGAGTTTGCGGATGATCCGCTTCTTCAGGAGCAGTCCGGGCGTGATTTCGGCGTTCGGCTCAAATCGCGCTGCCAGCGTGCCCACATTCACAATCGCGTACTCGGTGCGATTGATGTTTTTGAAGCCGACTCGCACAGGCAGTCGGCGATGGATGGGCGTTTGACCGCCTTCGAAGCGGGGCGGGATGGTGTCGCGCGCCTTTTGCCCTTTGGTGCCGCGCCCGGCGGTCTTGCCGTGCCCGGAGCCGATGCCGCGCCCCACACGCTTGCGACGCTTCTTGCTACCTGGTACAGGCTTCAAATCGTGCAACTGTATCATGGCGAAACCTCCTCTGCCGCCGATTCAGCGGCTGGACTTTCACTGGTTTTGCGCGTGCGAGCGCGTTTGGGCTTCGGCTGCGGCTCCTCAATCACCTCCACCATCAGCAGGTGCGGGATGCGGGCGATCATGCCGCGAATGGAGGGGTTATCAGGCTGGTAGACGGTCTGGTGGAGCCGCCGAAGCCCCAGCGCGCGCACGGTGCGCTTCTGGGTCTCGTTGTGCCCGATGGGGCTGCGGATCAGCGTGATTTTGAGCCTGCTCATTCGGCAGCCACCTCCTTGAACTTGCGTACATACCAGGGCGTGAGCGTGCGCAGGTGCATGTTGCGGGACTGAGCGACCTGTTCGGGCGTGCGCAGCTGCTGGAACGCCCTGATGGTGGCATAAGCGGCATTAATGGGGTTGCGCGAGCCGACGAGCTTCGCCAGCACATCGGTGACGCCCGCGGCTTCGAGCAGGGCGCGTACGGTGCTGCCCGCCACGATGCCCGTGCCCGGCGAAGCGGGTTTCAGCACAAGGCGAGTGGCACCGAACTCCACCGTCACCTCGTGCGGGATGGTGGTGCCGATTCGGGGCACATACACCAGGCTTTTGCGGGCAGCCTCGATGGCTTTGCGGATGGCGTCGGGCACCTGTCGCGCCTTGCCCAGCCCCACGCCCACATGCCCGTCCGTGTCGCCCACCACCACCATCACCTGAAAGCTGAGCGTGCGCCCGCCCTTGTGCGTCTTGGAGACGCGGTTCGTGTAGACCACACGCTCCACATGCAGGTTCAGTAAATCGGGATTGATCCGCTCTTTACTTTTCTGTCTCATAAAGTTGCCTCCGTTCAGAATTTGAGACCCGCTTCGCGGGCGGCGTCGGCTAAGGCGGCGACCCGTCCGTGATAGCGGAAGCCACCCCTGTCGAACACCACCTGGGTAATGCCCTTTTCGAGCGCTCGCTGGGCAATCAGTCGTCCGACAGCGGCTGCCGCCTCCTTGTTGCCCGTGCTGGTCAGCTGCTCGCGCAGGGCGGGGTCTAATGTGGAGGCGGCGACCAGCGTGTGCCCGCGCGTATCGTCAATAATTTGCGCATACATATGTTTCAGGCTCTTGTAGACGCACAGGCGCGGTCGGTCGGGCGTGCCGAAGATGACCCGCCGAATGCGCCGATGCCGAATCATGCGTTTTTCCTGTGGAGTGCGTTTCATCGTGCGTTCGCCTCCTTACTTCTTGCCGCCTTTGCCCGCCTGCTGTTTGCCAGGCTTGAGACGCGGCTGTTCGTCGAGATAGCGCAATCCCTTGCCCTTGTAGGAGTCGGGCGGGCGCACGGCGCGAATGTCCGCTGCCTGCTGACCCACGACCTGCTTATCGATGCCGCGCACCCGGATCAACAGGCTGCGCGTCTGCTGATCCTGCTCGACGGCGAAGCTGATGCCCGCATAGGGCTGAATGCGCACAGGGTGCGAATAGCCGACCTGCAGCACGAGCGTGTTGCCCTCCAGCTGGGCGCGGTAGCCGACGCCCACCAGCACCAGCGTCTTCTCGAAGCCGTCCGAGACGCCTTTGACCATATTGGCAATCAGCGTGCGCTGCAGCCCATGCTGGGAGCGGGCGAATCGGTCGTCGCTCACCCGTTCGACGCGCAGTTGACCATCGTCCTGCACCACGCGCACCACATCGGGCAGCTGGTGGCTCAGCTCGCCTTTGGGACCTTGGACGGTGATCCGGTTGCCCTCGATTCGCACCTGCACGCCCTGCGGGATCGGGATCGGTTGCTTGCCCACTCTCGACATAGTTTCACCTCCTTACCAGACGATGCAGACGACTTCGCCGCCGATGCGTTGTTTACGGCATTCGCGGTCAGGCAGCAAGCCTCTGGATGTGGACACGATTGCGGTGCCCAGCCCGCGCTGGATGGGGCGCAGGTCGTCCACCGAGGCGTACACCCGGCGTCCAGGCTTGCTCACCCGCTCGATGTGGTGGATGACCGGCTCGCCCTCGGGCGTATATTTGAGCGTGAGGGTGAGTGTGGCGTGGACGCCTGTGCGCTGCACCCTGTAATCCTGAATGAAGCCCTCCTGCTTGAGCAGGGCAGCGATTTGCTCCTTCAGTTTCGAGCTGGGCAGGTTCACTTCGGGCTTGCCCGCCCGCGAAGCGTTCCGTATTCGGGTCAGCATATCGGCAATCGGGTCGGTCATCATCGGCGGTTTCTACCTCCTTACCAGCTGGCTTTGCGCACGCCGGGCAGCACGCCCCGGTGCGCCTGCTCGCGCAGGCAGATACGGCACAGCCCGAAGTAGCGGAAGTAGCCGTGCCGTCGCCCGCAAATGTTGCAACGGTTCACCTTGCGCACCTTGAACTTCGGTTTCCGTTTCGCTTTGACTATCCATGCTGTTTTTGGCATGCGTCGTTCACCTCGTGCAAGGGTGTATTATACCTGAGCGGTCAGTGTTCGGCAGCGGCGGCCTTCTCTTTCTGGTACTTTTCGATGAGCGCCTGCGCGATATTGAACGGTACCTCCTCATAGTGGGAGAATCGGGTTCGGAACCGTCCGCGCCCGCGCGTGATGGAGCGCAGCTCGAGCGCGTAGCGGGTCATTTCGCTCATCGGCACGAGCGCGCGGATGAGCTGGCGTCCTGTGCCGAGGCTCTCGATGCCCTGAATGCGCCCGCGTCGCCCGTTCAAATCGCCCATCACATCGCCCGTGTAGGCGTCGGGCACATCCACCTCCACCTCCAGTATCGGCTCCAGAATGATGGGGTTCGCCTGCGCCGCCGCGCTCTGGAACGCGAGGCTGCCCGCGATGCGGAACGCCTGATCGGACGAGTCGACCTCGTGATAGGAGCCGTCGACGACCACCACGCGGAAGTCGGTGACAGGGTAGCCCGCGATCACGCCCTTCTCGGCGGCTTCGCGCACGCCCTTCTCAATCGCGGGGATATAGTTTTTGGGGATGGCGCCGCCGACGATGGTCTCGGTGAACTCGATACCAGTGCCGCGTGGCAGTGGCTCCATGTTGACGAAGCAGTGCCCGTACTGCCCGCGCCCGCCAGTTTGACGCTTGAACTTGCCCTCGACGCGCTGCACCGGGCGGCTGATGGTCTCCCGATAGGGGATTCGCAGCTCTTCGGTGCCGACTTCCGCGCCGAACTTGCGCTTGAGCTTTTCGATAACGCTCTCGATATGCAGGTCGCCCATGCCCATCAGCAGGGTTTGCCCCGTTTCAGGGTCGCGCCGTGCACGCAGGGTGGGGTCTTCCTCCTGCAAGCGTGCCAGCGCGGGTCCCATGCGGTCTTCATCCGCTTTCGTTTTGGGCACAATCGCGACGGTGTAGATGGGATCGGGGAACTCTATGGGTGGCAGGATAAGCGGGCGGCTGCGATCGCACAGCGTGTGCCCCGTGGCGGTCTCCTGCAGTTTGGCGACCACGCCCATATCGCCCGCCCGAATCTCGGAGGTGGCTTCCTGGTTCTTGCCACGCACATAGAAGAGTTGCCCGATGCGTTCGTCGCGCTCCCGATTGGCGTTATAGACCTGCGAGTCGGCGCGAATGACCCCGGCATAGACGCGGAAGTAGGTCAGTTTGCCCACATAAGGATCGGCGGTTGTTTTGAACACGAAGGCGCACAGGGGCGCGCTCGCATCACATGCGACCGGGACGGACTGCTCGGTGCGCGGGTCGGTCGCGGTGGGCGCGGGCGCCTCCACAGGGCTGGGCGCCAGTTCGATGAGCGCCTGCAAGAGCGGGGTTAGCCCGATGCCTGCCTGCGCCGAGCCGTACAGCACGGGCACAATCGTGCCCGCCCGCACGCCCGCATGAAAACCGCGCACCAGCTCCTCATCGGTGAGCGGCTCGCCCTCCAGATATTTCTCCAGCAGGGCGTCATCGGTCTCAGCCGCCGCCTCCATCAGCATCTCCCGCACCTGCTGAACCTCTGCCTGCAAATCCGCGGGCACCGCGCTGGCGGTCGTGTCGCGATCCGTGCCCAGATAGGCTTTGTTGTGCAGCACATCGACCACGCCGCGAAAGCCCGTTTGCGTGCCGATGGGCACCTGCACGGGCACGACACGGTTGCCATAGGTCGCCCGCAGGTTCTGAATCAGGCTGCTGTGGTCAGCATTATCGCGCTCCATCTTGTTCACAAAGATCAGGCGCGGCAGCCGATACCTTTCGCACAGCTCCCATGCGTTTTCGAAGCCGACCTCGATCTCCGCCTGAGCGGGACTGACCAGCAGCACCGCGTCGACCACGCGCAGGGCGGAGTAGAGTTCGCCAATAAAATCGGGAAAGCCCGGCACATCGAGCAGGTTGAGTTTGTAGTCGTTCCACTCAACAGGGATCAGGGAGGTGCTAAGGCTGATTTTACGCCGAATCTCTTCGGGATCGAAGTCGGAGGTGGTGTTGCCGCTTTCGATGGAGCCGATGCGGTCGATGTGCCCGGCGATATAGAGCAGATGCTCGGCGAGCGTGGTCTTGCCACTCCCGCCGTGCCCCGCCAGTGCCACATTCCGAATACGCTCTGCTGGATACGGTTTCATCGGTGCCTCCTCCTGCTCATTAACTGGAGCGGAACGGCAGTCCCAGCGCCTTCAGCAGGGCGAGCGCTTCCTCGTCCGTTTCGGCAGTGGTGCAAAGGGTGATGTCCATGCCGCGAATGCGATCCACCTGGTCATAGACGATTTCGGGGAAGAGAATCTGCTCGCGCAGTCCCAGCGAGTAGTTGCCGCGCCCATCGAACGAGTGGGGCGAAAGCCCGTGGAAGTCGCGGATACGCGGCAGCACGATATTGATAAGTTTCTCCAGGAACACATACATGCGGTTGCCGCGCAGGGTAACTTTGCAGCCGATGCGGTGCCCTTTGCGGATGCGGAAGTTGGAGATGGCGCGTTTGGCGAGGGTGGCGACGGGTTTCTGCCCGCTGATGAGCGCGAGGTCGCGCATGGCGTTCTCCAGCTGCCGGGGTTCCTGCTCGCCCTTGCCGACGCCCATATTAATCACAATCTTTTCGAGGCGCGGGATCTGCATCGGGTTTTTGTAGCCGAACTGGCGCTGCAGTTCGGGCTTGACCACCTCTTCATAGTGGCGGCGCAGGTTGGGCACGAACTGGAGCGCGACTTCAGCGGTTTCGAACAGTTCGCCCTTCTCCTGCTTACCTGCCTTCTTCTCCTGCGGTTTCGGACTGGCGGCGGATTTGGTCTGCTGTTTTGCCATACGAATCGCCTCCGTTTACTTTGTGGCGTCGATCATTTCGTTGCAGCGTTTGCACACACGGAACCAGCGGTTATTTTCGCCGCGGACGCGCCGGACGCGGGTGGGCTGGTCGCAGTGGGGGCAGACCAGCATCACCTTGCTGGCGAAGATGGGCGCGGGCTTCTGGATGCGCGAGCCTTTCTGCGTGGCAGTGCGCGGTTTCTGGTGCCTGGTCACCAGATTGATGCCGTCGACAATAAGGCGGTTCTCACGGGGCATCACGCGGATGACACGCCCGCGCCGCCCCTTATCTTTACCCGACAGCACATACACGGTATCGCCCGTCTTGATTTTCATGCGGATAGGTTTCTCTAACTTGCGTACCATACGGATCGCCTCCTATAGCACTTCGGGCGCGAGCGAGACGATGCGCATGAAGTTGCGGTCGCGCAGTTCGCGGGCGACGGGTCCGAAGATTCGGGTGCCGCGCGGCTCGCCCTGATTGTTAATAATCACGCAGGCGTTATCGTCGAAGCGCAGGGTGGTGCCATCGGGTCGGCGGATGGCACGGCGGGTGCGCACGACCACCGCCCGCACCACATCGCCCTTCTTGATGGGCATGTTGGGCGCGGCGTCTTTGACCGAGGCGACAATCACATCGCCGACCCGCGCGTAGCGCGCGTTAGAGCCTTTCAGCACGCGGATGCACATCACCTCGCGTGCGCCCGAGTTGTCCGCCACCTTCAGCCGTGTAAACTGTTGAATCATCGTGTTTCACCTCCTGCCGCTTATTCGGGTCGCTCCAGTATCGCCCGCACGCGCCAGCGTTTGTGGCGGCTGAGCGGGCGAGTCTCCACAATCTCCACCAGGTCGCCCACGCGACACTCGTTGCGCTCGTCGTGCGCCATATACTTTTTGGTGCGCCGAATCGTCTTGCCGTAGAGCGGGTGGCGGAAGCTGCGCACGACGGCGACCACCACCGTTTTGTCCATCTTGTCGCTGACGACTCGCCCGACGCGCACCTTGCGCTTACCGCGATAGGGTCGGGTGGTCGCTGCTGCGCTCTGCTCCAACGCTGTTGCTGCCTGAATCGCTTCGTCCATTCGTAAGCCTCCTTATCCTGCGGGTGTTGATCGGCGTCGCTCGTTGAGAATGGTCTGGATGCGCGCGATGTTGCGCCGCGTGATGCGCATGGCGGCTGTGTCTTTGAGCTGGCGCACCGCCTGTTGCACGCGCAGGCGATACAGCTCGTTGCGCAGCTTCTCTAACTCCTGTTCCAGCTCCTGTGTGGTCATGCGTCGCAGCTGGTCGGGTTTGAGCGGTTTCATTCGGTTTCACCTCCCGTGGCAACCGCACCGAGCTGGAAGTCGGCGCGGGTGACGATTCGGGTTTTGATGGGCAGTTTATGGCTGGCGCGTCGGAGCGCTTCGCGGGCGCGCTCTTCGTCCACGCCGCCCAGCTCCAGAATGATGCGTCCGCGTTTGACGACGGCGACCCAGCCTTCCACGCTGCCCTTGCCGCCGCCCATGCGGGTCTCGGCGGCGCGCTTGGTGTAGGGCTTATCGGGGAAGACACGGAACCAGATTTTGCCCCCGCGTCGGAGGTAGCGCACGATGGCGACGCGCGCGGCTTCCATCTGGCGATTGGTCAGCCAGCAGGGTTCCATCGCAACCAGCCCGTAGTCGCCAAAGTGCAGTTCACGGGCACCTTTGGAGATGCCCTTGCGTCGCCCACGCTGCTGTTTTCTATACCTGGTCTTTTTCGGCATCAGCATAGCGGTTCACCTCGTTTTCATTCCTGGCTCGTGCCGTTTTCAGGGGTCGTGCTGCTGTCGGGTGGTGGTGTGCCTCTGCCGCGGGCGCCACGGTTGCGCGAGGCGTTGCGCCCCTGGGCGTTGCCGCGCGACTGTGCCTGTGCGCCCCCACCGCCACCGCCGCCACGCCCGCGTCGGCGCCCGCCACCGCGTCGGCGGCGCGGTCCTGCGGGGCGGTCGGACGGTGCAGGGCGTGCCGCGCGCGAGGGCGGCTCGAACGCCGATTCGGGTGTGGTCACGGTCGACATCAGGATGCGCCGCTCGGTAACGGGGATATCGCCCTTGTAAATCCATACTTTGACGCCGATGGTGCCGTAGATGGTGTAGGCGACGGCGAAGCCGTAGTCGATATCGGCACGGAGGGTCTGCAGCGGTACACGCCCGACGCGCTCCCATTCAGTGCGGGCGATTTCCGCGCCGCCCAGTCGCCCCGCCACCATAATCTTGATGCCGCGCACATTGGCGCGCTCGGCGCGTGCCAGCGCCTGGCGCATCGCGCGGCGGTGGGACACGCGCCGCTCCAGCTGCTGCGCGATGTTCTCCGCCACCAGCTGCGCATCGGTGTCGGGATTGCGCACATCTTCCACATCGATTCGAATCTCGGGCTTGCCGGGCGCCAGCGCTTTATGCACGGCGCGGGTCAACTCCTCGATGCCGTGCCCACCACGCCCGATAATCTGACCCGGTCGCGCCGCGTAGATAATCACCCGCACAATGTTCGCGGCGCGCTCGATATCGATTCGGGAGATGCCGGCGCCGTACCAGCCCTTTTTGATCGTCTTGCGAATGAGATAGTCCTCATAGACCAGATGGCGGTACTGCGACTTGGGCGCGTACCAGCGGCTCTCCCAGTCGCGCGTGATACCCACACGGAACCCAATCGGATGAATTTTCTGACCCATTTATGCTTGTTCCTCCCTGCTTGTGGGTGAAGGGGCAGCTTGCCGTCGTGCGGTGCGTCGTGGCTGCGCCATGAGCGCGCCCAGCTCGATGGTGATATGGCTGGTGCGCTTGAGGATTCGGAAGGCGCGTCCGCGATCTTTGGGCAGAATGCGTTTCCAGCGCGGGCCCTCGTCCACATAGGCGCGCGCGATGAACAGCTCGCGCGGGTCATAGCCCTCGTTATGCACCGCGTTCGCGATGGCCGACTGCAGCACCTTGCGGGTGAGGCGCGCCGCCTTGTTCGGCAGCTGGTTCAGAATCACCAGCGCCTCCTGCACCGGCTTGCCCCGCACAAGGTCGATCACCAGTCGGGCTTTTCGGGGCGGAATGCGCACATAGCTGGCTCTGGCTCGCATGGCTTTACCTCCTCACCTTCGAGGTGCGCTCGCTGGAGCCGGCGTGCCCGCGGAAGGTGCGCGTGGGCACGAACTCGCCCAGTTTGTGCCCGACCATCTGCTCGGTGATGTAGATAGGCACATGTTTGCGCCCATCATGCACAGCAATCGTTAGCCCGATCATTTCGGGCACGATGGTCGAGCGACGCGACCAGGTCTTGATGGGGCGTTTCTGCGCTTGGGCAGCCATCGCCCGCACCTTTTTGAGCAGTTTCGGGTCCACATAGGGTCCTTTTTTCAGCGAGCGTCCCATAGATACCTCCGTTTACTTTCGGCGTTTGAGAATGAATCGGCTGGTGCGTTTATTGCGGCGGGTTTTGACGCCGAGCGCGGGCTTGCCCCATGGGGTTTTGGGATGGGGTAGTCCGATAGGCGCTTTGCCCTCGCCGCCGCCGTGCGGGTGGTCGCGCGGGGTCATGGCGGAGCCGCGCACATGGGGTCGGCGCCCCATCCAGCGCGATTTGCCTGCCTTGCCCCACACCTCGTTCTCGTGATCCAGATTGCCGACCTGCCCGATGGTGGCACGGCAGTCGAGGTGGATGAGGCGCATCTCGCCGGAGGGCATGCGCAAAGTGGCGTAGTTGCCCTCTTTCGCCAGAATTTGTGCGGCGGCGCCCGCACTGCGCACCAGCTGACCGCCCCGTCCCGGATAGAGCTCGATGTTATGCACCAGCGTGCCGACAGGGATGTTGCGCAGGGGCAGCGCGTTGCCCGGCTGGATGTCGGCGTCGGGTCCGCTCATCACCGTCGCGCCGACGCTCAGCCCGACCGGGGCAAGGATATAGCGTTTTTCGCCGTCCTCGTACTCCAGCAGGGCGATGCGGGCGGAGCGGTTCGGGTCGTACTCAATCGCCACCACGCGGGCGGGGATACCATCCTTGTTGCGCTTGAAGTCGATGATGCGGTAGAGTCGCTTGTTGCCCCCGCCGCGATGGCGTGCCGTCACGCGCCCCTGATTGTTGCGCCCGCCCGTCTTGCGCAAGCCGACGGTCAGGCGCTTCTCCGGCTCCGTCTTGGTGATCTCCTCATAGGTGGAGGTCACCATAAAGCGTCTGCCAGGCGATGTCGGTTTCCATTTTTTAACGGGCATCGATAATCACCTCGTTTAGACGATGAAGTCTTCAATCACCTGTCCGGGTTTGACCGTGACGATGGCTTTTTTCCAGCGCCGGGTGTAGCCGGGTCGACGCAGTCCGAGTCGGCGCGGCTTCGGTCGAACCCACATGGTGCGCACCTTCAGCACCTCCACGCCATAGAGTGCCCTGATGGCGGTGGCGATGTCGATCTTGGTGGCGTCGCCCGCGACCTCGAACAGGTACTGGTTCTGCGTGGTGCGCAGGCGGGTGCCCTTCTCGGTCAGCAGCGGTCGAATAATCACTTCGGTGGGATGTTTCATCGCGCCCACACCTCCTCCAGCTTCTGGATGGCGGCCCGGGTGGCAATCACATGGCGGGCGGGAATGAGTTCGTGTAATGCGAAAGCAGGCGCGATTCGCACCAGCACATTCGGCAGGTTGCGGAACGATTTGAACACCACCTCGTTGGGCTGATCCAGCAGGATCAGCACGCGCCCGTCCGCGACTCCCAGCTGATTCAGGAACTGCACGGCGAGTCGGGTTTTGATTTCGGGGAAGTTCAGTTCGTCGACGATGCGCAGGGCACCCGATTGGGCTTTATCGGTGAGTGCGGCGGCGAACGCCTGCCGCCGCTCTTTCTTGTTCACGGCGGGGTTATAGTCGCGCGGTTTGGGTCCATGCACCACGCCACCGTGTCGCCACTGGGGTGCGCGAATGGAACCCTGTCGGGCGCGTCCCGTATGCTTTTGGGGCCACGGCTTGCGTCCGCCGCCGCGCACCTCGCCGCGTGTGAGCGTGCTGTGAGTGCCCTGCCGCTGGTGGGCTAACTCCGCCACCACCACGCGGTGCAGCACCGCCCGCTTCGCCGCCCGCTCAAACAGGGCGGGATTCAGCTCCATCTCCCCCACGGGTTCACCCTGCGCGTTATAAACCGTTGCCTTCGCCATCCCTGTTCACCTCACTGTTGTTTACTGGAGAGCTGTTTCTGCACATAGACGATGGAGCCGTTGCCGCCGGGCACCGCGCCCCTAATAAGCATCAGGTTGCGCTCCGTGTCGATTCGCACGACGGTCAGCCCGCGCACCGTGACGCGCTCGCCGCCCATCCGCCCTGGCATCGGCTTGTTTTTGAACACGCGCTGGGGTCCAGTGGCGCCGCTGGAGAGCGGTCGACGGTGGGTCATGGAGCCGTGCGTCATCGGACCGCCGGCGAACCCGTAGCGTTTGACCACGCCCGCGAAGCCCTTGCCTTTGGAGATGCCCGTCACGCGCACGGTTTCGCCCTCAGCGAACACATCGCCAGGTCGGATCTCCTGTCCCGGCACCGCCTGACCCGACAGGACGCGGAACTCCTTCAGGTAGCGCAGGGGCTGATCCAGCCCCGCCTTCCTGAAGATGCCCGCGAGCGGTTTGTTCAGCTTGCGGCGCGGAATGCGCTCGAAGCCGATCTGGGCAGCAAAGTAGCCATCCTTTTCAGGCGTGCGCACCTGCACCACAAAGCACGGACCCACCTCCAGCACCGTGACGGGGATCATGCGCCCTTCGGCGTCGAAGATGTGGGTCATGCCGCGTTTGCGTCCGATCAGCCCGCTCAACACGGGCGGCGGCGGCAGGGACGGCTTCGGCGGGGCAGCAGGTTCGGACGCCACCTGTGCTGCAGGCTGTTCCGATGGCTCCGGCGCTTCCACCTGCTCGGTGGCGGCTGTCGGTTCGCCTGCTTCCGCCTGAGCGGGCTCGCCCGCTGGCTCCGCCGATGCCGACGTGCCTTCCGCCGATCCGGGCTGCTCCGCCGCGTTAACCTCGTCCTGAGTCGGCTTCTCCTCGTTCATAACGCCCTCCGATCAGAGCTTGATTTCGATATCCACGCCGCTGGGCAAATCCAGTCGGCTCAGCGCGTCGATGGTACGGTTGTTCGGCTCAAGGATATCGATCAATCGCTTATGGGTGCGGATTTCGAAGTGTTCCATGCCAATTTTATCGATGTGCGGACCGCGAATCACGCAGAATCGGCGGATGTCGGTGGGCAGGGGCACGGGACCGCGCACCTGCGCGCCCGTGCTACGCACCTGCTCCACTATCCGCCGCACCGATTCATCCAGCACCCGATGATCGTATGCCCTCAGCCGTATCCGTATCTTGTCGCGTCGCATAAACATCCGCCTCCTTGAGGGTTGCCGTACGGGGGCTTAGTCCAGGATGTCCGTCACCACCCCAGCACCCACCGTCCGACCACCCTC
>JBBIJY010000007.1:0-105700 GCA_037445735.1 Armatimonadota bacterium | reverse complement strand
ACCGCCTCGCTTTTTGCCATCGGCTCTCCCTGCACAAAGTTTACCCGCTCTGTGGTAGGGATAACCCTTTGCCTTTCCGAAAAAATACGGGGCACGGCTACCCGTGCCCCGCTGGAGTCCAGTTAGAAGATAGTTCTGAAAGGTCAGGGCGCTCTTAGCACCCACTACCGAAGTTGAAAAGCACGGTCAACAGGTCGGAGTCGTCTACCGTACCATCGCAGTTGACATCCACGCGCCCCAGGTCAAAGCCGCTGTAGCCAAATGCAAATAGTACATCTAACAGGTCAATATCATCTACGCAGCCACTGCCATCCACATCGCCATTATGCGAAATGCAGCTCGTATCCAGCAAGAATGCCTCATATCGCCCTGTCGCCGCGTTATAGCCCTGCCCCACGATATAGCGCCCATCAGGACTGATGGCATAGGCTTTTGTCAGCAATGAGCCGCCTGTAAGCAGGCGGGCATAGGTTTGGTTCAGGTCTTCCATCCCGCCACTTACTGTCCAGCGAAAAGCACGCTGCTGACCGCTGGCATTGTCTGTCCAGCCAACCACCACACGCCCATCCGCCGAAACATCCCGAGCCTCGCTGTAGTTGCCGCCCAGCGTGCCGAGATCCTGCATCCCCCCAGTTGCTGTCCAGCGAAAGGCGCGCCAATCACCACTGGCGTTTTGTGCCATACCGACCACTACTGAGCCACCTGCTGAGACACCATAAGCATAGCTCGAATCGCCTCCCAGCGTGCCCAGATCTCGCATGCCTCCTGCTTCCGTCCAGCGAAAGGCGTGAGGCTGACCACTGGTGTTTCGCGCCCGGCCCACCACGACCAAGCCGTTTGCTGAGGCAGCTATAGCTCCACCCCAATCGCCTCCCAGTGTGCCGAGGTTCTGCATCCCACCACCTGGCGTCCAGCGAAAGGCACGAGGCTGATCGCTCGCGTTGTATGCCCAGCCAACCACAGTCAAGCCATCTGCCGAGATGCCCCATGCCGCGCTGAGGGAACCTCCAAATGTGCCGAGAGCCTGCATCCCTCCAGTTTGTGTCCAGTAGAAAGCGCGCTGGGCATAATTCGCGTCAATCGCCCAGCCGACCACGACCAAGCCATCTGACGAAACGCCCCAGGCTGCGCTCGTCCAGCCGCCCAGCGTACCGAGGTCTTGCATCCCCGTCGTCTGCGTCCAGCGGAAGGCATGCACAAAACCAGCGGCGTTGTATGCAGCTTCCCCTACGACCACACTCCCATCCGCTGAAACACCATAAGCCGCACTCTCGTTGCCTCCCAGCGTACCCAGCCAGTAGAGCCGCTGCGCGGGCAATGCCGCCAGCGTCACCAGTCCCATCAGCAACACCCCACTCAGTCGCGCACTGAGCGCGACGCGCCATCGGTTCCATCGCACTGTACGCATCGTCTTGACCCCCTTCCAAAGAGTGTTCCAATGGGGAGGCGTCGCTTCCCCATCGCCTATTATACACCACTTTTGCGCGGAACCGAACAGGACTTTTGTCCCCATTTGCCCTTTTGACTTGACTTCACTCCACCTCCATCCACTCAATCCCATCCCAGCCGTGAAAGCGGCGCTGCATCACCTCAATCGCTTCAGGGTTGTTGTCCACCAGAATGAAGCGCCTGCCCAGTTCCAGCGCGGCGACGCCCGTGGTGCCGCTGCCCGCGAAAAAGTCCAGAACCAAATCCCCAGGGCGCGAGGAGGCGCGGATGATTCGGCGCAAAATGCCCAGCGGTTTCTGAGTTGGGTAGCCGACACGCTCCTTGCTATTGGTGGGCACAATCGTATGCCACCACACATCGGTCGGCAACTTGCCCCGCTGCGCCTTCTCCGCGCCCACCAGCCCCGGCGCCATGTAGGGGATACGGTCTATCTCGTCGGTGTTGAAGATGTAGCGCTCAGGGTCTTTCACATAAAGCAAAATATTATCGTGCTTGGGGGGCCATTTGCGGCGGGGGCGTCCACCGTAGTCATACGCCCAGATAATCTCGTTCAGGAAACACTCCCGCCCGAAGATGGCGTCCAGCAGAACCTTGCAGTAATGCACCTCGCGATAGTCAATATGGAAGTAGAGGCTGCCGTGCGGCGCGAGCACGCGATACGCCTCCAGCAGGCGCGGCTCCAGAAAGGCAAGATAGTCATCAAAAATGTCCACAAAACTCCGCGAGCCGAGTATGAGCGTGCGATAGCGTTTGCCGCCAAAGCCAACCCGATCGCCCATTTCGGAGCGTACGGTACGCAACGCCGTGTAGCACTGTTCCCTGCCCGTGTTGAAGGGCGGGTCAATATAGATTAAGTCCACCGATTCGGAGGGCAGGGTTTTCAGCACCTGCAGGTTATCGCCGAAATAGATACGCCCGCGCCACATCAGAAGGAATGATACCCGACGCCTCTACGCGCCGATGCTGAATACGCCATGCACCCAGTAGGTGCAATGCTCGCTGCCGTCGGGCAGGCGGAGGCGCAGGCGGAAATCGGGTTCCACCTGAAGCGCAACACCCACCGGCTGCTGGGGCAGGTCCAGCACCTGATAGGGGCGACCTGCGGAGGCGTCGCGTGCCTGCCAGAGCGCGTGGATTCGTTGCGTACCCGCCTGCGTAAGTTCGGCGACAAGCGCGTGCAGGCGTGCGGCAATCGCTTCAATCAGGCGCGTGCGCACCGCGCGAGAGGAGGTTGAATCTTCCCCCTCACCCGTACCCTCTCCCCCGCAGGCGGGGGAGAGGGTTTCAGCGACTCGTTCGCCCTCTCCATCAGAGGGGGAGAGGGACCTGGAAACCCCCTCGCCCCGCTGGGGAGAGGGTTGGGGTGAGGGGTTCCCTCGACTTTGCTGTGATGCTACCCCCTCACCCGTACCCTCTCCCCCAGAGGGGGAGAGGGTTTCAGAAACCCCCTCGCCCACAGCGTGGGAGAAGGGGCAGGGGGGTGAGGGGCTACCTCCGTATGCTATCGCCTGCCAGACCGAGATTGCGCTCGCCTGAAGCGGTTCGGGGAACTCGCGTTGCGCCAGATTGACGCCGATCCCCACCACCGCCACATTCTCTGCAATCTCCACCAGAATCCCGCCCAGCTTGCGACCATGCACCACCAGATCGTTGGGATACTTGAGCTGTACCTGCAGGGCGGGAAAGAGCCTCTCCAGCGATTCAGCGGCTGCAATCGCCGTCATCACGCCGATCAGCCCTGGTGGGTCCGGCAAGGGCACATCCCACAGGATAAGCGAGACCAGCAGGCTGGCACCTGGCTCGTCGTGCCAGTGGGCGCCGCGTCGCCCGCGCCCTGCCGTCTGATGCTCGGCGCATACGGCGTCCCACGCCCGCTCGCCCCGCTGCACCAGCTCAATCGCCACCCGCTGCGTGCTGTCCACCTCGTCCAGAAACAGAATCTGCATCCGCCCCGATTTTACCGAACCTTAACAGGGCTTAACCCCGCCTTAAAGCGAGCGACTGTATGCTACAGGTGTCATCGCTGGCGGCAGATTTTCTGCAGCCTCGTCCTCTCCCCTATGCCTGCGCGAGGGAAAAGATGCAATCCGCCGCACGGCACTCGCCCCGTGCGGCGATTTTTTTTCAGCAGGCAGGATTCTGACCGCACGCCCCGAAAAATTAACCCACCGTTCGAAGATGATGGGGTGTTCGGTATGGAATGGAACTGGGACGAGATTACGCGCCAGACCTATATCGGGCTGACGCCGATCGAGAAGGTGCTGTTTTACCTGTTGATGTTCGCCTCGCTGGGCGTGAGCGTCTGGTGGTACTGGAGCCGACTGCGCCTCTGGCGACAGGGCAAGCCCGACGAGGCTCCGCAGCCGTTCCGACAGCGCGTCTGGCAGATGCTGGCGTACGCTTTTGGACAGAAGAAGGTGCCTCGCCACCGCTTCGCGGCTATCTTCCACCTGCCGCTGTTTGTGGGCTTCGCGATTTTAACGATTGGCACCACCCTGCTGGCAATTGCCGAGTGGACGGAAATCGGCACGGGCATCTTCATGAAGGAGGGCATCTGGTTCCACAAGGGGTTGTATTTCATTCTCTACGAGGTGACGCTCGACCTGTTCGGGCTGGGGGTGATTTTCGGGTGTGTGCTGGCGTTGTGGCGGCGGCAGGTGCAGCGTCCGCCATCGGTGAGCCATCATCCGCTGGACGCGCTGTCGGTGTGGCTGCTGCTACTGATTGCACTCACGGGCTATGTGCTGGAGGCGGCGCGCATCGCGCTGGAGCGCAATCCTGCGTTTATGAACCCGCCGCGCCCCGATTATGCGCAGGTGTGGTCGTTCGTGGGCTACGCGCTGGCGCCCGCCTTTGAGGGCATCTCGGTGGGCGCGTACAAGTTCTGGTGGTGGCTGCACGCGGTGCTGATCGCGGCATGGTTCGCCTCGCTGGCGTTCAATCGGGTGCGCCACCTGTTCATGGCGCCTGTGGTGGCGTATTACAAGCCGAACTACCTGCCGAATGTGCCCGCCATCGAGAGCATCGAGCAGGTGGAGCAGACGGGCAAGATGGGTGTGAATGCGCTGAGCGACTTCTCGCGCTGGCACCTGATGAGCCTGGACGCCTGCATGGGGTGCGGACGCTGTGAGCGGGTATGCCCCGCCTACGCCACAGGCAAGCCGCTGAACCCCAAGCGCATCGTGGAGAAGCTGCGCGAGGCGATGGAACGCGGCGATGGGAGCGACCTGACAACGGTCATCAGCGATGAGGAGCTGTTCGCCTGCACGACCTGCGGCGCGTGCAATAACGAGTGCCCCGTGCTGATTGAGCATCCGACGCTGATTATGGAGATGCGCCGCTATCGGGTGGCGGAGGGCAACCTGCGCGGTACAGCAGCAGGCACTTTGCAGCGCATCGGCACGCAATCGAACCCGTGGGGGCTGCCGCTTACCGAACGCACTAACTGGGCGCAGGGGCTGAATGTGCCGCTCGCGCGCGATAACCCGACCTTCGAACTGCTCTTCTGGGTCGGCTGCGCCGGCTCGTACGACTCGCGGGGGCAGCAGGTCGCCCGCGCGATTGTCAAACTGCTTCAGATGGCGGGTGTGAACTTCGCCATTCTGGGACCTGAAGAGCGCTGTACGGGCGACACCCCACGCCGACTGGGTGAAGACCTGCTCTTCCAGGATTTAGCCCAGCAGAACATTCAGACGCTGAACCGCTATCAGCCGAAGCGCATCATGACGATGTGCCCGCACTGCCTGCACACGCTCAAGCACGAGTATCGCAAGCTGGGCGGCGCGTACGAGGTGGTTCACCACTCACAGGTGCTGGCGGAGCTGATTCAGCAGGGTCGGCTGCCGCGCCCTGCGCCGATGCCCGACGGCACGCTCACTTTCCACGACCCATGTTATCTGGCGCGTGTGAACAAAATTCACGATGCGCCCCGTGCCGTGCTGGAGGCGTCCGGGGCAAACCTCGCCGAGCCAGAGCGCGCCCGCGAGCGCACCTTCTGCTGCGGTGCAGGCGGCGGACGCATGTGGATGGACGAAGCGCCCGAACAGCGCCCTGGCCTTATTCGCGCCGAGGAGCTGCTCAAAACGGGCGCCCGTACCGTCGCCGTCGGCTGCCCCTTCTGCATGATTATGGTCTCCGACAGCATCAAGCAAAAAGACGACCGCGTTCCTGTCAAAGACATCGCCGAAATCCTGCTGGAACGCATCGAGGCAGGTATGACCGTTGCCGAGACCGCCGCGCCCAGCACCTGACCCCTAACACGCGAGGTATACTCCTGACAGGATGGCAATTGAGGCAGAAAAATGGTTGACTGAGGGTGAGGCGCGTGCCATCGCAGAGCAGGCTCGGCAGCTGATTCTGGCGGTAGAGCAGGTGATTCTGGGCAAGCCCGAGACCGTACGCCTGATGGTGATTGGTCTGCTCAGTCGGGGACATCTGCTGATTGAGGATATTCCTGGCGTCGGTAAGACCACGCTCGCCCGCGCGATTGCCCGCGCGATTGGCGGTCAGTTCCGACGGATTCAGTTCACCCCCGATCTGCTGCCTGCCGATGTTACGGGTTCAGTCATCTACAACCAGAAAGTCGGGCAGTTCGAGTTTCACCCTGGACCCATCTTTGCCAATATTGTGCTGGCAGATGAGGTCAATCGCGCCACACCGAAGACCCAATCCGCGCTGTTAGAGGCGATGGAGGAGCGTACCGTGTCGATCGAGGGCACGACTCACCCCCTGCCAGAACCGTTTCTGGTGATTGCGACGCAGAACAATATCGAGATGGTGGGCACCTATCCGCTGCCCGAAGCGCAGATGGATCGCTTTTTCGCACGGGTCTCGCTCGGTTATCCGTCCCCCGAAGTCGAGGCGCGCATTCTGGAGACGCGCCAGGTCCATTCGCCACTGGACGAGCTGCAACCCGTGCTGACCCCTGAGCGGTTGCTGGAGTTGCAGGAGGCGGTACGACGGGTCTATGTTAGCCCGGCGGTGCGGCACTACATCGTGGGTGTGGTCACGGCGACGCGCCATCACCCGCAGATAGTGCTGGGCGCCAGCCCGCGCGGCTCGCTGGCGCTGATGGTCGGCTCGCAAGCCTTAGCGGTGCTGAACGGGCGGCACTATGTGTTGCCCGATGATGTGCAGCGGATGGCAGTGCCCGTGCTGGCGCATCGGCTCATTTTGCGAGCCGACCTGCAGGGCGCACCACCTCGCGCGGAACATGTTATCGCGCAGATTCTGAGGGAGGTGCCCGTGCCTGTGGGGGAGGTCGGGGGATAGAATGGATAGAGATAGCCTGCGCAGCGCGAAACTGATGGCGCTGATGGCAGCCACTTCGTTCATCTTCTGCTCGGGCGTGACCACAGGCAACCGCCAGATGTACTGGATGGCAAGCCTGCTGGGCGTGCTGTTGGGTGGCGCGTACCTGCTGGTACACTGGCTGACGCCGCGGGCGCAGGTGGCTCGCCAGTTGCCTCCCGAAGTGCGTGAGGGTGAACTATTCACTGTCGCGCTGGAGATGGTGCTGCCGTTGCGCTGGTTGCCACTCTGGTACCGTGTCCACGATCGAGTCTCGTCCGGACTGAACGCCCATGAGGCGCCAATGCTCGTGCTACCCGGCAAGCACGCCCGAATCAGCTACTCGGTCATACCGCTGCGACGCGGCAAGCACACCGTCGGTCCAGTGGAGCTGATTGTTTCCGACATGCTGGGTCTGTTTGAGATGAAGCGGCTGCTGCCCGTCACCGATCAGGTGCTGGTGTTGCCGCGCCCTGTGCCGTTGCCGAACCGAATCTGGGAGGGGGGTGGACGCGGGCGGGCGCATCAGGTGGCGACCCGCAGCCAGCAACAGGGTGAAGGCACCGACTGGCACGGCACGCGCGAATATGTGCCCGGCGACCCGCTGCGCCGAATCAACTGGCGGGCTACCGCACGGCATCAGCAATGGCATGTGCAGGAGTTTGAAACAAGCCACCTTGCGCCACTGTTGATCGCCCTCGAGCTGGCGCCCCGCTGGCAGCGTGAAGCCGATGGCGTGTACCCCCATTTCGAGCGAGCCATACGACACATCGCCTGGCTGGTGATGGAAGCCCCGCGCAGCGGCATTCGGGTGCTGTTGACGGCGCCCGGCTGGGATGGGATTCGGGTGGAAAACGCCTCGCGACAGGCAACGATGGACGCGCTGCGGGCACTGGCGGTGCTCCAGCCCGAGTCGAGCATTTCTCTGGCGCAGCAGCTGCCTGCGCTGATCCAGCAATATGGGGGGCAGTATGCTATCTGCCTGTTTGTGCCACCTGCCGAGCGGCGGCACTACGAGTCGCATGTTCAGCCCTATCTCCAGCAGGGCTATATAATCGAAGTGTATGCGTGAGACACGGCAGGAACCGCCAGCGAAATGGGTGCTGATGGGCATACCCGTGCGCCCCGGCATTGCGATGGGACTGGGCGCACCCCTCTATTTGCCCACACCTGGCACACCTGTGTGGTTAGATCCGCGCCTGTTCGCCACGGACGAAGAGGAGTGGCTGGCTATCGAGTATCGCATGCCGACCGAGCCGTTAGAGGTGATTGCCTTTGTGCATCGGCTGGACGATGTGCCGCCGCTGCTGGCACCGAATGTGCGCGTGGTGGGCTGGGTGGTCGAGCAGGAGCCGGCACCGCCACTACCCGGTGTGCCTATTGTGCAGGTCGCTCGCCTGCCGCGTATCCTGCCTCCAGAACCACTGACCATCATTGACGCCAACACGGGGATTGTTTATATCGAGCCGAACGCGCAGACGCTGAACCGCTATCAGGCGCAACTGCTGCGCGTGGCGAGCCAGACCCGCTTCTATCTGGAGACGGAGCACCTGCCCAGCCGCACATGGGATGACCGCGAGCTGCCCATCGGCGCATGGGTGCAGAACTGGGATGCAGTCAGCATAGCTGTTCAGCAGGGCGCCGATATTATCGCCGTGCGAAGCCAGCACCCTCCCGATAATTTTGGCACGCTGGGACAGATACTGGGTGGCAAGCCTCTCTGGTGGGTCGCGCCTGCCGATTCGCTGAGCGAGGAGTCCATCAGCCATGCCCTCTGGAAATGGAGCGCAACCATCGCGCTTACCTGCCTGCTGGAGCAACCCTCCAGCCACGCATCAGAGCAGGTTGCTATCTGGTGGGCAACGATGGAAGCTGCCCGTGAAGCGCTCAAGCGTGACCATCAGCCCATCGGCACACTCTCAGTGGGGATTGCCATTCACTGGCAACATCCTCGCCAGCAGCCTCCGCCCGACGCCAGACAGCCGCCGGTGAAAACCCTCTGCTGGTTCGGGCAAGCCCTCAGCCAGCACCGTACAGTGCAAGCCCTGCTGTCGCAACAGAGCTGGGCAATTCGATATGGTCGGCAGCGCGCATTGATGCTGGAAGCAGTGGAGCCTGTTCAGCTTGCAGTCGCACTGGGGCTACAGCCTCATGTGCTCCTGGTGCCTCCAGAGCAGGTTCAAATGACCAAGCAGACCATCGCGCGATTAGGCATCGACGAGTGCCGCCACTGGCTTCTGCAGCGCCTGCAAGCATGGGAGGATGCAGAGATTGTTCGGCAACCTGAAATCTGGCTTCAGCTCCGCACAGGTTGATAGCGGGTATGCTCTTGATAGAGAGGTACATCGATGCAGGCAGAAGGGCAGGAATTTGTGCGTCCCTTTCGCGTGGGCATCGGGCAGATCAAGCCGTTTAAGGGCAACTACAAGCGCAATCTGGAACGCATCGGCACAATGATGACGCAGATTGCGCGTGAATCGCTGCCCGTGGATGTGCTGGTACTGCCCGAAACGGTGACCACCGGTTACTTTATTGAGGGTGGCGTGCGCGAGCTGGCAATGCCCGCTTCGCAACTACTGAGAGACCTTGCCCGACTGTACGCTGACTGTAAACCGGATCGTGCGCTCGATATCTGTCTGGGCTTTTATGAGCGGTATCGCGGTGAGGATTACAACGCGGCACTTTATGCAACTTTGGAACCGAAACATGAACAGTCGCGAATCGTGCATGTGCATCGTAAGTTTTTCCTGCCGACCTATGGCGTTTTTGAAGAGGAGCGGTTCGTGGCTCGTGGCACGCGCCTCGATGTGTTCACTACCCGATTCTGCCAGGCGGCAATCTTGATTTGTGAAGATGTGTGGCACTCTGTGACGCCGATGATTGTGGCGCTGAAGGGTGCGCAGGTCATCTATGTGCCGACCGCATCACCCGCGCGAGGCTTTCAAGGTGAACAAATCGAAAATGTGGCGGCCTACGAGCGCATGCTCACCCAGATTGCCAGCGAACATGGGCTGTTTATCATTCAATCCAGCCTGGTCGGGTTTGAAGGCGGAAAAGGCTTCGTGGGCGCCTCACTGGCAGTTGATCCGTTCGGCAAAGTGATTGCACAGGCGCCCCTGGGTCAGGAGGCACTGCTGATTGTAACCATCGATCTGGACGACCTGGCGATTGCACGCGCCCAACTCCCCCTGCTATCCGACCTGCGTTCCGCGCTGCCCGACATCGCCCTGCAGATCAACGCGATTGTCCAGCAGGAACGATTGGGGTAGCCGTGCGGTATAATCGAGATGGAGGTAGACAAACAATGCGTCGACGAAGCATGCCGATTGGTCTTATCGGAGCAGTGGTCATTCTGCTGGCATTTATCATCTGGTACGGTTGGAGCACACAGATCGCGCCCTATATTGCGGAACAGCACGCACGGCAACAGCAGCAAGAGTCGAACTTACCGCCGCCATCCGAGGCTGAAATTAAAGCGCAGCTGGAGAAGAATAAGCAAATGGTTCAACAGCAACCACCTGCGCCTCCGAAGGCGGAAACCACCAAACCAAAGCCGTCATCCAATCCACAGCCTTCGCAACCAGACCCAGAGCGCGAAGTGGTGGAATACTGGTGGATGTATACACAGAATAAAACGAAGAAGTAGGGCGTATTCATCAGGAGAGGCGACGATGCTGTCACGCACACTCGTGTTGCGGGTGGCGGAGTGGCCCCCGTTTAAAAACTGGATTACACATAGCCCGATGACTCGCGGGCTGGTTAATCGCTTTATTGCTGGTGAGGATCTGGATACTGCTATCCAGGTCACCCGTCAGTTGAATGCTCAGGGTTTCCTGGTCGCTCTTGATTATCTGGGTGAATCGACCACACGCCCCGAAGAGGCGGAAAACGCCGCCCGCCAGTATATAATCTTGCTGGAACGGATTGCTGAAACGGGTGTGAACTCCTGCATTTCCATTAAGCTCACCCAGCTGGGGTTAGACCTCGGCTATGAGCTATGCCGTCAGCATCTGGAATGTGTGCTGAAAGCTGCGCAGGAACTTCAGAACTTCGTCTGGATCGATATGGAAAGCAGTCGCCATACCGATGGTATTTTGAACCTGTTCACAGAGATGTATCCGCGCTATCCAAACAGCGGTACGGTTTTGCAAAGCTATCTCTATCGCACGCCGAGCGATATGGAGCGGTTGCTGGAGCTGGGAGCGCGTATCCGACTGGTCAAAGGTGCCTATGCTGAGCCGCGTGAAGTGGCTTACCCCGACAAGCGCTCCGTCGATCGTCAGTTCAGAATCTTGATGGAACAGTTGCTGGAGCGCGGGCGCGAGCCAGCCATCGCCACGCACGATGTGCGACTTATTCAGCATGCGAAACGCTACGCGATGCAGATTGGGCTGGGTAAGGACCAGTTTGAGTTCCAGCTGCTTTACGGAATCAGCCGTGAGCTACAGAAGCAGCTGGTCACGGAGGGCTACCGCACGCTCATCTATGTGCCCTATGGCGAGCAGTGGTATCCCTACTTCTCACGCCGTCTGGCTGAGCGCCCTGCCAATCTCTACTTTATCCTGCGCAACCTCTTCCGCCGATAGTTACTCCTCTTCATCCTTCTTTCGGAAGAGCTGCTCTCGCTCTTTGATCAGGGGCAGTACCTGTCGAAACTCATCCGTGCCAGCCTGATAGAGCCATTCATAGGTCACCGACTCGACACTGGTAATGATGGCGCCTGCATGTTGCAAGCGTAGCAGAGCATACTTCCATTCGCGCTTGCCCCGGCTGGCAACTGCATCGTAGGGCACATGCACCTGATAGCCCGCCTTTAATAAATCGAGCGCGGTCTGCAGGATGCAGATGTGCGCCTCGATGCCCGTCAGCACTACCTGCTGACGCCCTGTTTCCTGCAAGGCTCTGCCAAATGGCTCCGCACCGACGCAGCTAAAGCAGAGCTTGTCAATAGGGGCGGTTGATTCAGGTAGCAGTGGCTGAAGCGAGGGCACGAGGTCACCGAGCCGCTCGCGATTTTGCAGGGTCGCCAGTACGGGCACATTCAGCTGCCTGGCAGCCTGCAGCAGAAACCCGATATTCTGCTCAATTAGCGCCGCTACCTTGATTGCCTCCAGAAACGGTGCCTGCATATCGACTACCACCAGCACCGAACGCTCTCGGCTCAACAGCAGTTCTGATCGTTCCATCTCATTCAACCTCCATCTGAATAACGGTGTTTACCGGGTCAGGCAATGGTTTAGGCACGCTGATCTGCACCAGCTCGCCCTGCTGGTCTACTTTCAGGGGCTTACCTGTTGCTAACAGGCGCGCTCGCCTGATTCGCACAGAGGGTAATTGCAAGCTGATGTGGTATGGCTCAGGTAGGTTCCAGACATGAAGGTAGATGGCTCGCTCAGTGCGTGTGGCAGTGCCCCATGGTGTCGTTTCAAAGACACGCCCGCGCGTGCCGTAAATCGCTTTGCCATTCTTCTGGAGCCACAGCCCCATTCGCTCAAGCCGCTCCTGATGTTCCGCCTGAATAGTACCGTCGGGCTTTGGTCCCACATTCAGCAGCAGGTTCGCGTCTCTGCCTGCACATTCAGCTAACAGGCGAATCAGCTGTTCAGGGGATTTGTGGTTGTTGTCGTGGGCATTATAGCCCCAACTGTTGTTGATGGTGAGGCATGTTTCATAGAGTGCGCCTTCCATCGGCATTGTTTTGTTAAAGCCAGCGGTATTTTCGCCCGGCAAATCCTGTTCGAAGGTCTGTATATCCTCATCGGGTAGAGGTTGCTGGTGGTGATTGTTGCCTATCAGGATGCCAGGCGCTATGCGGCGCATCTCGCGATAGAGATTGGTGAGTTTCCAGGTGGCATCAAGGTTTGCGGGCTTATGCCAGCAGCCATCAAGCCAGATTCCAAAAGGCTTGTATTTGCGGATAAGCTCCAGCACCTGTCCGTGCCAGTAGCGTGTGTAGGTGTCCCAGTCGGAATTGTAGGCAGGATGATGCCAGTCCAGCGGTGAGTAGTAGAACAGGATGGCTATACGCTGTCGGCGGCACTCGCGCACCAGTTCGCCAATTGCATCACGCTGATAGGGCGAGTTGGTAATTTTATAGTCGGTCAGATCGCTGTCATACATACAGAAGCCGTCGTGATGTTTGGCAGTGATGGTGATGTAGCGCATGCCTGCACGTTTTGCCAGTGCAACCCATTCATGCGGATTATAGCGCACAGGATTGAACTGGTGCATTAGCGGTTCATATTCCTGAACGGGGATTTTCTCATGGTACATCACCCATTCGCCACGCCCCAACAGGGAGTAGAAGCCCCAGTGAATGAACATCCCAAACCGCATCTGGCGGAATCGTTCGCGTGCCCGTTGCCTCTCAGGATTCATCTCCATCGCTATTTCCTCTATGGCTCATATGGTTGGGAACGGGTTTTCACATGAAAACCCCCTACCTAAAACCCGCTGGGGGCAATTGTTTCCAATATCCGCCCCAGTTCCTCTTCTGAGTAGAACTCGATCACGATTCGCCCCGCCCCCCCTTCCATATAAACCACCTTCACCTTTGTGCCCAGATACGCGCTCAGATTATGCTCCAGCGCCCTGACTTCTGGCGGGGGAGCGGAGGGCAGGGGATGAGAGCGCGGACCTGGATTAACAGGCTGTTCAGGTGATCGCAACTCACGCGCACGCAGCTCTGTCGCCCGCACGCTCAAGCCATCAGTGGTAATCTGCTGCCACAGCTGTCGCTGCTGCACGGGGTCTTTGACCATCAACAGCGCACGCCCATGCCCCTCACTGATGAGACCGCTCTGAATGCTCTCCTGGATATAGGGGGGCAGTTGAAGCAGGCGCAGAGTGTTTGAGATGGCAGGCACACTCTTACCGACACGCTGCGCTACCTGCTCCTGGGTTAACCCAAACTCCTCCATTAGATGTCTGTAAGCCAGTGCTGCATCGATGGGATTAATATCTTCACGCTGAAGGTTCTCAATCAGAGCCATCTCCAGCATCTGCTGCTCGGACGGTGTGCGTACAATAGCAGGAATACGCTCCAGTCCTGCCATCTGTGCTGCACGCAGGCGACGCTCGCCAGCGACCAGAATGTATTCTTCGGCTCCTTCCTTGCGCACAATAATCGGTTGCAGAACGCCTACCTGCCGTATCGACTCTGCCAGCTCGCGCAACGACTCCTCATCAAAGGTTCGGCGCGGTTGATAGGGGTTCGGGCGAACCTGCTCGACAGGAATCTCCTGAACCATGTTGCTTTCCAGCTCGCTTTGAGCGAGTAACGCGCTCAATCCTTTACCCAGCCCGCGACGCGCCATAAGCTTTCACCTCCTGTGCAAATGCCTGATATGCAATCGCCCCCCGCGAACGGGGATCGTACTCTACCACGGGTTGACCATAGCTGGGCGCCTCGCCTACACGCACATTACGCGGAATCACCGTGCGTGCCACTTTTGCCCCGAAAAACTTGCGCACCTCTGCCTCTACCTGCTCTGCCAGCTTCGTGCGGGGATCATGCATCGTCAGCAGCACCTTCCAGATTTCAAGCCTCGGATTCAGGTGTTGCCTGACCAGATCGATGGTCTGCATCAGGCGCGAGAGACCCTCCAGCGCGTAATACTCGCATTGAAGCGGCACAATCAGTCCATCTGCTGCGACCAGTGCGTTGACTGTTAGCAGTCCCAGAGAAGGTGGGGTATCAACGATAATCCACTGGTAGCGCTCTCGCAAGGAGTTCAGCTGCGTGCGCAACACTGTTTCGCGGGCGATGCGCGTGGCAAACAGCAGATCGATCCCCGCCAGCTCGATGCTGGCGGGAATCAGATACAGATGTGCGCGTCCAGTGGGCACAATCGCCTTTTCTATGGGACATTCCTCCTGCAGCGCGCTGAAAAGGTCGTACTCCAGCTCGGCAGTGGGAATACCCAGCCCGCTGGTCGCATTCATTTGCGGGTCCGTGTCCACCAGCAGCACCTCATCACCCTGTGCTGCCAGAGCCGCTGCCAGATTAACAGCGGTAGTGGTCTTGCCGACGCCGCCCTTCTGATTCACAACCGCCAGAAGCCAGCCCGCGTTTGCCACGGCAGCTGGATTCGTGGCGGGCACAGCAATTCCTGCAAAAATGGAGCGTTAGGGGGACACTTTCTGTCCCCCTGCAAGTTGTCAGACAAATTCAGCGGATGCGGTCTGCCAGCATGCGCCGAATAATCGCGCTGGTGACCATCTCCGCAGAGACCGTGTATTCGCCGGTGGCCATCTGCTGTTTGAGTTCGTTCACACGCTCCTCGCGCACATCGGGAGTGGCACAGAGTTCACGCGCCACCTCCTGTGCCAGGCGACGGTTCTCCTCCTCGGAAACCTGCACCGGTTCAGGTACAGGCTCCAGAGGCAGATTCGTCTGTTGATGGCTCCGATGAAAGGTCGCCACCACCTTGCGTACCTCTTCCAGCGAGATTTGCATCGTTTCTGCCTCCTTCTCTTGCTGAATGGTTTCAGCAAACCGGAGACAGGCAACCCGGCTATCTGCCATTCCAGGCAGACCCCTGGGCTTTGCGCCCCTGCATCGCTGCAGGTTTGCCCTTTTCTGCCTCGGCTTACTTCACTGCCTATTATCGGCAGAGGGGCCCCGAATCTGGAGTCTCTCCATTTTCGGCAGCGACATCTGCCTTCTGGAGTCGCACTATACGCGCGTCTGCTCCAGAATCCTGCGTAAACGCTGAATCTCGTCGCGCAAAATCGCCGCCCGCTCGAACTCCAGCGCTTTAGCTGCCTCACGCATCTCCTGCTCCAGCTTGTTGATAACCAGCGGCAAATCCTCAAAGGCGACGCGATCAGTATCCACCACACGATAGGCTTCACGCTCTTCCGCCACCCTGTAGGCACGCACGGTCTCGCGAACCTCCTTGCGAACCGTTTCGGGCTCGATCCCATGCTGGCGATTGTATTCCAGCTGAATCTGGCGGCGGCGATTGGTCTCATCGATAGCACGCTGCATCGAGCCAGTGATTCGGTCGGCGTATAGAATCACCTGCCCGAACTTGTTGCGAGCGGCACGCCCGATGGTCTGAATCAGGGCGGTCTCAGAACGCAGGAACCCCTCCTTATCGGCATCCAGCACCGCCACCAGCGACACCTCGGGCAGGTCAAGCCCCTCGCGTAGAAGGTTCACGCCCACCACCACATCATACACGCCCAGCCGCAGATCGCGCAGAATCTCGGCTCGCTCCAGAGTCTGCACATCGGAGTGCAGGTACTGCACGCGAATGCCCAGCTCCTGCAGATACTCTGTGAGGTCTTCTGCCATCTTCTTGGTCAGCGTGGTCACCAGCACGCGCTCGTCGCGCTCGATACGGTGTCGAATCTCGCTGACCAGATCGTCGATCTGCCCAGCAGTCGGGCGCACGATAATCTCGGGATCGACCAGCCCTGTCGGGCGGATAATCTGCTCCACAATCTGCTTGCTTACTTTGCGCTCGAATGGTCCTGGTGTCGCCGACACAAAAATCACCTGCTTCACGCGCTCCAGAAACTCCTCGAAGCGCAACGGGCGGTTATCCATCGCGGAGGGCAGCCGAAAACCGTACTCCACGAGCGTCTTCTTGCGCTGCAGGTCGCCGTTATACATACCGCGTAGCTGGGGCACCGTCTGGTGCGACTCGTCGATGAACACAATAAAGTCGTCAGGAAAGTAGTCCAGCAGCGTGTAGGGCGGTTCACCAGGCTTGCGCCCGTCGAAGTAGCGCGAATAGTTCTCGATGCCGTTACAGTAGCCCAGCTCGCGCATCATCTCCATGTCCATCTCCGTGCGCTGGCGAATACGCTGTGCCTCCAGCAGGCGCCCCTGCGACTCAAAGTAGCGCACCTGTTGCTCCAGCTCCTCGCGAATCTGCTCGATAATCTGGTCAAGCCGATCCCAGGGTGTTACATAGTGGGTGGCGGGGAAGAAGGTGGCTCGTTCCAGCTCAGCGATGATTTCGCCTTTGAGCGGGTCATATTCGTAGATGCGTTCCACCTCGTCGCCGAACAGCTCGATGCGGGTCACCAGCTCCTCATCGGCGGGTTGCACATCGATCACATCGCCCCGAATGCGGAAGGTGCCGCGCCCCAGCACCATATCGGAACGCACATATTGCAACTCCACCAGACGCATCGCCAGCTCGCGCGGGTTCAGAATATCGCCACGCTTCACCGTGACGATGCTGCGCAGGTACTCCTGGGGCGAGCCAAGCCCATAGATGCATGACACGCTGGCAACCACCACCACATCGCGGCGCTCCAGCACCGCCTGCGTGGCAGCATGGCGCAGGCGATCAATCTCGTCATTGATAGAGGCAGTCTTCTCGATATAGGTGTCGGTCTGAGGGATATAGGCTTCTGGTTGATAGTAGTCATAGTAGCTGATGAAATATTGCACAGCGTTTTCAGGGAAGAAGGCACGGAACTCCTGACAGAGCTGAGCGGCGAGCGTTTTGTTATGCGCGATTACCAGCGCGGGGCGCTGCACCTCCGCAATCACAGCAGCCATCGTGAAGGTTTTGCCGGTGCCCGTTGCGCCCAGCAGAGTCTGAAAATCGTAGCCCTTGCGAAGTCCTTCCACCAGCTTCGCAATTGCCTCCGGCTGATCACCACGCGGGGTGAACTCGGTACTGAGCCGAAACATATCGGCTCGATTATACCCAGAAGGGGTACAATACCCCCTGCAGGAGGCTCGATATGTTGCTACAGGGTAAACGCGGGATTATTTTTGGAGTGGCGAACCAGCACAGTTTAGCGTGGCGAATTGCGCAGCGATGTGCCCAGCACGGCGCCAACCTCGCCATTACCTATCAAAACGAGCGATTTGAAGACAAAGTGAACCGTTTAGCTGCCGAACTGCCTGATGCGTTCACGCTACCGTGCGACCTGAACAACGATCAGGAGATCGTCGCTGTGGCGAACACCCTGCGTGAGCGATGGGGAACGGTTGATTTCATGGCGCACTGTGTGGCGTACGCGCTGCGTGAGGAGCTAACGGGTCGCTATCTGGATACCTCACGCGAGGGGTTCAAAATCGCGCTGGAGACCAGTGTCTACACCTTTGTGGCGGCGGTGCGCCAGCTGGAGCCGATTCTGACCGACGGCGCCTCCATCCTGACGCTCACCTATCTGGGCAGCGAGCGCGTGGTGCCAGGCTACAATGTGATGGGCGTGGCGAAGGCGGCGCTGGAGGCGAGCGTGCGCTATCTGGCGTACGAGCTGGGCGAGCGTGGTATCCGCGTGAACGCGCTCTCGCCTGGTCCTGTCAGCACGCTGGCAGCGCGAGGCATTCGCGGATTCACCTCGATGATGGAATATGTCCGCGAGCGGGCGCCCTTCAAACGCGATACCGACCCCGAAGAGGTGGCGGATGCTGCGGTCTTTCTCTTTAGCGAGATGGGACGCGGTATCACAGGTGAGGTCATCTATGTGGATGTCGGCTATCACATCCTGGGGATGTAGCCATGCCGACCCGTTCACGCTCGCGTACGCTGCCAGGGCGCCCTCTGCCTGTTGAACGCCTGACACGCCCCTTTCAGGAGTTCGCCCAGCGAGAATCGTCCAGCGGCGTTCTGCTGATATTGTGCGCCGTAGTTGCGTTATTATGGGCGAACTCGCCGCTCGCGGCAGGCTATTTTCGGCTCTGGCAAACGCCTGTGGAGGTGCGTTTTGGCGAGTGGCTCGTGCTGGACAAGCCCCTGCTGCTCTGGATCAACGATGGGCTGATGGCGATGTTTTTCTTCATCGTCGGGATGGAGATCAAGCGCGAGCTGCTGGTGGGCGAGCTGGCGTCGTGGCGTCAGGCGATGTTGCCAATCGCTGCCGCTGTGGGGGGCATGGTCGCGCCCGCGCTGATTTTCTACGCGCTGAACGCAGGCACACCCGCAGTGCGTGGCTGGGGTATCCCGATGGCGACCGATATCGCCTTCGCGCTGGGCGTGCTGGCGCTGCTGGGCACGCGCGCATCACTTGCGCTGAAGGTTTTTCTCAGCGCGCTGGCGATTATTGACGACATCGGCGCAGTGCTGGTGATTGCTCTCTTTTACACCGAAAGCCTGAACACGAACGCTTTCCTCTATGCCCTGCTCGCGTTTGGCGGGATGCTGCTGGCGAATCGGTTGGGCGTGCGCAGCCCGCTCGTCTACTTCATTATCGGTTGCGTGATGTGGTACTTCATGCTGAAGTCGGGCGTGCATGCGACGATAGCGGGTGTGCTGGGTGCGCTGGCAATCCCTGTGCGCCAGCGGATTGCGCCTGACGAATATGTCGCCTGCGTGCGCGAATATCTGCGCCGACTGGAAAGCTCCCGACATCCAGCAACGATTATTCTTAACCCGATCCAGCAGTCAGCGGTAGAGGCGATTGAACGCGCTTCGGAGCGGGTGCAATCGCCCCTGCAGCGACTGGAACACATCCTGCATCCGTGGGTGGCGTTTGCTATCCTGCCGCTATTCGCGCTGGCGAACGCAGGCGTGACGGTGGTGGGTGAGCAAAGCGAGATTGAGTGGAGCAGTCGCGTGCTGTGGGGTGTCGCGCTGGGGCTGCTTGTGGGCAAGCCGCTCGGCATCACGCTGGCATCGTGGCTGGCTGTGCGGGTCGGGCTGGCACGGCTGCCAGCAAGCATTGGCTGGATGCACATTCTCGGCGTGGGCTTTCTGGGCGGGATCGGCTTCACGATGGCGCTGTTCATCGCGCACCTCGCCTATCAGGAGCCGACGCTCAATCTGGCGAAGATGGGCGTGCTGCTCGGCTCCATACTGGCGGGCGTTGCAGGGCTGCTGCTCCTGCGACTGTTCACCCGCCCTCAAGCCGAACGAGCAGAGTAAAACTGCCTAATCGGAGCGCACCATCCCGCCGAACAACCAGCCGCCAAACAGCGCCACCAGCAGGAAGAAGTTGGCAAACGAGAATCCCAGCCGTATGAAATCGCCAACCTCCTCCACATCGATCAGCACCAGTACCAGATCGAACAGGATGCGAATCAGCGTGTAGCCCAGCAACAGCCCGATCAGGGACCAGTTCATGTCAGTTTTGAGAATAAGCGCGAGCAACCCGCTGGCAAGGAAGTAAAGCACCAGCGTGGCGATGGGTCCACAGCAGAACAGGCTCATCAGCATCACAAGAGCGACATCGCGATAGTCGTCCACATCGTCGATGGTGCCAATCAGCTGAGAGCCGGGCATCCACATACCAAAAATAAAAAAGTAAACGAGATTGCTCCAGAGCGCCCATTCAGGTCGCTGGCTGAGAATGATCACATTGATTGCCGCCAGCGGTAGTACCACCGCCAGAAACCGCTCCAGCCGCAGGAAGAAGGGCAGCCCTTCGTGGATTTCGTACAGGATGCGAACCTGTCCGGGCGCGACGGTGGGGGTGGTGACGGTTGGTGTCGGGCGTGGGGCGCCCGGAGGCGCCATCGGCGTCGCGGTAACGGGCGGCACTGGCGATGTGGGGGAAGGTGTTGATGCGCCTGGGGGCGCCATCGGCGTGGCAATCACATCGGACGGCGGCGCGGTTGTGCCCGCAGGCGGGGCTGATGGCGGGCTACCCGATGGCGGCGGGCTGACCGACGGCGGTGGGGATGTCATCACCGTCGGGTCGCTGGACGGCGCAGGTGAGCCGGGTATCTGGGGCTTGTAGCCCGGCGGCGCCGGCGCACCAGTCGCCATCACCCGCTTGCACCACTCGCACACATACGGATCGCGACTGTCCATTCCACACCAGCGACAGCGGTTCATCGTGTGCCTCCCTGTTGCTGCTTGAGTGTCAGTGAGCCGAGCATCTGATCGAACACCTGCTGGTATGCCTCATACGAGCTGACGGGGCAGTAGGCGTGAATGTGGATGACCTCCTCGCTGGAGATCGGCGCGGTGAACACATAGCCTTTCACCCACATGTTGAACAGCGGGATGGGGTGCGGAATCATGCGCTTATATTCGCTGCGGATGCCCCGCACGCCGCGCACCGTCACGATGGAACGCTTTTCCTCGTTAAAGTTGAGGTAGAGCGGATCATCGCGCAGGGCAGCGATGCGCTCATCGTGGCGCTTGCGCACCAGCGCAGCGATGTCCACATGCACATTCGGGTTGGTCGGTTGCGGAGCCATCTGACCCAGCTGGCTCAGCGGGTTCGGCATCTCCTGCAGCGGGCGGAAGTAGACTTCGAAACCTGTGCGCCGACCCCGATAGAACCCCACATCGTGGCTCATCAATCCGAGTTCGGGCAGCGCGAACAGCTTGCCAAACTCGGGATCGCCCGCGCGGAACCGCTTCGGCTTGCGAATAGTGAAGCGCGGCGTGTCATAAGTCTCCCATTCGCTGGGGGACGGCACCCGATAGCGCGGATTGGCGAGGATAAACATCTCCACAATCAGCGCCAGTGCGCCCAGTATCCACAGCCCACGAATCGCCCAGATGCTCATGCGAGCGACCTCCTCATCACTACTATACGAGAACCTGCTGCTGATTCCTGCTTCTCAATCGCCATCGTGCGGGTATACTTTCTAATATGGCGAAGTTCAGGGAAGGCGATCGGGTGCGCGTCAAACAGCGCACGGCGACAGACAGGGAGACGCAGGAGGGTTCCTACGCGCCCTATCTCGCCAGCACCACCGGCACCGTGCTGAAAGTCTACACCCCGCAACAGATAGCCGTCCGCCTCGATATCGAAAGCCTGCCTGAAGAAGTGCGCCTGCGCCACGCGGAGCAGCAGGAGGCAATCTATCGGCGATGGTTCGACTCGCTATCAGAGGAGGCACGCAACCGCCTGACCGATGAGGAGAAGGCGTTCCAGCTGAACTATGTGGTGCTGCTTGCCGAGAGCGATCTGGAGGCGTACAGCCCCACTCGTGGCGGCGCACGCTCGCGAACGCAGACGCCTGCCGCCCCTGCCCAGCCCGAAGCGAAGGAAAAGAAGCGGGCATCAGCACGCACAACCGCCACCCAGCAGCCGAAACGCCGCGCCAGAGAGCCAGCCGAAACGCCCGCAAAACCTGAAAAGCCGTCGCGCAGGTCGTCCGCCAGCGAGAGCAAGCCGACCCGCGCTGCTCGCAAGGCGGCGGCTGATAAAGGCAAGCCCTCACGCGCTGCTGAGGAGAGCCGTACTGCCTCTCGCAAGCGGGCAAAGGCAACCGCGGAAGTGTCTCCCTCGCGCCCGACGCCCGAACAGCTCGACCTGATGGAGGTCGCCTACCTCAAGGCGCGCCAGCGCAAACCGCGCTAAGGCTTGCGGACAACCGCCACCAGGCTCACCCCGAACGGCAGGTTCACCCGCTGAACCAGCCGCGCCTCCCACTCCTGCAGCTGAACCAGCCAGCGGTTCAATCGCGCACCGACAGGCACCAGCGTGGCGGCAGGCGGCGTGCGGCGTAGCCGATCCAGCCAGCGGAACAGGGCAATCGGCACAAACAGCAGCGCAACCGTGTAGGAGAGTTTCTGCACTTCGAAGCCTGCCTCGCGCAGGCGCGACGCCAGCTGCCGCGCCGTGTAGCGTCGATAGTGATGCAGCGCCACATCGTGCTTGCTCCAGAGGAACCGATAGGCAGGCACGGTGATAATCAGCACACCGCCCGACTGTAGCACGCGCCAGAACTCCCTGAGCGCGGGGCGCTCATCGGGCAGATGCTCCAGCACATCCAGCGCGGTGATGGCGCGAAAGCAGTCCGAGCGGAACGGCAGGGCTTCCAGCCGCGCCTGTAGCAGGGGGAACTCACCACGCTGGCGAGCGTAGCGCAGCGCAAGCGGCTCAATATCCACGCCCACCACGCGCCCCAGAGTATGGAGTTCGCACAGCATCGCGCCCGTGCCGCAGCCTGCATCCAGAATCCACCCCTCCCCGGATGGCAGAGACGCCTTTAGCAGCCGCATCACCAGCCGCCGCCGACCGACAAACCACCAGTAATCGGTCTCGAACTGGAACATCCGCCCATACTCTTCCGCCTGCATCGTCCCTTACAGGATTGTACCTGCAATTTTTTGCAGGTGGAAGGTATACTTTGCCCTGACCTATGCGAGCCTATCTGGTGCTGGAGGATGGGAGCTGGTACGAGGGTGAAGCGATTGGCGCGGAGGGGCACACCACCGGCGAGCTGGTGTTCAACACCGGCATGACGGGCTATCAGGAGGTGCTGACCGACCCCTCCTACGCGGGACAGATCGTGCTGATGACCTATCCCCTCGTCGGCAACTACGGGCTGAACCCCGACGATCAGGAATCGTTTCGGGTTCAGGTGGCGGGCTTTGTGGTGCGCGAGGCGTGCGAATCGCCCTCCAACTGGCGTGCCCGCCTCACCCTGCACGACTATCTGGCGATGAATGGCGTGGTGAGCATCAGCGGCGTCGATACGCGCGCCCTCACGCGCCGAATCCGCGAACACGGCGTGATGATGGGCACCATCACCACCGACGAAACGCCTGAAGAAGCCTTCGAACGCCTGCAGTCCACACCGCGCTACGACGAGCACGACTTCGTGTTCAGCGTTACCACGCCCGAACCGTACAAGTGGGGCTATAACGGGCTGGAGCCGATGGACGCGCCCGATGACCGCTACCGCTATCGCGTGGCGATTCTGGACTGCGGCGTGAAGTGGAACATCCCGCGCCGATTAGCCAGCCTCGGCGTGCGCTCGATCATCCTGCCCGCCACCACATCCGCCGAGCAGATTCTCGCCCTGAAGCCGGATGGGGTGCTGCTCTCACCCGGTCCGGGCGACCCCGCGCGGCTGGGCAGCGTGGTGGCAACCATTCGCGCGCTGATTGGCAAAGTGCCAGTAGCAGGCATCTGCCTGGGTCATCAGCTGCTCTGCATGGCGCTGGGCGCACGCACCTACAAGCTCAAGTTCGGGCATCGCGGCTGCAACCATCCCGTGAAGAACCTGCTCACAGGTCAGGTCGCCATCACCTCGCATAATCACGGCTATGCGGTTGTACCCGAGAGCCTGGAGGGCACGGGGCTGGAGATAACACATATCCAGCTGAACGACGGCACGATTGAGGGCGTGCGCCACCGCGACTGGAAGCTGATTACCCTGCAGTTTCACCCTGAAGCCGCGCCCGGTCCGTGGGACAGCCGTCCCTTTTTTGGCGAATTTCTGCGTTTGATGGGCTGACTGGTGGAGGTACCCAGAAGCGAGCGTGCAGGATGGTTGTGCCCAGCGATGCCAGCGTGTGCCCATTGCCTGCAAGCGGGTGATTGAGGGATATTGGGGCGAGTGAGCAGGTGAAAAAGCCCCCGCGCTGTGCCGATAATCAGCCTGTGGGCAGGGGTGGCAAGCCCCCTGAACGGTCGGCACGATGAGCGAGATTCTTTCTCAATCGGAGATTGAGGCGTTGCTGGCGTCGATGGCGTCCGATCCGACGCTGGGCGACCAGGCGGCGCAGAGCGCATCGCCCATAACTGCCCGCTCCAGACGCGCCGCCGCCTACGAGGTGTACGACTTCCGCCGACCCGACAAGTTCTCGCGCGACCAGCTGCGCACGCTCCAGATGATTTTTGAGACCTTCACCCGCCTCTGCTCCACGAACCTCGCCACCTACCTGCGTGTGCCCGTGCATATCGAACCCATCTCGCTGGAGCAGATCCCTTTCGAGGACTACCTGCGCTCGTTGCGTCAGTCGGCGTTTATTATCTTCAGTGCGCCGCCGCTGTCGGGCGAGGCGGTGCTGGAGATGGAATATTCGCTGGTGTTCACCTTGCTGGATCGGCTGCTGGGCGGTCCGGGGCGTCCCGTGGAGCGCACGGCGTTCACCGAGATAGAGCGCCCGCTCGTGCTGGCGCTGGGCGAGCGGATGCTGCTCGCGTTCAAAAGCGCGTGGGAGAGCATCCTGCAGATTGACCCGCGCATCGAGGGGATGGAGACCAGCGCGCAGTTTGTGCAGGTTGCGCCGCCGAGCGATATCGTGATTGCGATGCTGATGGAGGCGCGGGTGGGCGAGCGGCGCGACGCGATGAGCCTCTGCGTGCCCCACATGGTCATCAAGCCCATCACGCCGCGGCTCAGCTCCCAGAACTGGGCGGCGTCGTCAGGCAGGCGCACCACGCCGCTCATCCGCCAGGCGCTGACCCAGCACCTGCGCCACTCGCGGCTCAACTGCGTCGCCCTGCTGGGACGCACCACCATTCGCCTGCGCGACCTAATCCGCCTCAAAGAGGGCGATTTAATCGTGCTGGACACGCCCGTTAGCGGCGCCATCGACCTGCTGGTGGAGGGGCGACGCAAGTTTCGCGGCAAGCCCGCCGTGCGCAACCGCAAACTGGTACTCAGCATCACCGAAGTGATACGGGAGGAGTAAACAGCCGATGAGCGAAGTCGCACCTGAAGTGTTGACCCAGTTCGTTGTTCAGCAGGGGCGCCTCTGGCAGCGCGTGGCGCTCCACCTGTCCGAACAGAACAACCTGCAGGTGGAGATTCCCATCCCCACCACCGAATCGACGCCAATTGGCGAGCTGAACGCGCTCAGCATGGAGCCGGTGCTGTATGCGCAGGGCGGCTTCGCCGAGTTTGAGAGCGAGCTGTGCCTGATCCTGGTGGGCGACTGGACAGGGGAGCGCGAGTCGGCAGAGAGGGCACTCGGCGCAGCGGTGCTGGGCAGTGCGCCTGAGACCTTCGACGAGACCGCCCTGAACAGCCTGCGCGAATTCTTCAGCCAGCTGATGCAGGGGTTGGCGCTCGCTTTCGGCGAACTGCGTGGCAGCACCTTCACCCCACTGACAGTGGAGGTGAAGCGCGCCCCGCTCGTGCTGCCGCCCAACTTTTTGAGCGTGGACGCGCTCATCACGGTACAGCTGACGCTGAACATTCCCGAGCGCGAGCCTGTGCCGCTCACCTGGCTGCTGACGGACACGCTCGCGGCTCTGTTGCTGGGTCTCCCGCTGAAGGAGGCGGACCCGCTCAGCGGCTTTGCATTCGAGGAAGCATCTTCGGAGCCGACAACCGCCCCCCCGACCCCGCCCAGAGGGTTCAACCCTTTCGGCGAGGTGGAAGGTGCCTCCCCACGCAATCTCGATCTGCTGATGGACATCCCGCTGGAGGTGTCGGTCGAGCTGGGGCGCGTGACTCTTCTGGTGAGCGAGCTGCTGGAAATCGGCACAGGCTCCATCGTGGAACTCAAAAAGGTGGCGGGTGAACCTGTGGAGGTGCTGGTTAACGGACGGCTTATCGCACGCGGTGAGGTGGTGGTCGTGGAGGATAACTTCGCTGTGCGCATCACCGAGATTATCTCGCCCATCGAGCGCGTGCAACGGCTGGGAGCGTGAACAGTATGAACCGATACGGGCGCAGTCTGTGGGTGATGGCGCTGGGCGCTGGGTTAAGTATGCTGGTGCTGGCGCAGGAGCTGAAGCCGGGCGCGTTCGGCACGCGCGGGAGTGCGCCTGTGCGCATCACGGCGCCCGCAGCAGGTGGCTACGCATGGGTGCAGATGACGGTCGCGCTGGTGCTGGTGGCGCTCGCTTTGCGCTATGGACTGCCCCGCCTGATTGGCTGGGCAGGCAAGGCGGGCGTCGGCTCGCGCCTCGATGGGCAGATTCGAGTGCTGGAGAGCCGCGCGGTGCCCGGCGGTAGCCTGCTGCTGGTCAAAGCCCGCGACCACCTGCTGCTGATCGGCGCCACACCACAGAGCATGCAACTGATCGCCGATTTGACCCCCTCGCCCGTGCCCTCTCCCCCGCTGGGGGAGAGGGAATCTGAACCCCTCCTCCCCTCTGGGGAGAGGGCTGGGGTGCGGGGTTCAGAGGGCTGGGATTCTCAACCCTTTGAACAGGCACTGCGGAGCGCGGAGCGAAACGCGCGCGGTATCGTGCCCGCGGACTGGCAACAGGAGGTCGCCAGCGAACTTCAGAACCGAATCCAGCAGGCGCGCGCCCGCCTGAAGGAGTTATGCCGATGAGGCTATCACCTGTGGTTGCCCGCCTGCTGCTGTTCGCGCTGCTGATGGCGCCCACGCTGCTGATGGCGCAGGAATCGGTGCCCGCGCCCCGCATCACCATCGGCATCGACACCGCCCGCAACCCGCAGGAGGTCTCCACCTCGCTGCAGATTCTCGCCCTGCTCACCCTGCTTTCGATTGCGCCCTCGATCCTGTTGATGATGACCGCCTTCACCCGCATCGTCATTGTGCTTTCATTTCTTAAGAGCGCGCTGGGCACGCCGAACATCCCGCCAACACCCGTGCTGATTGGCTTGAGCCTCTTTTTGACCTTCTATGTGATGGCACCCACGCTCGATCAGATTAACCGCGACGCCCTTCAGCCGTATCTGCGCAAGCAGATTACCTTTGAGCAGGCACTGACACGCGCCGAGCAGCCGATCCGCGCCTTCATGCTGCGCCAGACCTACACGGATGATCTGAATCTCTTTTTGCGGATGCGCAACCAGCCCGCGCCGCGCACGCCCGACGAGGTGCCACTGACCGTGCTGATCCCCGCCTTCATTCTGAGCGAACTCAAAACCGCCTTCCTGATCGGCTTTTACATCTACATCCCGTTTCTGGTGATCGATCTGGTGGTCGCCAGCATTCTGCTGTCGATGGGCATGATGATGCTGCCGCCAGTGGTGGTCTCGTTGCCGGCGAAGTTGCTGGTGTTCACGCTGGCGAACGGCTGGAGCGTGCTGGCGCAGGCGCTGGTGCAGGGCTTTCGATAGCAGCAGGAGACCCGCGCCCGTTCGCGAATCGTTTGGGGTACAATATAGTTGCGGGTATCTGCCCGCAGGCACAAACGGAGGCGAATGACCATGGTTCGTGTGGCGATAGGGTTGGTGCTGCTGATCGGGTTTGCGTGGGCGCAGGCACCGTTTACCATCGTGCGCCCGCTGGAAGGCGCGCGCGTGCGGGAGAAGGTGCAGGTGCGCGTGCCTCTGCGCAGCATCCCGGCAGAAGGGTTCATCGGCGTCAGCATCGATGGCAAATTTGTGGAGGCGGTCGCCCCTGCCGTCCTCAAAACCGATAAGGAGAAGGGGCATCTCATCTACGAATGGGACACCAAAGCGACCAACACGCCCGACGGCAAGCACAATATCGAGTTGACCCTTTACAGTGGCGGCAACGAGCGCCGCATTCTGGCACGCAGCGCGGTCAATGTAATTGTGCAAAACAAAATCAGGGTTCCTGCAGGCGGCATTCGGCTGCAATACAAGTGGGTGCCCGGGCGCGATTTTCGCTATCAGGTGCGCATCACGGCGAAAGACCAGACCGAGCTGAAAGACACTGGTATCAGCCCTGAAGAGAATCTGCTGCTGGACGCCCGCTATGGTGTCGATCTCTACACGCAGGACTTCACGCCGCCGCTGGCGCTGATTTCGTGGCTGCCCGTGGCGCCCGCCATCATCTATGAGGGTGGTCAATATCGCGTGATTACAGGCGACAACATGGCGCCCGTCTATCAGCAGGTGGAGACCACCGGGCGGGTGGTGTATCAGGCGTCGCGGGTGGGCGAATCGCAACAGTATGAGTTTTTCTATGTGACGGCGGGCGACCTGCCCGAGCTGCCGCCCACCAGGGTCACCGAAGGCTTCCGCTGGACGATGACCTTTGTGCAGTATGACCCGCTGGAATCGGGTGAAGGCGGCAACCCGAAGGTGGCAACGCGCTTCCCCATCGCCGCCCGAATCGAGAGCTTCGAGTGGGAGCGGGGCTATAAGTGCGCCAAAATCGTGTGTGAGTTTTCGGGCAATCTGCCAGGCAAGTTCGATCTGGGTGAGTTCCGCCTCGAAAAGCCGAAGGTGAAAGTGAAGCGGGTCATCTACTTCGCCTACGATCTGGGTCAGGTGGTGCGCATGACCACCTCCGTCGAGTTTGAGATCACCGCCCGCGAGCAGATTGGTGGCGGTGGCGGCGGGATGGGTGGCATCAGCGGACGCTTCGGCGCCCCACCGACAGGTGGCGGTCGCGCCGGCATGGGAGCGGGCGATATGCCCGAAGAGGGCGGCATGATCGGACCGCGAGGTCGCGGCGGTCGCGGCGGCATGGCGCCCGGCGGTCAGCCCCCAGGTGCGCCGCCCTATGGTCCTGGACAGCAAAGCGGGCGCGGCGCCGCCACGATGCCCGGACAGGCGGTCATTAACCGATTCATCGTTGCCGATGAATGGGTGCTGACGAAAATCTTCTGAAGCGCATTGGTCAGGAGTGAGAGTGTGGCAAGCCCAGCTGGTCTGGAACCGCCCCCTGTGCGACGCGAGGAGGAGGTGCGGGCAACCTTTATCGAGCATCTGGAGGAGTTGCGGAAGCGTATCTTCCGCGCTCTGATGTATGTCATGCTCGGCTGGATTGTTGGCTTCCTCATTGAGCCGTATGTGTATCACTTTCTGGCGAAGCCCCTGCTGGGCACGATGCCCCGAAGCACCCAGTTCGTGTTCACGCACGCAACCGAGCCTTTTTTCCTGAAGTTCAAGCTGTCGCTGATTCTGGGTCTGCTGCTGGTCGTGCCGCTCATTGTGGGCGAGCTATGGGGCTTTATCAAGCCTGCCCTGACCCGTCAGGAGCGCCGCGCGGTGAAGCTGATTATCCCTTTCAGCACCTTCCTGTTCTTTCTGGGCGCCGCTATCGGCTACTTTATCCTGCCTGAAGCGTTCGCCTTCTTCCTGAGCTACCTGAAAGATTATCCGGACGCCGTGCTGTATCAGAACCCCGCGCAATATGTGACCTTCGTGGTGAAGATGATGCTGGCGTTCGGGCTGGGCTTCCAGATGCCAGTGGTGCTGATGTTCCTGGCGCAAATCGGGCTGGTGACCCCGGAGACGATGTGGCGCAACTGGCGCTATGCGGTGGTGCTGATCGGGTTGCTGGCGGCGGTGCTGACCCCATCCGGCGACGCCTTCTCGATGCTGGCGGTTGCGCTGCCGATGGTGTTTCTCTACTTTCTGAGCATCGCGCTGGTGGGGCGAATCGCCCGACGGCGCCGCCTGCGCGAACAGCAACGCCAGTAAACTTTTGGAGGCAAGCACGATGGGAACGGCTTACACACCTGGATTGACCGTGAGTGGCAACACGATTGTGCGCAAGACGCGCCGATTGCCCATCAAGGGCGAAGTGCTGGTTAACGAGGGCGATGCGGTCGACGCCAGCACGGTGGTCGCCCGCGCCTACCTGCCCGGCATCCTGCAAACGGTGCGCGTGGCGCAAACGCTCGGCATCGAAGCGAAGCAGATTCACGAGGTGCTGAAGATCAAAGAGGGCGACACCGTTGAAAAAGACCAGATTATCGCCGAGACGAAGGGCTTCTTCGGGCTGTTTCGGGGCGTCTGCAAGTCGCCTGTGCGCGGCACGGTGGAGCTGATCTCGCCCGTGACGGGGCATGTGGGCGTGCGCGAGCCGCCGACGGTCATCGAGGTCAACGCCTATGTGAAGGGGCGCGTGGTGCAGGTGCTGCCCGAAGAGGGCGCGATCATCGAAACGCAGGGCGCGTTTATTCAGGGCATCTTCGGCGTCGGCGGCGAGCGACAGGGCACCCTGCGCGTGGCGGTCCAATCACCCGACGAGATTCTGACCGAATCGCACCTGAGCGATGAGATGGAGGGCGCGATCGTGGTCGGCGGCGCGGGCATCGAAAGCGCCGCCCTGCGCAAAGCCGCCCGAATCGGCATCGTGGGGCTGGTGGCAGGCGGAATCCGCGATATCGACCTGATCGAACTGCTCGGCTACGATATCGGCGTCGCCATCACCGGTCAGGAGGACATCCCGCTCTCGATTATCGTGACGGAGGGCTTCGGCGTGATGCGCATGGCGGCACGCACCTTCAATCTGCTCCGACGGCTGGAGGGGCAGCTGGCATCCATCAATGGCGCGACCCAGATTCGCGCGGGCGTGATCCGCCCCGAAATCGTGGTGCCACTGGAGCAGTCGGAGCAGCCGTTAGAGGCGATGCCGACCGCCGAGAGCCAGCAACTGAACATCGGCGTGCCCATTCGCATCATCCGCGAACCCTACTTCGGCAAGCTGGGGCGCGTGCGCGCACTGCCCCCGGAACTGGTCGAAATCGAATCGGGCGCGCGCGTGCGCGTGCTGGAAGCCGAGCTGGAAGACGGGACGGTGGTGGTCGTACCTCGCGCAAATGTCGAAATCATCGCGGAGGGATAGCATGCGCGACACCAGTGGCATGGGCGTCTCGCCCAGGACGAGCGAGCCTTACCGCGTGCTGATTGTGGAAGACGACACCGTGCTGCTGGAAACCCTGCAATACAATCTGCAACGCGAAGGCTTTCAGGTGCGCACCGCGACCGACGCCGAGACCGCCCTGCGACTCTTTCACGAGACCCAGCCCGATGTGATCCTGCTCGATGTGATGTTGCCCGCTCGCAGCGGGTTCGAACTGTGTCGACTGATTCGCCAGCAGAGCGCGGTGCCGATTCTATTTCTCACGGCGCGGGCAGCGGAGGAGGATCGGGTGCGCGGGCTGGAGATGGGCGGCGACGATTACATCGTGAAGCCGTTTGGCATGCGCGAGCTGATCGCGCGGGTGCGAGCCATCCTGCGCCGCACCGCGCCCACGCCCACATCGACCCTCATTCGTGCCGGCGAGCTGGAGATCGATCTGCAGGCGCGGCGCGTGCGCCGCAACGGGCTCGAAATCACGCTCTCGCCCAAAGAGTTCGCCCTGCTCGCCCTGCTGGCGACCCACCCTGGCAAAGTGTTCTCCCGCGACGAACTGCTCAACAATGTGTGGGGACTCGATATCTATGTCAGTCCGCGCACCGTCGATGTGCATATCCGCTGGCTGCGCTCCAAGATCGAACCAGACCCTGACCATCCCCGCTATATCCATACCGTACGCGGCGCAGGCTATCGCTTCGATGCATAGGGGAGGTCGCCACTGATGCAGGCTCTACCTGGCGCCGCGATGCCAGTTGATGGACGGGGGTGGGGCGTCGTGCCGACCCCTCATGAGCTGGTGGCTTTCATGACCGCCCTTGCAGCACCCATCGACGGACGCTGGCGGGTGCTGGAGCCTGCCTGCGGCGATGCTCGCTTCCTTATCGCCTTCGCCGAACGCTACGGAACACATCACGAACTGGTCGGAATCGATATTCACCCTGCATCTATCCAGCAGGCAAAGGCGCGAGCGCCGTTCGCTGAGATTATCGAGGGCGACTTCTTGCTCTGGGAACCCGGCGAACGGTTTGACCTCATCATTGGCAATCCGCCCTATGGCATCATCGGCGACGCCTCCCATTACCCCATTCACACACTCCGTCACCACAAAGAGACCTACAAACGCCGCTTTCAGACCTGGCAGGGCAAATACAATCTCTACGGGGCATTTATCGAGCATGCCGTTAACCTGCTCAAGCCAGGTGGGAAGCTGGTGTTTGTTGTGCCTGTTAGCTGGCTGGTGCTGAACGATTTCGCCCGCCTGCGAGCGTTTCTGGCGATGTCGGGACGGCTGCGCGTCTATTATCTGGGCAAGGTCTTTCGGGGGCGGAATGTGTGCTGCGGGGTGCTGGTTCTGGAAAAGGGTGGCAGCGGGCTGACGCTGTACGACGGGTGCATCCCCGCATTAGACAAGCCGGTTTATCGGGGCGAACTCATCCGCTTTGAGACGCCTGAGCGGCTCGCCTTTGAACGCAGCGGCACGCCGTTAGGAGCGCTCTTCAGCGTGCACTTCGCTGCCCGCAGCCCGCAAATCCGCAACCATCCCCAGGTCAGCACCCGACCGCAAGCGGGCTGCCTGCCCGTATTGACGGGGCGCAACCTGAAGCCGGGACGAATTAACTACGAGACCTGCTATTCGGGATTGTGGCTGCCGAAGGAGGCGGCGCCTGCCCTGCGGTTTTTCTATGCGTTCCCGCATATCGTGGTGGGGCACACGAAAGGCACGCGGGTGGTCGCCGCGCTGGATGAGCGGTGCTATCCCTGGCGAGAGGAGTTCCATCTTGTGCCGAAGGTAGAGGGTCTCGACCTGCCCGCGATAGTGGCGCACCTGAACAGTGAACCTGTGCAGGAATATGTGCGCCTGCTCTATCGCGACTTTGTGCCGCATCTGACAAAACCGATGCTGGTGCGCGTGCCGCTCCCTGTCACAGCGTCGCGGTGCCTGTTTGAATGGGGTGAGTGGCATTGATCATCCTTCGCTGGCTGGGCTGGGTGCTGATGGGATGCGTGGTGCTGGTCGCGCTGACGCTGTGGGTTCCAGCGGGATCGCCGCTTCGGGCGTGGCTGGGCTGGGTGCTGATGGCGGCGCTCGCCCTCGCCGGCTATCTGGTCCATCGAGCTCGGCGCGGGTTGCAGCAGGCGAGCCAGCAGGAGCAGGAATTGCAGGAGCAGCTGAGCGAGCTGAGGCGGTCGCTGATGCAGGGTCGGCAGGCGCGACGAACCCTGCTGGATGGCTTGCCCATCCCGCTGATGCTGTGCGAGCGCGACAGCACGCTCCGATTCGCCAATCATGCCGCGCTGGAGTGGTTCGGCTTCCGCGAGGTGCGCGGCAAATCGCTGCTCGCGCTTACCTTCAGCTATGACCTCTACCTGCTGTTTCGGCAAGCCGTGCGGCGCGAATCGCAGCTGACCGCCGAGCTGACGCTCAGCTTCCCGCAGGAGCGCCATGTGATTGCCTCCCTCTGGCCCCTGATCGATGAGGACGACACCGAGCTGTTCGCCGTCGCGCTGCTGGATCGGAGCGAGGTGGTACGAATTGAGCAGGTGCGGCGCGACTTCGTGGCAAATGTGTCGCACGAGTTCCGCACACCGCTGGCGTCCATCCGCTCGCTGGCGGAAACCATCCTGGAAGACGCCTCCATGCCAGTCGATGTGCGCGCCCGATTTCTGGGCATGATTGTGCAGGAGGTGGAGCGCATGGCACGCATTGCCGAGGACCTGCTGGTGCTGTCGCGTGCCGAGTCGCTGCCGCCTCAGCGCGAGCGCATCGATCTGGTGCCGCTCATTCGGCAGGCAGTCCAGCAGGTGGCGGGTGAGGCACGCACACATGGCGTGCAAATCGAGACCGAACTGCCAGAACACCTTCACCTGATGGCACAGTGCGACCAGATGGTGCAGGTGATTCTGAACCTGCTGACAAACGCGATTCGCTACAACAAGCCGAACGGGCGCGTGTGGGTGCGCGCGCTGGTGCGTCCGTGTCCCGACGCGCCTGACCGAACGGAAGCGGTGCTGGAGGTGCAGGACACCGGAATCGGCATTATGAGTGAAGACCTGCCCCGCATCTTTGAGCGGTTCTATCGCGTGGATAAGACGCGCTCGCGCGAAACGGGCGGCACAGGGCTGGGACTATCGATTGTGAAGCACATCGTGGAATCACACGGCGGGCATGTGGAGGTGCAGAGCGAATATCGGGTGGGCAGCACCTTCCGCGTGATCCTGCCCACCCTTGCGGCAGGCGCTACACCCGAACCTCGTGGCTGACCGTCTCACGAATGCGGAACCCGCGCCGCAGGAACTCACGCACGAACTCGTGCCCGCTCATCGACTGCTCGTAGGGGATCAACCCGCGCGGCACCGTGCCGTTCGCCACGCCAATCGCGATAATCGAAGCCGAAAAGCCCGTGCAGCGCTCCATCGCGGTGAAGCCCGTCGCATCATCGTGATAATCGATCATCTGAAGTGTGATGCGATAGGGTGCGCCGTCCTTGATGCCCGTCGCCCACACATAGACCACCACCAGGTCCTTCTCGTTGGGGAACTGGATTCGGGGTGGAAGGACGGTGGCGGTGAGCTGGCGCGGGCTGACGCTGACTTCCCCCACCCGCACGGGCGCCTCGTCAAAAAAGCCCAGATCACGCAACGCGCGCATTATCGCCCAGTGTCCGGGATAGCGCAAAGTTTTGTAATCATACTCGCGCACCCTGCCTTCGAGGGTGAAGGGGGCGGTGGAGGTGCCGCCGGAGGTCGACGCTGCCTCCAGCACGCCCAGCCCCTCGATCTCGACAGGCTCCACATCGTCCAGTGTGTTCACATAGGTCGGCTTGCCGTCGCGCAGAGTGAGCGCCTTGCCCGTGTATTCCGAAATGACGCCAATCATGTTGAACACCAGCTTGTAGCCGAGCGGTCCGACAGGGCGCTGGGGCAGCCCACCACAGCGCAGATGGATCGCGTCGCACTGATCCATCTTTTCCATGCAGTAGAGTCCCAGATGGTTCACCATGCCAGGTGCCAGCCCGCAGTCGGGCACAATCGCGATTCCCGCTGCCTGTGCCTCTTCGTGTCGCTTGCGGAACTCGAACCAGAACCATTCGGGCTCGTTGCCCATATCGATAAAGCTGCGTCGGGCGTCCAGCGCCAGTTGCGCCAGTCGCATATTCATCTGCCACGGCACCGCGCTGATAATCACATCGGCTTGCTCGAAGTAGTCGCGCACTTGCTTCTCGTTGCGTGCATCTATCAGTTTGGGATAGACGACGGTGCGCTGCACCAGCTGATTAACCCATTCGGCTTTGAGGGTCGCCCGCTCCATGTCGATGTCTGCCAGCGAGATGATGTCGGCGTCGCCGAAGCGTGCCAGGTCATAGGCGACAGCGGGACCCTGCATACCAGCACCCAGAATCGCGTATCGCTTTCCCATTTCGTTGCTTCCTCCTTCGAACCCCAATAAAGAAGGGGGGCAGCGTGTGCCCCCCTGCAGAAGTATACCTGACGCGGTGTTTTAGCGGATGAGCTGCAGCACAGCCTGGGGCGCAAAGTTCGCCTGCCCCAGCACTGCCATACCCGCTTGCTGCAGGATCTGGTACTTGGTGAAGCGTGTGATCTCCTCGGCGAAGTTCACATCGCGGATGGACGACTCGGTGGCGGTCAGGTTCTCCTTCGCGACGCTCAGCGAGCGCATGTTGCTCTCCAGCACATTCTTCTGGAAGGCGCCCATATCGCCGCGCAGCTTGGAGACCTGAGCGATAGCAGCGTCGATGATTCGCAGGGCTTCCTCCGCGCCGCCCGATTTGGTCACATCGATGTCGGCGAGGCTCTTACCTGACACGACACCTGTGCCCAGCTGGGTGGTGCTGATATTATTGAGCGAGAGCGCGACCGACTGCCCGGCGTTCGCACCGACCTGGAACTGGAGCTGCCCCGTGGTGATGCGTGCGACCTGAACGAGGCTGGTGGTGGCGTTGCCCGCCTCGGTCAGCAGGATCACATTGCCGTAGGTATCGGTCAGGCGCAGTCCCGATTCACCGGAGCTGCGTCCACCCACGAACTTGACGGAGGTGACGCCCACGGCGGTGTTGATCGAGACGGTGTACTCAGCGTTGCGCCCCGTCTGGACAGTGGCGCCGCCCCCGCTGAGGATCAGCCCGCGCGAGTCGTCAAGGTTCACGCGGAAATTCGCACCGTACTCGCTGGTGCGCAGGCGAATCACATAGCTGCCGTTCGCAAAACTGGCTTCCGCGACAACGCCCGTCACAGAACTCGATGCATTGATCTTGTTGATGAAGCTCTCGAGGGTCTCGGTGCCATCGGTGGAGAAGGTCTGCCCGTTGACGACGATGCTGCCCGCAGCGACCGTGCTGGCAAGCGAACCGTAGGAGACGCTTCCAGCGACCACTGCGCGTGCCGCCGAAGTAATCTGCTGAATGCTGACATCGCCAGAGGCGACGGCGACGCCGTTGAAGGTGCCCGTGAAGAAGGCGCCGCCCACCAGGTTCGAATTGGTCACGGCAGTGCTGACACCCGCGGTGCCATCGAGCAGCTTCTTGGTGCCGAACTGGGTCTGCTGGGCGATACGATTGATACTCTCCAACGCGGAGCGGATCTGGTTCTGGTCTGCCTGGAGCGCGGTCAGGTCGTTGGTGCCCGTGTTGCCCGCATGCACCGCCAGCTGGCGCATGCTGCGCAGCAGGTTATGAACCTCTTCGAGGGCACCCTCGGCGGTCTTCACCAAGTTGCTGGCATCCTGCGAGTTCATAATCGCCTGCTCCAGACCCGCGATCTGAGCGCGCAGGTCTTCCGAGCGGATCAAGCCCGCCGGATCGTCTGAACCGCGCACAACGCGCAGACCGGATGCCAGTCGCTCAATCGAACGCGCGAAACCATCGGATGCGCTCTGCACATTGCGCAGCGCAATCAGCGACGACATGTTAGTGTTGATGCGCAGACTCATCGTTCATCCTCCCTGATGGATTAGGTTTGGCTGGCGCACGCGCCCCGCGATCCCTCGGCGGGGCGGTTCGTGAGCCACAGGGGATTGTGGGCACAATCTGAAAGTATCCTCTCCGCAAAAATACGGGGATTGGATAAAAAATCGTAAAAGTACGGGGAACCTGTTCAAGTTACGGGGGTATGTCCGCCATCAGTTGCTGATGGAGCCGCTCGCGGATGCGGGACCGAATAGCGCGTGGCATGCGCATCAGCTGGATACCACTGAGGTAGACGGGGCACCCCGCTTCGGTCAGTGCCAGCGTGTGGCAGACAAAGCCCTCGCTGCGGAAGGTGTGAGTCGCTTCTGGCTCCTGCCATTCGATGAGCAGGTGCAGAGGCGTGCCTTTGTTCAGTTCCACAGGCAGCTTGAGCGCAACGCCATGGGCGCTCAGATCGAGCAGGGTGCCCTCCACCGTGCGCAGCAGGCGTCCAACTGCCGACACCACCGCATGCCCGGTCGCGGGCAGGCGCGGCTCACGCCGTCGCTGGATGCGCCGAACCCGACTGGGACGCTTCAGCCGCCACCAGTCGCTGTCTTCCCTGCGCTGATGCTCGATCAGGCGTGCGCGGAAACCGTACAGCGCATCCCTGCCCGTCAGCTCCACCTGCACCCAGGCGGGAATCGCGCCTGTTTCGGGGGGCGTTTCAATCACGCACTCCAGCTCGTTGCTGGCGCGCACCTGCCCCATCAGGCGTCGCCCCTCCAGATGGAGCGTAACAAAACCCCCGACGGGCGGGATTTCCAGCCACGACGGGGGTATCGGCATCGGCGCAGGCGCCTGCACCACCGCATGCGTCAAAACCACTCCATGACGCTTCCACAGCAGATGGCGCACGCTGGCGAGCAGGGTGTCGATATCAAAGGGCTTGAACAGCACCGCATCCACACCCTGCTGAACAGCCTGCTGAACCTCCGCATCGGCTGCATAGGCGGTGATTAAAATCACGGGCAGCGCAGGGTCTATCGCACGGGCAGCCTTCACCACAGCAGCACCGCTGATGTCGGGCAATCGCACATCCTGAATCAGCAGGTCATACGCGCGTGTCTGCAGGCGTTCCAGCGCCTCCTGACCAGTGCGCACCACCTCACACGGAAGTCCAATCAGCCGGGCGGCATCCTCCATCACCCGCTGCAACAGCACCTCGTCCTCCACCACCAGTATGCGAAACCCTTTCATCGATGCTCCTCCCTGACCGTGCTATCAACCTCTCTGGAGAGCGCGGTAGCGAACCGCACCTGCCTTCCATCCATAGTTAGCACTATCAAAGGGGGCGAGCCGTTCTGCAGGGGTCTGAATTGCTACGGGCAGATGACCCGCGTGACCAGTGCTCTTGTGCTCGCCTTTATAAAACTATACAGCAATTTCTGTGCCACAACCGTTTCTCCTGCCGTTTTCACGGGCTAATCGTCAGGATTCTTTGAGAATCCGCTTGAGTTCTGCAGGATGGAGCGCAGGGTTTCGATGACGCGCTCCGGGCGGATGCTGAGCATGCACTGGTGGCGCGGGAGCAGGCAGTGGGCGTTGCGGAATCGGTTCTCGTAGCAGCGCGGGCACGGCTCTTCTGGCAGCATGAGAGTAAGATTCGGCACAGGCGGCGTCCACACCCACCATGGGCTGGCACCGAACAGGGCGATTGTGGGCGTGCCCACACTGTAAGCCAGGTGCATGATACCGTTGTCCACCGAGAGGCACGCTTTCGCCCGTTGCAGCGCGCCGGCGACCTGGGGCAGGCTGAACCGCCCGCGCAGGTCGATGAGCGCGGTCTGTTCCAGCAGCCAGCTCTCGGTGTCGCCCGTGTGATAGACCGCGCTCTGGCGCTGGGGGCGGTCGCCAATCAACCCGACGCTGACCCCTTCCGCCGTGCACCAGTCGATCACCTGCTTCCAGTAGTCGCGGCTCCAGAGCTTGGCGGGGCGGCGCCCGCCAGTGGCAATCAGCACATCGGGCACGGCGCAGCCCGGCTCCGCCGTCGGCACCTCCGTGCGAAAGAAGTCGGTCTCCACAAAGGCTAATCGGCACCAGATTTCGCCGATGTAGGTGCTGGTGAGAATGTCGCTGTAGCGTTGCAGCAGGTCGGGCGCTGACCAGAACTCATCATGCAGTTGATGCACCTTATCGGGGTGGCGGGGCACCTCCTCGCGCCAGTCGTGGCTGATGCAGCGCCCGACCACATAGCGCGGCTCCAGCAGGCGCGCCACGAACGCCATCGTAGGGTGAAAATCGCAGTTGATGACCAGATCGTAGGCGCCTGCCCGTTCGCACCGCTCTTTAATGAAGGCGGGCAGCTCGCGCATGGCGTTCGGGTTGCCGAACACGGAGAAGCGAGCATCGATGTAGGGCAGTGCCTCTTCCAGCTCGCGCGTGCGCTCCCCGCTGAAGTAGTCCAGCGTGCAATCGGGGTACTTTTCCTTCAGCCCGCGCAGGAGCGGTGTGATAATCACGAAGTCGCCAATCGCGTCATAGAACAGCACAGCGATATGCGGTCGCTCGCGCAGCGGCTGATTATTGAACCACTCCATCAGGGAGAGATTTTACCCGTTCAATCAGACAGTAGCCAGCGCGCTGCACAGGAGCATCTCCTCACCCCTCCATAAGCGGCTCCCGCTGTCCCATCACTGGCAGCAACGGGGTATAATGGGAACGATGAGCCGGTAGCTCAGGGGCAGAGCAGCGGCCTTTTAAGCCGTTGGTCGTGGGTTCGAATCCCACCCGGCTCACCATGTGAGTGCCACATTGTTGGGAATCTTCTCTCTCTGCCCTCTCTCCCTTACGAAGGGGGAGAGGGTTCAGAGCGTGTGGAGCGCTTCATGGGCAGGATGTTCGGCTTCAGCTGCCGATAATCTCCCCTGTGGGCTGGCTGATTGGGCTGATGGGCGCTTCGCTGCTGATTGCGCTCCGGGTGGGATGCCTACCCTTGCATCGCCTGCTTGCGTTGCGCCTCAAGGGGTTATTATGGCTGTCGGTGTGCCTGAAGCTGGGGGTGCTGATTGCGTTTGCGCCGCGTCATGCGCTGGAGTGGGCGCTCGCGTTCTGGGTCGGCTTCGCGCTTCTTATGGCGGAGTTCAGCTGGCTCTTCTGGCGGCTCTATCCGCTGGAGCGGGCGCAACGGGGGCTGACCCTCACGCGGCAGGAGTATCTCCACCTGCGCCTGCGACTGGTGTTCGAGCAGCTTGCGCCGCTGATGGCGGTCGGGCTGGTAGGGTTGTCCGTCACGCCGCTGCTGCACGGCGTTATTGCCAGATCGCCTCTGGAAGGGCTGCTGCTAAGGCTGATGGGCATCGCGGGGATTGCAATCGCGCTTCTTTATGTGCGGTGGGGGCTGCCGTTGCCCGTTCGGGCGCTCAGCGTCGGGGCGCATCTGGAGGCGGAGGTGCGGCGAATGGGGCGCGAGCTGGGCGTGACCGTGCGCGCGCTGCTGGTGCTGGACGGCTCGCGGGCACGAATCGCCAGCGCCTTCGCGCTCAGTGGCGGGCGAATCGCCATCACCGACTACCTGCTGGCGAATCTCACGGAGCGCGAGACGCTGGCGGTGCTGGCGCATGAGGTGGCTCATCTGGCGCAACGGCGGCGGCTGTGGCGGTTGTGGCTGCTGCAGATAGGCGCAGCAAGCGGGCTGATGCTCGCTACGGCACCGCTCTGGCATGGGTATGCCCGCTGGCTGAATCTGACGCTTTTAGCGTTGCTCCTGGTGGGCATGATGGCGCCAATGCTGTGGCTGCGCTATCGACACGAGCTTCAAGCCGACGCCTTCGCTGTCAGTCAGTATGGTGCCGATGCGATGCAGAGCGCCCTGCTGAAGGTCGCCCTGCTACGCGGGAAGCCCCCTGAAAAAAGCCTTCATCCGGGTCTGCAGCGGCGGCTCAGGGCGCTGAATCGGTTCGCTCTGCGCTGAAAGGCGCTCCTCGCCCGCGCGTGCCCTGCGAGAGGTGCAGGGACGGCGGGCTGACATCGCGCTCCATCGCCTGCATCTCCTGCATCGCCTGCTCGAATGCGCGCAGCTGCTGGCGCAGCGGTTCCAGCAGGTCATCGGTGGATACACTCGCAGCGGCAGGTGTGCCGACCGCCGTGCCCAGCTGGAGGGTCTTCATCAGCATGCTTTCCAATCCCGTCACGATGATGCCCATCTCGGTTTCTAACTGCTGGAGGGTGGTCTCCAGCTGATGGAAGCTGGCCAGTTCGCGTGCCTTCTGGCGATAGGCGAACACGAGCTGTTCCTCCAGATGGGGGTTGCGGTTGCGTTCCAGTTTGCGCCCCAGATGCTGCACTTCGCGCTCCAGCTTCGCCCGATAGGCGCGCCAGACCCATTCAGTGCGGTCGATGCGCCCGGCGGTCATCGGGTAGCCTTCGCCGAGCAGTCCCAGCCCCGCGCGCAGGTGATCGACCCATGTCAGCCCGCGCCGCGCCTCCTTAAGAATCTCCATGCGCAGCAGGGTGGCGCGATGGCGCAGATTGGCGTCGCGCCGCAGAATCTCATCCAGCTCCGGATAGTTGCTCTTAACGCCTGTCAACTGGCAGAGGTTCTGGCGCAGTTGCTGGGCTAACTGGCGCAGGCGCAGATGCTCCCGACGGTAATGGGGCAGCATGTGGGGCAATCGGCGTCGGCGTACGAAATTGACCAGCGCGTCTAACAGCACCCCTGTTACCAGCCCGCCTGCAAACAGTCCCCCGATGAACAGCACAGGGTCAACACCAACGGAGTCGATCAGAACGGCGAGCAGCCCGCCCGCTGCCGCAAGACCCCCCAGCACCAGACCCGTCCGCAATCGCTCTGACCCCTGCGCCATTCCGATTCACCTCTTTGTCCCCTACGGAGCCGATTGAAATTATACCCTGCGCCCTGCGCAGGGTATCCTATATATCCACAGGGGTGTGAAGCGGAATGAAGCGAAGCGACTCAACGCAAGAGGCACGGACGATTCAAGGGGCGTTGCCTGCCGACGCCTATCGCGAACTATTACTGCAGATCAGCACCTTCTTTCATCCGGATCCTGAGGTCTCGTATCGTTTTGTGGCGGATCGGCTCAGTGCGTTTTACGGCGGTGCGACGGCTGCGATCACGCTTCATCAGGGCGAGCAGATTCTGTTCAAGTATGTGGCGAACCCGCCAGAATGGGCGAAGGGGGTCTGCGGCATTCCGACGGAGGATGCCTACTGTGCGCGCACGCTGCGCACGAACCGCGTGACGCTCATTCAGGATGTGCGACGCGATCGCGAATTCTGTCAGTTTCCGACAACCGCGCTGGGCTGGACGCGCTATCTGGGCGCTCCTATCCGCGACAATCGGGGTCGCCCCATCGGCACGCTCTGCATCATCGATGGTCGCCATGATCAGCCGCTGGGCGATGCCGATCGGGAGCTGATTGCGCTGCTGGCGATGCGCGTGAGTGCGGAGCTGGAGCGCGAGCGGCTGTTCGAAGAGCGTCTGGCGCAGGAGCGTCGCGCCCTTGAAGAGCGCAGTCGCCAGCTGGAGCGCACACAGCAGGCGCTCAGCGCTATTGCGCACGCGCTGCACAGCGCCAATTTCGCAAAAGACGCGGGCGAGCTGGCGCAGAAGCTGACGGAAGCGCTGACCCAGCTCCAGGGCGTGCGCAGCGCCGCGATTTTGCATGTCGACGCGGTGCGTCCGCGCGTCGAGGGCGTCCTCACGCGCGCCGGCTCGCAATCGCAGCCGCTCTCTTTGCCCGCGCGTGGCTGGCGCTCGCTCTGGGGTCAACTGCTTGCCAGCCCGGCGCCTTTTGCACCGCTGCCCGCTGCACTGGCACGAGCGCTGGGCGCTGTACACGGGCTGGGCTGCCTCTATCGCGACGCGAATGCGCCCGCTGGCATAATCGCGTTCGGCTACGACCCGCTCCCCGATGAGGACGAGTTCCGAACCGTCTATGCCGAGCCGATGCTCCATCTGACCGCGCAGGTGCTCGAAAGCTATGCCCTCCGCCAGCGCGTTCAGCAGATGTACGAAACACTCAATCGGATGCAACAGCAGCTCATCCAGCACGAGAAGCTGTCGGTCGTCGGCATGCTGGCAGCCACTACGGCGCACGATATTCGCAACATCATCAGCTCGCTCGCGCTCTCGCTCGCGGTCAGTCCACACGAGCCAGAGCGGTTGCAAAGCGAGCTTCGCGCTCAGCTCGATCGGCTGAATGTGCTGGCTTATCGGCTCCTGTCCTACGCGCGTCCGAGCCAGCTCCAGCTGGAGAAGGTGAACCTGCCCGCGTTGGTCCAGCGTGTGCTGGAGTTGACGCGCTCGCACCTGCATCTGACTCAGGTAAAGGTTCAACAGGAGCTGGCACCGCGCCTGCCCCGGATCGAAGCCGACCCGACCCAGCTGGAGCTGATGCTGGTCAATCTGGTTTTGAACGCGCTCAAGGCGATGGAGCCGACAGGGGGTGGTGTGTTGACCATCGGTGCCTGCCGCAGCGCGGATCGAGTCCGACTGTGGGTGGCAGACACAGGGGTCGGCATCCCCGAAAGCGTGCTACCGAACCTGTTCGAGCCGTTCGCCTGCACGCGCCCCGACGGATTCGGATTGGGACTGTACAGTGTCAAGCGCACCATCGACATGCACGGCGGGCGCATCCGTGTCAGCAGCCAGCCGCAGCGGGGAACTATTTTTGAAATCGAGCTGCCGATTCGCCAGGTGCGACGGGAGGTGAGTAGCGATGCAGCGACTGCTCATCGTCGATGACGACCCCTATCTCCGTGAGAACCTGAAGCGATTTCTGCAGCAGTATAACTACGAGGTTGTGGGTGTCGGCACGGGCTATGAAGCGCTGCAGGCGCTGGCGGGCACGGAGTTCCATCTCATCATTCTGGATCTGGGGCTGCCCGACATGGATGGCTTCGACCTGTGTCGGCGCATCCGCCAGAAGTGGCTGGTGCCCCTCCTGATGCTGACGGCACGGGCTGAATCGATGGACAAGGTGATTGGACTGGAGGTGGGCGCGGATGACTACCTGACCAAGCCGTTCGAGCCGAAGGAGCTGCTGGCACGGGTGCGCGCCCTGCTACGCCGCGCCTATGAATACCCGCACGCGGAACCCGTGCCGTCCGGTGTCCAGCAATATGGCGATCTGATCATCGATTTCGGGCAGCGGCAGGTGTTCGTGAACGGTCAGCCCGTCACGCTCACCCGCCGCGAGTTCGACCTGCTGGCGTTTTTAGCTCGCCATGCCAACCGCGTCGTACCCCGCAACTGGCTCTTCGAACAGGTGTGGGGCTACAGCATCGAGTTCAGCTCCAATACGCTCGATGTCTATATGTATCGGCTGCGTAAAAAGATAGAGAAAGACCCCCGCCGCCCCCAGTATATCCGCACACACCGCAACTACGGCTACGAGTTCCGAACACCCTGATTTTTCAGCCAAATCTCACCTGCTGTTCATCTAACGGTCAGGTGCGGTGCGTTCATGCACACCGTACGCCCCAGGCGTACACTCAATCCCTAACAGCAGGAGGTTATGAGATGATGGGTTCTCTGCGAAAGGTTCTTGGAAGCAGCTTCGTGCTGCTGATGCTGATGGCGCTGCGAATGCCAATCAGCGCGCAGATGGTCTACGGTGTGACGGAGGATAACCGTCTCATCAGTTTTGATGCGTCGAACCCGACGGCGCTGTTGAGCAATGTGCCGATTACAGGCTTACAGCAGCCATCGGAGCTGGTGCTGGGCATCGATTTCCGACCAGCCACGGGCGAGCTGTATGCGCTGGGCAGCTCCAATCGCCTCTACAAGCTCAACCCTGCCACAGGGGTGGCAACAGCGGTCAGCAGCACGCCCTTTAGCCCGGCACTGAGCGGCGTCGAGTTCGGGTTCGACTTCAACCCGGTAGTGGATCGAATCCGTGTGACGAGCGATACAGGGCAGAATCTGCGTCTGAACCCCAACACGGGTGCAGTGGTGGCAGTGGATGGCACCCTGCAGTATAACAGTGGTGACCCGAACTTTGGGCGGCGTCCGACCATCGTTGGCTCCGCTTACACCAACAACTTCGCGGGCGCGACCTCGACCCTGCTCTACAACATCGACGCGGGTCTCGATGTGCTCGTGATTCAGAACCCACCCAATGCGGGCGGTCTGATCACGGTCGGTCCACTGGGCATGAATGTCAGCACCGTGCTGGGTTTCGACATCGCGACCTTTGGCACGCGCAATGTGGGTTATGTGTCCATGATTGACCTCAATCGGGGCGATTTTCGCTCATGGTTTGGCACCATCGATCTCAATACGGGCATGATCAGCCCGATTGCCCCGATTGGTGGCGTGGCGCTGCGCGTGCGCGGGCTGGCAGTTGTGCCTGAGCCGGCATCGATGCTGGCTCTCTCGGCAGGCGTGCTGGGCTGGCTCGCTGTTCGACGCCGACGCCTTTAAATCAATTTTGCCAGGTAGCACCCTGCTACCTGGCAAAACTCAAAAAATGCGAGGAGGTACGATGGTGATGAGCGATGAGAAGCAGCAGTTGAATCGGCGCGAGTTCCTGAAGTGGACAGGGCTAACCGGGGTGGCGCTGCTGGGTGGCTCACTGTTGAGCGCGTGTGGCGGCGACGCGACCCGTCAGGGCACGATGGGCGGCTCCAGCAGCGACAGCGAGATTCTGGGCGCCGCCCAGATCGCCGAAGCGCTGGCGACGACCACCTACACCGTGATTGTCAAATCGGCGCCCTTCTTCCAGCGATTGAGCAGCGATGACCAGGCATATTTTCGAGCGGCTCGCGAAGTGGAGATGGCGCACTATGAACTGCTCAAGTCCGCGCTCAATCGCCCCACACCGATCACCACCTTCTACTTTCCACCCAATATGTTTAGCAACGCCAAAGTCACCCTGGATACGCTGGTAACTCTCGAAGAGGCGTTTATTGCAGCGTATCTGGTCGGTGTGCGGGATCTATCCACTCCTGCCCTGAAGGTTGTGGCGGCGCGAATCCTGGCGGTGGAGAGCGATCACCGTACGGTGGCACGAGTGGTGGCGACCGAGATTGACCCGGCGGATGGTGGACCGTTCACGACCCTGAAAGGCTTTTCGGGTGTCGAGGAACCGGTAAGCCCACCCAACGATAATGCGTTTGCGCGCACCTATCGGTTCGCCTCGATTCAGGATGCGGTACGCGCGTTGCGCCCGTTTATCGACCGCGATGCGGCGCAGCAGGCAGGCTTCGATGTGAGTCGCCCCTATCGCTTCGAGCCGTTCACGCCCAGGCTACCGAACCCGCGTGGCGGTATCGACGGCTAAGCTTGCTTGTGTCCCCCCTCTCACGCAAATCCCCTCCCCTGAAAGGGGGAGGGGACTTTTTGTGGGTTTATGGATAGATGCCGCGGATGGTGGTGGCTTCCGCCACGCGTTGCACGCCGATGATGTACGCCCCCATGCGCAGGTCAACTTTGTTCTGCTCCGCGACCTGCAGCACATGCTGGAAACTGCGGCGCATCACCTTCTCCAGCCGCACATTGACCTCTTCTTCCTCCCAGAAGAACGCCTGCAGGTCCTGCACCCATTCGAAGTAGGAGACGACCACGCCGCCCGCGTTCGCCAGAATGTCGGGCACGACCAGGATGCCATTCTCCTGCAGGATGCGGTCGGCATCGGGTGTGACGGGACCGTTGGCAGCCTCCACGATAATCTTCGCCTTGATATTCGGCGCGTTCTCGGAGGTGATGACGCCGTGAATGGCGGCAGGCACCAGAATATCACACGGCAGCTCCAGCAGCTCCCTGTTGGTGATGTGGTCCGCGTCGCGATATGCCTGGATGCAGCCGTCGCGCCCGGCGCAGTGCAGCAGGCTGGGGATGTCCAGCCCGTTCGGGTTGTAGATGCCGCCGCGCGCGTCGGAGATAGCCACCACCTTCGCGCCCGCCTGATGCATCAGCTTCGCCGTCGCCGAACCGACATTGCCGAAGCCCTGAATCACCACGCTGGCGCCCGCCAGGTCGAATCCGCGCAGTTTAGCCGCCTCGTGGGCGACCACCGTGACGCCGCGACCCGTCGCCTCCAGCCGCCCTTCGGAGCCACCAATCGCCACCGGCTTGCCCGTCACCACCGCGGGCACGGTGTAGCCCTTGTGCATGGAGTAGGTGTCCATAATCCACGCCATCACCTGCGGGTTGGTGCCAATATCGGGCGCCGGGATGTCCGATTCGGGACCGACCATGATGGAGATTTCGGTGATGTAGCGGCGGGTGAGGTTCTCCAGCTCGTGGATGGAGAGCCGTTTCGGATCGCACACCACGCCGCCTTTGGCGCCGCTGTAGGGAATATTGACCACCGCGCACTTCCAGGTCATCCACATCGCCAGCGCGCGCGTCTCGTCCAGCGTGACATCGGGATGATAGCGAATGCCGCCCTTGGCGGGACCGCGCGCGGGATTGTGATGCACGCGATAGCCTGTGAAGACGCGAATGGAGCCGTCGTCCATCTTGACCGGGAAATGTACGATCAGTTCGCGGCGAGGGTGCTTCAACACTTCTAACAGGCTGCGGTCCAGGTTGAGGTAATACGCCGCTGCCTCTAACTGGCGTATGGCGATAGCATACGCGCTACGCTCTTCGGTTTTACGCTCTTCTGCGAGCATGGTCTGCACCATCGCAGTCGCTCCTCCTCTGTGCCGGTTTGGTTTGACCGTTCTTTGCCCGTGTTCTCATTCCATCTCCTCCTGATACGGTGGCAGCACCCGTTTAAGCGCGAAGGCGGTGGGCGCCGCCAGTATTGTATTATACCCCATGATGCCGAGCGTGGCGCGCCACCACTCCCAGCCGACAATGCTGGGCGCCGAGAGATAGATCAGCCCGTTCGCTATCGGCACAATGAGCGCACAGGCGAGGCAGACACTCAACAGCCGACGCCGATCCACTATCGCAGGCAGCCACGCGATGGTGAACGCCGCCACCGTGCGACTGATAACCCAGCTGCCGACGGTTTGATCGGTCTGACTGGCGTGCAGCAGCCCTGCGAAGAAGCCAGCGGTGGCAGCAGCGGAGGGATTCAGTCGCAGCGCCAGACAGCCCAGTATCAGCAGGGGCAGGTCAGGGGAAATATCCCCGATGCGGATGACAGGCGCCAGCACGCCCTGCAACACGCTCGCCCCCCACAGCAGCAGCGCCACCCGCAGCGTCGCTCCCCAACCTCGCCAGAGCGCCAGTCGTGCCATCCATGATGGACGCACCCGATCGTACATCATCGCTCTCCAGACAAACTCAGAAACCCGGCAAAGATATTTTAGAGCTTACTTCGATTCGCCAGCGGATGGGTTGGCGGGCGGGTTGTTGAGTGGGATGGTGTAGCCATCGGGTGCACCAGGTGGGGCGATGCCATATTGCCCCGTGCGCGGGTCGAACTGCACATCGCCCACGCGCGTGTCAGGGGGTGGCGAGGGATTCTGCGGCGGGCGCGGTTCGTTGCCCACGGTCGGTGGCGGCGCCTGATAGGGCGGCACGCCCGGTTGCGACGGGTTCCGATTCGGCGACGCGGATGTCGAGGGCTGCTCGGCGTTGGGCACCTCGATGGGTGGCGGTGCGGTTTGAACCCCACGCTCAATCTCGGTTTTATACTGCTCGCGCTTCTCACCCAGCGCCTCATGCACGGCGGTCTCATTCAGCGGCTGGCGGCGACACCCGCCCAGGATCAGCACCATCGCCAGCCCTATCAAACCCCATCGAATGGCTTGCATCGTTTGACCCCTGCTAATATTGTGGCACATTCGCGTCCCATCCCACATAGAGAACCTCCTCTTCCAGCCAGACACCAAACCGCTCATGGACCGCCTGCTTCACTTTGTGCGCCAGCTGGTAGAAGTCGCTGGCGGTGGCATCGCCGCGGTTAATGAGGAAGTTCGCGTGTTTGCGGGAGACGCACGCGCCGCCGATCTGATAGCCTTTCAGCCCGCACGCTTCGATGAGGAAGCCCGCAGGCACGACGCCCGCCTCTTTGAGCGGTGCAGGTAGGTTTGGCAACCGCTCCGCCAGCTCGCGATGATACACATTCTTGAAAAAGCTGCCAGCGGACGATTCAGGGGGCTGCTTTTCGATGCGCTGGCGTTGCAGGTGGCGGGCGCGGTCAAAGATGGCGCGTTTCGAATCGGGTGTCAGGCGCATTCGCACCGCTAATAAGGCGGTTGGCGGTGCGTTCGGTCGGCGCAGGCGGCTGTCCCGATAGGAGAACTGCATCCAGTCGGGCGAGACGCGCTGTCGCCGACCGTCCACCACCAGATCGATGTCGATCAGCAGGTCGGCGATATTCTGGCGATAGGCGCCCGCGTTGGACACCAGTGCGCCGCCCAGCGTGCCCGGGATGCCGACGGCGAACTCCAGCCCGCTCAAGCCCCGCTGTGCCGCCTTCAGAAACAGCTCGCGAATAGGGATGCCGGTCTCGGCGTAGGTCTCCTCGCCAATGATCGCCCGCTCACAGGCGTTATAAAGGACCAGCGCGGGGATGCCCGCGTCGCTGACCAGAATATTACTGCCGTGCCCCATAATAAAAGTGGGCACACGATGGGTTTGTGCCCACTCGCTGATTCGCGCGAACTCTTCCAGATTGCTCACCCTGTAAAAGAGCGCGGCGGGTCCGCCCACGCGCAGGGTGGTGTGCCGTCGCATCGGCTCGTTGCGCTGGAGCGGGCGGGAGCAGAGCGGCGCCAGCTGGCGTGCCAGCGCGTCCCACTCGATCAAACAGCACGCACCACCTTGCCCGCCTTCAGACAGCGCGTGCAGACGCGAATGCGCCGCACGGTCTTGCCGCCGTTCACATACGCCCGCACCGTCTGCAGATTCGGCGACCACTGGCGCTTCGTGCGCGGCGCACGATACCGCCACAGCCCCGAATGGCGATGCCGAATGTTCTGCCCAAACTGCGGTCCCTTGCCACAAATCTCACACACTCGTGCCATCGATGTCTCCTCCTGTTGAACCAATGGGTTATTGTACCCCACAGGTACATCGTCGAGTATACTACAGAGCGTCGGCGGTTATTAAACGATCTGGCGGTATCGTTTAATAGCCCGACCCCTTATTTAACATTCGTTACATTCGGGTGGTGGCGATGAAGCGCGGAAACACGGGCGAATATGAGGTGACGATTGTAGGCGGAGAGGCGGTACGGGCGTTTATTCCACGCCCCCTCCCTCCTGATCCGCCGTTAGACCTGTCAGGGCATCGGCAACGCCTGCTTGAGAACGCCCTGCTTGCTCTGGGACGGCTGGACAGCATCACGCTGTTGCTGCCGAATCCCGAAATCTTTCTCTATGCCTATGTGCGTCGTGAGGCGCTGCTCTCGTCCCAGATTGAAGGCACGCAATCGTCGCTCTCCGACCTGCTGCTGTTCGAGCTGGAGGAGGCGCCTGGCGTGCCGATTGAGGATGTGGTGGAGGTGTCCAACTATGTGGCAGCGCTGGAACATGGGCTTCAGCGTCTGAAAGAGGATTTTCCGCTCTCCAATCGCCTCATACGGGAGATGCACGCGATTCTGCTATCGCGCGGGCGGGGAAGCACCAAATCGCCAGGCGAGTTCCGTCGCTCGCAGAACTGGATTGGCGGCACACGCCCTGGCAACGCTCACTTCGTGCCGCCACCACCCGATCGGGTGCCAGAGTGTATGGCAGACCTCGAACGCTTCCTGCACGATGAGCGCAATCCCTATCCAGCGCTCATCAAGGCTGCACTCGCCAATGTGCAATTTGAGACCATTCATCCTTTTCTGGACGGCAACGGGCGCATCGGACGCCTGCTCATTGCGTTCATTCTGCACCATGAAGGTGTGCTGCAGGAACCGCTCCTGTACCTGAGCCTCTATTTCAAGCGCTATCGTAGTGAATACTACCGCCTGCTCGACCTCGTGCGTCTGGAGGGTGACTGGGAGGCGTGGATCGAGTTCTTTCTGGAGGGGGTCGTGTCGACGGCTCAAAGCGCGGTCGAGACCGCGCGGCGACTGGTGACGCTGTTCGAGCGGGATCAAAATCGGATTCAGGATGTGGGGCGGGCAGCCAGCACGGCACTGCGTGTGTTTCATGCTCTGTGTGAGCATCCTTTGCTGACGCTGAGCCAGGCACACCAGCGGACGGGACTCAGCTTTCCAGCGGTTGCCAGAGGCATGCAGGTGCTGGCGGAGCTGGGCATCGCGCGCGAGATTACTGGGCGCAGACGCAACCGAATCTTCGCCTATGACCACTATCTGAACATTCTCAGCGAGGGCACAGAGCCGCTGTAAGCTGGAGAGTTATTCCGAGAGGTGTTGCCGATTAAAACGGCTCATCACGCGCTCGATGGGGTCGGTGAGCCAGCACTCGCAGGCATCCGCTGCAATCTCCAGCATCTGGCGCATGAGGGGTTTCTCCGACTCGTCAAAGGGCGACAGCACATAGTCGGCGGGATCGACGCCTTCAGGCGGTGCGCCGATGCCCACGCGCAGGCGCGGGAACTCCTCCGTGCCAATCGCCTCAATAATGGAGCGCATCCCGTTGTGCCCGCCCGATGAGCCGCGCGGACGCAGGCGCAAAGTGCCAATCGGCAGCGCGATATCGTCGTACACCACCAGCATCTGCTGGGGGGTTAACTGACAGGCTTTCAGCAGGGAGCGAACCGCCTCACCGCTGCGGTTCATAAAGGTCATCGGCTGCACCAGCAGCACGGGCACGCCGCCGATCTCGCCCTGACCGTAGCGGGCATGATAGCGGTGGCGATTGAGCGGGATATTGTGTCGGCGAGCCAGCAGGCTGATGACCCAGAAGCCCACATTGTGGCGCGTGCCCGCGTATTGCTCGCCCGGATTGCCCAGCCCGATAATCGCTCGCACGCGCGGGATTGTACCCCAGCGCCTCAGGCACGCACCGGCTCAAATATCTGCAGACCCGCGCGGTGCCAGTCGTCCAGAAACCGCTGGAGTCCGATATCGGTCAGCGGATGGTGGAACAGCTGTTCCAGCACTTTGAAGGGCATCGTGGCGATGTGCGCGCCCAGCCGCATCGCCTCCACCACATGCATCGGATGGCGGATGCTGGCGACCAGCACCTCGCTGGGAAAGCCATAGTTTTCGACCATCTGCACCACATCTTCGATTGTGCGCATGCCCTCGCTGGCAACATCGTCCACGCGCCCGACGAACACGCTGATGAAAGTGGCGCCCGCCTTCGCCGCCAGCAGTGCCTGCGCCGGCGAAAAGACAAGCGTCATGTTGATGCGGATGCCTTCGCGCGAGAGGATTCGGGTTGCCTGAATGCCGGCAGGTGTCATCGGGATTTTGACCACGATGTTGGGCGCCCAGGAGGCAATCTCACGTGCCTCGCGCAGCATCTGATCCACCGTGGTGCCGACCACCTCCGCGCTGATGGCACCGTCGGGCACAAGCCGACACATCTCGACCACCGTCTCTTTGAATCCGCGCCCCGCTTTAGCAATCAGCGAGGGATTGGTGGTCACCCCGTCGATAATGCCCCATTCGGCAGCCTGCTGAACCTCTTCGACCTGCCCTGTGTCCACGAACAGTTTCATGCTGACACCTCACACACTGGCTGCCGGGGGTGGATTCGAACCACCACTACGGGATCCAAAGTCCCGCGTCCTGCCCTTAGACGACCCGGCATCGGTTCCGATTATACCCGCTCCGCGCCTGCCCCCAAAGAATACGGTTTTTTGCCAATCCCCGTAAGAGTATAGAAGTGCCGGGCGGGCGAAAGTGGCACGATACCCTCAGCAGCGGGGTCAAGCCCCGAGATGGCGAGTGGCAACCGCGGTGGCGGAGTAGTTGAAACGGCTCTCATCAGCACCGTCCAGCGCCACCGCCACACACCCCCTGCGGGACGCTTTTCCGCAGGGGGCTTTTTATAAAAAAGTGAGAGGCGGGTGGGGAGGAGCCCGCCTCTCTCCGGGGTAGGGGAGGTGCGACCAAGTTTAGCAGGAGGTTCTCTGGTCAACCTGTACCCTGTCGCCACTCTCGATTATCGGCAGGTTGCCCCGAAATTTTCAGGGGGGTTTTTGAGAGAAAGGCGTCCACATTCGCCTCGGTCTGCGTCGACAACTCGTCCAGCGGCATGCTCCAGAGTTCCGCGACACGGTGGGCAATCAGGGGCAGGTAGGCGGGTTCGTTGCGCTTGCCCCGATAGGGATGGGGCGCCAGATAGGGCGCATCGGTTTCTAACAGCAGGCGGTCGCGCGGCATGGAGCGCGCAATCGCTCGCAGCGACTCGGCGTTTTTGAAGGTGATCACGCCGCCGATACCCAGATAGTAGCCCATCGTTAGCGCGCGTTCGGCATGCGCCGCCGTGCCCGAAAAGCAGTGCAACACGCCGCGCACCGGCGGATATTCCGACAGCACCTGCAGCAGCGGGTCATACGCCTCACGGCAGTGAATGATCACGGGCAGCCCGTGCTCCTGCGCCAGCGTCAGTTGCGCGTGAAGCGCCTCGTATTGTGCCTCGCGGGGCGACCAATCACGGTAAAAATCGAGCCCGATTTCCCCGATTGCGACCACGCGCGGGTGCTGACTCAGCGCGCGCAGCCGTTCGAGGGCGTCGGGCGTGCAGGCAGGCGCGTCGTGCGGATGGATGCCGACCGCTGCCCACAGCGCGGGCGACCGCCCGGCAAGCTGGACGGCGCGCTCACTGCTGGGCAGGTCGTAACCAATCACGATCAGTCGCGCCACGCCCAACTGCTGCGCACGAAAAAGAACCGCCTCCCACTCCGAAAACAGCTGCTCGTGATTGAGATGGCAATGTGTATCAGTCCATTGCATCGCTCGGCTCTCTAAAAGATACCTGACGCTGGCAGTAGCAAGCCAGTATGCTATCCTTTGTTGAGAGGCGATCGGTATGGCGGTTGCAAAGCCACTCGATAAACAGCGGCTAACATGGGAGCAGTATCGGCAGCTGCCCGAATCGATGCAGCGCCAGGAAATCGTTGAGGGCGAGGTGATCGCGTTTCCAGGTCCGACGGCGGAGTATCAGCTGGTGCTGGGCAGGCTCTATCGCCTGCTGTTTGAGAAAGTGGAGCATCTCACCCAACTCGGAGTTGCCCTCATAGCGCCTTTTGATGTGGTGATTCAAACAGAACCGCTCAAAATCCGTCAGCCAGATCTGTTATTTGTGAGCTGGGAGCGGCTGGGAACGCCAGAGAGCCTGCTCGCCACCAATCGGCTGGAGGTTCCACCTGATCTGGTGGTGGAGGTGGTCGCACCGAACGAGGCCTTCGCCTACCTGATGGAGAAGCTGGACGACCATTACCGCATCGGGGTTCGCGAAGCCTGGCTGGTGATGCTGAATCCACCGCAGGTAATGGTTCTGCTTCGGGGTGAACAGGGCTGGGACTGGCAAAAGCCCGTCAAAGGGGATGAGGCAATCCCCTCGCGTATATTCTCCAATCTGGCGTTGGCGCCCGCTCAGATATTTGCGGTTCAGGAGCCTGTTTGATGGCGGAGAGGGTGGGATTCGAACCCACGATCCCCCTTGTGGGAGGATTCCCGATTTCGAGTCGGGCCCGTTCAACCGCTCCGGCACCTCTCCCTATGAGGTGGGTTCTGGCGCCCTCGGAGGGATTCGAACCCCCGACGCCCTCCTTAGGACGGAGGCGCTCTATCCACTGAGCTACGAGGGCGCACGGCTGGCGCGCCCGGAGGGACTCGAACCCCCGTCCTCAAGGTCCGCAACCTTGCGCTCTATCCTCTGAGCTACGGGCGCGCGACGCTAATAGTATACCCTACTGCCGATACCCTTTTGTCAAGAGGTGAACGCCGTTGCCTGCGCCTACTGCAACGCTTCCACCTCCGGGTGCTTGCTGAAGAAGCGTTTGAGCGCAGGCCACACATCCTCTTTAGAGGTGATTTTGACGATGACCACGCGCGGGTCGTCGCCAAACGCTTCGGTGAGCGACTGTCCCAGCGGTGCCAGCCCGCCCGACTGACCCCACAGGTCGTTGGCAATCTCGCCGTAGCCGACAAGATTCGAGTACTCCACCAGGCGGCGCATATACTCCACCACCTCGTGGTCGCCCCAGTTGTAGCCGTCAGAGAACATAAAGGGGTAGATGTTCCACTCGCGCGGGTTGTAGCGCTTTTCGATGATGTCGAGCGCGAGTTTGTAGGCGGCAGAGAGGCGCGTGCCACCCGAATCGCCCGCTGCGAAGAAGGCGTGTTCGTCCACCTCTGTTGCCTCCGTGTGGCAGGTGATGAACACAATTTCGGTGGCGGTGTACTTGGTACGCAGGAAGCGTACCATCCAGTAGTAGAAGCTGCGGGCGATGTAGGCTTCGAACTCGCCCATACTGCCCGACACATCGCGCATGGCGATCACCACCGCGTTGCGCTGCTTTTCAGGCACAATCTCCCAGCTTTTGAAGCGTTTATCTTCCTCACGGATCTCCCAGCCGGGGCGTCCTTCGCGCGCGTTGCGTTTCCAGGCTTCAATCAGCGTGCGCTTGCGGTCGAGATTGGCAGCGGGACCGCGCCGCGCAATGGTATCGAACCGCACCTGATCCGCCAGAATATCTTTGGTGCCCTTCTCGCGCAGGTTGGGCAGGTGCAGGTCTTCGAACACCAGCTGCACCAGCTCTTCGATGGTGAACTCGGCTTCGTAGAAGTCGACACCTGGTTCCGTGCCCGCCTGCTTGCCTGCGCCCTGCCCGGGCTGACCTGACCGCCCGATCACATCGCCAGGCTGACTGCCGCCCTGACCCTGCCCGACGCCCTTCTTGCCGTGCGGGTCGAACCGAATGTGGGGCAGCTCCAGCCCCCGAATCGGGATTTTGATGATTTTGCCGTCTTCCGCCGTGATGATGTCCTGCTGGGCAATGATCTCGCCCAGATTCTCGCGGATGACCTCTTTGACCTTCTCGTTATGGCGCAGCCGATCCTTCTCGGCGCGACGGTGCAAATCCCACGAGTCGGTCGACAGCCAGAAGCCCTGTGTGCGCTCTTGCATATTAACGCCCCCATTAAAGAGTACCCCTTCGAGCCGCCGAAGGTTTCACCGCTCCTTGCAACGATTATCGGCATCAAGCCCAGATTGCCAGAGCGCCGCTACTCGGTCAGAAAGCGCCAGCGCAGCTCATAATGCTCCACGCAGTTGAAGTAAAACCGTGCTACCTGCTCAAAGGAGCGAAAGGCATATCGATGGCGCACTTCGGCAAAAGGCTCATCCTGCAGGCGCTGCTCAAACTGGGCACGCCTGCTTTCCGGTGCAACCAGCACAAAGCGCGTGTCGATGTCCCTCAGCTGATACATCTTATGCATCGAGTTGACAAAGCTGGTAGTGGCTTCCACCTCATAAATGAACTTGGGAAAGGGTCTCTGCCCGCGACCGAACCAGATGACATCGCAGCGTGCCGCCTTTTGCTGCAGTTCTGGATAGGTGAACGGCGGAACCTCCTGGAGATGGCACAGATCACCTAACCGTTTGCCATCAAAAGAGCGATTGCGGTCGCTCGTGTAGGTCTGATACTCCAGGTAGTTGCCGATTTCGATGAGCATGCCCTCCATCGCGCTGTGGATATCCTTATTCCTAATCTGGCTCAGATAGGCATCGGCGCTTCTGCCTTTGAGCGCGTGGGCGTAGGCAGTGCTGTCATCGATGGCGTGGTCGGGCAGCGCGTAGACTCCCAGACCGACCTTCACGAACCGCCCACGCCGCACCTCGCGATACAGCACACCCCGCAGCGTCTTTTGCCAGTCGCCTGCGGGTATTGAACGGCGATAGCGCGGAGCCTGTTGATAAAGTTGCTCCAGCGAGGCAACGCCATCATTCGCCTGCATAATTGCCTCAATAAGTTCCGCCCACTTTTGGGGTTTGCTGGAGCCTCTCATCGTGATAGAAGGTACCCCCTATCCACCCCAGTTGCGGGGCAGGAAGAGCTGGATGTAGCGCTGGATGGCGTAGCGATCGGTCATGCCGGCGATGTAGTCGCACACCGCCTGCACCAGCGCTTCGAGCGTCGGCTCGGCGGGGCGGAAGTTGGCGGGCAGAGCGTCGGGATGATCCAGATAGTAGGTGAATAGCTGCTGAATCATGGTGCGCATCTTCTCCCGCTCAGCCGTCACGCGCGGATGGTGATAGAGGTTCTCAAACATGAACTCCTTCATGCGGTTCATCGCCTCCAGCATGGCGGCGCTGAGCTGGACAACCGGCTTGCCGTCGCTCTGTTCGACCACATCCATCACCATGCGGGCGATGCGTTGACTGTGCGTCTGACCCAGAAAGTCGATTAAGTCGCGCGGCAGGTCGTCGGGTGTGAGCAGTCCAGCGCGCATGCCGTCGTCCAGATCGTGATTGAGGTAAGCGATTCGGTCGGCGATGCGCACGACGGTCGCTTCGAGGGTGGTGGTCTTCTCGCTTTCGGCGTGGCTCAGATCCGCCCGCCCTTTGGAGTGTCCCACGATGCCCTCGCGCACCTCGTGGGTGAGGTTCAGACCCTGCCCCTCTTTTTCCAGCACATCGACCACGCGCAGGCTCTGCTCGTAGTGGCGGAATCGGCGCTCGGGCAGGTAGCGGCGCACGATTTCGTCGAGCGCTTCCTCGCCCGTATGTCCGAAGGGCGGGTGTCCCAGGTCGTGCGCCAGCGCGATGGCTTCGGTGAGGTCCTCGTTCAGGCGCAGGGCGCGACTGATGGTGCGGGCGATTTGTGCCACTTCCAGCGTGTGGGTCAGGCGTGTGCGGTAGTGGTCCTCTTCAGGGTCCAAAAACACCTGTGTTTTGTGCTTGAGGCGTCGGAAGGCTTTGCAATGGATGATGCGGTCGCGGTCGCGCTGGAAGGCGGTGCGCACGGGGTCGGGCGGCTCCGGGACGGGGCGCCCGCGCGATTCGGCGCTTCGGGCAGCGTACGGCGCCAGCAGCTCGCGCTCCAGTTGCTCCAGACGCTCCCGAATGGTCATGGCTCAATACTGGATCAGCGTGCGCACATCGTAGCCGCGCAGGTTCTTGCGCCCGCCAAGAAAGGTGAGTTCGATCAGGAACACGAAGCCCGCGACAGTGCCCTGAAGCCGTTCAATGAGCCGTGCCGATGCCGCTGCTGTGCCGCCCGTCGCCAGCAGGTCATCCACCACCACCACGCGCTGACCCGGCTCGATCGCATCCACATGAATCTCGACAGTGTTCGTGCCATACTCCAGCGCATATTCTTCGGAGATTTTCTCGCCCGGCAACTTGCCCAGCTTGCGGATAGGCACAAAACCCAGTCCCAGATTGACCGCTATCGGCAGCCCGAACACGAAGCCGCGCGACTCGATGCCCGCCACCACATCGGGCTTCAGCGAGCGGGCATGCTCGGTCATCAGATCAATCACCTCCCGCAACGCCTGTGGATGCTTCAGCACGGGCGTGATGTCCTTGAAGATGATGCCCGGCTCCGGAAAGTTCGGTATATCGCGCACCAGCTGCGCCGCCAGCAATTCCGCCATCGTTCAGAACCTCCTCCGAGTGTTGAAACCGATAGAGTATACCCCCTCGCACGAAGAGTTCCTGCAGGGGGTATACTGTCTACCGTCCCTGTGGTGCGGGGACAGGAGAGGGACCGATGGAACGATTGCTGGAAAATCAGACAGCGACGGTGATTGTAGCGATCATCATCTTCTTGATTGTGCTGTTGCGGGCATCGCTGCGCGTGCTGCCCGAGTGGGAGCGCGCGGTGGTGCTGCGACTGGGACGCTTTCAGGCGGTCAAAGGGCCCGGGCTGATCTTTCTCATCCCGATTATCGATGTTGCCCGCATCGTCGACACGCGCATCGTCACGATGAATGTGCCGCGCCAGGAAGCCGTGACCAAAGATAATGTGTCGGTCACGGTGGATGCGGTGGTGCTTTTCAAGGTGGTCAACCCCAAAGACGCGGTGGTGCAGATCACCGATTATATCCAGACTTCCAGTCTGATTGCGCAGACCACCCTGCGCAGCGTGATTGGTCAGGCGGAGCTGGATGACCTGCTGGCGCGGCGCGATAAAATCAATCAGCAGCTGCAGAGCATCATCGATGAGCAGACGGAGGCGTTCGGGGTGAAGGTCACCAGCGTGGAGGTGCGCGATGTGACTCTGCCGGAGGAGATGAAGCGGGCGCTGGCGAAGCAGGCGGAGAGCGAGCGCGAGCGCCGCGCGAAGGTGATTGCCGCCGAGGGTGAGTATCAGGCGGCGGAGCGGCTGGTGCAGGCAGCTGAGCGGATTGCCCAGCAGCCCGCTGCGCTCCAGCTGCGCTACCTGCAGACGCTTGTCGAAATCGCCAGCGAACGCAACTCCACCGTCGTGTTCCCCATCCCCATCGAACTCATCCGTCCGCTCTTTCTCACCGATCAGCGGGGGAACACGCCACCCCCCAGCTCCGTCTAAATCGACACATCAGCGGGTTCGATTACCCCGCCTGAATGGGCTATAATAGAGCCGTGTCCGAGTGAGTCATTCCAGACCAACGACAGTGAGGCGAACGATGAACTGGGAGCAAGCCTATCGGGAGCTATTGCAGCAATATAACCAGCTCAAAACGGAGTGTGAACAGGCACAGGCGCGATTGCGCGAACTGGAGAGCCAGTTGAGGAACGGCGGGCGTGGCGCCGCGCCCGATGTGGTCGCCGCGGAGGTCGCCAGCCCCGCCAACTACGAGGCAACGCTGCGCCGACTGGTGCGCCAGATCGGCGCCATCCTGCAAGCCGAGAAGGTCGTCTTTATGCTCTACGATCCAGAGGAGGGCGAGCTGCGCGCCTACCCGCCTGCCTACGGCATCAGCGACGACGAATTGCGCCTGCTGCGCGTGCGCGCCACGCAGGGCGTCTCCGGCGAAGTGTTCCGTGAAGGCAAGCCGATTATCGTGCATGACGCCATCAGCGACCCGCGCACGCTCAAGGAGAATGTCGCCCTGTTCCACATCCGCAACCTCGTGTGCGTGCCCCTGATTTTAGAAAAACGCGACGAAGAGAACCGTGTCATCGACCGCCAGACAATTGGCGTGCTACACGCCTTTAACAAGATGCGCGGCGGACATTTCATCGATGAAGATGTGCGCCTGCTGGAGCGCATGGCACGCAACGCCGCCGCCGTCATCGCGGGCATGCGACTCTATCAGGCAATCCTCGAAGAAAAGGAGGAACTGGTTCACACCATCGAGAGCCTGCGCGCAGGGCTGCTGCTGGTCAACCAGAACGGGCGCATCAACCAGATGAACGCTGCTGCCCGCTTCATCTTCGGGCTGGGTCCCGATGTGCTGGGCAAGCCCTATCAGGAAATTATCCCGAACGAGACCATCCGCAGCATGATCCGCGCCGCTATCGAAGAAGAGCGGGAGGGCGAACTGATCGAACTCACCGTGCAGCTCGATGGCAAGGAGCATATCTATCAGGTGCAGAACGCCATCGTGCGCGGCGAAGACCAGAAGCCGATGGGCACGGTGATGATCTTTAATGACATCACCGAGATTCGCAATCTGGAGCGGATGAAGTCGGCATTTGTGGCGACCGTCTCCCACGAGCTGCGCACGCCGCTGACCGCCATCAAGGGCTTCATCTCCACCCTGCTGATGGATCCCGAAGACGCCTTCTCCCCCGAAGAGCGGCGCGAGTTCTACACCATTATCGATCAGGAGACCGACCGCCTCACCCGCCTCATCAACGACCTGCTGAATATCGCCCGAATCGAGGCGGGCGAATCGCTCAAGCCCGTCTACAAAGAGGTCGACTTCTACAAACTGTCGCAGAAGGTGGTCACCATCCAGCGGGCAGCCACCAACAAGCATGTAATCGTGCATGATGTGCCGCCCGACCTGCCGCGCATTATTGCCGATGAAGACAAGCTCGACCAGATTCTCACCAACCTGCTCAGCAACGCCATCAAATACTCGCCGAACGGGGGCGAGATTCGCGTCAAAGCCTGGGAGGAAGACCCCGACCATATTATCTTCTATGTGTCCGACCAGGGCATGGGCATCCCGAAGGAACACCTGACGAAGGTGTTCGAGAAGTTCCATCGGGTGGACACCAGCGACACGCGCAAGCAGTATGGCACGGGTCTGGGGCTGTATCTGGTGAAGCACCTGGTGGAGGTGATTCATGGCGGGCAAATCTGGGTGGAGAGCGAGGTCGGTGTCGGCTCCACCTTCTATGTGCGCCTGCCGAAGATCCCGCCTGCTGTCAAGGAGGGCAAGGAGCAGGTTGAGAAATGAGCCGTGTTCGTGTCGCCATCTGGCGTTCGCCAGCGGCGCGCGACCTGCCCCTGCCGGGTTATCGCACCTCCGGCTCGGCAGGGGTCGATCTATATGCCGCTGTCGATGAGCCTGTGGTGCTGATGCCAGGCGAGCGGCGGCTGATCCCCACGGGGATACATATCGCGCTCCCGCCGGGCTACGAGGCGCAGGTGCGACCCCGCAGCGGGCTGGCGCTCCAGCACGGCATCGGCATGGTCAACAGCCCTGGCACCATCGACAGCGACTATCGGGGCGAGATCGGCGTGATCCTCATCAACTGGGGCAGCGAGCCGTTCACCATCCGCCGGGGCGACCGCATCGCCCAGCTGGTGGTCGCGCCCGTCGCCCGAATCGAGTGGGACGAAACCGAGCAGCTACCCCCCACCGAGCGCGGCGAGGGCGGATTCGGGCACACCGGACGCTGAAAAATGGCAGGACACCCCTTCACTACCGCGAAAGAATCCGCTACGAGGTGATTGCAATGCGATGTGCCCGACGCATAGGAATCGCTGCTGGCGCTTGCCTGTGCTGGACAGTTGCCTGCGCGCTAAGAGATAATCCGCTATGGGGTGTTTCTCTATCGGCAGGCAGGGGTCTGGGGTGGCTTCGTCAGCCTCGCCCATCTGGCGTACCAGATCGCCTCGCTTGAGAAGCAGGGGATCCAGCGGGAGTTTTCGCTGTTGCCCGTTCGCTTCAAGCCCGCCACCCTCAAGGTGGAGATTGAAGGGAGACATACCGTGCAGCTCCCCTTTAACTCCACCTTGCGTCCGCTGGGCGATTACGAGCCGCTGATGGAGGTCAAGCCCTATCGCCTCGATGCGCTGCCCGATGAACTCAAAGACGCGCTGCGTTGGCTCAGTGAGCGGTTCCGTGCGAATCGCGTTGTGAGGGAGTAGAGGGCAGGAGGGTGGGCGACCTGCGTTGAATCTGACGGCGTGCAGGGACTGAGCGGGGGTGGCAGGGAGCCGCGCGGGAAACCGCGACGCCCGAACCGAGCGTATTAAGAGGTGGCACACTATGGCACGAAAGAAAACAGCGACAACCGAGTCGGAGCAGCACACCACGGCACGCACGCGGGCAAGCCGTGCAAGGAGGAAGGTCACTATGCCGACCGAATTGCCTGTTCTGCCCGTTCGGGATAATGTTTACTTTCCGCAGAACATCGCGCCCGTGCTGGTGGGGCGCGAGAAGTCGCTGCGGGCGGTCGATACCGCCTTGCACACCAACAAGCTGATGCTGCTGGTGGCGCAGCGCGAGGTGACGGTTGACGACCCCACGCAGGACGATCTGTTCACCGTCGGGGTGGTGGCGGAGGTGCTGCAGGCGATTCAGGCGCCCGACGGCACGATGCGCGTCGTGTTTCGCGGGCTCCATCGCGCCCGCCTGCTGGAGCTGACCCAAACGGAACCCTACCTCATCGCGCGTATCGAGGTCGTGCAGGTATCCGAGCCGCGCAAGAGCCGCGAGCTGGAGGCGCTCCTGCGCATGGCGATCGACCTCTTTGAGGATTTAGCCGCCCATGAGCGCAGCATTCCGCCCGAAGTGGTGGCAGGCATCAGCTACATCGAGCAGGAGGGACGCGCCGCCGACACCATCGCCCACTTCGCACCCCTCAAGTTCACCGATAAACAGCAACTGCTGGAGACCTTCGATGTCAAAGAGCGACTGGAGCTGCTTGTTCGCCTCCTGCGGCGCGAGCTGGAGGTCGCCGAACTGCAGCAGCACATCCGCGAGCGCGTCGAGCAGGAGATGAGCGACACCCAGCGCGAATACTACCTGCGCGAGCAGCTCAAAATCATCCAGCAGGAGCTGGGCGAGCGCGACGAGCGATTCTCCGAAGTGGAAGATTACCGCAAGCGCATCGCCGAATCGGGCATGCCCGAAGAGGTCGCCGAGCGCGCCCTCAAAGAAGTGGAACGCCTCGAAAAGATGCCCTTCGCCTCGCCCGAAGCGTCCGTCATCCGCACCTACCTCGATGTGCTGCTCTCGCTCCCCTGGGCGCAACGCACCGAAGACCGCGTCGACATCAACGAGGCGGCGCGCATCCTGGACGAAGACCATTACGGGCTGAAGAAGGTCAAGGAGCGTGTGCTGGAGTTCCTGGCGGTGCGCCAGCTCGCCGGCTCGCTGAAGGGACCGATCCTGTGCTTTGTGGGACCGCCAGGTGTGGGCAAGACCTCTATCGGGCGCTCCATCGCGCGGGCGCTGGGACGCAAGTTCGTGCGCGTGTCGCTCGGCGGCGTGCGCGATGAAGCCGAAATCCGCGGGCACCGCCGCACCTACATCGGCGCCCTGCCCGGACGCATCATTCAGGGACTGCGCCAGGCGGGCACGCGCAACCCCGTCTTCATGCTGGACGAAATCGATAAACTCGGCTTCGACTTCCGCGGCGACCCCACCTCCGCCCTGCTCGAAGCGCTCGACCCCGAACAGAACGAACGCTTCTCCGACCACTATCTGGAAGTGCCGTTCGACCTGTCGGAGGTGATGTTCATCACGACCGCCAACACGCTGGAGACCATCCCGCCACCCTTGCGCGACCGCATGGAGATTATCCCGTTTTCGGGCTACACCGAAGACGAGAAGCTCCAGATTGCCAAAGGCTATCTGGTGCCGCGCACCATAGAGCGGCACGGGCTGACCGCCGGGCAGATCGAGTTCAGCGACGACGCGCTGCTGCGCATCATTCGCGAATACACGCGCGAGGCGGGCGTGCGCAATCTGGAGCGCGAAATCGCCACCATCTGCCGCAAGGTCGCCAAGAAGGTCGCAGCGGGCGAGGCACAGCAGAAGGTGGTCGTCACCGCCGAGAACATCCCCGACTATCTGGGCAAACCACGCTACCGATTCGGCACCAAAGAGGAAAAAGATGAGGTTGGCGTCGCGATGGGGCTGGCGTACACCGAGTTCGGCGGCGATGTGATGGCAGTGGAGGTCGCCGTCGTGCCGGGCGAGGGGCGCCTCCTGCTTACAGGGCATCTCGGCGAGGTCATGAAAGAATCGGCGCAAGCCGCCATGACCTACATCCGCTCGCGCGCACAGCAACTCGGCATCGAGCCTGAGTTCCACCGCAAGTACGATGTCCACATCCATGTGCCCGAAGGCGCCATCCCGAAAGATGGTCCCTCGGCGGGCATCACGATGGCGACGGCGCTCGCCTCCGCGCTCACCGGGCGACCCGTGCGACGCGATGTGGCGATGACGGGCGAGATCACCCTGCGCGGGCGCGTGCTGCCCGTCGGCGGCGTGAAAGAGAAGGTGATTGCGGCGCACCGCGCGGGCATCTACGAGGTCATCCTGCCCGACGAGAACGAGCCCGACCTGGACGACATCCCGGAGCATGTGCGCGAGCAGATGACCTTCCATCGCGTGCGCCATATGGACGAGGTGCTGCCGATTGCACTGGTTCATTCGGAGGAGCTGGAGGCGCGCCTGAAAGAGGCGGAGACGACCGCCCCCGTGCTGGAGCCAGTCTGAACAAAAACTGATTTCCCTCTGAGGTGAGGGAGCATCCTGCCCCTCTCCCGTGCCAGCGGGTAAAGTGTAGGGGTGGGCGCGCGATGAGGCTGGCGGATGTGATTGTGTTTGCGGGCGGCAGCGCGGGCTACACCGCTTTCACCTACACGGTGCCCGAATCGCTCACGCACGGCTTGCATGCGGGCGCGGGCGTGATGGTGCCGCTCGGCGGGCGCATGGCGCTGGGCGTCATCTGGCGTCTGTACGACGGCGAGCCGAGCCTGCCCGCCGAACAGCTTAAACCCATCGAGTGCGTGCTGGATCAGCCCCTGCTGGATAGCGGGCTGATGCAGCTCGCCCGCCAGCTGCAGGAGAACGCGCTCTGCTCGCCTGCCGAAGCGGTTCAGACGGTGCTGCCCGCGCTCGCCCGCGCCCATCTACACGCCATCGTTGAATTGGTCGAACCCGTGCCACCCCTGCGCTCGGTCAATCAGCGCATGGTGGTCGATGCGCTGCGGGCGGCGGGCGGACGATTGAGCCTGCACGCGCTCAGGCGGCGGCTCGCCGCGCCCATTCTCAACAGCGGATTACCTGCCCTGCGCCAGAAGGGGATCGTACGTATGCTCTATGAGCTGCAACCCCCACCGGCGCCTTCCCGCGACGAAGCCTGGATCACGCTTAATGCGACCCCAGAGCAGTTAGAGCAATTTTTTCGGCAGGAGGCGAACCGCGCAAGGGTGCAAAGTGCCCTGCTGACACGCCTGCTGCTGCACCCTGAAGGGCGGATGCCCGTGCGCGAGCTGCTGGAGCAGACGGGCGCCAGCGCGAACAGCCTGCGCATGCTCGAATCGCGCGGGCTGGTGCGCCGAATCGCGCATCGCACGGAGCCAGACCTCCGCCCATGCGCGGAACCCGCCATCCCCACACCGACGCCCCATCAGCAGGCGGTTCTGCAGACTCTGCGGCACGCCATCGAATCGGGCAGCTATCGGGCGTTTCTGCTCTACGGGGTAACGGGCAGCGGCAAGACGGAGGTTTACCTGCAGGCGGCGGCGATGACCCTGCGCGCGGGGCGCACGGTGCTGTTTTTAGTGCCCGAAATCGCGCTCACGGCGCAGTTGACTGCCGCCTTCCGCGAGCGGTTCGGGAACGCGGTCGCCGTGCTGCATAGCCAGCTGAACCCGTCGGAGCGATATGCACAGTGGTTGCGCGTGCGGAACGGTCAGGCGCCGATTGTGGTGGGCGCACGCTCCGCCCTGTTCGCGCCCCTGCGCCGCGTCGGACTCATCATTCTGGACGAGGAGCATGAACCCGCCTATAAACAGCAGCAGTCGCCGCTCTATCACGCGCGTCTGCTGGCGGAAGCGCGGGCGCAAACGGAGCAGGCGGTGCTGCTTCTGGGCAGTGCGACGCCCGCCTGCGAGACCTTCTATCGCGCCCAGCAGGGTGCGCTCCAGCTGCTGCATCTGCCTGAACGCATTGGTGGCACGCCGCTGCCCGAAGTGTCGCTGATTGATCTGCGCGGGCAGCCCCGCACGACCATCAGCCCCGCCTTGCTTGAAGCGATTCGGGAGACGGTCGCGCGCGGGCAGCAGGTAATCCTGTTCCTCAATCGGCGCGGGTTCGCCCCGATGCTGCTCTGTCGGGAGTGTGGCTTCGTGCCGAAGTGTGAGCGGTGCGCCGTGTCGCTGACCTATCATGTGGCGGTCGAGCGTGGGCTGCGCTGTCATCACTGCAACGCGCGGGTGGCCGCGCCGCGCCTGTGCCCCAACTGTGGCGGCACGCGCCTTGTGCCCTATGGCATCGGCACCCAGCGCGTGGAGATGACACTCAAAGAGCTGCTGCCCCATTTGCGCGTGGCGCGGCTGGATCGCGATGTGTTGAGCCGTCGCGACCTCTATTTGCAACTGTTGCAGGCGTTTCGGGCAGGCGAGCTCGATGCGCTGATCGGCACGCAGATGGTGGCGCGCGGGCTGGACTTCCCGCGTGTGATGCTGGTGGGCGTGCTGAACGCGGATACCGCGCTCCATCTGCCTGACTTCCGCGCCGCCGAGCGCACCTTCCAGCTGCTCACCCAGGTCGCGGGGCGGGCAGGGCGACGCGAACAGCAGGGACGCACGCTGATTCAGACCTTTAATCCGGACCATCACGCTGTTCGTTGCGCCCGCACGCACGATTATGAGGCGTTCTATCAGCAGGAGCTGCCGCTGCGCCGTGAGCCGCTCTATCCCCCTTTTTGCCGACTGGTGAACCTTCTGGCGCAGGATGCGAACCCGGAGCGGGCGTTCCAGCTGCTTCAGCGTTTAAGGGCAAGCCTGCCGCAGGTGATGGGCGAGAGCCTCATCCAGATGCTGGGACCCGCGCCCGCGCCGCTCGAACGCCTGCAGGGGCGCTACCGCTATCACCTGCTGCTGAAGCTGACACCTCAGAGCCAGCCGGCAGCGAGCTTGCGGGAGGCGCTGAACCCGCTCGAACCGCGCGAGCGCGCGAGCCTGACCGTCGATATCGACCCTGTGAGCCTGCTGTAGGCGCAGGCGCTAAAGCACCCGCATCACCTCGATATCGCGTTCGTCGTCGCTTATCGGCGGCTGCTGGAAAATCTGCTGCAGTTGCTGCGCCACTTCTTCCTCCTCCCGCACATAGATGATGTCGCCGTTCTCCACCGCCATCTGCCACAGCGCACGGTCGCGCGGGCTGACCAGCATCAGATCGAGATAGTAGTTCGGCTCCACAATCACATGGAACGCCTGCGCCAGCTGACGCATGGTCTCGATCTTATCCTCGTGGGTCAAATCTTCGCGTAGCCAGATGCCGAAGGTAGCGTCGCTCTGCATCACGCCTTCCGCGCGCACGGTGAACGCCAGCACCATCTCCACTTCGGGCGTCTGCGAGAAGATGGCTTCCAGCAGGGGGATATGACCGGGCGGGATCGGCTGGCGCCCTTCCGGGCGCGGATCGTCCAGAAAGTTCGCTTCGTTTGCCATTTTAAGCCTCCGATGGGGAGAGTATACCCGAAGGGACGCCGAACAGGTCATACACATCGGCGCGCTCGATGCGCACGCTGATAAAGTCGCCGGGCGCGGCGGTGCAGTCGCGCACATAGACCAGCCCATCCACTTCGGGCGCGTCGCGGTGGCTGCGCCCGACGGCATACGCGCCCTCTGCAGAGTAGCCCTCTATCAGCACGAGCATCTCCCTGCCGACCCATTCGCGATTACGCGCCAGCGAGATGGGCTGCTGGGCGCGCATCAGGCGGTCAAACCGCTCACGCTTGACCCGAAACGGCACCTGGTCAGGCATCTCAGCAGCGGGAGTGCCCTTCTCCCGCGAATAGATGAACGCGCCCACGCGGTCCAACCGCGCCTCATACAGAAAATCGAGCAGTTCCTGAAACTGCGCTTCGGTCTCGCCCGGAAAGCCGACGATGAAGGTGGTGCGGATGGCGATATCGGGCATCGCCGTGCGCAGACGCTCCACCATGCGCAAATAAGTTGCGCCATCGCCCGGGCGGCGCATCGCCCGCAGAATCGCGCGGTTCACATGCTGAAGCGGCACATCCAGATAGGGCACAACCTGCGGCAGGCTCGCCATCGTTTCAATCAGCGCGTCCGACACACGCGATGGATAGGCGTAGTGAATCCGAATCCAGCGGATGCCCTCCACCTGCGCCAGCTCGTGCAACAGGGTGGGCAGCATGAAGCGGCGATAGAGGTCATAGCCATACTGCGTGGTGTCCTGCGCGATGAGATTGATCTCTCTGGCGCCGTTCTGGGCGAGCCAGCGCGCCTCTTCCAGCACGCGCTCGATGGGCTTGCTCACATGCCGCCCGCGAAACGACGGAATGGTGCAGAAGGTGCAGCGGTGGTCGCAGCCTTCGGAGATTTTGAGGTAGGCGGACCATGGGGTTCGGCTGCGCAGGCGGGTGGTGACCTCTGCCCAGCGGTGGTGCGGCGGCTGGATGTCCATCAGCGGGGTCGCCTCGCGCCGTTGCGACACGGTGCTGACAATCTCGGCGAAGCGTGCCATCTGCCCCACGCCCACAAAGGCGTCCACTTCAGGCAGCATCTGGCGCAGCGCGTCGCCCATCCGCTGAACCAGGCAGCCAGCGACAATCACCTTCTGCGTGTTGCCCGCCCGCTTCTCGCGCAGGGCTTCCCGAATCGCCTGCAGGCTCTCCTGCCTGGCAGGTTCGATGAAGCCACAGGTGTTGATGATAATCATATCGGGCGTGCGCGTGCGGGCATCAAGCTGATAGCCCGCCTGCTGCAGCACGCCCGCAATCTCTTCCGAATCGACCTCGTTCTTGGCACAGCCGAGCGTGATCAGCCGCACCGTGCCCCGCTTCGCCATGATGAATGGAGTATACCTTTTTCGGGTACACTCCAGCGCGGACATACGGTAAAAGAGGCTGACTCTCGCTCGTAACAGCTACCCTGTGCCGCTGGAGACCCTGCGTGAGTATTTCACACTGTCAGTGGGCAATCGGCTTCGCTGGAGGCAAACCAAGACGCGCTGCGATGCAACGCGCATGTATGTTGAGTATGCTGCGCAACTCGGTTTGCTTGCACGGGTGGGCAATCAGGTCTATCTGACACCAGAAGGCATACGGTTCACCCTCCTGCTGCAACTTCACAAGGCGATTCACCTGCTGGATGCTGTGCAGATACCTGCACCGTGATCGGTGCTTATTTCTTCTCTTCGCTGCCGGAAGCAGGGGCGAGGGGGGTGCGGGCATTCATTTCTTCATACTCGGCGCGGCGGACGGCGAGGTAGAGGTTGATCCCCCGATTGGCGACCATGCCGCCCACGATTGCCATCAGCACCAGCAGCAGGATGCCGCGCAGGGCTGCCCAGATGCCCGTCGCTATTGCGTTCAGGTTCGGATTGCTGCCGCCTGCGCTCTGGAACAGTCGCTGGGGCGGCGTCTGGAACATGCGATAGGCGAGCCAGAAGGCGATCAGCATCAACACGATGCCCGTCAAAAACACGGCGATGGAAAGCAGTCGCCCCAGCCAGTCGCGAGCGGGTTTCATGGCGAGAGTTGCATCAGCGCCTCGCGCGCGATCTGGCGCAGGGCGGGATCGTTGCTGTGCTGTGCCCCCTCAAAGAGGGGGCGAGCCGCTTGCGAGCGCCGCTCCTTGAGCGCGATCAGCGCGAATCGGCGCGTTTCGGGCTGTTGCGCCGCGCGGAGCAGTGCAGGCTCGGCTTCTGGAATCTGGCTCAGCGCCAGCGCGGCGAAGTAAGCTCGCTGGGTGTTCTGCGGGGCACGCAGGATGTTCAACAGGGCAGGAATAGCCGACTGACCGATGCGGGTTAGACTGCGCACGGCGCTGAGCGCGACGCCGCCATCATCCGCGCCGAGCGCTTCGATCAGCACCGGCACGGCTTCGGGCAAACCGTTCTCGCCCAGCGCGTCGGCGGCGGCGCGTTGAACCCGCGCGTCGCTATCGCGCAACGCCCGCTGCAGCAGTTCCACCGCGCGTCGGTCGCGAATGCCGCTCAACGCCGCCACCGCTCGCATGCGCACACCGACCCGCTCATCGGCGAGCGCGCTGGCAAGGGCGTCCAGCGCCTTCACACCTGCCTGCTGCAGCCCCTGCGCGGCGGCGTCCGCCACCTCCAGATCGGGGTCGCCCAGCGCCTGAACCAGCGCACGAATGGCGCCTGGCGTGGCGATTCGTCCCAGCCCCAGCGCGACCTGCGCCTGCGCATCGGGGTCCTCCGCAGGCGAGCGCAACGCCTCCACCAGTATCGGCTCCGTGCGGGGGTCCGCGATACTGCCCAGCGCCACCAGCACAATTCGTCGCTTTTCAGGCGGCAGATTCAGGTAGGGCAGAAGCGCGTCGGTCGCCCGCTGATCACCGATGCGTCCCAGCGTGTTAATCGCGTCCAGTTTCAATTCCTCGTCGGTTGCACGGTTCAGAATCGCGAGCAAGCCGGGCACGCTCGCGCTATCGAACTGCACCAGCACCTCGGCGGCAGCCTGACGAGCATCTTTGTTCTCGAACGCCTTGAGCGCGACGGGCAGACAGCGCGTGCCCAGCTGAACCATCACCTTCACCGTGCCGTTTTTGACATTCGCGTCGGGGTTCTTCAGCCCCTCGGCAAGTGCGTCGAGATTATCGCCGCCGATTTTGAGCAGAGCCTGCAGGAATCGGTCGCGCACGCGCGGCTCCGGGTCGCGCAGCATCGCCAGCGCGACCTTCACGCCCACCGGGTTGTTCATGCGCTCGACGCCGATTGCCACGCGCAGGCGTCGGGGCGGGCGCCGCGACTGAATAAGGTCAAAAAAGTCCTCCCGCTCCGATAGCAGCGTGAGTGCGCGCGTCTGACGCTCGATGTCGCGTCCCGTCGCCTCCTCAATCAGCCGATTGGTGACGATGTTGTTCCAGATCGCGCTGCCAATAACGAACGCGACAACCGCTCCAAACAGCACCCGCGCAATCCACTGGCTCATCGCGAGAAGGGATTCGACGGCGTCTGCGCCTGACCTGCTGGATTAGCAGGGGTCAGCGGCACAGCGGGGTTCCACCAGACGCGAGTCGACTGGAAGAGGGTTTCGATCTGGGCGTCGGTGAGCGTGCGCACATCGGGCGGCAGCATCGCGCGGCTGATCTCGGCGGAGAAGAGCGCGGTGTCGGAGCCAGCGGTGCCCGGCACCAGCACGATGACGGTGGCGCTCTGCAGGCTGGGCGCCTGCGCGAAGGTGGCAGCAGCGACCAGCAACGCCTGTTGCATCACGCGCGCCCGCGTGAGCGCGCCCGCCTGAATGCGCGTGCGCACCGTCCAGCGGTTCAACAGCGGTTCAAAGAAGCAGGCGACCGCCTGACCGCCCAGTTGCTGGCTGACCGCCCGTGCGAGCTGCTCCTCCGTCTCGCCCATGCCACAGAAGGGCAGGAGCGCACTGGACGGCTCATGGCTGCCCTGCGCGTCGGATGGCTCGGCTGGTGGTGGCGGGATGCCTGGCAGGTTGTTTGTTGTATCAGGAGCCGTGCGCGGTGGCTGGATGCCGCCCGAACTGGCAGCGGAAGCCCTTGACGGCTCAAGGCTGGCGGAGGACATCCGCTGCCCCGCCACAAACGCCGCCGCAATCAGAATCAATATGAGCAGACCGAACAGCGCGTAGACCCACACACGCAGCGTGGACGGGCGCACTGGCTCCGTGTTCGCCGGCATCGCTGGGGATGGTATCACTGGCTGCGCCTGCTGCGCCGCCTGCAACGCACGCAGATTCTCCAGCTTCGCCCGATAGACCGCGCTGGTGGGCGCCAGTTCGACCAGCAGTTCGTACCACTGGATAGCGTCGGCGAGCTTGCCCTGATCGGCATAGATATCGCCCAGCAGGGCGTGCGCCGTCTCGTTGCTGGGGTAGCGGCGCAGAATGCCCAGACAGACTTCGATCGCCGCCTCGTACTCGCCCTTCATGCGCAGCAGGTTCGCCCGCGCGATTTCGGGGTACACCTCCCGATCGGAGCCTTCGGCATACAGCGGGTCAATTGTGTCCTCCCGCAGACGCGCCCCGCACTCCATGCAGAACGCGCTCGTATCAGGTATCTCCGCAAAGCACTTGGGACAGACCATCGGCTTTAATTATGGCTGTTCGATGGGGGTTCGCTGTCTTCCGCCAGAGGGATGGTATAATACCTCTGCGATGATAACCGCCGTTGATGCACGCGAGATGATAGCGATAGCGCGGAATGCTTCGGAAGAGGAGCTGTCTGAGCTGCTGCGCTTGCTGGCGCACGCGCCTGAACAGGCGAACACGCTGATTGGTATTCTGCGCCAGAAGTACGCCTGCTCGCCCGAAGCAGGGCTGGATACTGTCAAAAAGACACCCGACGAAGTGATTGCAAGCATTCTGGAGTGGGCAAGCAAACCGCGCCCGCCTGCACCTGCGCTCTCTAACGAAGCCTTACGCCGTGAGAACCTGTACGACTGATGGAGAGATGCTTGCTTGATACGAATGTGCTGTTGCGGCTTGCCAATGCTGCTGACCCCCTTCACCAATCAGCCGTCGCTGCGATTCAAAAACCTGAGGGAGCGCCAACTGATACCTTGCTTGGCGCTGCAGGTTGTTATCGAGTTCTGGAATGTTGCCACACGCCCCATTAGCGCTAATGGATTCGGCTGGAATGTTCAGGATGTGGCAGGCTACCTGCTTGAACTGCTGGACAGCGTGGAATTACTGGATGGCGATGGTGTTGTTGCTTATATCTGGTTTTATCTGGCATCCACACGCAGGATTCAAGGCAAGCAAGTTCACGATGCGCGATTGGTCGCCACAATGCTGGCACACGAGGTGCGCTATCTGCTCACTTTATAATACTCAGGACTTCCAGCGGTGCATCGATATTATTACCGTGCTGGATGCAGCAATCTCATAAAAAGCCCTCTTCATGTGGGATGTTTCACCGTTCCACAGTCAGCACCTGAATCATGTTGGTGTTGCCGGGCACATTCACGGGCACGCCGGCGGTCAGCACCAGGCGGTCGCCGCCCCGCACCAGGCGCGTCTGGCGGGCAGCAATCAGCGCCTGCGCGGTCATCTCGTCCGTGCTGGAGACCTGCGGGATTCGCAGCGGCGCGACGCCCCACAGCAGAGCGAGCCGCCGCCACACTCTCTCGCTGTGCGTGAGCGCCAGGATGGGCTGTTCGGGACGGAAGTGGGACACCCAGCGTGGCGTGCCGCCCGATGTGGTGGGGGTCAGGATCGCCTTCGCGCCGACCATCTGCGCCACCAGACAGGCTGCACGCGCCACGGCTTCGGTGGTGATGTGCGGATGGGACGGCTCCGGGTCGGGCACGGGTTGCATTGCCCCGCGATTCGCGCCCTGCCGAAACAGCTCGCGCTCGGCATGCTCGGCGATTCGCGCCATCCAGCGCACCGCCTGCACAGGGAACGCGCCAATCGCCGTCTCGCCTGAGAGCATCAGCGCGTCAGTGCCGTCCAGCACCGCGTTCGCCACATCCGTGACCTCCGCGCGGGTGGGGCGAGCCTCGTGAATCATGCTCTCCAGCATCTGCGTGGCGGTGATGACGGGCTTGGCGTGTGCATTACAGAGCCGAATGATGCGCTTCTGCAGGGCAGGCACCTCCGCCAGATCGACCTGCAAGCCGAGGTCACCCCGCGCCACCATGATGCCGTCGGCAACCTCGACAATCGCCTCCAGATCGTCCAGCGCCGCCCGCTGCTCAATCTTGGCAATCACGGGTGTGTCGGCGCCATGTTCCCTGATAAGCGCCTGCAGGTTCAGCACATCGGCGGCGCTGCGCACGAATGAGAGCGCGATCCAGTCGACGCCGAGTTCCAGCCCCTTGAGGAGGTCATCGCGGTCTCTGGGCGTAAGCGAGGGCAGCGGTATCACGCGGTTGGGCAGGGTGACGCCGCGCTGCGAGCGCAGCTCGCCCCCTTCCAGCACCACCGCCTCCAGCTCGCCCTCGCGCACCTGCACGATTCGCAGCTCGATGCTGCCGTCGTCGATCAGCAGGCGGTCGTTGGGCTGCGCCGCGCGAAAGAGTTCGGGCACGGGCAGGGGAATGGTGAGGTTTGCCCCCTCACCCGTACCCTCTCCCCCGCTGGGGGAGAGGGCTGATTCACTCCCTCTCCCCTCTGGGGAGAGGGTTGGGGTGAGGGGCTTGCCTGTTCGTGTGCGAGAGTCTGCCCCCTCACCCGTACCCTCTCCCCCACTGGGGGAGAGGGATTTACCAGAGTCGGCGCCCTCACCCCCAGCCCCTCTCCCCCGCTGGGGGAGAGAGGAGCCTGCCGATGGATTAACAAAGCGCACGGTTTGACCCCGCTGAAGGGGGATAGGTTCGGGCAGGGCGCCGATGCGCACCTTCGGTCCCGCCAGATCGAGCAGGATGGCGATGGGGATGCTGTAGCGCGACTCGGCTTCGCGCAGCCAGCCAATCCACTGGCGGCGGGTGTCCCAGTCGCCGTGCGCCGTGTTGATTCGGGCGACGCTTACACCTGCCTCAATCAGCGCGCACAGGGTCTCAAAGCTGCTTATTGCTGGACCCAGCGTGGCAACAATCTTGGTGCGCCTCATAGCCCAAATGCAGAGCCACCCGCGTAGACTCCCATCGAACCCAGCTCCTCCTCGATGCGCAGGAGCTGGTTGTATTTGGCGGTGCGCTCACTGCGGCAGGGTGCGCCCGTCTTGATCTGACCGGCGTTCACCGCCACTGCCAGATCGGCGATGGTGGTGTCCTCGGTCTCGCCCGAACGGTGTGAGAGGATAGTGGAGTAGCCGTTGCGGTGGGCGTAGCGGATGGCGTCCAGCGTTTCGGTTAGCGTGCCAATCTGGTTCGGCTTGATAAGGATACTGTTGGCGCAGCCCTGCTGGATGCCCTGCTCCAGTCGGTTGATGTTGGTCACAAACAGATCATCGCCCACCAGCTGGATTTTGCCGCCCAGTGCCTGCGTCAGCGCGACCCAGCCCTCCCAGTCGTCTTCCGCCAGCCCGTCCTCGATGGAAAGGATGGGGAACCGCTCAATCAGTTGCTCATAGAGCCTGATCATGCCGTCGGTGTCCAGCACGCGGTCTTCCGCGCGCAGCACATAGGAGCCGTCGCGATAGAGTTCGGACGCCGCGACATCGAGCGCGAAGTAGACCTGCTCGCCGAGTCGGTAGGGGGTGCGTTCAACGGCTTCGCTGAGCAGCTCCAGCACGCGCTCGACGGTTGGAACGGCGGGCGCGAAGCCGCCCTCATCGCCGACCGCCGTGCCCAGCCCGCGCTCGCTCAACACCCGCCTGAGCGACTGGTAGATTTCGGCGCCCATGCGCAGCGCCTCGGCGAAGGTGGGCGCACCCACCGGCACAATCATAAACTCCTGAAAGTCGGCGCCGCCTTCCGCATGCTTGCCGCCGTTCAGAATGTTCATCAGGGGCACAGGCAGCACATGGGCGTCCAGACCGCCGATATAGCGATAGAGGGGTAGCCCGAAATGGTCAGCGGCTGCATGCGCCACCGCCAGCGAGACGCCCAGAATCGCGTTGGCGCCCAGCCGCGATTTGTTCTCCGTGCCGTCCAGCGCAATCAGAATCTCGTCGATCTCGCGCTGGCGGGTGGCGTCCATGCCTTCGATGGCGGGTGCAATCTGCTCGCGGATGTTGTCAATCGCCTGGCGCACGCCCCGACCGGCATAGCGTTCGTCATTATCGCGCAGTTCCAGCGCTTCGTGTGTCCCGGTGGACGCGCCGGAGGGCACTGCCGCCCGCCCAAACGCGCCATCGTCCAGAATGATCTCCACCTCCACAGTGGGATTGCCGCGCGAATCGAGAATCTCGCGCGCCCGAACCGCCTCAATCGCAGCCATTTTGCCTCTCCTGAACGCTCGGATTATACCTGTTCTGTGCTCCGCGCCCTTAAGAGCGCGCCTATCGTGAGCAGCGATGAGGGGCTTTACAGGCTGTTAGCATCGGCGACTGTAGCCGGCGCATCCCGCACCTGAACCCTGGACAACTCAAGCCGACCTGCCTTCACTGCTTCAGCCGTGAAAAAAAAACAAAAATCCTCTTCCCTCTGCGGAGGAAAAAAAAACCAAAAAAAACCTCTCCCCAGAGGGGAGAGGGTACAGGTGAGGGGCAACCCCCTCCCACAGCGTGGGAGAGAGGGCAAGGGGATGAGGGACAATCACAGGCAGGCTACAAACCAGCCAACACCGACTGAAACGGACGACCCCCGACAAAGAATGGCGTTGACGATTTCGCGCAGGGGGTACTTGAGGGGGGCGCCGCGGTGTTTGCGTTTGCGTCCGTAGAGGGCTTTTTTGAGGAGGGGTTCGAGGAGGGCCCACTCGTTTATCGGTCAGGTCGTTCGGATAAGGTTTTCTGTGGCTCATGGTGGGAGAATTATACCCAGCCTCGCTTTCCTAGATCGCTTCTGAGGACCATCACATACTTTTTATGAAAGATAATAACTATATTGAGAAGATGTTAAAGGCAATTTAGGAGGTAATCCAGCCCCCTCCTTCAGGTTCTCCCTGCAGCCAGGGGAACCAAGCCGTGGTTCCCCTCGCGAAGCGGGGGGAACCTTGCGGAGGGGGCAGTCAGCATCAAAGCTGCGGGTGAGGGCAGACGCTACTGATCCTCAGCGAATGGATAGGGCGGTAAACTGACCCGCAGCGGCTTATCGACGCGGTAGCCCAGCGCATAGTCCGCCTGCAGCAGGGTATGAATCTCGGAGGTGCCCTCGTAGATGGTGGCACCCTTGCTGTTGCGGTAGAAGCGTTCCACCGGGTACTCGTCGGAGAAGCCGTAGGAGCCGAAAATCTGCACGGCGGCGTTCGCTGCCCGCTGCGCCGCCTCGGTTGCGTACCATTTTGCCAGCGAGGTCTCTCGCGTGTTGCGCAGACCCCGATTTTTCATCCAGCCGACCTTCTGATACAGCAGCACGCTGATCTCGTAGTCGGCAGCCATCTGCGCGATTTTCTGCTTGATGAGCTGATGCTCGGCGATGGGCTTGCCGAAGGTTTTGCGCTCGCGGGCATAGTGCACCGATTCGTCGAGGCAGGCGCGGATCAGCCCGGCGGAGCCTGCCGCGACGGTGTAGCGCCCCTGATCGAGCGCGAACATGGCGATTTTGAAGCCCTCGCCTTCCTCGCCGATTCGGTTCTCGATGGGCACGGCGACATTTTCGAACACGACGCCGCCCGTGTTGCCCGCGCGCACGCCCAGCTTGCCGTGCAGGGTGTAGGGCTTCACGCCGTCGCGCTCGCGCTCCACGATGAACGCGCTCATGCCCGAATGATCCCGCCGCGCCTTCTTCGCCAGATCGGTCCAGGCGACCACCAGGTACTGGTCGGCGACCTCCGCCAGCGAAATCCAGATTTTTTCGCCGTTGAGAATGTAGTGGTCGCCCTCGCGTCGGGCGACGGATTGCATGCCGGCGACATCGCTGCCCGCGTTCGGCTCGGTGAGGCAGAAGGCGCCCAGCCGCTGTCCCGTCGCCTGCGGGCGCAGGAACCGCTCCTTCTGCTCGTCGGTGCCCCACGCGAGGAGCGTGAGCGCGGTCAGCCCCACATGCACCGACAGAATCACGCGCAGGAAGGTGTCACCATACTCCAGCTCCTCGCAGGCGATGCCGAGACTGATATAGTCCAGCCCGGCGCCGCCCCATCGACGCGGGATGCAGATGCCCAGCAGCCCCAGCTCCGCCATTCGCGTGTACACTTTGGGGTCGGCGCCGTGCCGATCCCACTCGCGAATGAAGGGCTTGACCTCGTTCTCCACGAAGCGGCGCACAGTGTCGCGCACCATCAGATGCTCTTCGCTCAATGTGAAGTCCATCGCTCTATTCGTCCACCCCCAGTATCTGGGTGTAGGTTACATGGCTCGGATGCACATCGACGATTCCGCGTGCGCCCAGCTCGGTGGAGCCTGAGTGGCGCACATAGCACACACCCGGCAGCCGAATCAGCTCGTCGGAGTTGCGCAGCTGGTTCAGCACCTGCTCGGCTTCCTCGCGCGAATTAATCGGGCAGTCCACTTCCAGCCCGTTCGATAGCCCGATCAGCAAAGTTACGCGTGCCATTCTATCCCTCCGTTCGGTTTAAGTTCGCGGCTCTGCGGGATGATTCCTGCCGATTGGCTTGCTGTTGAGGGCTTTTTGCAGGAAAGTGACCTGCTGCTCGGCGTAGCGGCGGGCGTAGTCGCGGTCGTCGGGCGCGATGGATGGCTTCTCGTGGTCGGTGAGGGTGGGGATGCGGTTATGCCAGCTGAAATGAGCTGGGGTTTCATCGGGCAGGTCGATGTCGGCTAAGGTGGCGACCGCCAGCGTCCACATGCGGGGCACGGTGGTGAGGTTGTAGCCGCCGCCACCCAGCGCGACGGTCGGCAGACCCAGCGTGCGCGCCCACTGGACAGCTCGCAGCCAGCCCTGCGCCGTGAGGTTCAGATGACCCAGCGGGTCTAAATAGTGCGGGTCGGCGCCCATCTGCAGCACCAGCGCGTCGGGTCGGAACCGCTCAAAAACGGGCGGCACAACCTGCTCGAACGCCCACCACCAGAGGTCGTCATCCGTTTCGGGCGCCAGCGGGATGTTGATCGAGGTGCCCCATGCCTCGCCCTCGCCCAGCTCGTTCGCGAAGCCCGTGCCCGGAAAGAGCCACTGCCCGCTTTCGTGGATCGAGACGGTCAGCACCGTCGGGTCGCGATAGAAAATCCACTGCACGCCGTCGCCGTGATGGAGGTCGATATCAAGGTAGGCGACTCGCGGGAATCGCTCGCGCAGGATGGTGATGGCGATGGCGGGGTCGTTGAAGATGCAGAATCCGCTGGCGCGGTCGGGCAGCGCGTGGTGCAGTCCGCCGCCCATGCTGAACGCCAGCGGCTCGCCGTCGCGCACGGCACGCGCGGCAGCAATTGTCGTCTTCACATATGCCAGCGATGCCTCCCACATGCCCATAAAGGGCGGGTTATCCCCGAACGGCGAGAAGCCCCAGCGGTGCATCGCCATCACCGGCTCGCCCGCGCTGATTGCCTGCACCACCTGCACATACGGCTCGGTATGCACGCGCGATATCTCTGCCCGCGCCTCGTCGTCGGAAAGGGAGGGCTGTAGCAGGCGCAGCCGATCGAACATGCCGTACGCCGTCATCAGCTCCATCATCAGGCGCAGGCGCATCGGCTTCAGCGGGTGCGACTCCGAAAACTGATACTGCTCCAGCTGGCTGGCATAGAAAAAGGGCGCCATCACGCTCTCCTGCCGAAGTATACCTGCACTGCCCCTGAGTGCGCGCTAAGGGTGGGCAGGGGTGTCTCATCATTGGAGTACGCAAGAGTTGGATTCCAAAGCCATTCCGCTTGTGCATAGCCCTCTTTTCACGAAGAGGGGATGACCAGTAAGGGGCGCGGTGACCGCGCCCCTTATTTTGGTTCCGTCCAGCCGCATCACTGCCCGCTGTTAAGCGATTCGAAGTAGCGCTTGACCCGTTTGCGCTCGGCGGGCGGAATGTTCTGCTTATCCAGTGCCTGCTCCGCCTTCTTCTGGTAGCTGGGCAGAACCTGTGTGAGCGGCACGCTGCTGCCACCAGGCGTCGGCGGCGCCTCGTACTCCTCATAGTCCGCCGGACCGGGCAACATCGGTGGCTGACCCGACACAGGCGTGTTCTTCATCGGGATCTTGAGTTCAGGGTTCTTCGCGCCCTGATTGAACATTTCGGGCTGACCGAAGTAGTCGTGCTTGTCCCACCCGCCACCTGGGCGCGGGATTGCACCCAGCCCGAAGCACATGCCTGCCAGCCCCAGTCCCGAGCAGGCGCCCTGGCACTGGCTCAGCTCCTTCATGCGTTTGACCTGCTCCAGTATCTGCTTCGCCAGCTCGCGAATCTGTTCGTCGCTGTTGTAGCGTTTTGCCAGCTCTTCGAGTCGCTTCTCCAGCTCGCGTGCCATGCGCTCGATTTCTTCCTGCGTGAGCTGGCGCTGTTGCTGGCTCTGGTTCTGGTTCAGTTGCTGGCACTTTTTCGCCAGTTCCTGCAGGCGGCGCATCGCCTCGATGAAGTTGGGGTCGTTCATCAGTTTGCGCAGGAACTCGCGCGCCTGCTCGGAAAGCTGGAGCGCCCGCAGCTGCCGCTGGAGCCGTTCCAGCTGCTTTTTGAGGGCTTCCATCGCCTCTTTGCTGAGTGGGATGCCTTTCGAGTCGCGTCCTGACTGCAGCTGGCGCTGGAGTTCGTTGATCTGGCGTTGCAGCCCGCTCATCTGGTTCTGCAGGCTGGCAGTGGCGGGGTTGCGCAGGGCTTGCAGGGTCGCCTGCAGCTGGCGAATCTGCTCCTGCAGGCTGGCGCGCTGCGCCGCGCTGAGCGGGTTGCCCTGCGAATCTTTGCCCGTCTGCAGCTGTTGCTGGAGCGCCTGCAGTTCCGCCTGCAACTGCTGCAGCAGGGGCTGCAGTTGCTGGTTCTGTTTCGCCATGATCTGGCGGAGCTTTTCGCCCGCGGTGGCGGCTTCCTGGGCAGCCTGCTGGAGCTGCTTCTGGCTCTGCGCCTCCAGTTTGCGGGCTTCTTCCATCAGCCTGTTATAGCGCACGAGCGCCTCCTGCTTGCTCATGCGTCCCTGTCGGGCGCGACGGGAGTAGAGTTCAATATTGCGGGCGATGCGCTTCTCCAGCTCGGTCGCATCGGGCTTTCTGGCACGCTCCATGATGGGCCTGGCGACCTGCTCAATCTGTTTCGCCGCCTGCTGTACCTGCTTCTGCTGCTCGCGCCGCTCGGAGCTCATCATCGCCAGTATCTGGGGCAGGAAGTGGAAACCGAGCAGGGCGACCAGCGCCAGCGCGAACAGTCCGTGCCCGATGCCCAATCGGAAACGGAACAGCTCCGCAGGGCGACGATACAGCAGGGCGTTAAGGGCGTCCTCCATCAGCGGCTGGTCAAACAGATGCTCGCCGTCGGTATGCTCCAGAGCGGTCTGCAGGCGGTCTTTCAGCCCGCCGCGGCGGTCAATCAGTTGTGCCAGCGCGGGCGCGGGCAGCGGGATCAGCAGCGCATAGAGGCAGCCCAGCAGAATCCCTGCGAGGATGCTCGCCACCAGCCCAGCGGGCTGAACGCTCAATACAGCGAGCCAGTCGAGCGCGTCGAGCGCCATCGCGATGAGGGTACCAACGAAGCCGCCGATTGCCCCCCAGCGCCACATCAGCACCCAGCGCACGCGCCGCCGATACGGGCGCAACCGATCCAGCAATCCCAGTGCTCCAACCGTTGCCATCGTAATCCCTCCAGCGGTGATCCCCACCTGCCTTATAATACCCTATTTCTTCCCCGAAAAGCGCACATAAAGCAGGAATCAACCGCCAATCGCACGAATCAATAGAGCGAAGAGGGGACTCACGATGAGAACGAGGGAACAGTGGCTACGATGGATAGCTCGCCGTTATGAGCTGAGCCTGTCCGATGCGGAAGACATTCTGCAGGAGAGCCTAATTCGCCTGCTGAAAGCCTATTGCCGCCATCATCCTGATGCTTCGGAAGCTGAGCTGGAGGCGTTCCTCGATGCGCTGCCTGACAACACCCTCCATCTAACCGTGCGCCGGCAGGTGCTAAACTTATGGCGGTCGCGTCAACGCGAGCAAGAGGCGCTGGAGCGCTGGGCGCAGCAGGAGGCATCCTCTTCAGACCCTGAAGGCGAGGCGATAGCGCATCTGGAGGAGCAGCGGCTCTACCAGCAGCTGCCTGCCGCCGCGCAGGCGATTTATGACCTGCTGGAGGCGGGTTATAGATGGGACGAGATTGCCTTGCAATTAGGCATTTCGGCGAGCGCGGCGAAGATGCGCTTCCAGCGTGGTGTGGAGGAAGTTCGTCGGAACTGTGGTTCTGGATGTGACGATTTGAGGGTTTGCGGTGTTAATAATAGTGGAGATGATACGCAGGTGTCATCTCTCACACAAACGAGTCAGGAGGGACAAAGCGATGAGACGACGGAAGATGCTGTGGATGGGCGCTGGTGCGCTGTTGATCGCCAATCTCGTGGCGCTGCCCAACACCCTCGCCGCACTCGCCGAACTGAGCGGGGGGGGGGGTTAAGGTGGCACTTGTAAGCAACCCGGATTGCGGATGCAACTCATCTCCTTCCGAGATTCAGCGAAATCTGGCGCGATTGTCTCTGCGAAACGGCCAACATCCTCCTCGCGAAACGGAGCGGCGGTATATCCCCCTTGGTATACCTGCGTGTCCCGAATATCCCAATAATGTCTATAAGCAAGAATGGTGTGACTGGACACAGGGTGGTGACTGCGACGGAATATGGGGCTCTAACCCCGCTTTTCACAAGGCTCGGAATGTGTGCGAGTTCGCGGGGAATTATTACTGTTGCGGCCGCTGGCAGGATGTAGGCTGCTGTAGTGAGGACGATGCAGAGCCTCAACCTCCCTGTTTCCACCCTGGGAGCTGGAAGCGATGTGCTTGCACGCCGGATCAATGTCCCTGAGAGGTGGTGCCATGAGGTGGTGCTGGGAAGGGGTTTTGGGCAGCGGTTGTGCCGGGATCGTCAGCTTCTGGTTTGCCGACCACCTGCGGCGCATGTTCTTTAATGCGCTGGGCATGTGGTTGGGAAGCCGATTCGCAGGTCAGTCGCCCGACATCGACTGGATGGGGATGATGCGGATAGGTCTGCGCCTGCCTGCTAACTGGCATCTGATGGCGGTGATTGGCATCATCGCAGGCATCCTGCTCTACCTCCTGCGCGCTACAGCGCCATCCCCTTCCCAGCAACGGCGTCGCGAATGGATATTTTATGGGGGTATAGCGGGGTTCTTTATGGTGATTCGCCTTCTGACCGACTTCGTGCTGGATGTGCGCCTGATAACCCTGCTGGTTCCTGACCTTCTCCAAATAGGAACAACCCTGATTCTATTGCGAGGTGGCATATGGCTGACAGAGCGCATGGTGGAACGGATCGGGCTTTTACGCTGATAGAGCTGCTGGTCGTCGTTGCGATTATCGCCCTGCTGGCAGCCCTTATTCTGCCCGTGCTCGTGCAGACAAAGAAGCGGGGGCAGATGGTTGCTTGCATTAACAATCTCAGCCAGCTGGGCAAGGCGGCGATACTCTATCGGGATGATTATGAGGGGAGCTATGCGGCTCATCTTACCCAGTTGCGGTTCTATGTGAAGACGCTCGCTGTGTTTAAATGCCCGCTTGACCCGATAGAGGGTATCTCCGGCTGGGCTACCCGTCAGCTGGGTTCGCCAGTCAGTTATGTCTACTTGTCAGCAGACGCCGAGTTCCGTCGGCGGTTAGCAGAAGCGGATCCCTCACACGGGCTATTTGCTTGTGTCCTGCACGGGCGTCCTTTACGGGGGTGGGGAGACCTTCCGATGCGTGGATTCTTTAACCCAACAGCGACTTACACGGGTCTGGTTTTACGGGTGTGTACGGATGGGGCGGTCAAACGGGTGCAGGTATCACCGCGCTGCTATCGTTCACCCTATGGCAGTCGGGAGGCAACACGCAGCATATGGGAGCTGCTGACCGATGCGCCCTGCCCGCCTATTTATTGCCACCCTCTGTATGAGGGGTCGACCCCTATCCCCTGTGAGTGAAAACCCTTGTAGTGCATTTCTGGTAGTGTTGGCACCGTTTTTAATTGCGGGATTCATAACTCGAACAGCTCCTGCACTTTGCACCGAAAATCGGGCAGCAAATCACCGCCCGTCAACTCGTCGTCCCCCACCAGCGTGCGCACATCAAACGGCGAACTGTACACCTTCACCGTGCGCGTCTCCGGAAACAGCAACCACACCTGCTGCGCCCCCGACGCAAAATACTCCCCTATCTTGCGCAACAGATCGGCAATGTCCTCATTCGGTGAGACAATCTCAATCGCGAGGTCGGGCGCGCCTGTTTCAAAGCCTTTGGAGGGTTTGCCGTCGGGCAGTCGCTCTTTGAGGGTGAAGGCGACATCGGGGCTGCGGATGTTGCCGTTGGTCATGCGGAAACCCGCCTGTGAACCTGCTACATAGCCCCGGCGGCTCGAGGCGCAGCTGAGAATCTTCGCGCCCAGTCGCATGCCGATCACATCGTGTTCGTGTCCTGCGGGCACTTCCTTTGCCTCCTTGTCGACCAGTTCGTACTTGCGTCCATCGTCGGGCAGGCGCAGGAACTGTTCTTCGGTGAGTTTGCGCCCCCGTTTCGGCTTTGTGGCAACGGCTTTACTCATCGGGCATCACCACACCGAGTATACCTGCTGGCGCGGCGGACAGGTAGAATCTCCGCGGGATGGCGATACGGGTGCGGGATGTGCTGAACGCGATTGAGCAGATAGCGCCGCCGGCGCTCGCATTACCCGGCGACCCGACAGGCTTGCAGGTCGGTTCGCCCGAGCTGGAGGTCGAGCGGCTGATGGTCGCGCTGGACGCTGACCCGCGCACCGTCACCAGAGCCGTCTATCACAACTGTCAGCTGCTCATCACGCATCACCCGCTGATCTATCGCCCGCTGAGCGCGGTGCGCTATGATCAGCCAGTCGGCAGCGCGTTGCAGCAGCTCTGCGCCGCACGGATGGCGCATATCGCCGTGCATACGAACTGGGACTGTGCGCCAGGCGGCATCAACGACGCGCTCGCCGGGCAGCTGGGTCTGGAAGAGGTGCGCCCTGCCGGCGATGGCGCCGAAGTGCAACAGTTCAAGCTCGTCACCTTCGTACCGCCAGAGCATTTGGATGCGGTGCTGGATCGGATGGCGGCAGCGGGCGCGGGCGAGATCGGACTCTACCGGCGCTGTGCCTTCTATCAGGCTGGCACGGGCACCTACGAGCCGCAAGCGGGCGCGAACCCCTATCAGGGCGCGGTCGGGCGACGCGAGCATATTCAGGAGATGCGCCTGGAGGTGCTGGTGCCGTCCCATCGGTTGCAGGCGGTCATCGAGGCGATGCTACAGGCGCATCCGTATGAAGAGGTCGCCTACGATGTCTATCCTCTGCACACCCCGCAGCCCTATCCGCTGGGGCGTGTGGGGCGTTTGCCGCGCCCGATGCGAGCGGAAGAGTTGCGCACCTATGCTGCCGAACGGCTTGGCAACCCGCATGTGCGGCTCTATGGCAAGCCGGGCGCGATGGTGCGCACGCTGATGGTGGTCGGCGGCTCCGGCGGCGACTATCTGCCAGCGGCACGCGCTGCGCACGCCGATGCCCTGCTCACAGGCGAGGTGCGCCACCACCACACCTGGGAGGCGTGGGCGCACGACATCGTGCTGATCGAAGCGGGGCATCGCGAGACCGAGCTGCCTGGAACCCGCGTCCTTGCCGAACGCCTGCGCGAACGGCTGCCGTCCCAGCAGGTGGAGGTGATTTTCAGCGAATGAACAGCTACCGGATTCTGATTGCGGACGATGAACCTGTGATCCGCATGGATTTGCGGGCGATGCTCGAATCGATGGGGCACACGGTCGTGGGTGAAGCCGATAACGGCGAGACCGCGCTGCACCTGACGCGCACGCTCAAGCCCGACCTCGCCATCGTCGACATCATGATGCCCGGCATGGACGGCATCGAGCTGGCGAAACAGCTCTCCAGAGAGCGGTTAGCGCCCGTGCTGATTCTGACCGCCTACAGCGAGCCGGCGATGATTGAGGGCGCGGATCAGGCAGGCGCGATTGCCTATCTGGTCAAGCCCTTCCGCGAGGCGGACCTTGCGCCCGCCATCCAGATTGCCATCAGCCGATTCCGTGAGCTGCGCGCGATCGAGCAGCAGCTGGTGAACCTGCAGCAGGAGATGCAGGCGCGGCGCAAAATCGGGCGAGCGAAGCGCGTGCTGATGCAGCAGCTCGGTCTCTCGGAGCCAGAGGCGTTCCGACGCCTGCAGGCAACCGCCGAAAGCACGGGCAAAAGCCTCGTGGAGGTCGCCGAAGCCGTGCTACTCGCCGCCCAGCTCCAACCGGATGAATCGTGAATGGTTTCTCCGCCTCTGGCTGCCTTCCGCGCTGTGGGCAAGCGGGTTCAACTCAAGCCCTGTCCCCTTTAGGTGGAGGTGAGGGGGGCACAGAGGTATAATCTCTTGTTAGAATGATAACGCGACAGGCATTTGATGCGGAACTCAAGAGCCTGGAGACAAAGGTGCTGGCGATGGCGAGCATCGCCGAAAGCATGGTCGCCGACGCAGTGGACGCGCTCATGCGGGGCGATATGAAACGCGCCGAAGAGGTGCTTCTGCGCGATGATGAAGTGGACCAGATCGATGTCGATATCGAAACCCACTGCCTGCGACTGCTTGCCCTCCAGCAGCCGATGGCGAGTGACCTGCGCGTCATTGGCACCATCATGAAGATGATCACCGACATCGAGCGCATCGGCGACTATGCGGTCGATATCGCCAAAGCCGCCCGCAAGATTCAGGACGAGCCGAAGGTGAACCAGCTGGTGGACATTCCGCGCCTCGCGCTGGCTGCCCGCCGCATGTTGCTGGACAGCATCGAGGCGTTTGTGAAGCGCGACCTGCAACAGGTGCTGCATGTGTGTCAGCAGGATGACGAGGTGGACGCGCTCTATCGACAGATTCGCGCCCAGCTGCAGGAGATTATGCGCCAGCAGCCCGAATATGTAACAGCGGCGTCGTGGCTCCTGCTGGTCGCCCACTATCTGGAGCGAATCGCCGACCACTCCACCAATATTGCCGAGCGCGTCTGGTTTATGGAGACGGGTCGGCTGGAACAGCTCGCCAAAAAGCACAAGAGCGGCAGCCTCGAAGGCGCGTATGCTGAAGCCGCCCAGCACGCGCTCGAAAGCCAGCAGGCGCATGAGCAGCCTTCAAACTAATCTTGCCACTCTTCAGGAACGCATCGCGACCGCATGCCAGCGTGCGGGGCGCGACCCTGCCAGCGTCAAGCTCGTGGCGGTCACCAAAGGCGTGCCCGTCGACCGCATCCGCGAGGCTTATCACTGTGGGCTGCGCGCTTTCGGCGAGAACTACTGGCAGGAAGCGCGCACCAAGCTTGACCAGCTCCCCAGCGATATCGAATGGCACTTCATCGGGCATCTGCAGACCAACAAGGTGAAATATGTGGTCGGGCGGTTTCAGCTCCTACATATTGTGGATCGGGTATCCTTAATGCAGGAGATACAGCGGGTGGCGTCGAATCGGGGCGTTGTGCAACCAGTGTTGATTGAGGTGCGCCTGGCGGAAGCAGCGACTCGTGCGGGTGTGGCGCCGGACGAGGCGCTCGCGCTTGCCGAATCGGTGCTGAGTCAGCCGAACCTGCAGCTGCAGGGGCTGATGGGTATCGCCCCGCTTACCGAGGATGCCACGCGCATCCGCCAGGCGTTCCGCACGCTGAGGCGGCTGTTCGAACAGCTGCCCGCGCCGAACCGTCGGTGGCTTTCGATGGGCATGAGCCACGACTTCGAGATTGCCCTTGAAGAGGGCGCGAACCTGTTGCGGATTGGCACCGCCCTGTTTGGGGCGCGCCCATAAGCACGGGCAGGATGCCCGCGCGAGAAACCTGACCACATGGAGGCGAGACGATGCGACATTACGACTATGACGAACTGGAAGAGGAGCGCGTCGGGCTGTGGGATCGAGTGCGCGGCTGGTTCCGACGCGCCGATGAGGAGCTGGACGAGCTGCCTGCCGAGCCAGGCGTGCGCTACCGCCGATTCCATCCCTATCACCTGTGCATTCGGCGCGAGGTGCAGAGCCTCGAAGATGCCCGCCTGATCGCTGACGGGCTGAAAGAGGGCATCCAGCAGGTCATCAACTTCGCGGCGACGCCACCCCCGATGCGTGAACGGCTCATCGACTTCCTGAACGGGGTCGTGTACGCGATTGAGGGCAGCGTCGAGAAGGTGAGCGAACATGTGTTCGTGTTCGCGCCACCGCAGGCAATTATCGACGCGCCGACCGCCGCGCCCCGACCCCGCTCCGGCGAGAGCTAATCCGTTTCGTTCAGATGCTCGCGCCAGCGCACGCCGTACTTGAGCATCAGCCGCTCAAAGTCGCGTGCGCTCATCAGTTTAATGCGCACATCGGGGTAGAGCGCCTGCAGCCGCTCGATCTTGCGCCGCTTGCGCCGATTAATGTTCGCCCGACGCACCGTCAGCTCAATATAGAGGTCATAATCGGGCAGATAGAAGTCGGGCGTGAACGACTCTTTGGGATTGCCCTGCTCGTCGGTGCGAAGCACGAAAGTACGCGGCTCGTATTCCCAGCGAATCCGGTAGTAGTCCAGCAGGCGAGCGAACATCTCCTCGCTCGGATGCATAAACGCTACCGTCGCCCTGCGACTGCGCACGCTATATATGCCTCCTCACCCCCTATTATACCCCAACAGACAGCATGCAACACAGACTTGCAACAGGGGGTATAATAAGGGTATGCAGTCATCAGGCACTTTGGGTCGGATAAAAACGCCACCACTGCCGCTGCAAGAGGATGAGCATGGGGTTCTGCGAGTTCAGGGCACACGCATCCCGCTGGAGACCGTGCTGTTCGCCTTTCAGCAGGGTGAAACTCCTGAGCAGATTGTGCAAGACTTTCCCGCTCTGCGACTGGAAGATGTGTATACCATCCTTGCATACTATTTAAGCAATAAAGATATTCTGAACGCTTATCTACGGCGCGTAAAGCAGGAGATTGTGGAGAACGAGCCGCTGTTTGTCAGCCCGCATGAGAAAAGAAGCCTGCGCCGACGCCTGTTGCGCCGCCGTCGCCAACAAACTGACCAGATCAAACTAACAGAGGAATGATCACCCTCAAAATCCTTGTAGATGTGAACCTCAAGCAGGCGATACTGGATTTAATCACTGCGCGGGAGGTAGGTCTGGACAAAGCACCTGATGAGATCATTCTGCAACATGCTATTTCTGAGAATCGTATTCTGCTCACACATGATGAGCGAACCGTTCCGCGTATTGTCTACCAGTACATTCAACAGGGTGTGAATGTACCAGGTGTGATAGTGGTTCCGCAAGGCCTCCCCATAAGAAAAGCAATAGAAGACCTGGAGCTGATTCTGGTGGCTGGTAAACCTGCCGATCTGGAAAACCGGGTTTTAAGACTACCTCTGTAAAAGTCGGCGGTGGAATCGCATTCTGCCCAGCGGGTACACTTAAACCGAAACAGGGCGCAGGGCGCCTGAGTCTAAAAGAGTGGTGTGGCAGGAAGCGAGTGCTGGCGTGCGCTGGATAGAAGATGAAGCGGCGGAGTTCGAAGCGCTGGTCATAGCATACGAACGGCGCATCTATAACTTGCTCCTGCGGATGGTCAACGACCCGGAGGATGCCGCCGACCTGACACAGGAGACCTTCTATCGCGCCTTTCGCGCCTTCGACCGCTTCCGCGGCGAGTCGCAGCCGTACACATGGCTCTATCGCATCGCTGTGAATCTGGCGCACGACCATCTGGAGAAGCGCAACCGTATTCGGCGGCGCGAGATCGATATGGCGTCGCTGGAGACGGACGAGTTCGGCGAGCCGACGGGCTGGGAACCCGTCGATCCAGCCCCCTCGCCCGAACAGCATCTGCTGCAACAGGAGCTGACCGAGCGCGTGCGGGAGCTGATCCGACAGATGCCACCCGACTATCGCGAGATTATTTTACTGCGCGAATACGAGGAGCTGTCTTACGAGGAGATCGCCGAGGTGCTGGGTATCACTTTAGAGGCGGTGCGCAGCCGACTGGCACGCGCCCGCAACTGGCTCCGCATCCGCCTGGCACCCTACATCCATCAGGAGGGATCGGAATGAGACTGAAACTGCTTGTGGGCATGCTGTTGCTGATGGCAATGCTGCCAGCAATGGCGCAGTCACGGCGTGTGGAAAGCATTACGGTGCGTGGGTTAAAGAATGTGTCCGAAACGGCGGTGCTGACCGCCCTGCGACTCAAACCGGGCGAGACCTACACTGAAGCCAGCCTGGAACAGGATCGCCGAACGCTGGAGACGATGGGACTCTTTTCCGAGGTGCGACCCAGCGTGGAGCAGACCGAAACGGGCGTGCGAATCATCTTCGATGTGGTGGAGAACCCGCTCATCAAACAGGTGCAGATTACAGGTAACACCGCGCTGACTACCGAGCAACTCCTGCAGGTGATTCGCAACAAGCCCGGCAATGTGTTCAACTTCAACTTTGCCCGATCGGATACGACCGCGATCACCGATGCCTATCGCAACGCGGGCTATATCGCGCTCATCGAAAGCTACCTGCCCCCCGATGATGAGACCGGCACGCTCAAGATCACGCTCACCGAGCTGCGTGTGGGGCAGATTCGAGTGGAAGGCAACACCAAGACGCGCAGTTCGGTCATTCTGCGCGAGCTGCGCACGAAGCCGGGCGACCTGTTTTATATCCCGCGCTGGCAGCGCGACCTGAACCGCCTCTATAATCTGGGCTACTTTGAGCAGATTGTGCCCGAAGAGGAGCCTGGCGAGCCGGGCACGGTCAATATCGTGCTGCGGGTCAAGGAGCGTCCGACCGGGCGCCTGAATGTGGGATTTGCGATCGACCCGCGCCAGCGCATCATCGGGCTGGCGGAACTGTATGAGACTAACTTTCGCGGGCGCGGGCAGACCATCGGGCTGAACTTCCAGAGCACTGGCGGGCGCAACGGCAACAGCATCGAACTGCTCTTCACCGAACCCTATCTGGATAAGCAGCACACCAGCCTCTCCTTCTCCATCTATGATAAGCTGGTGTATCGCTTCACCTCCAGCTTTTTTGGGGGCACGGTCAACCAGGACCTGGAGGAGCGCTATGACGAGCGTCGGCGCGGGATAACGCTCAGCGTCGGTCGCCCCTCTGGCGATTTCTTCAACGCGGTGGTCGGCTTCCGCACGGAAGATGTGCGCACGAATCGGGTGGCGACCAATGAGAGCGGCGGCTTCATTCGGCAGGATGGCTCACTGACCAGCTTCACCCTGCGCGGGATTTATAACACGCGCGATTTTGATCTGGACCCTGCCAGCGGGCAGTATGTCGCGCTCACGCTGGAGCCGGGCGTAACGAACATTCGCAGCGCGGAGCAACAGTTCCTCGATTCGGGCGTTGTGCGGCTGGGTCGGTCGAACTTCCTGCGGGCGTCGCTGGACTATCGCTTCTACTTCAGCCCGCAGGGACGACGCACCACGCCCGACGACCGCCGCCATGTGTTCGCCCTTCGCGCCTATTACGGCTTCATCACGGGCAACATCCCCTTCTTCGAGCAGATGTTTATCGGCGGGGCAGAAACCCTGCGCGGCTACCCTGAAGACCGATTCTGGGGCAGGCAGGCAGCCCTGCTGAGCTTCGAGTACCGCATCCCCGTCGAAAAGGCGTTCACCGCCGTGCTGTTCGTCGACATGGGGCACGCCTGGGGCGGCTACCCGACCGTGAACAATTTCAGCCAGAGCAGCCGCTTCCAGCCACAGATCGGCTACGGCATCGGCATCCGCGTGCGCACGCCGCTCGGTCCCCTGCGCATCGACTACGGCATCGGCAAGGATGGCGGACGAACCCACTTCAGCGTCGGACAGGTGTTCTGACGGGTATACTACCGCTACATGGAGGTAGAACAAATGCGAACCATCACAGGGATTCTGGTTTTCGCGGCGCTGGTCGCCATGGCGCAAGCCCAGACCTTCGGCGTGGTCGACTACGAGCGCATCATTAATGAGGCGCAACTCACGCAGGATAGCCTGCGCGAGCTGCAAACCCTTCAGCAACGCTACCAGCAAGCCCTTCAAAGCCTGCAGGAACATCTCATCCTGACCGACGAGGAGCGGCAGCAGATGGTGAACCTGCTGCTGGTGGCAACCCCGAACGACCAGCAGAAACAGCAACTGGAGATCCTCAAGAAGACGGCTCGCCAGCGCTCGGATGAGCTGCAGGCGCTGCGCCAGAAGGCGAACCTGTCCGAGACCGAGAAGGCGGCGCTGGAACGCTTCACGCAGATGGAGCGGCGCAGTCAGGACGCCCTGCAGGTGCTGCAACAGCAGTGGAGCCAGGAGTTCAGCAAGCAGGCAGAAACGCGGCGCAACGAGGTGCAGAAACGCATTCGCGAAGTTATCGCGCAGGTCGCCAAAGAGAAAAAGATACAGCTGGTGTTCGCCGCAGATGCCGTACTGTACTGCGAGAACGACCTGACCGACGAGGTGATCAAGCGATTAAATGCCAGGAAGTAGCCTGTGCGCTGGGGCTGGTGTTGCTGCTAAGCGCGTGTTCGGCGCGTCGGGCAGAGCTGGTGCGCATCGATTTTGAACGCGTAATCGCACGCCTGCCCCAGCCCGTTTCTGCCCCAGCCCCGAAGCCGTCTGTTGCGCAGGGTGCGCTGGCTGCCCATGCGGAGCTGCCTGCTGTCGAAGCGCCCGCAACGCCCGACACGCTCAACCGTCGCCGCGAGCAAGCCCGCGACGCCATTCGCGAGCAGCGCGAAGCCGTGCGCGAACGCCTGCTGCAGATCCGCCTTGAGCCATTAGAAAAGCTGGAGCAGCAGTGGCGTGCCGAACTGCAGGCGGAGTACGATCCCGATTCGATTCGCGCCCAATGGCTGACAGAATGGCGTGCGGCTTTCGAAAAGCATGGGCGCAGGCGGCTCCCCCTGCTGACCGAGATGGCGCAACTCTCGCCCAATTCCGAGCGCTACAGGCAACTCCAGCAGCAACTGAACGCGCTGGACGACCGCTGGCGACAACAGGACCAGGCTCTGCGCCAGCAGCTGCAGGCGCGATTACAGCGTGTGGAGCAGGAGATCGAAGCGCGCCTGCGTGCCCGCCGCCGCGAGTTCATTCGCCAGGTGGAGCAGGAGGTTGACCAGCTGATGCGCCAGCAACCGGACCTTATCGAGCGCTATATGCCGCCTGCCGAATCGCGTCAGGCGCCCGCGAAGCGCCTGCAGGTGCCTGCCCTCAGCGTCGGATTGCCAGGTGATACTTTCGGCGAAAAAGTTCAGCAAAGCCAGCGTGCGGTGAATCGGCTCACGCAGCGCATTCTGCGCGAGATGGCACGCGAATGGGCGCGTATGAGAGGCTATCGGCTCTCCGATTCGCCCTCTGCCCGCGACGCTACCGACGAGTTCATCGACTATCTGGAGTTCCGCAGGTAGCGCAGCATCTGCGCGAGCCAGTATTGCCCTGCAGGGTGATAGCGCAGGCTTACGGGTGTGTCGCCCAGCCAGCCCGCAAAGTGCAGGGTGGTAACAAGCATGCGCCCCTTATCCAGACGAACCTCTGCCAGATAATCGGTTAAATAACCCGTGCGGGCGTCCACCCGTTGCCAGATGGGTTCCCACACCGCGTAGGGGTCTATCTGCGACCACTCCCGCCGCAGGGCGCGATCCGTGCTGAAGGCGAACAGCCGCTCGTCCGCATGCGGGATCGCCCCCAGACGCTTCCAGAGGGGATGAGGATAGAACAGGTGAACCGATTCGCGCCAGAAGGGGAGCCGCTCCTGCGTTAGCGACGCGCCATCGGTGAGGATGAGCAGAACACGCCCGCCACGATTCAGGTAAGCCCGCAACCAGTCTGCCCAGCGCGTCGCCAGCAACAGGCGTTCACGGAACCAGTTCACGCGCTCAAAGGGCAGGAACACCTCATCGACGGCGGGCAGGTCAATCAGGCTTCCATCGGGGTCGTACAGGACGCATCGCTGCACCATCTGCTGCCAGTTGGGACGCGGATAGAGCCATAAGTTCCAGCGGTTGAATGCTATCCGCCGCCCGCCTGCGACCAGCTCGGCTTCCAGGGTCAGCGCGCGCGGCGTTTTGACTTCGGGCACGGGCAGCTCCAGCATCGTCAGCGCGCTCACTGTGCCGCCCTGCAGCTGAATCGGCTTCACCACGCCCGATCGGCGCATTCTGCCGCAGCACACGCGCCAGTGCAGTTCGGCGTTGGCGATGGGCGCCCCGAAATGGGAGACCGCCAGCGTCGGGTAGAGCGTCTGCCCGCCGAAGTGATTGAACGGGTCAGGGTTCGCAGGGCGGTCGCCGCCCGCCTGCCACACCCGCCGCCGATGCCAATCCAGCAGCAACACCGTGTCGTCGTTGAACATGCGATAGTCAGGGAGAACCTTCGGCTCGCCATGCTCATCGAGCAGACCAGCGGTGGCAATTGGTGTATCTTTCAGCCCCGTCACGATGTAGCCTGAAGCGCCCGTGAGCGCCCGCACCCGCTCCAGCACGAACTTATGATGCACCCACAGTTCCTGCCGTGAGGTGTATACCAGCTGGCGAAGGTAGGGCGTTAATCCCTTCCGCTGCAGTCGCTCCTCGACGAACGGCGTCTCGTAGAACCAGCGCACGCCCTGCGGGTTGACCTGCAGGTCGCGTTCCAGCCACCAGAGATGGCGCGGCTCGGTGCGCTCGCGCAGGCTTGCAAAGTCGCGCAGCGTGTCGTGATCGCAAAACTCACCCTGCAGCCACGGCGCGGGCGGGCGAATGCGTTCAAGAAAATCGCGAAAAGTTATACGCGCAAAGGGCAGGTCAGTGTAAAGATGGTAATCGGCGAAGTCGGCATACTCGCGCAATGCGCCGCCATAGCACTCGCCACCCCCGCTGTTATCGCGCACCAGCGGGCTGCCCGTGAGCCGCTTGACCAGCGCGTACAGCTCGCCCAGCGCGTCGGACGGGAATCGATCGGACAGCTCGCAGCCCAGCGTCCAGATGAGAATCGAAGGATGCGAGCGCACCTGCCGCACAATCGCCTCATACTCGCGTTTGACCTGCTCGATCTGTTCGGCGTTCATCTGCGGCAGCCAGAGAGGCAGTTCCAGCCAGAGCGCGACGCCCATTCGGTCGCACAGCTCCAGATAGTCGCGCGGCGGCACCCACAGGCACGCCTTGAGCATATTGAAGCCCAGCTCGCGCAGGTGTTCCAGCTCGCGCCTGACTGTTTCGGGAGGTGGTGCAGGCGCATGCGTGTGCAGATACCAGCCCCAGTGCAGCAGTCCGCGCGGATAGAACGGCTCCCCATTGAGCAAAATGCGCCAGCCGTCGACCGAGAGCGTGCGAAAGCCGAAGTGTCGCTCCGCACGGTGTGAGAGCCTGCCACCAAGCCATACCTCCGCCCGACAGCGGTAGAGTTTCGGCTCACGCGGCGACCACGGCACGATGTCCGCCAGACGGGTTTCATGCTCAAACGCGCCCTGTGTTCGATGGCGGGTTTCGTGCAGAAGTTGTCGCCCATCGAAAATCTTCAGTCGCAGTTCTGGCTTGCCCTCGCCCTCAATAATCCCTTCGATTCGGAGCGTGCCGTCAGCCTCGCCCCGAACATACAGGTCGCTAAGCCAGGCATCGCCCGTGTGGAACAGATACACGGGCTGCCAGATGCCCCCGAAGGTGCTGGAGACATAGGGCAGGAATCCGCTCAGCACCTGCGGCACGGGGAACCGTCGCCCGCCGTTTTTGATGACCTGCAGGCGCAGGTGGTTCGTGCCCTCTGTGAGCGCGGATGTTAACTCCCAGCCGAATGAGTGCCAGATGCCGCGGTGGGTGCCGATGGGTTGCTCATTCAGCCAGCCTTCCACCTCATAGCTCACGCCGCCGAAATGGAGCCAGTAGCGACGATCCGGGCGGGGCTTGATCGCGAACTCAAGGCGGTATTCCACAGGTCCTTCGAACGCCTTTGGCAGCCCCGCGTCCTCCCACACGCAGGGTTCCCCGATTGCTTTCCGCACGCCCAGCGCTGGCGCGTGCAGTTCCCAGCCCTGCTTCAGCGGTTGCGCAGCCAGTCTGTCCAGAATAGGCGGTGCCTGCACAGTGCAGAGTCTACCCTGCACCGATTCTTGACTTCCCGCTCCCCGATAGTGTATAGTAGGGTTGCCTGATGGCAGGCAGGAGCGATGCTGAGAGTTCGCGTGTTGACCGCGCTGGTGGGCATTCCGCTCTTTCTGGTGGCGGTGCTGGCGCCGGGTGGTTGGCTGTTCGCGCTGGTGATGAGCGTGCTAACGGCGTCAGGGCTGACGGAGTTCGCCCGTGCGTATGGCTTGGTGCGGGAGCCGCCGCGCCTGATGCCAAGCCCGCCTTTGCTGGTGTGGGGCGCGTTGCTGCCTTTGCTGACCCGCGCCTTCGCTGAACTCCCGCTGGAGCGAACGCTGCTGATCGCGCTCGGTGTGGCTGCCCTGTGGGAGCTGACGCTGGCGTGGCGCCATCCGGGGCGGACGGTGGGCGCGAATATCGGGCTGGGGCTGTTCGCCGCGCTCTATATCGGCTGGCTGATGGCGTTCGGGGTGCGCCTGCGGGCTGACTTCGTGCCTGTCGCGCTCAGCGGCTGGCAGCTGGAGCGGGGCGCGCTGCTCGTGCTGTGGCTGATGGCGATGCTCTGGCTGGGCGACTCGATGGCGTACTTTGTGGGGCGTGCCGTCGGGCGTCATCGGCTCGCGCCGGCGCTCAGTCCCGCCAAGAGCGTGGAGGGCGCGATTGCCAACTTCGCCTGCTGCCTGCTGATGGGGCTGGCAGGCAGCGCTTGGCTCAACCTGCCCCTGGGGAAAGCGGCGCTGATAGGCGCGGGCGTCGGCATTCTGGGGCAGCTGGGCGACCTGTTCGAATCGTCGCTCAAACGCGCCCTCGGCATCAAAGATTTCGGCAATCTGCTGCCCGGGCATGGCGGCGTCCTGGATCGGTTCGACAGCTTCCTGTTCAGTGCGCCGTGGGTCTGGTGGTGGCTGAAGGGGGTGGGGTAAGGTTAACGGGCGATGGACACGGCGCGATTTGACCCGGCGCGGGTGTGGCTCTATCACGAGCGGTTGAGCGCGATACCTGAAGAGATGGGGCGCGTGCTGGAGCATTCGGCATGCTCGCCCAACATCAAGGAGCGGCGCGACTACTCCTGTGCGCTGTTCGACGCGCAGGGGCGGCTGATCGCGCAGGCGGCGCATATCCCCGTACATCTGGGCGCGATGCCGCTGCTGATGGAGTGGCTGTTGCCCCGCATCGAGTGGCGCGAGGGCGATATGGTGCTGACCAACGACCCCTATCAGGCGGGCACACACCTGCCCGACTGGACGCTGATCGCGCCCGTGTTCGTGCGGGGTCAGTGTGTGGGCTTCGTGGCGAATCGGGCGCACCATGCTGACACGGGCGGCGCCGCGCCCGGCTCCATGCCGCTCGCCACTGAAATCTTCGAAGAAGGGCTGCGAATCCCGCCTGTCCACCTGCTGCGCCACGACACGCTGCAGACCGATGTGGTGCAACTGCTGCTTGCGAATGTGCGCACGCCCGACGAACGCTGGGGCGACCTGCACGCGCAGATCGGCGCGAACCGCATCGGCATCCGCCGCCTGCAAACCCTGCTGGAGCAGGAGGGTCTCGAACGCTGGCTGTACCGATTCGAGCAGCTGCTGGGCTACAGCGAGTCGATCACCCGTGCCGTGCTGGGTGAAATCCCGCCGGGCGACTATCAGTTTGAAGACTATCTGGACGACGATGGTCAGGGCACGCGCGATGTTCGCATCGGCGTGCGGGTGCGCGTGCCTGCCGATGTGCCGGGCACAATCCAGATCGATTTCACGGGCAGTTCGCCCCAGTGCGTGGGCGGTGTGAACGCGCCGCTGGCGGTGACGCTCTCCGCGTGCTACTATGTGGTGCGCTGTCTGATGCCGATGGAGGTGCCCACGAATGCGGGCTGCTGGCGACCTGTCAGGGTGATTGCGCCCGAAGGCACGGTTGTGAACGCTCGCTATCCTGCTGCCGTCGCGGGCGGCAATGTGGAGACCGCCCAGCGCATCGTCGATGCGCTGCTGGGCGCGCTGGCGCAGGCGCTGCCCGACCGAATCCCCGCCGCCTCGCAGGGCACGATGAACAATCTGCTCTTCGGCGGCTATGACCCCGTTCGTCAGCAGCCCTTTGTCTATTATGAGACGATAGCGGGCGGCGCGGGCGCGTGCCCCGATACCGATGGCGCCAGCGGTATCCATGTGCATATGACCAACACGCGCAATACGCCTGTGGAAGCCATCGAGAGCGCGTTCCCCGTGCGCGTGCTGGAGTATCGGCTCGCGGAGCGCACGGGCGGGCGCGGGCGACACCGGGGCGGCGATGGGGTCATCCGCGCCTTCCAGTTTCTGACCGAGACCACGCTCACGCTGTTCACCGACCGCCGTCGGCACGCGCCCTACGGCTTGCAGGGCGGCAAAGCGGGCAAGCGCGGGCAGAACCGCCTGCTCATCGGCGGACGCATCGAAACCGAACTCATCAAGGGAACCGTCAAAGTGCCGCCCAACACCATCCTGACCATTCGCACGCCTGGCGGCGGCGGCTGGGGCAGTGCAGAAACGCCCGACTAAGCGGAGGCGGCCGCCATCTGGAGATCCAGCACGCCCGGCTGCCAGCCGAGACGGTGCAGGGCGTCCCGATAGTCCTGTGGGGTCAGCTCGTCGGGGCGGCGACCCGTGAGCGCGACAATCACGCCCTCCATCACATTCGTGGCGAAGGTCTCGCCCTCAATCACGGGCGTGGTGGTGATGAGCTGTGCCACACCCGCCTCGCGCAGCAGCTCCACATCGGCGCGGCGTACCGTGTTGGTAATCACGCGCTTGCCGGGCAGGCGATCGGGCATATATCGGCGGATATAGTGCCAGTCGCCCGCGATCACATCGGCTTGCTCGAACAGCTGGGGCGCACGGGGCGTTCGCTGCTCCTGCTTCTCGCCCGTCGGGTAGAACCACTGGAACGGCAGGCGCGTAATAATGGGCAACAGCATGCGACCCAGCCGCTCCACCGTGCGATACGAGCGAATCGGGATGGGCAACCCGATTGCGAACACAAAGTCGCCGTAAATCACCTGTCGGGCATGACGCGCCAGCTCCTGCGCCATGCCGAACCGATCGACGGCGGCGACCAGCAGCACCGTGCATCGCGAAAAGTCGATCACGCCCTGCTGCTGGAGCCAGCGTACCGCTTCGCGCTCTAAGGTGTTTTTCAGCCCGCTGCCGTCCACCACAGGCGTCTTTTTAGCGACGGCGACCAGCTTCTGGATGGAGCGGAAGGTGTAGCGGCGGTTGCCCACCCAGATGTAGAGATCGGCGCCGCCGATGCCGAGCGCGTCCACCTTGCCGTCCAGCTCCGCGAACAGCTGCTGAAAGCGGCGCAGGTCGCCGTCCGTGCCGATGCGCTCGATCAGAAACCGCTCGCCCGCGATTTCCACCTCACTGCGCTTATCGCGTTTGGACGACCCCAGGCTGACCGAGACGATGTGCTTCATCGATAGTTCTGGAACAGCTCGCTGACCGATTCGTCGCGGTGGATGCGCGAGATGGCTTCGCCGAGCAGGGGCGCGACCGACAGGCGTACCAGTTTGTCGAACTGTTTATGTGGCGGCACGGGGATGGTGTCGGTGCAGATGACCTTTTCGATGGGCGATTCGGCGAGCCGTTGCGGGGCGTTCCCGGAGAACACGGGATGCGTGCAAGCGGCAATAATGCGCTCGGCGCCCCGCCGCAAAAGCGCCTCCGCGCCCTGCACCACCGAGCCGCCCGTGTCGATCATATCATCAATCATGATGGCGACCCGTCCCTGCACATCGCCGATAATCTCCATCACTTCGACCTTGTTGGGTTCAGGGCGGCGCTTGGCGATGATGGCGAGCGGGGCGTCCAGCGCTTCCGCCATCGCCCGCGCACGCGGCACGCCCGCCACATCGGGCGACACCACCACGATGTTCTGGTCGCGATAGCCTTCCTTGATGAGGTAATCGGCGATGATGGGACCCGCGTAGAGATGGTCTACGGGGATGTCGAAGAAGCCCTGAATCTGCTCGGCGTGCAGGTCGATGGTCACCACGCGCGTGGCGCCCGCAACGGTGATTAAGTCCGCCACGAGCCGTGCGCTGATGGGTTCGCGGGGCTTGATCTTCTTGTCCTGTCGGGCGTAGCCATAGTAGGGGATCACAGCGGTGATGCGCCGCGCCGACGCCCGCCGAAAGGCGTCCAGCAGTATCAGCAGCTCCATGATGTTATCGTTGACGGGGGCGCAGGTGGACTGCACCACGAACACATCCATCCCGCGCGCGCTTTCCAGCACCTGCACGCGCACCTCGCCGTCGGAGAAGCGCGTGCAGATCATCTGCCCCAGTGGTCGCCCCAGATAAGCCGCGATCTTCTCTGCCAGCTCAGGGTTCGAGTTGCCCCCAAACAGCAGGATTTCCTGCCCGTTAACTGCCATCGTTGTTGCCTCCCGTTTGTTTCGATTCGCGGCGGCGGCGCGCCCATCCTTCCTTGATGGTCTGGTAGCAGCGGGCGATGGCGAGCGCATCGGGCGGCACATCGTCGGTGATGGGGCTGGCTGCCGCAATATAGGCGCCGTCGCCAATCGTCAATGGCGCAATCAGCGTCGCATGCGACCCCACAAACACCTCATCGCCGATAATCGTGCGATGCTTCTGGATGCCGTCGAAGTTGCAGGTGATGGTGCCCGCGCCGATGTTGGCGCGTCGTCCCACCGTCGCATCGCCCAGATAGGTCAGATGGAGCACCTTCGTCTCCTCGCCGACCACCGTGTTCTTTATTTCCACAAAATCGCCGATTCGTGCGCCCCGTTTCAGCACCGTGCCCGGGCGCAGATGCGCGAAGGGTCCCACGCTCACATCCGATTCGATCGTGGCACCCACAATATGCGAGCGGAACAGCCGGCAGCCGTCGCCCACCTGTGTGTCCTCCAGATAGAGGTCAGGACCCAGCGTGCAGCTGGCGCCGACGCGCGTGTTGCCCCGCAGATAGGTGTTCGGCTCGATCACGGTGTCGTGCCCGATCTGCACGGTGGCGTCGATGTAGGTGGTGGCAGGGTCGATAATGGTGATGCCGTCCAGACAGAGCTGCTTGAGGATACGCTGGCGCAGGGCGTTCGCCGCCTGCGCCAGCTCCCAGCGCGTGTTGACGCCCATCAGCAGCGTCGGGTCAGGCGATTGCCACGCCTCGACTCTGCCGCCGCCCTGCGCAATAATGCCAATCACATCGGTGAGGTAATACTCGCCCTGCGCGTTGAGGTTGTTCAGGCGGGGCAGCGCCTCGCGCAGCACGCACACCTCGAAGCAGTAGAAGGAGGTACACACCTCGCGGATGGCTTTCTGTTCAGGCAGGGCGTCGCGCTCTTCGACGATTCCCAGTATGCGCCCCTGCCCATCGCGCACGATTCGCCCGTAGCCTGTGGGATCGTCCAGCAGCGCGGTCGCGACAGTCGCCTGGGCGCCTGTCTGCTGATGGTGTGCCACCAGCGCACAGATCGCCTCCGGCGTCACGAGGGGCGAATCGCCGGCGGCGACCACCACGCGCGTGATGCCGTCGGGGATAAGCGGCATCGCCTGCATCGCGGCGTGCCCCGTGCCGAGCTGCTCGCTCTGCAGCGCGTAGAGATAGCCCTCGCCCAGCGCCGATTGCACCTGCTCCGCGCCGTGCCCCACCACCACCACGATGGGGTCAACGCCCGCCTGCTGCAGCGCATTCAGCACATGGGCGGTCAGCGGCAGACCCAGCAACGGCATCAGCGCCTTGGGGAGGTCGGACTTCATGCGCGTGCCCTTGCCCGCCGCCAGCACAATCCCGGCAACCCTGTCTGACCCAGCCATCGGTGCGCCTCTCTCGCCAGCGAAAGAGATTATACCCGCTGGTCAACAGGGCATCGCGCCTTATGAATGGGGTATCCTTCCATTGGTGAAGATAGATGACCAATCTGCTGGAGTTAGTCGAGGTTCGCCCGGAGGTGATGCGCGGTAAACCTGTTATCAAAGGCATGCGCATCACCGTGGAATCGATACTGGAGCGTCTGGCGGCAGGAGAGACCGAAGCCCAGATTCTGGAAGAGAACCATTCTCTCCCCGCTGACGCCGTCCGCGCCGCAATCTGCTATGCGCTTCATGTAATTAAGAATGAAGAGTTAATCCCTTTTGAAGTTCCTGAAAAATGAAAATTCTTGCTGATGAAGGAGTGGATCGTTCCATTGTTGAGACGCTACGCGCTTTGGGATTCGATGTCGTTTACAGGTCTGCAATGTCGTCCTTTCCGCAAGCAGCGCGGTAGCATCTCCGCCCAGGCACCGGTAAACCCTGCTCGTTCAGGGCTTCAATATAGAGCTGGATGGCTTCCTGCTTTCACTGGGAACGCTGGACAGATCGCCAGAGCTCTTGCTCTAACGCAGGAGTCCAATCGATTGGTGTGAAGGTATCCAGGACATCAGAAGAATTGCGTTTGTTTAAATTTATACTTATAGAATTGAAACCTTCAGCCCAGGCAGTTCGCCCCCGCCAGCGCCAATCCAGTACAGGGGTTCCTCGCGGGATGTCCACAGCGACTCCCGCCGTTCTGTAAACAGCGTTCAGATAATATAGAGTCTGAATTTCACGCTCGCCTGACTTGAACTCCAGAAGCACTTTTTGAGGCATCCAGACACCCTGTCTCTGGGTGTACTCCAGTGTTTTCCATCTGTAGACGACGCCACCTAACGAGATTTCCAATCGGGCAGGAGCATCGCCATGACGGCGACTGAGGTGAACCTCTATGCGGTCGAAGCGGAGTAACCCTGTCTGGACGGGCTGCTTTTGCCTTTCCGCAGAGAGTTCAAGAACCCATTCGTTCTCGTTAACCTCACTGATCTGCCAGCTGGAAAGCGGAGCATCCATCAGGCGCATTGGAGAAATGCCTGCAAGAAAGATAAGACCTCCCATTGATAAGCCGGGCAAATAGAGGTTGGGTAAACCGAAACCGTTTGCCCCAGGCTGAAAGATCGAGGCAGAAGTCACCGTTCCTTTAGTATCACGATTCGCATTCAGAACAATTTCTCCTGTTTGACCAAAATAGTATACAGTTGATTGAAAAAGTAGATCTGACTTGCGTACACCATCGCTGGTAATCAACGGAGCTTCCATGGTCAGATCGATTCGAGTGAGCATGGGAGTGCGGCTAATCTTATAAATATCTTGAAGATCTGAAAGCGTCAATTTGCTCCCATCCTCCTTGAGGTAGACGCTGTTCGATTCAGCCAGCCATTCGAAAGTCAGATTAGAGGATACGCGTTCGCGTTGGTCATAGTAGTGCTGACGCTTAGGAGCTTCACGAGAGCCGTTCGTTGCGGATTCGCGCTCGGTGGTTCGAGGCGTCCCCTTGGGAGTGGGCAATGGCTGTACGGAAGAAATTTGTCCATTGCCCTGATCAGGCAAATTTATTGTTGCTATTATTGCCAATAGTGCCAGCAAGCCATGAATCTGTCGTCTCATGATGATCATGCCTCCTCAGGAGGTCGTGGAAGGGCTGGGTCTGGCAGCTCATGGCGTCCCCCCGCGCAGGCGTGGATGCCGGACGAGAGCGCCATCGCGTGAACGCCCTAACTGCTCGTCAACGACTCCATACACAAAGCGCGCGGGCATCACCGCCCTCCGTTCAGAAGATTCGTTTCCAGGCGATCTGACTCCTGCTTCTAATGAATCGATCTTGGCTTGAACTCACCGACAGATCTCGGGTGAGTGCAGTTCGACGAGGGGGCAGAGGGGGTCGGCGCCGGTGCCGCAGTGCAGGCATACCTCGTCCACCTTCAGCGTGCCCGATGCCAGCCCCGCGCGGATGAACGCCGATAGCCCGTTTCGGTTTCCTCCAGCGTGTCGGCTGCCGCCACGCAACCGGGCAGATCAGGCACATACGCCGAGTAGTTTTTGCCCGTCTACTCATAGATAACGGTGTATTCGCGATTCATTCGGGTCACCGACCTTCGTTTCGCCGATAGGTGAAGGTAAAGGGTGTATCGCCAAACCGAAAATCCGATATGCGAGTGCCATCGGGTGGGTTCAGCAAGGCATGGCGAACCTCCTCGTAAAACAGTTGAGAAAACCACCATTCGCCTTTGGTGAATTCTACCCTGATCTCTTCGTAGGGCACTTCAGGCTTGATTCGACGCTCGCCAGACTTCGCAATCACAGCCCCATTCGTCTTGAGCTGACCCGATGTCTTTATCTGGATAAGCGGCTTCTCATTCACCGAAAAAACCGCCTCGCGCACCAAGTAGTCGGCTTTCGGATCAACCACCAGCATCCACAAGCTACTGCGTCCCTCTCTGGGATTATCGGCAAAAAAGCCTGTGGGCAAAGGCAGATCTGGAGCCTCGCAACCCTTCGCTTGTATCTCTATAAGACCGTCCGCTCGCTTCCGACAGCTGGCACTGGAGAGATCCATAACAAAAGTGTATCCACGCCCGCTGCACAGGAGAACATCACAAGCCCATGTTAATGTCTTCCAGAGATGATCCAGAGGGTACAGCTCCAGAAGGTAGCCTTCATAGACTGTGATGCCGAACCTGCCATCTGGCTCCACATAAAGGGAGCCGTTCGTTCTCAAGACGGCATTCAGGAAGCCTCTTTCGTGGAAAACACGCTTTCTTGCCGCGAAGAGGAAATGTTGGGCCGCTTCTTCATCGTAAATGAGTCCCCGCCCTTTTGCCTCAGAATCGGATGGCTCAGTTCTCTGGGGGATCTCCTCGAAGAACTCCACTGCTTCCTCGTAGACCGCTGTTAGCCGCTTGCAGGTGAAGCGGAAGTTATAGCAGCGGGCAAGTCCAGCAACACTTTTTCTATCACCCAGTGGGCTCCAACCTCTTATCTTGCCGTGAAGTGAAATGCCGCTGCGGATAATTGGCTCATCTCGCTGCTTCATTTCCTGCAGCGTCTGGGTTGTTAGCGTATCGGTTGCCCCGATCGGGCTGACAGTGAGAATTAGTCCGACCACGGTTATGCAAGGAACCCATTTCATCGTCGTACTCCTCCCTGTACATCTCCCTGATTGCCTTGTTGTGGAGTATCAGCACTACCTGTTTCCGGACAACGCTCATAACATTCATATACATTGCCTATATATTCATCCAAGATTTCAAGACGCACAAAGTGCTGATCGCTGCCACATGGATATCGACTGTTTCGATGCTGCACGCATCTCAGTCTAACATTAAAGCGCTGATTCTCTGGACAGTCTGGGCAGCCTGCCCATAACTTGTGGGGCGTCTGAACATCTGTTGACTCTGCCACACATTCAAAAGGATACCGTATATATGCTGCGCGATGAACAGCACCTTCTGTCTGTTCCCCCGTGCCAGGTGGATTACGACGAGGTGGTCGCATCTTTACCTTACAATCTCTCAAAGTTCCTCTTTCATCTTCAAAGCATGTTTTTGCTCTTACAGTTATAACATAACATATATCACGCGCTGGTAATACTTGCCCATCAGGATATCTCTGGTGATAACACGGATCACTCGGATCCATACTTGCATGAGCACATTCTTTGTGAGTCTCGTTAACATTTTTACAACCTCTGCATAAGTATCGGGGTTCACTATCTCCACCACATTCCTCAGTTGTCAATCGCAAAGAGGTTTCCCTAACAGGCACGAATCTCCACTTGCGAGAATTTCTCAAGTAAACATTTGATGGAGAACTTATCAGCTCTATCAACTCCGAGCTGCCATTGATAATTATTGCTGGACAGATAACAAGTATTGAATCCACTTCTTCTACATCTGTATATTGAGAACCCTCTTGAGAATCTATAGTTTGGGCAAATAATAATCCAAATGGTAAAAGAGAAAGTATTATTTGAATTGAAAGTCTGTAGGTTTCTTGTTTCATCCATTCACTCAGACGTTTTATTACCCCAAGCTCTCCAGATATCAGAGTTTTCATCGCCTCATTCCTCCTCCATCGTTGTTGTCTATCCAAAGGCGGGTGGCTTGCAACTCCCATCCCCGCCCTCTATATTATCATGTAGCCACCTCTGCCAATTTTGAGTACCTCCTGCACCACCACCCGCGCTGTTTTTGCGCTAATCGCCCAACCGCTGCCGCAAATACGCCTTGATTTTCTGCAACCGCTTGTTCACCGCTTTCTGCGAACAGCCCAACCGCTCGGCTATCTCCCGCTCGCTCCAACCCTCCAGCAAATACC
>JBBIJY010000006.1:0-109758 GCA_037445735.1 Armatimonadota bacterium | reverse complement strand
CGCTGCAGCCAGCGGGCGGTGCGGGGAATGTTTTATGGTTGCCAGTGCCGTATTATCTCAAGGTACCCCGTCCTCTCTATTCATAGAACACTGCGCTCACTAGCAAATCTGCTATCAATTGCCAATCCAAATTCCGCTGGTGGCTATATTCAGGCAGATCGATCAACAATCCCCATAGAGATGACAGATATGCATCCAGCGTGTCATTACGATACTCTGCCCAGTAATCTTGACGCTCCTGCCAATCTTTCACTAATGCCTGCAGGACAAGGGCTACATCCTCCGCAGCCCCACAGGCTTTTACCAAACTCCATATGTCGACCTCTATACAATCAGTTCCAACAGTAGGCTGGGGAACTATTACAAAACCCGCCTGCCACAGCCAGTCGACAAACACCTGCCACGACAAGGCTTGAGAGGGCATTTGACCCAGCTTACGCGATCGCTTGGATATGATTGCTTTGGCAAGCGCCAGCAAAAAGTCCGCTAACTGCGGGTTGCGCCACTGAGCAGGGTAATGCCTCAGGTGCTGCTCCATCAGAAACACAAAGGCAGCGGCGTGGTGAGGCGTGACAACTTGAGCAATCAGTGGCTGCAAGTCTGTGGGGGGGCGTAGTGACAGTTCGCTGATTTGCTGTTCGATGGGCAGATTCAGCTGAATACGCCCATACCTGGCAATGAAGTTTGCTATGTCATCTAACCTTATCATATGCCCATTACTGGATCGTCAGTTACGGACACTCGCAGGGGTTATCAAAGTAGCCCCCCACGCGTCCGCCGATTTCGCCACCAATCGTGGAACCGATTATACCTCCAATAATCGCCCCTGCAGCACCGCCCACAACTGTACCTACTGGTCCAAAAGCAGATCCAAGAGCCATACCTACCTTAGCTCCCGCCCAAGCGCCAGCAAGACCTCCTGCGTAGCTTCCTAAAACATTTCCTACAGCTTCACTGCGCTGCCCACAAGGAGCGCCCGCTGCGCGAGCTAAATCCGCGCCTAACAGAAGCAAGCCGAAAACACCCAGCGCTCGTCCCAACCCGCGTACACGAGTTGAACTACCCCGATAGCGCTTGTTTCCATGAACCGCCTCCCTCTGAACTTCTTCAGGTGTCGCCCAAACTGTAGGAACTTCTTTCCCTGCTTGCTGAAATGCGTAAAGACGACGATTATCCAGAGTATAGAGCTGCCCTTGCCATTCAAAGATGCGAATGGGTGGCACATCTTGTGGCTGGATGCGACCGCTTTTTAGTCCCTCTATCAGATCCCATATTGAGCGACCATCTCTGAACCTTTGACCTATGCTCTCTTGGGTAAACTGGATTAGGTGGGGAGGTCGTAGAACCACTAAACCTGTTGGATCCGCGCAGTTAATCGGGTCATTCCCGCAATACCGATAGAGGTTCGGGTCGCCGGAGGCGGCGTCTATCGGGTCTCTCTGCAGCCAGCGGGCGGTGCGGGGGTCATAGGCGCGGGCACCGACATGGTACAGACCTGTGCCACCAAAGCAGTCCCACTCGTACCCATATGCCCCGTTCCAGAGAAACGGCTGCGGGATGGGGTTTTCGGGCGGCGATAGCGGCACACCCCAGCTGTCGTACCGCCACACCTCCAGCGCCTCGCCCCCACTGCTCAACAACACCCGCACATGCCCCAGCGCATCCAGCACATAATAACAGCTCACGCCCGAACCGCTGTAGTCTAACCGCGCCATTGGTCCCAGCGGTCCCCATACATACTCGGCGACCACCCGACCCTGAGAATCCACCTCCGCCAGCAGCGTGTCGTCCTCGTACAGGCGCCATACCTCAAACGGCACGCCACTCCGAACGCCCTGCAAGCCCACCCGACGCCCCAGGCTGTCGTAGATTGCGTTCAGCACCACGCCCGCCTGAGAGCTGCTCGCCACCATCAGGTTGCCCCACACATCGTACTGATAGCCCCAGCTCACCTCGCCCGCGCTCTGCCCAAAGTTGAACAACACTATCATCAAGTCTCCATCATCGACTTGCCCATCCCTATTCAGGTCTTCAGGGCAGCCCTGGGGGCATTGCTGACCCAACGCGAACTGCACAGCCAGCAGGTCCGCATCGTCCACCACCCCATCCCCGTTCACATCGCCTTCAATGGGTTGGGGAGCGTTCCACAAACGGGCGCGATCGCCGTTGGGGGTGTAGGTCATATACCAGTTGTAGCTGCCTCCGTGCGGGTGGCTCCCCCCAACCCACCAGAGCCGATTGTAGTCGTAGCGCCAGTCGGGGGCATCGTCGCCCCAGCGAGTGAGGTTCCCATTCACATCGTAGGCAAACTGAACTTCTTTGGGATTACCTTCGTCCAATCGCGAGGTCTCTGATTGCAGGCTGCCGTCGGGGGAGTAGTCCCAGCGCCACTCGGCGGTGCGGTTGCCCGGTAGCCATTCACGGGCAAAGCGGAGCGTGCCGTCGGGGTAGTAGCCAGGCTCATTCGCGGTACCCCGATAGTCAAACTGGGCAATCAGTTGCCCGTTGAGACGGTAAGTCAGCAGTCCGACCGCGCTTGGTGCCTGGGTATCGGCGTACTCAATCGTGGCACTGAGCGTGCCCTTGGGTGCTGGCGAAGAGACGTAAAAATAGCCCGAATGGAACACATCAAGTGTGGGGAAAGGCAGCTCGAAAGCCGTTTGCCCTGTAGCGGGTAGCAGAAGCATGCCATTGCAGAGCCAGCCGTTGCCATCCACAGCACCTGTGCCCGAACCCAGATAGATAGCGTCATTATCAAAGCAGAGCCATCACGACCGCGCCATCCGCGCTCAAAAGTCTTTCAGCCAGAGGCAAGGGCGGTTCCCATCGCGCCGATTGGCTCAATCACTTGCGACCCGTCTCACCTCCGCAGGGAACAGTTCGTTGGCAACAGCACAGTTCCTGCTTCCAGGGAGTGAATGAGCTTGCCGCCGATTCACCGCGCAACTGAAGTCCTATCGGAGGGGTATAATCGCTTCTGCCATGAGCGTGATCGACTTTGCGACCTATGTGCGTCGGCAGCGGACTGCCTCTTTGCAGGAGGTGGACCCCGAAGTGTACGCCCTCATCCAGCACGAGACGGAGCGACAGGAACGCAATCTGGAGCTGATTGCCTCCGAGAACATCACCAGTCGCGCGGTGCGCGAGGCGGTCGGCTCGGTGATGACCGATAAATATGCCGAGGGCTACCCTGGCAAGCGCTACTACGGTGGCTGCGAGTATTACGACGAGGTGGAACGCCTTGCGATTGAACGGGCGAAGCAGCTGTTCGGCGCGGAACACGCCAATGTGCAGCCCCACTCAGGCGCGAATGCAAACATGGCGGTCTACTTCGCTGTGCTTCAGCCGGGCGACACCTATCTGGCGCTCGATCTGGCGCAGGGCGGGCATCTGACGCACGGCAGCCCCGTGAACTTTTCGGGCACGCTTTATCAGGTGGTGCATTACGGCGTGCGACGCGACACCGAGGCCATCGACTATGACCAGTTGCGCGAGCTGGCACGCCAGCACCGCCCCAAACTCATCGTCGGCGGCGCGACGGTCTACCCCCGCGAGATCGACTGGGCAGCGATGCGTTCGATCGCGGATGAGGTGGGCGCGTACCTGATGGCGGACATCGCCCATCCCGCTGGCTTGATCGCCGCGGGCGAGTATCCATCCCCTATCCCCTACGCCGATTTCGTGACCACCACCACGCACAAGACCCTGCGCGGTCCGCGCGGCGGGATGATCCTCTGCCGCGCGGACTATGCCGCGCTCATTGATAAGACGGTCTTTCCCGGCTTGCAGGGCGGACCGCTGATGCATCAAATTGCGGGCAAAGCGGTCTGCTTTCACGAGGCGCTCCAGCCGGAGTTCAAAGCCTATCAGCGTCAGGTGAAGGCGAACGCGCGGGCGCTCGCCGCCGCGCTGCAAGCCGAGGGTGTCCGACTGGTCGCCGGCGGCACCGACAGCCACCTGATGCTCATCGACCTCACCCCGCTCGGTCTGACTGGCAAGCAGGCACAGCAGATTCTCGACTCGGTCAACATCACCACGAACAAGAACATGATCCCGTACGACACGCAGAAGCCGTTTGTAACGAGCGGCATTCGCATTGGCACGCCCGCCGTCACCACGCGCGGCATGCGTGAGCCAGAGATGGCGATTATCGCGCAGCTGATTGTCCGTGCGCTGCGCTTTTACGAGAGCGAGCTGGAGCTGGAGCGCGTGCGCCGTGAGGTGCGCGAGCTGACCGCCCGATTCCCCGTGCATTTTGTCAGCTGACGATGCGCGTGCTCTTCCTCGGCGATATAGTGGGGCGTCCTGGCAGGCGGGGGGTGGCGCAGATACTGCCCGAATGGCGCGTGCGCTATGCGCCCGATATTATTATTGCCAACGGCGAGAACGCGGCGGGCGGCATGGGCATCACGCCCGATATCGCGAACGAACTCTTCGCGCTCGGCATCGAAGTGATGACGCTGGGCAACCATGTGTGGCAGAAGAAGGAGATTTACCCGATGCTCGATTCTGACCCGCGCCTTATTCGCCCCGCGAACTATCCGCCGGGCGTGCCCGGACGCGGCTGGAACCTCTTTCCCGTGCTGGATAAGCAGCTTGCGGTGATGGTACTAACGGGGCGCGTGTTTATGGAGCATGCCGACTGCCCCTTCCGCACCTTCGATGCGCTGCGCCCGCAGATCGAGACACCCTTTGTGCTGATCGACTTCCACGCGGAGGCGACCTCCGAGAAAGCCGCCTTCGCGCTCTATGTGGACGGTCGTGCCAGCGCGGTCATCGGCACCCACACTCATGTGCAGACCGCTGACGAGCGCATCCTGCCCGGCGGCACGGCGTTCCTCTCCGATGTCGGTATGTGTGGACCGTTCGACTCGGTGATCGGGATGGACGCCGCGATTGTGATACGGCGGTTCCTCACCGGCATGCCAGCCAAATTCGAGGTGGCGAAGGGCGCGCCGGTCGTCTGCGGCGTGCTGCTCGATTTCGACCGCACCAGCGGTCGCGCCCTCTCCATCCAGCGGCTCCAGCACCGCCTCAGCGAGGTATAATCCCATGCAGGAGGTAGGCAACCAATGAGCGTCGGAACCGCACCCAGAGCAGGCTGGCGCGAGTGGCTCAAGGGCGATAACTACACGCTCCATAAACTCCACTCGCTCACCGGCATCTTCCCCGTCGGCTACTATCTGGTGCAGCACCTGTTCTTCAACTCTTTCGCCGCGATGGGACCCCAGTATTTCAATGCGATTGTGTACTTTTTCAATGTGATTTTGCCCAAGCCCGTGCTGTACGCGATGGAACTCTTTCTGGTGATTTTGCCCCTGCTGTTCCACGCGCTGTACGGCTTCGTGATTACCTATCACGGCAGGGCGAATATCTATCGCTATCGCTTCAGCGAGAATCTGGCGTACACCCTTCAGCGTGTCAGTGGCGTTTATATCTTCTTCTTCCTGCTTTATCATGTCTATTCCACCTCCATCAGCCACAAGTTGTATGGCACTGATATCTACTATTCAGGAATGCAGGCGCAGTTCCAGAACCCGATCGTGGTGGCAGCCTACGCGCTGGGCGTGATTGCCAGCAGCTATCACCTGTTCAATGGGGTCTGGAACTTCTGCATTCGCTGGGGCATCACGGTTGGCGAGCGGGCACAGCGCACCCTACACCGCTGGTGCATGGTGGGCTTCGTGCTGTTGAGCGCGCTGGGGCTGATCGCGCTCGCAGGCTTCTTTATGCATGAGCCCGTGCCTGCCCCTCAGCATTAAAGAAGGAGGCTCCGACGATGGCAAAGAAGCAGGTTGCAGTGGTCGGTGGCGGACTGGGCGGTCTGATGACCGTCATCAAGTTAGCCGAAGCGGGTGTGCATGTGGATCTCTTTTCGCTGGTGCCCGTGAAGCGCTCGCACTCGGTGTGTGCGCAGGGCGGCATCAACGGCGCGGTGAACACCAAAGGCGAGGGCGATTCGCCCTGGATCCACTTCGATGACACCATCTACGGGGGCGACTTTCTGGCGAACCAGCCGCCCGTGTTGCGCATGTGCGAGCGTGCGCCCGCGCTTATCTACCTGCTGGATCGGATGGGCGTGCCGTTCAACCGCACGCCTGAAGGGCTGCTCGATTTCCGCCGGTTCGGCGGCACGCGCCACCATCGCACGGCGTTCGCCGGCTCCACCACGGGGCAGCAACTGCTCTACGCGCTGGACGAACAGGTGCGCCGCTGGGAGGTGGAAGGGCGCGTCACCAAATACGAAGGCTGGGAGTTCATCGGGCTGATTCTGGACGATGCGGGACTCTGTCGCGGGCTGGTCGCCCAGGACCTGCGCACGATGCAGATCCGCGCCTTCCCCGAAGAGGCGGTGGTGATTGCCACCGGCGGACCGGGCATGCTGTTCAAGAACACCACCAACTCGATTATCTGCACGGGTAGCGCGGCGAGCATCTGCTATCAGCAGGGCGCGTACTACGCGAACGGCGAGTTCATCCAGATTCACCCGACCGCCATCCCGGGCGAGGACAAGTGTCGCCTCATCTCGGAGGGCGTTCGGGGCGAGGGTGGGCGCATCTGGGTGCCCAGAGACCCCTACGATAAGCGCCACCCGCGCGACATTCCCGAAAGCGACCGCTGGTACTTCCTGGAAGAGAAGTACCCCGCCTATGGCAACCTTGTGCCGCGCGATATCGCCTCACGCGAAATCTTCGATGTGTGCGTCAATCAGCGGCGCGGCATCCAGGGCAGGAACCAGGTCTATCTGGACATCACGCATCTGCCGCGCGAGCAGGTGGAGCGCAAGCTGTGGGGCATTCTGGAGATTTACCTGAAGTTTGTGGGCGAAGACCCGCGCGAGGTGCCCATGCGGGTCTATCCCGCCCAGCACTACTCGATGGGCGGACTGTGGGTCGACTACGCGACCAATGGCGACGGGCTGATGGAGCCTGTTCACCCGCGCAACCAGATGACCAACATCCCTGGCCTGTACGCGGTGGGCGAGGTGGACTATCAGTATCACGGCGCGAATCGGCTGGGCGCGAACTCGCTGCTGAGCTGCCTGTTCGCTGGCGAGGTCGCGGGTCCCGCGATTGTGGAATATATCAAAAGCCTGGAGCGCTCGGCGTTTGATCTGCCCACCAGCCTGTTTGAGGCGGAGCAGCGCCGCCACGAGGAGCAGTTCCGCGAGATCAGTCAGCGCACAGGCTCCGAAAACCCCTACCAGCTCGCCGACGAGATGCGCACTCTGATGGACGAAAATGTAACGCTTGTTCGCGAGAATGCCCGCCTGCAGCAGACCCTCGAACAGCTCAAGGAGCTGCGCGAGCGGGTCAGGCGTGTGAACATCAGCGACCATCTCGGCTGGACAAATCAGGTCATCCCATTCGTGCGCACGCTGCAGCACCAGCTGGAGCTTGCAATCTGCATCACGGCGTGTGCGCTGGCTCGCAACGAGAGCCGCGGCGCCCACTATAAGCCGGAGTTCCCCCAGCGCGACGACGAGAAGTTCCTCAAGACCACGCTGGCAAAATGGACGCCTGACGGACCCATCGTTGAGTACGAGCCGGTGGACACGCATCTGATTAAGCCGCGCCCGCGTCGCTATGACGCGCCCAAAGCGGAGGTCAAAACGCCCACACCTGTCGGCGTCAAAAACGGCTGACAAAAAAGCCCTGTGCCATCGCTGGCACAGGGCATGCATGAGCGAATGAAATGCCATGAAAACGGGATGGAGTTTTAGCGAATGACGCCCTGGATAGAGACGGAGCCGTTTGAGGTGCGGTATGCCGAGACGGACGCGATGGGCGTGGTCTACTACGCCAACTACTTCGTGTGGTTCGAGGTGGCGCGGGGCGCGTTCTGTCGGGCGTACGGCATCGACTATCAGGCGATAGAGCAGAGCGGCACGCCGCTGGCGGTGGTGGAAGCCTGCTGCCGTTATCGGGCGCCTGCCCGCTATGGCGAGCGCGTGCTGGTGCGTGTGCGCCTGACCGAGCTGAGGCGGAGCCTGATGCGGTTCGAGTATGCGATTCTGAACGCGGACACGCGCCAGTTGCTGGCAGAAGGCTGGACGCGCCACGCATGGATCACGCACGAGGGCAAACCGACCCGTTGCCCTGCAACGATTTGGGAGCGGCTGACCGCGGCGGGCGTGCGCTTCGATTAGCCCGCCGCCTGCAGCTGGTCGTCCGCGGCAGCGCAGACACAGTTGCGCCCGAGCCGTTTTGCCCGATAGAGCGCGGCGTCGGCTTCGTAGAGCAGTGTGGCGGGCGCCTGACCATGCCGATAGGTGGCGACGCCAAAGCTCGCTGTGATGGTCGCATGCGGATTCTGAATTGCAGCAATCTGCTGACGCAGCCGCTCCGCCACAGCAACCGCCTCCCGCAAATCGGTGTTGGGCAGCAGGAGGGCGAACTCCTCGCCCCCGTAACGGGCGACCACATCATACGCGCGGGCTGACCGCTGCAACACCGACGCCACCTGACGCAGCAGCTCGTCACCCGCAGGATGCCCGAACCGATCGTTGAACTGCTTGAAATGGTCGATATCGAGCATGATCAGCGACAGAGGCTGACCGGAGCGCTCCGCCATCTGCACCAGGCTCAGCAGCGATTCATGGAACGCGCGATGGTTGCGCAGACCCGTGAGGCTGTCGGTGACGACCGCCTGCGAGAGCAGGGCATTCATGGCAATCAGCTCACGATTGGCGCTCGCCAGCTCCTGATTGGTCTGCTGGAGTTCATCATAGAGCCGTTCCAGCTCGCTTTTCTGGGCTTCGATCTCGCGGCGCTGCTGGTCCAGACGCTCGAAAGCGGCTTGCAGCTGTTCCGCCATATGGTTGAAGGCGCGTGCCAGCACGCCGAACTCGTCGCGTGCGGGGTACGGCACGCGCGTTTCCCACATGCCCGACGCCAATCGGTTCGCTGCCCGCAAAAAGAGGTTCAGATGGCGGCGCAGCATCACAATCACGGCTGCCGTCGATATGCCGGTCAGCAGCAGACCCGCCAGCAGCAAATAGAGCGCGGCACGCTGCATCGCCTGCTGCATCGCGCGCGCCTGTATCGTGGGCGTGCTAACGGTCAGCACCGCCACCACCCGATTGTCCACACCATGCAGCGGGATGCCGAGCGTCTGCTTGCCATCGGGCTGGGTGAGCGCAAAGGGTGTGGAGCCATCCGCCGATCCCGGCAGGGTCTCTGGCGGCATCAGTTGAATCGTGTTGTTGAGCCGCCCCCACAGGCGGGTCAGGAGCGCCTGATCCAGCTGGCGTGCCAGGATCAGCACGCCCGCCTGCGGAGGCGCGTAGTTGTTGCCCAGCACGGGCGCACAGGCAACCTGATAGAGCGCCCCATCCGCCCGCACCAGACCCATCCCCCCAGAACCATGGAGTGCACGGCGCAGGAGCGCGTTGCGCGGGCTTTGCAGCGCGGATACCCGCCGACCCGCATGGTAAAGCAACCGACCCTGCCTGTCAAAAATCAGCACCGTGTCCAGATAGAAGTGCGGCAAGATCCAGTTGAGAATGTTTTCGTGAATCCACGCGGAATCGCGCTGGAGCAGCGCCTGCTGAAACTCATTCCAGACCGCATAGTCCTCGCAGGTGCGCAACAGTTGCCGACCCTCATGTTCGATGAGCACCTGAGCGGCTTTGAGCTGCTGGAGCAGGGTGAGCTGCTGCTGATCCGCCAGCGCGGTTCGCATGGAGTGAACGCTGATCATCAGATAGGGCAGAAGCAGCAGGGTGCTGGTGATAAAGATGCTGATTGCCAGCCGTTTGCCGATGGGCAATCGCGCCCAACGAAGCCAGAGACGCATCCAGGCGTAACTCCACAAGCCCCGCACAATTTGCCAGCCGCTCAGTCTCATCCGTCACTCCTTGCGTGCTTATTCCACACACCCGCCGAAATTTTGAGCAACGGAAGGGTTCCCGAATCGGGTACACTTCGGGCGAAATGATGAAGCGAGTGGACGGGCGGGCAGCCCATGAGATACGACCGCTGCAGATCGAATACGGCTTTCACCCCTATGCGGAGGGTTCATGCCTGATCACGATGGGCAACACGCGCGTGCTGATCACCGCAACGGTGGAAGATAAGGTGCCGCCCTTTTTGAAGGGCACGGGCAGTGGCTGGATTACGGCGGAGTACGGGATGCTGCCCCGCGCGGGCAAACAGCGCAGCCAGCGCGATGTTGCCCGCGGCACGCCCAGCGGACGCACGATGGAAATCCAGCGCCTGATCGGGCGCTCCATCCGCTCCGTGGTGGATCTGTCCCAGCTGGGGGAGCGCACCATCACGCTCGATTGCGATGTGCTGCAGGCGGATGGTGGCACGCGCACCGCCTGTGTTACGGGCGGCTTCGTGGCGTTCGTGCAGGCGTGCCGCTGGATGATCGACGAAGGCTACCTGCAGCGGTTCCCTTTCCAGGAGCGGGTGGCTGCCATCAGTGTCGGCGTCGTGCGCAACGAAGAGCTGCTTGATCTCTGCTATGAGGAAGATGTGCAGGCAGCCGTCGATATGAATGTGGTGATGACCGATAAGGGGCGCTATGTGGAGGTGCAGGGCACGGCAGAGGGCGCACCCTTCTCGCGCGAACGCCTGATCCGCCTGCTCGATCTGGCGCAAAAGGGGCTTCAGCAGGTGTTCGAGATTCAGGCGAAGGCGGTGGAGGCGATTCTGCGGTGAGTGAAGCGCGTCGCATCGTGTCGCTGGCGCCTTCCATCACGGAGATTCTGTTCGCGCTGGGGCTGGGCGAGCGCGTGGTCGGCGTCACTGCCCTGTGCGACTATCCCCCTGAGGCGAAACGCAAGCCCAAAGTGGGCGACGCGAACATCAGCCCCGAACGGGTGCTCGCGCTCAAGCCCGACCTGGTGGTGGCGCACGAACTGCTCAACAGCCGGGTGATCCCTGTGTTGCGTCGGCTCGGCGTGCGCGTGCTGAGCGCGAACCCGAACACCTTCGAGAAGCTCTTCGCATTTATTGTGCAGATCGGCAGGGCAGCAGGCGTGCCGCGGCGGGCGGAGCAGCTTGTGCGCCAGATGAAGGCGCGCATGGAGCGCGTGCAGCGGCGTGTTCAGCGCATACGCGCGCGCCCGCGCGTGCTGTTTGTGATCGGGCTGGAGCCGCTCTGGGCGTCAGGACGCGGCACCTTCGCCGATGATCTCATCCGCCGGGCAGGCGGCACAAACGCGCTGGGCAGCACCATGCAGGGCTTCCGTGCTATCAGCCTGGAGACCGCGCTCGCCTGCCGTCCCGAAGTGATTGTGCTGGCGGGACCCAAAAAGCAGGCAATCCTGGCTGACCCGCGCTGGCGCCCCACACCCGCCATCCAGCGCCAGCGGGTGTACGAAGTGAACCCCGACCTCTACCTGCGCGAATCGCCCCGCCTCATCGATGCCCTGGAACAACTGGCACACCTGCTTCATCCGTAAGCCCGCTCAATCGGCTGGCTTGAGTTCGGCGAGGGCGCTGGCGATTCGCTCGACGCCCGCCCGGATCACTTCGTCCGACACGGCGTAGGAGAGGCGCAGGTAGCCAGGCGCACAGAAGGCTTCGCCGGGCACGACGGCGACCCGCGCCGATTCCAGCAGATACTCCGCCAGATCGGTCGCACTCTTCAGCACGCGCTCGCCCGCGCGAGCGGGCAGCAGCGCCTGCACATTCGCGAACACATAGAACGCGCCGCGCGGGATGAAGCACCTGATGCCCCTGAGCGCACAGAGACCCTCCACCATCACCTGTCGACGCGCGGCGAATAGCTGGCGCACTTTCTCCAGCCAGCCGTTGCCCTTGCCCTCGCGCAGCGCGTAGAGCGCGGCATGTTGCGCAATTGTGCAGGGATTGGAAGTCATCTGGTCCTGCAGGCATGCAACCGCGCGGGCGACCTCCATCGGCGCACCCAGATAGCCGATCCGCCAGCCCGTCATCGCGTACGACTTGGACACGCCGTTCACCGTGATGGTGCGGGCGAACACCTCTTTGCCCAGCGCCCCGATGCTCTCATGGGTGTATCCATCGTACACCAGCGCCTCGTAAATCTCGTCGGCGATAATCCAGAGGTTGTGCGTGAGCGCGAGTGAGGCGATGGCTTTCAGCGTCGCGCGCGGATAGACCACCCCTGTCGGGTTATGCGGCGTGTTGAGGATAATCGCCCTCGTGCGCGGCGTGATGGCGGACCGCACCTGTTCATAGGTGGGCAGGAAGTTGGTGCTGTCGTCCGTCGGAATGAACACGGGCACACCGCCCATCAATCGCACCTGTTCGGGATAGGAGACCCAGCAGGGGGTGGGGATCAGCACTTCGTCGCCCGGATTGATAAGCGCCATCAGAGTGCTGAACAGTGCGTGCTTGGCGCCGCAGGTCACCACAATCTGGTCGGGCGTGTAGGGCAGGCGGTTCTCGCGCTGGAACTTCTCGCTGATGGCTTCGCGCAGGGGCGCGATGCCAGCGGAAGGTGTATATTTGGTGTAGCCTGCGTGGATGGCGTCCAGCCCGCCCGCTTTGGCGAAGTCGGGCGTGTCCAGATCGGGTTCGCCCGCCGTGAACGCCAGCACATCGATGCCCTGCTGACGCAGCTGCTGCGCCCGCGCGGTCAGCGCGAGCGTGGGTGACGGCTGAACCTGACTGATACGCTCCGATAGCACGCTGGCGATGCCTCCATCCAGTGCCGATTATACCCCCTCAGGTTCGATACGCCGAGTTGATGTTGATATACTCGGCGGTAAGGTCGCTGGACCAGAAGGTGGCGTTCGAATCGCCCTGTCCCAGCCACAGGCGAATGAAGATTTCCTCTTCCTGCAGTTTCTGGGCGAGCGATTCTTCGTCGAACGGCACGGGGCGACCGTTTTCAAACACCGTCACGCCCTGCAGGCTCAAACGCATCTGGCGCGGCTCGATGGGCACACCACTGCGCCCTGCCGCTGCCATGATGCGTCCCCAGTTCGGGTCGCCCCCGTGAATCGCCGTTTTGACCAGCAGCGATTCGGCAACCGTGCGGGCGACGGCGCGAGCATCCGCCTCCGTTGCGGCGCCCTCCACGCGCACCTCAAAGATTCGGGTGGCGCCTTCGCCGTCGCGCACGATGCGCTTCGCCAGATACTCACACACGCGATACAGCCCCTGCTGAAAAGCGTCCAGCGAGCGTTCGGTCAGCCGCACGCTTGATGCACCGTTCGCCAGCACAATCACCATATCGTTCGTGCTGGTGTCGCCGTCCACTGTGATGCAGTTGAAGGTCTGATCCACCACCGTTTGGAGGATGGTCTGGAGCGTGGGCGCGTCGAGGGCGGCGTCGGTGGTGAGGAAGGCGAGCATGGTCGCCATATTTGGCGCGATCATGCCCGCGCCTTTGGCAATTGCGCCGATGCGGAGCGTGCCATCGGGCGTCTCCAGCTCCAGGCTCACGCGCTTGGGGAAGGTGTCGGTGGTCAGGATGGCGTCGGCGGTGGCGCGGTCGTCCCCGTCGCTGAGGCGCGCCAGAGCGAGCGGCACGCCCGACTCGATCACGCCCATCGGCATCGGCACGCCGATGATGCCCGTGGAAGCCACGATAACCTGTTGCGGTTTGCAGCCGAGCCGTTCGGCGACGAGCGTCGCCATCCGTTCGGCATCGCGCTCGCCCTGCTCGCCTGTGAGGCAGTTGGCGTTGCCGCTGTTGGCGATAATCGCGCGGGCGCGCCCGCCCGCCACCACCCGCTGCGACCAGCGCACCGGCGCCGCCTGCACCCGATTCTGCGTGAAAGTGCCCGCCACGCTCGCCTCCCTATCGGACACAATCAGCGCCAGATCGAGCAAGCCGGGCTTCTTGATACCGCAATAGACGCCCGCGCTCCGAAACCCTTTCGGGAAGTTCACCCCGCGCTGCGGATTCAGCTCGCTCATCGGAGAAAGTGTACCCATTCAGACCCCGCGTGACAGAGCTTTCAGGTATAATCGTGGGGATGGCGAAGACTGTTTCGGTTCGGTCGCTACAGGAGCTGGTATGGGTTAGCCCTGACCGAGTGAGTGGGGAGCCATGCTTTCGTGGCATGCGCGTGCCCATCGCGCTACTATTTGAATATCTGGCAGCGGGGGACTCGCTCGACGAGTTCCTGCAGGGGTTCCCCAGCGTAAGGCGCGAACAAGCAGTGGGCGTGCTGCAGTGGGTTGCCCAGCGCCTGAAGGAAATACTTGATGAAGCGTCTCCTGCTGGATGAGTGCGTGGATTGGCGGCTCAGGCGCTTCTTCAGCCCTGAATATATGGTGCGCACCGTTCACGAGATGGCTGGCAGGGTGTGCGCAACAGCGAGTTGCTACAGCTTGCATCGCAGGCGTTCGATGTGCTAATCACGGTAGACAAGCGATTGCCACAACAGCAAAATCTATCCCGATACTCGCTATCAGTCGTTGTGATCCGGGCGCGCAACAATCGCCTTTCCACTTTAGCTTTGGCGGTCCCGCATATTGAAGCCCGATTGGGAACCCTGCAACCCGGTGAAGTTCTGTATGTGGAAGTAGACGAAAACGCTACTTTCGAGGATTAGTCAGCCTCTGCGGTTTAAACCTTCCCTCGTTTCTACCAGGTAGCTGATTCAGACCCCGCGTGTCGCTTCGAACAGGACACGATGTACCTGCAGCAGCAGGCGCACGCGATAGAGCCTGTCCTCGTGCAACCACTGGAGCAGGGATGCCGTCATCGCCCGATAGTGCTGAACCAGTTCGTCGGGCGTCTGCAGGTCGGTTGGCGTGCCAATCTGCAGCACGGCGGGCAACTGCGGGAACGCCTCGAACATCGCCCGCGCGTAGAGATAGTCCTCCCGATTGAACACCACGATTTTGAGATGGGTTTCATCGGGCGCATATTGCAGGCAGGCGCGAACCGCCTCGACAGGCGTGCTTTCACCCGCGCTGGGCGGTTTGGGCGACAGCACCAGCACATTCAGCTGGCGGAACCATTCGCGGGCGATGGAACCCTGCGTTTCGCACGCCAGCATATAGCCCTCCGCCCGCAGCTGTTCCACCAGTCGCTTTAGCGGATGGATGGCGGGGTTGCCGCCCGTAAGCGTGATGAGAATGGGAGGCGGCGCCAGCTGCTGCACCGCCGCCAGAATCTCCGATTCGGTGAGCCAGCGCCATTCCTCGCGATAGGTCGGCAGCACGGCGTAGAGCGTGTCGCACCAGTCGCACCGATAGTCGCAGCCCCCGAAGCGAATGAACAGGCTCAAACAACCTGTTAGCAGCCCCTCGCCCTGCACCGTCGGACCGAATATCTCCGCTACAGGCAACCGCCGTTCGCGTGCGCCCATGTTATGGTTGTACCCCACCCGTTGAAAGAGCGACTCTCTCCCTGCTCACGGACGGCTCGGCGCTGACTAAAGCCCGCGCCATCAGCCCCGACAGACACCCTATCGAAGAACCCTCCTCTCCCCGCTAAGGAGAGGGCTGGGGTGAGGGGTTGCCTGCAAGCGTGCGGTGCATAGCCCCCTCACCCGTACCCTCTCCCCCGCTGGGGGAGAGGGACTCAGAACCCCCTCACCCGTACCCTCTCCCCCGCTGGGGGAGAGGGATTTGTTGCTCCCTCTCCCCAGAGGGGAGAGGGTTGGGGTGAGGGGTTGCTTCAACGCGCCTTAGCCCCCTCTCCCACAGCGTGGGAGAGGGGGTACGGGGGTGAGGGCACTAACACCCCTGCCCGAAGGCGAACAACACCGCCAGCAGGTCGGCGTCGTCCACGCACCCGTCGCGGTTGATGTCGGGGCTGCCCGCCGCCTGAGCCACTAACCGCACCCGATCCGACAGATACTGCACCTCAAACGCCACGCACGGCAATGTGTCGGCGTCCACCTCCACCGTGTGGAAGGCGCCTGAGAAGTTCCAGTAGCTGCCCGTGCGTACCAGAATGTCAAACACATCGCCCGACGCGGGCACATAGCCGCCCCGACCCTTCACGCGCAGCGTGCCGTCCAGCTGAACGGTGCGCGTGGTTCCGCTCGCGTCCACCACGAGGCGGTCATACTGCGGGTTGGCAGGGTCGGAGTTGTTATTGCCTGCGAGTTCCACCTCAAAGGCGGCGTCGGCGCCCATCGTCAGGTTGCCGCGCAGGGTCAGGATGCCGAGCGGGTTCTGGTCGGGCAGGTCGGGGTCGTCGATGCCGGGCGCAATCGTGCCCGCGGTGTTGGTGAGGTTGCCGCTGAGCGTGCCTGCGCCCGTGAGCTTGCCGCCCTGCATCGCGAACGGGTTGTTCAGCGAGAGCGTGGTGTTGCGGTAGATGCGGGTCTCGCCGTCGGTCTGGGTGAGGTTATTGAAAGTGAGCGTGCCGCTTTCCACCGAAATCAGACCGCTATTGGTGGCGTTGACCGAGATGGTGAATGAAGTGGGATTGTTGGGGTCTGGCGAGACCTTCTTCAGCGTGCCGCTGTTTTCCACACGATTGGTGCCTGAGCTGTTGTACCAGCTGCCAGAGCGCACTTCGGCAGTGGCTCCGCTGGCGTTGCGCAAGGTGGCGGTGCTGAAGGCCGTGCTACCCGCCTCGTGAACCAGCTGGCTCTGATTGACCAGCAGCCCACTCAACCTGTGCCCGTAGTTGCCCACCCAGCGCAACAGCCCCGCGTTGGTCAGCGTGCCGGGGTTGCCGTTGGAGTCGCTTCGCAGGTCGAGCGAGCCACCGCTCCACAGCAGAGTGCCTCCACTGAGAATGCTCAGGGAGCCAGGATTGGCGCCGCTGGGGTCGCGCAAAGTCATCGTGCCCGAATTCCAGTTCAGCAGGGCGTCGCTGGCTATCGTCACACTGAAGATGTCCACATTGCTGGCAAGTAACGCTCCAGAACCCGTCGGGAACAGCACAATAGAGCCAGGTCCGGGCAAACCGGGCTGGTAGCCACAAGGCGCATGCCCCCAGTTGTTCATGTACCGATAGACAGGGTTGCCGTACTGGTCGTAGCCACAGATGGAACCCTGACAGATGGTTGACCACTCGTTGCTGCTGCACTGTTGCTGCCATGTCCATGTTCCCTGCGCGAAAAGCGCGCTCGTCAACGCTATACTTGCAAGCGCCATCGTCAGGCGCACCGTCTTGCCCATCAAACCCATGCGTGTCATGTTTGACCTCCTCCTCTTCTTGTTAGCCTCTCGCAGGCGTTGGTGGGTAGACACATCCTATTATATATCAAGACTCGCCTGATGTCAAGGGTTCTGGAGGCGGTCTGGCAAAAACTCGTTGAGTTGCTGGGTGATGGGCGTCGCGAGCAGGTATAATCGGCGCGTGCGGATTGTGTCGCTTTTGCCGAGCGCAACAGAGATTGTGTATGCGCTGGGGCTGGGCGAGTGCCTGATCGCCCGCAGCCACGAGTGCGACTATCCGCCAGAGGTGCTGACCAAGCCTATCATCACCCGCAGTCTCATCCCACCCGACTTGCCCAGCGGCGCGATTGACCGCATGGTGTCCGAAACGCTGCTCACGCACGCCACGCTTTACGCGATTGATACGGCGCTGTTGCAGCAGCTGAAGCCCGATCTGATTTTGACGCAGGCACTCTGCTCGGTGTGCGCTGTATCGCAGAACGCGGTGCTGGAGGCGGTGGAGTCGCTTCATCCGCGTCCGCAGGTGCTGAATCTGGAGCCGACCACGCTGGCGGAGGTGCTGGACACCTTCTGGCAGGTGGCGGCGGTGGCGGGCGTGCCGCAGCGCGGCGAGCGCTTGATTGCCGATTGCCGTGAGCGCATCGAGCGGGTGCGCGAGCGCTGCTCGGGTCTGCCCCCTGTGCGCGTCTCGTTTCTGGAATGGATCGATCCGCCGTTCGCCTGCGGGCACTGGACGCCGGAGTTGATTGCGCTGGCGGGTGGCATCGACGGGCACGGTGTGGCGGGCAAGCCGTCCTGGCGGCTCCACTGGCAGGAGGTGCGGGCGTGGCAGCCAGAAGCGATGGTGATTGCCTGCTGCGGGTTCAGCGTGGAGCGCACGCGGCAGGATATGCCGATTCTGGAGTCGATGCCGGGCTGGCGCGAGTTGCCCGCGGTTCGGCGGGGCGCAGTGTTCATCGCCGATGGCAGCGCCTTCTTCAGCCGTCCTGGACCGCGGCTGGTCGACTCGCTGGAGTGGTTAGCGGAGGCGTTGCTTCTATCGCGGGACCTGATGTCAACGGGTCTGGAGGTGTAGCCCCCCTCACCCGTACCCTCTCCCCCGCTGGGGGAGAGGGACTCAGAACCTCCCCTCACCCGTACCCTCTCCCCCGCTGGGGGAGAGGGATTTGTTGCTCCTTCTTTCCATGCTATAATCCCTGCATCTTGAAGGAGACACGGGCGGTCAATTACTGGGCGATCAGCATTTTCTGGCTGGGATTGAGCGTTCACTGGGCGGCGTTCCTGACGATTGTGATGCAGGTGCGCGTGGCGGAGATGGTGCCGGCGCAGGTGAAGGGCACCTATCTGGGCTGGCTGAGCGCGACGGGCGCATTGCTCTCCACCATTATCGAGTTGATCGCAGGTCCGATCAGCGATCGCTGCACCTCGCCGCTGGGTCGCCGACGCCCCTTCATTCTGTGGGGCACGCTGCTGACCCTGCCATTCATCCTGCTGTTTATGACCACACCGAGCTTCGCTTTGCTGGTGGTCTACTTCGGGCTGATCCAGCTGCTGCTGAACTGGGCGAACGGACCCTATCAGGCGGTGATTCCCGACTATGTGCCGCCGGAGCGGCACGGGCTGGCGTCGGCATATATGGGCATGATGACCCTTGTGGGCAATCTGGCAGGGCTGGCGCTGGCGGGACTGGCGCTGAACGAGCCGCCGCTGCTGTTCAGGGGCTACCCGCTCGCCACACGCCTGCTGATTGTGGGCGCGGTGCTGGCGCTGGTGCTGCTGATAACGATGCTCTGGACGGTGCTGGGGCTGCGCGAGCCACGCTGGCAACCCGCTAACCCCGACGAGAGGCGCGTCGACCCGCGCCTGTTTTTTAACATCTTATTGAACGAGCATCCGAACTTCCGCTGGGTGGTGCTGTCGCGCTTTGCGTTCAATCTCGGCTTCTACACGGTGCTGTTCTTTCTGGAGTATTATTTGCGGGACACGATGAAGCTGGGCGCGGGCGCACCGATGCAGGCGTTCGTCATTATGACGATAGCGACGCTGACAGGCGTGCTGGGCAACTGGTGGGCGGGCATGCTGGCGGATCGAACGAGCAAGAAGCGCGTGATGTATTACACCGCTGCGATGATGGGCGTCGGCACGGTGCTGTTTCTGGTCGCGCCTGACCTGCGCTGGGTCTACGGCTTGAGCGCGCTGTTCGGCTTCGCGTGGGGCGCGTTCGCCGCGGTCGACTGGGCGCTGGCGAGCAACCTTGTGCCCGTTAATGAATCGGGTCGCTATATGGCCATCTGGCACATTTCGATGACCGTGCCGCAGGTGATGGCGCCGCTGGTGGCGGGACCGTTAGGTGATGCGTTGAACCGCGCGTACGGGCTGGGCGTCGGCTGGCGGTGGGTGTTCGCGCTGGTGCCGCTCTATCTGGTGCTGGCGGTGCTGTTGCTGCGCCCGGTGAGGGAGCGGGTGGAGGTGTGGCGTGCAGAGCCGGGATCCTGACACACCGTGTATGCCGTCGATGGCGCGGGTGGCGAGCCGCGCGGAGTGGGAGGTGTTCGCGCGACGATTGCGCGCCCATGTGCGACTGGCGTGCGGCTTGCTGCCGCAGTTGCCGCCTGCGCCGTTGCGAGCGCTGCGCGCCCCCGCCCTCACAGGCGACGGCTTCCGAATCGAACGCTTCGCGCTGGAAACGCTGCCCGGTTATTACCTGACGGGCAGTCTGTTTCTGCCAGAGCGCCCTGCGGGTCGGCGCGCGCCCGCCATGTTGCAGCCGCACGGGCACTTTGCGCAGGGTCGGCTCAACACGCCCGATGTTCGGCGGGCCATCGCGCTGGCGCAGGCGGGCGCATGGGTGCTGATGTACGATATGGTCGGCTATAACGACCACCTGCAGATGCCACACGGGGGCGATGAGCCAGACGAATGGCATCGCTGGGGCTTCAGCCGCGCAGGACTGCAGACCTGGAACAGCCTGTGCGCCTTCGAGTGGCTCGCGCGTCAGTCCGAGGTGGACGCGAAGCGCATCGGCTGCAGCGGCATTTCGGGCGGCGGCACGCAGACCTTTCTGTTAGCCGCTGTGGAGCCGCGCCTGTGCTGTGCCGCGCCCGTGAAGATGGTCTCGACACGCATGCAGGGCGGCTGCATCTGCGAGAATCCGCCCCTGTTGCGCCTGTTCGCCTGCAACCCTGAAATCGCTGCCCTCTGCGCGCCCCGACCGATGCTGCTGATCTCCGATTCGGAAGACTGGACGGCGGATAACCCTGAGCATGTGGCGCCCTTTATCCGTCGGGTATATCAGTTATACGGTGCGTCGGAGCGGTTCCAGCATGTGCATCTGAAGGAGGGTCATCAGTTTGGGGCGGAGGCGCGAGCGGCTTACTATCGCTGGGCGGCGCAGGTGCTGAAACTGAACTTTGTGCCGGACGACCCATCGGTGGACGCGCTGGAGCTGTTGCATGCGTTGCGGGTGTGGGGCGACGCGCTACCGCGCCCGTTCGCGCCTGGCGATGGCGCCTTCGTGTTCGCGCAATATCGCGCGGCGGTGCAGGCGAGCCTGCCGCGCTGGCAACGGCGTCGCGCCTTCCGCAGGGAACTGCACGACGCACTGCTCTCTATGCTGGGGCTGCCCAAACTGCCCGAAGCTCCCGAATCGCAGGGGAAGCCAGTCGCGAAACAGCAGTGGATGGTGGTGATTCGCGAGGGGGGTGCGCCGCCAGAAGGGTTGCCGGCTGGCGCGCATGCGCAGGTGTGGCATGTGCCGTCGTCCGCTGCGCCGAAAAGCGCCTTCTTTGACACTTACAATCTGACTCCGCTCGCAGGGATGGCGCGCGAGCTGCTGGTGCAGGTGCAGGCGTTGCGGGCGCAGGGCGTGCAGGTGCATCTGATTGCCGATTCGGTGGGCGCGGCGGTCGCGGCGATGGTGGCGGCGCTCACGGGCGTGCGTTGTCGCCTGCCTGAAAACCCTGAAGAGCCGTCCAATCTCCCCTGCTGGGCGCGGATCGGCGGCTTTGCGACCCTGCGCCGATTGATTCGGGTATAATTGTGCAGGTGGTAGAGTGAGCAAAATGGGTCGGGTCCCGTTGTTTCCGCTGGAGACGGTGCTGTTCCCGCACACGATGATACCGCTCCATGTGTTTGAGCCGCGCTATCGGGAGCTGGTCATCTACTGTCTGGAACACGACTCGCCGTTCGGGGTGGTGCTGATTCGGGAGGGTTCGGAAGTGGGCGGTGAGGCGGAGCCGTACGAGATAGGCACGCTGGCGCGGATTGGCAGGCTGCGTCGGCTGGAGGATGGGCGGTTCCATCTGCTGGCGCTGGGCGAGGAGCGGTTCCGCATCCGTCGGCTCCATCGCGGGCTGACCGCCTATTTACAGGCTGATATAGAGCCCTGGCGCGACTTTCCGCCCTTTTCGCCCGAAGAGCAGCAGGTGCTGACGCAGGCGGTCGCCGACGCCTTCACCGAGTTTCTGCGCACCGCGCTGGAGCCGTACGGCTTGCGCACCAGCGAGATTCGCCTGCCCGACGACCCGGTGATGCTCTCGTTCGCAGTGGCAGGCACGCTGCAGGTGAGTTTGCCGTTCAAGCAGTACCTGCTGGAGCTGCAGGACACCTGCGAGCGCCTGCGCCTGCTGCACCTGGTGCTGCAGGAGGTGACCCACGCCTACGAGATCAAGCCGTTCGACCCCGAAAACTGGCCGGGCTTCTTCTCCAGCAACTGATGTCAGCCGAGTGCGCCTTCGTCCAGCGGCGGCTCCTCGTTCGCGCCTTCCACGAAGCCTTTGGTGGACGGGATGGCACTCTGGCGCGGGTTGTAGCGGGTCGCCATCTCCAGTGCTCTGGCGAATGCTTTGAAGATAGCTTCGATGGCGTGGTGGTCGTTGCGGGCGTTCAGCAGGCGGATATGGAGGGTGGCGCCGGCGTGGGTGGCGAAGGCGCGGAAGAACTCGGCGGTCAGCTCGGTGGGGAAAGTGCCCACCGTCTCGCGGCGGAAGCGCGCCTCAAATTCCAGCATGGGGCGACCGCTGAGATCGAGGGCGACCAGCGCCAGCGCCTCGTCCATCGGCACAATCGCCCAGCCGAAGCGGTTGATCCCGCGCATATCGCCCAGCGCCTGCTGAACCGCCTTGCCCAGACAGATGCCCACATCCTCCACCACATGATGCTCGTCCACCTGCAGGTCGCCATGCGCGTCGATGACCAGATCGATCAGCCCGTGCCGCGCCACCTGTGCCAGCATATGGTCAAAGAAGCCGATTCCGGTGTCGATCTGGGCGTTCCCGGAGCCGTCCAGATCGACGGAGGTATAGACGCGCGTATCCGCGCTCTCGCGCTCATACATTCCAAAGCGTGAACCTGCTGGTTTCATAAGGTGATTTCTCCTTCCGTGCGGAGTGGCTGCACTGAACCCCGCATCCCTACGATAGCATGATACCTGTCATGTGGTTCACATTCGGTCGATGGGATGCAGCAAATGGGAGCGGCGCTGACCCGGATGGCAAGCCTGTCGTAAGCGGCACGGTGCAGACGGACGAGCCAGGTCATCTGCCCTTTCCCGACCTGCATCCCCGTTGAAAGGGGCAGGGGATGGGGTAAGATAGGGCAGAGCGATGGATAAAGCGGGAGATTGGCTGGATCGTGTTATCTGTGGCGACGCGCTGGCGGTGCTGCCCCAGCTGCCCGACGCGCTCGCCGATATGGTGTTTTTTGACCCACCCTATTTTTTGCAGCTACCAAAGCGGCAGCTGCTGCGCTGGAAAGCCCGAACGCTGGTGGAGGGTGTCTATGAACCGTGGGATCAGTTCGCCAGCTTCGAGGAGTATGACGCTTTTATCGGTACGGTGCTGGCGCAGCTGCGCCGCCTGATGAAGCCCAGCGCCACCCTGTGGGTCATCGGCACCTATCACAATATCCATCGCATCGGCAGACTGTTGCAGGATGCGGGCTTCTGGATTCTGAGCGAGGTCATCTGGATTAAGACGAACGCGATGCCCAACTGGTTGAATGTGCGCTTCACGAACGCCACCGAGACCCTCATCTGGGCGGTTAAAGACCGCACGGTGAAGGATTACACCTATCATGCTGATGTGGCGCGCGCCTTTGCGCCCGACGGCTTTCGGCTGGCAGTCAATGTGTGGGAATTGCCTATCTGTACGGGCAAGGAGCGGCTGAAAGATTCGGAAGGGCGCAAATTGCATCCGACGCAGAAGCCCGAAGCCCTGCTGGAGCGCGTGATTTTGACCTCGACAAACGAGGGCGATGTGGTGCTGGATCCGATGGCGGGCACGGGCACAACGGGTGTGGTGGCACTTCGGTATGGGCGACGATTCGTGCTGATCGAACGCGAGCCGCGCTATGTGGAGGCATGCCAGCTGCGATTGCACAGGGAGCGTCAGCGGCTGGCAAACCATCAGCGCAGATAGCGCAGGAAACCTGGCATGGCTTTGAGCGGGGAGAAGTGGCGGGTGAGGTAGCGCAGTTCGGGGGCGAGGCGGCGTATCGCGCGCAGGCTCATACGCAGAGTCGGCTCCGCCAACCACGCCATCATCTCGTCGGTGATGCGGTGCAGCCGCTCGCTGTAGGGATACCACCAGAGTTCGGGCTTGACAGTGTAAAGCTCGCTCACATACTGGGTTTGAACCAGCTCATAGAGTCCGAACTGTCCGTGCGTGCGCCCGACGCCCGAATCTTTGAATCCGCCCCAGCTGCTGTAGCCGTCGCCGAAGGTGGTGGCGTGCGTATTGACCGTGACGGCGCCACATTCCAGCAGAGGCGCGATCCGTCTGGCGCGCTGGCGGTCGCGCGTCCAGACGGAGGCGGTCAGCCCGAACGCGCTGGCGTTCGCCCGCGCCACCGCCTCCTGCTCGTTCGCCACAGGCTGAACCATCACCAGCGGTCCGAAGGTCTCCTCCTGCATGCCGAGCATGCCCTCGTGGGCATCAGCGACGAGCGTCGGCGCGTAGTAGAGTTCGCCCAGCTCCCTTAACACCTTGCCGCCTGTCAGCACGCGCCCGCCTTTTGAGCAGGCGTCTTCCACATGCGCCTGCACCCGATCGCGCTGGAACAGCGCAATCAGGGGTCCCATATCGGTCTCCATGTTGAGCGGGTGTCCCACACGGATGCGCGACAGCTCCTCGCGCAGAGCTTGCAGGAACGGCTCATAGAGCGGGCGCTCCACATAGACGCGCTCCACCGACACGCAGGTCTGTCCCGCGTTCACCATCGCTGCCCAGGCGATGCCGCGCGCGGTGCGCTCGATATCGGCGTCGGATAGCACAATCGCAGGGTCTTTGCCACCCAGCTCCAGAATCACCTTTTTGCTGGTTTCGGCGGCTTTCGCGGCGACGGCGCGTCCGATGGGCACGCTGCCGGTGAAGATGACGCCGCGCACGCGCGGGTCGCTGAGAAGCGCCTGACCCTGCGGTGCGCCCCCCTGCACCAGCTGCACCAGCCCATCGGGCAGGTTCAGCTGCTGGAACAGCTCCACGACCAGCGCGCCAGTGAGCGGTGTCAGCGGCGACGGTTTGAGCAGCACCGCGTTGCCGGTGAACACCAGCGCGGCTATCTGCACCAGCGGAATACACACGGGATAGTTCCAGGGCGCAATCACCGCCCACACACCATAGGGATGAAAGTGCATCGTGCAGGTTCGCCCGCGCATAAAGGGACCCTTCGGGCGGATCGGCTGCGGGCGTAGCAGGCGTACCCCTTCGTAGATCAGGAAGGTCATCGTGTCGATGGGTGGGAAGAGTTCGACAATTGTTGCCTCGATGAGGGGTTTGCCCTGTTCGCGGGCGACCAGTTCGGCGATGGTGCGGCGCTCTTTGAGCAACAGGCGTCGGAGCTGGCGCATGGCGTCCGCCCGCTCCTTCAGGGGCGTGCGACGCCACTCTTCAAACGCGCGGTGCGCCCGCTCCACCATCGAGGGGATCGCCTCGACGGGCGTCGGCTCCACCTCGCCCACCAAACTCCCATCGGCGGGACTTTTGACCACGATGCGGTTCATCGCCGTCTCAACTGTCTATTTCAGGCGCAACGCCCACTCGATGCCGCCCATCAGGTGCTTCTGATAATCGGGGTTGAGCCACACATCGACTCGATGCCCCAGCGCGGTGTAGAACACGCGCCCCCTGCCGTAATCCCGACACCACGCGAGCAGATAGTCGCCCGGCTTACCCGCGTTCGGCGTGCCATCATCGGGATGGCGATCCATCGACAGCAGCACCTTCACGCGGTCGCGCGTGTTCTCCTTGAACAGATAAATCTCATCGAAGATTTCCCAGCTCTCGCCCAGATGGGCGACGGCGGGGTGCTTGCGATCTTCCACGCGCGCCTGCACTCTGGTCTGCCGACCGTGATAGGCGAACTCGCCGCCGATCATGTCGATATATTCCGGGCGATTGTGATAGGTGTCGGTGGCGGCGTGGATGCCGATGAAGGCTTTGCCCCCCTTGAGCCACTCCAGAAAGGCTTTCAGGTCGGGGATTCCGATGTCGCCTGTGGTGTTGAGGAAGATCACGCCGTCGTAGCGGTTCTCGTTGAGGTATTCGGGCGTGAGCATCTTCTGCACCTCATCGGCGGTTCGGCAGTAGTCGACGGTGAACCTGCCGCTCTGGTGGGCAAGCTCGGCGAGAATCTTCTCGCCCACCTCAATCGAATCGGTGTGGCGGAAGCCTGCCGTGTGTGTAACGACGAGCAGCCGTTTCACGGAGGAACTCTTTATCGGTTCCATCTTTTCCTGTCCCCAGAGGGGTGGGCTGACGAGCGCCATCGCCAGCACACCGACCAGCGTTATCGTGCGCATATGCTCGCGATTCGGTGGGATTCGGGCACATTCCTGCTTACGGATTGCCACCCCCGCCGAAGTATTGCTCGAACCATTTGCGCCCCTCCTCCATCATCTGCTGTTGCTGTTCGGGCGTGAGCGACTGCCAGTATTCGAACGACATGCGCAAGCCTTCGAACATCATCTGGTAGCGCAGCTCAGGATCGGCGTTGAGCCACATCTGGAAGCCTGCGCGAAGCGCCTGTGCTCGCTCTTCGGGTGTCATGCGTGCCAGCAGCTCCAGCAGCTGCTGCTGGACTTTAGTGAACTGTTCCATGCGCGTGCCCTTGAGGTCGGCAAGCACGCGCGGGCGCGGCTCCAGGATCACATAGATGGGGGTGGAGCTGAACGGCGGCTGCATCTGCTCCAGGCTCTGTTCAAAGTTGGGAGCAATCGGGTAGTTCGCCACGAAGGAGTGGAGCGTGCCCGTGCGTGGGTCGAGCACCAGCACGCCGCCCAGTTCGATGGCGAGCAGGGCGCGCACGGCGGCAACCACCTTTTCCGGTTCAGGCTCCTGCCCCAGCACCCTGTTTGTGTACACTTTGCGCCAGACGGCTCCCGACACCTGCCCCACCAGCTCGTTCAGCGCGCTCTCCAGCTCTTTTGCCTGCGGCGGCTGCACGCGCGCCGTCATCAGTGGATCCACCACGATTTTCACCGAGAATTTGCTGGACAGCTCCTGCGCCGCCTGTGCAATCGGGATGCGCCCGTCGTCCTTCTGGGCGCTGCCTTTGGTGCCGCCGCGTGGCGCCGACCCGTTTTGAGCCAGCCCCATCAGCAGCGCCATCCATGCTATCACAATCGTCCATCCGATTCGCATTATTCGGAACACCTCCAGAAAAAGTGGCAGGAAACGCTCCCTGCCCCGCGAAAGAGATTATACCATACGCGCGCCGTCGAAACATGCTATAATCTATACGGCGGACCGACGCTCAACAGGGAGTGAAGAACGATGGCAATGACACGCAAGAGCATGGGTGAGTACCTGATTGAGAAGGGTCTCATCACCCGTGAGCAACTGGAGGACGCGCTGCGGGTGCAGCAGACCACAGGGAAGGACCTGGCACAGATTCTGGTGGACCAGGCGGTGGTCAGCGAGCGCGATGCCTACGAGGCGAAAGCCTACGAGATGGGCATGCCGTTCGTTGACCTCGATCGCACCACGCCTGACCCCTCCGCCGTCAATGTGGTCAAAGAGCATATAGCCAAGCGATATAATGTGATGCCCGTTAAAAAAGAAGGCAACATTCTCTATCTGGCGATGGCGGACCCGAACAATGTGATGGCGATCGATGATGTGCGGGTCAACTCGCGTTGCATGGTGCGTCCGGTGCTGGCGGCGCCGGGCGCGATTGAGGACGCGATTCGTCGCGCCTATGGCGGCTCTGCCATCGCGGGCGACGGCAGCACGACGGCGGGCGAGGGTGGAGGCGGCACGCCCGCGCGACCCGCGGACCTGAAAGCCTCCGTGATGTCGGAAGTCGCTGCCTACAGCGCACGGGGCGACCTCGAAGAAGACGAGAAAGCCGTGCTGCGCGAAGCCGAAGAGGGACCCATCGTGCGCGCCGCCAATATCATCATTCAGCGTGCCATCGATGAACGCGCCAGCGATATCCATGTCGAACCGCAGCTGCGCAATGTGCGCATCCGCTACCGAATCGACGGCGTGCTGCACGAGGTGTTGACCCTGCCCAAGTATATTCAGGCGCCGCTCATCTCCCGCTACAAAATCATGGCGGAGATGAACATCGCCGAGAAGCGCCTGCCACAGGATGGACGCATCCCCATCCGCTACCAGAACAAAGACTACGACCTGCGCGTCTCGTCCATCCCCACCCCACTGGGTGAAAAGATCGTGATGCGTATTCTGGACAAGACCAGCGTGCTGATCGGTCTCAACAAGCTCGGCTTCACACCCGAAACGCAGGCACGCCTCGAAGAGCTGGTCATCCAGCCGCAGGGCATGGTGCTGTCAACAGGACCCACTGGCTCCGGCAAGACCACCACGCAGTATTCGATTCTGCACAAGCTGAACTCAGTCGAGAAGAATATCCTCACCATTGAGGACCCGATTGAATATCAGCTGCCGGGCATCAGCCAGGTGCAGGTGAACCGCAAGGCGGGTCTGACCTTTGCGAACGCGCTGCGCGCCTTCCTGCGCCAGGACCCCGACATCATCATGGTGGGTGAGATGCGCGACCTGGAGACCGCCGAGATCGCGATTGAAGCTGCGCTCACGGGACACCTGGTGCTGTCCACCCTGCACACCAACGACGCGCCCTCGGCGGTTATCCGCATGATCGATATGGGCGTGGAGCCGTACCTCATCTCGGCAACCGTCACGGGCGTGCTGGCGCAGCGACTGGCACGGCGCGTGTGCCAGAAGTGCAAGCAGCCACGCGAGATTCGCGCCGCCGACCTGCGTGCCTTCGGATTCCAGGTGGAAGACCCCGACCAGGTCGTCACCATCTGGGAGGGCACAGGCTGTGAAGAGTGCCGCTATCGCGGCTACAGGGGGCGAATCGGGATCTTCGAATTGATGGTGGTCAACGCCGAGATTGCCGAACTGATTGTGCGTCGCGCGCCGCTCTCCGACATCAAAGAAGCCGCCAAAGCGAACGGCATGAAGGAGCTGCGCGAGGACGGACTCATCAAGGTGCTGGAAGGCGTCACGACCCCTGACGAAGTGCGCCGTGTGGTGTTCACCGCCGGCTACTACTAAACGGGAACCACCCGTAAGGGTCAACCTGACCAATAAACCAGTTGCAAGGAGGTCGCAAACGAATGTATATGCGGAACAATCCGACAGAAGATACACAGGCGGGCGGCGGCGTGGGCACCGTGCAGACGCCCGTCATGGGACAGGCACGCTCGCTCGAAGATATCCACATCGACGAACTGCTCTATATCGTGGTCGAGAAGGGCGCCTCGGATCTGCACCTGTGCCCCTATGTCGAGCCGATTATCCGCGTGGACGGGCAGTTACTGCGCCTCAACTTCGAAAAAGCCAGTCCCAGCGAGACCCAGCGCCTCATCTACGACATCCTGACCGATGAGCAGATTCAGCGCTTCGAAACCACCTATGAGCTGGACTTCTCCTACAGCCTGCACAGGGTTGCCCGATTCCGCGTGAATGTGTACAAAGATAAGGGCGCGGTGGCTGCCGCGTTCCGTCTCATCCCGGCGCGGGTGCCCACCATCCGCGAGCTGAACCTGCCGCCCGTGCTGGAAGAACTCACACGCCGACCGCGCGGGCTGATCCTGGTAACAGGTCCCACCGGCTCTGGCAAATCGACCACCTTAGCCGCGATGATCAACCAGATCAACAGCGAGCGCAGCGTGCATATCATCACGATTGAGGACCCCATCGAGTACCTGCACCAGCACAAGTTCAGCATCATCAATCAGCGCGAGCTGGGTCAGGACACCAAAAGCTTTGCGGCGGCGCTCCGCTCGGCACTGCGCGAGGACCCCGATGTGATTCTGGTGGGCGAGATGCGCGATCTGGAGACCATCCAGCTCGCCATCACCGCCGCCGAGACAGGACACCTCGTGCTGGCGACCCTGCACACGAACAACGCCGCCGAATCGGTGGACCGTATCGTGGATGTGTTCCCGCCCGGTCAGCAGGAGCAGATTCGCATTCAGCTGGCGAACAACCTGCAGGCGATTATCAGCCAGCAGCTGCTGCCGCGCGCGGGTCAACCCGGTCGCGTGCCCGCCGTGGAGGTGATGATTGCCACACCCGCCATTCGCAACCTGATCCGCGAGAACAAGACCCACCAGATTCACACCATGATTCAGACCAGCGGTCAGCTGGGCATGCAGACGATGGATCAGTCGCTGCGTGATCTCTATCTCAAGGGCTGGATCACCTACGAGGAGGCGATGGCACGCGCGATTAATCCAGACGAGCTGCGCAAGATGATTGCGCCCACTGGCGGAGTGGCGGGCACACCGCCTGCGCCAGGTCGCGGGCGCTAAGAGGAGGCGAGCAAGATGCCGTTCTTTAACTACACGATTCGGGATCAATCGGGCGCGACCCGTTCGGGCAAAGCGGAAGCCGAGAACGCGGAGGTGCTGCGCAAGCGGCTGCAGGAAGAAGGCTTTCAGGTGATCGAAATCTCGATGGATCGGGCGGCGCCGCGTGTGCCGGCGGGCGGCTACGGGCGCGTGCGCCTGAGCGACCTCGCCATCTTCGCCCGCCAGTTCTCCACCATGCTCGATGCGGGCGTGTCGCTCGTGCGCTGCCTTGATGTGCTGCAACAGCAGACCAGCAACGCGCGTCTGCGCCGAATCCTGATGGATCTCTCCACGCGCGTCGAATCGGGCGAGAGCCTCTCCCGCGCGATGTCGCGCCACCCCAAAGCGTTCAGCCAGCTCATTATCGGTCTGATCCGTGCAGGGGAGGTCGGCGGCGTGCTGGAGGAATCGCTGCAGCGAATCGCCCACTTCCTGGAGAAGGATGTGGAGCTGCGCCGCAAGATTCGATCCGCGCTCACCTACCCGGTCATCGTGCTGCTGGCAGCGACCGGTATCGTGATCTTTCTGGTATCATGGTTGGTGCCACAGTTTGCCAGCCTGTTCAGGGACCTCGGTATCAAACAGCTCCCTGTCCCTACCCAGTTCCTGGTGGACCTGAGCGCGTTCCTGACCCAGAAGTGGTACATCATCATTATTTCGCTGGTGGTGATTATCATCGCCTACAGGCTGTTTGTCAGCACGCGGGTCGGGCGGCGGGTCGCCGACAGGGTGAAACTGCGCCTGCCTGTGTTCGGCAAACTGCACCACAAGATTGTGATGGCGCGCTTCAGCCGCACGATGGGCACCCTGCTCGCTTCGGGCGTGCCAATCCTGCAGGCGATGGAGACGGTGGCAGGCGTTGTGGGCAATTCGGTTGTTGCCGACGCCGTGCTGGAATCGCGCGCCCGCATCCGCGAAGGCGAGAAGATTGCTGACCCGCTCCAGAAAAGCAAAATGTTCCCACCAATGGTGGTGCATATGGTCAGCGTTGGCGAGGAATCCGGCTCGCTGGATCATATGCTCAACAAGATCGCCGACTTCTACGAGAACGAGGTGGAGACCGCGATTGCGAGCCTGACCGCTGCGATTGAGCCAGTGATGATTGTAATCCTCGGCTTTATCGTCGGCTTCATCGTGATTTCGATGTTCCTGCCGATGATCGAGGTGATTTCGAATCTGAGCCAGTCGCAGAGCTGATGCTACCTGCATGGAGCGTGGTGTTCGGCGTTGCCTTCGGGGCAGCGATAGGCAGCTTTTTGAATGTGCTGATCTATCGGCTGCCCCGAAGGCTTTCTATCGTTTTTCCACCTTCCCATTGCCCTGCATGTCAGCATCGGCTCAGCGTGCGCGATCTGGTGCCGCTGTTGAGCTATCTGATACAGGGTGGGAAGTGCCGCTACTGTCGTGCCCGCATCGCTGTGCGCTACTTTCTGGTGGAGCTGTGGAGCGCGAGCGTGTGGGGCTGGCTCTGGTGGCAACATCTGGTGGCAGGCGAGCTGCCCCTGCGCTTCCTGCTCTACGCGCTCGCCTGCGCCGTTCTGATTGCCATCTTTTTTATTGACCTCGAACACACCATCATCCCCGACGAGCTGAACCTTGCCCTGCTCATAGTGGGTCTCCTGCACGCATGGCTCCTTGTGAATCAGCCCACCGACTGGTCATGGGCATCCTGGGGTGAGGTGAATCTCCAAAATGCGCTTGTGGGCGCGGAGGTGGGCGCAGGGGTTCTCTGCCTGATTGCGATTCTGGGGCGGGTAGTGTTCCGTCGCGACGCGATGGGGCATGGCGACATCAAGCTAGTGCGGGCGATGGGCGCGTTATTGCTGTTGCCCGCGTTGCTGACCGCGTTTGCGCTGGCGGTGGCAGGTGGCGCGATTATCGGCGGCTTGTGGGCGCTGTGGCAGTCGCGCCGTCAGCCGTCGGAAGCGGCAGGCGAGGTGGAGGGCGAATCCCTCCCGCCTGAACCCATTCCCAGCCTCCTGCTGATGTGCCTGATCTATCTGCTCTGGCTCGATGTGCTACTGATGCTGTTGCCCGCCCGCTGGCAGCAACGCCTTTACACCGCGCTGGGTCAGCCTGCTGAAGAGGAAGAAGAGCTACCCGCCATGCCTGGCATGCTGCCGTTTGGTCCCTTTCTAACAGTGGGAGCGCAGCTGACCCTGCTTTTCGGGGCACCGCTTGCCTCCCTCATCCGCGCCTATCTGAACTGGTCGGGATTCTGAGAAAAAACGGCAGGATTCGAGCGGTGCATGAAGTATAATGAACATCCGATGAACGAAGGAAGGTGACCGTTCCCGGTGGGGCGTCCCCCGTGAAGGGCGGACGCCCCATTCTGCGCTAAAAGGTCGCCTGTGGGTTGAGAAGAACCCTCACCCGTGCGCTCTCGCCACAGGAGAGCAGGTTTGTTTTATAGCTGAAGCGACTCATCCCAGCACACAGGGTAGAATATGCTCTGATGAGACGGTCGGGCTGGTGGTGGTTCCTCGCGCTGTTTTCCCATGTCTGTTGGGTGTGGGGGCAAACTGCCCCTGCAACGCAGGCGTTGCGCTGGCAGGTGCGCCCTGGCGCGGAGTCGGGCGTTTTGATGAGCAGCACGCGCAGTCGGCTGGAGGGCGACCATCGGCTGATTGGCAGGCGCGGCGTGGCGACCTACGGCTTCCGTGTGCTGAGCGGGATGGATGTGCAGGTACAGATTACAGCAGGGGGCAACGGGCAGGTGCGCCTGCGTGCCGCCGATAGGGGGCTGGCAGTTCAACCGGTTCGCGGTGGCGTACGCACCTACACGCTCACTGTTCGCACGCCGTACCAGCCTGCCATCCAGACCCTGCAGGTGCGGGTGGAGGCGGGTCGGCGCGGGCGCGTGGTGCTGTACGGCATAACGGTTCGGGCAACCCAGCGTGATGAGGATGGCGACGGCATCGGCGACAGCACCGAGCGCCTGCTGGGTGCACCTGCCAGCGCACTCAAGCCGAAACTCGCTCCGCCGCGAGTTGAGGCGCCCGCCACTATCCTCACAGAATCTGTTGTTAACAGGCTCGTGCCGCTCAGCGGTGAGTACCGAGCCGACCCGTTTAGCATTGTTTATCTGCGCTGTGCGCTGCTAACGGGCATGCTCAGCGGGCGAGCGGAGCCTGTGCCACTCACAATAGACCCGATGCTGGAACTGCTGCAGCGCGACCTGCGAACCCATCAGCGGGTGCTGTTCAGCACGCTGGTCGCAACGCTGATGGTTCCCTCGGTGCGCCCGATTATCGATCTGGAGCAACTCGACGCGCCGCCCGATTATGCGGCGCTGGTGTGGAGCGCAGCGCAGGCGGTCGATGCGATGGCGGAGCGTGAGGCGGGCACCCTGGATGCGGGGCTGGAGGGTATCGGCGTACTGGCGTCGGGCTGGGAGTCGGCGGACACGGCGGCGGTGCTTGCTGTCGCGCTGCCGCTGGTGCGGGCAGGTGTGCCCGTGCAGTTCTGGACACCACAGCGGCTGGTGAGCCGTCCCGACTGGGGCAACCTGCGCCTGCTGATCTGGACGCCCGAAGCGGTGCCCATCGAAAACATGGCTGCCCTCGACTCGATAGCGAACTGGGTGCGCAGTGGTGGCTGGCTGTTTGTGGTGGGCATGCCCGCTCGCGATTCGCAGGGCGTGGACAGCCCGACGACACTGCAGGCACTGCTTGCGCGGCTGGGGCTGAACGTCAGCCTCGCTGCCATGCCCGATTCAGGGGAAAGCCCCGCATGGCAGGAGATCGCCCGGCATGGGACGCAGCCTGAACAGGGCACGCTCAACCGCCGCTGGGTGGATATCGACCTCAGCCCCTATGCGGGTCAAACGGTTTATGTGCGTTTCAGCGACAGCCTGCCCGACACAGGCTTCGGCGCATGCGTGCGGCAGGTGCGCCTGGAAGCCGATGGGCGCGTGCTGACCGCTTTTCAGGTGGGCACCAGTGTGGAGCAGCTGTTCCTCTATGCGCATTCGGAAAGCCTGCTGAACGCAAATGGTGAACGCGTAGCTGATGGCTCCGCTTGGTTCGTGTATCGCTTTCCCCTGCCTGCTGCCACACGCCTCACCCTGCAAGTGGAAATTGCGCAGGAGTGGCGGATTGAACTCAGCCTGCAGCCGCCTTATCTGGAGCGTGTGCTGACCCGCCAGCGCCCCGATTTGCCGATGCTGACCCTGCGCCACGATGAGCGCGTCGTTGCCTGCTCCCTGCAAAACGCCGAGGTCCTGTATCAGCTCAACGATTCGCCTGTGGGTGTCTTACACATGGTCGGGCGCGGCGGCGTGGTGCTGTTGGGCGTTTCGAGCGGGGCATTCGCTAACAGTCCCAACGGCGAGAGTCAGTTGCGCCAGCTCGTACGCTATATTATCGGGCGTGCAGGCGTGCGCTATCGCGAGCGTGCCCGGTTCACCCTCCAGCGGGGAGACTGGCTGGCAGCCTTCGGCACCTATCGGCTCACTGTGCTCCGCGGCACCTATCTGGATGTGCTGGATCCGATGCTGCCGATTCAGACGGATGTGGTGCTGGAGCCGCGAACGCCGCGCTTGCTCCTGCGCGTGGACACACGGCTCCAGCGAGCCAATCTGCTTCACACGAACGCGCAGATGGTGCTGCGGCATGAAACCGTTCGTTCGCTCAGCTATCTCATGCGCGGGGCGGAGGGCGTGCCGGGCTTCGCGCGAATCAGCCTTGGCTCGCTCAAAGGGCAGGTTCAGCTGCTCGACCCGCTGGGGCGACCTGCACCTGTGAAGGTGGAGCGAGCGGGCAGAACGGTGCTGATTCGCTGGAACATGAGCGCGAGCGGACATGTGCTGATCGTACGCTGAGCGAACCTGCAGCGGGGTAGAATCGTATTAGGAAAGCGATGGCGTTGGACGACGCGCGATACCAATCACAGGCAGCCGTTTCGGAGCGCCAGGCTCAACCCGCTGGCTCGCTGAACTGGCTGCTCTACGGGGCGGCATGGTTGGTGAGCATCATCAGCGTGCTGGCATTTCGTGCAGCCCGCATGGAGATGGACACCTCCAGTTTCACCCTGTTCCTGATTCTGTTCATCACGCTTGGAACGCTGTTGAGCGCACTGCTTAGTCAGCGACCGTTGAGCGAGACGACCCGCCTCGTCTTCGGCTTTCTCGATGCGACGCTCGCGCTCTTCACGATCACCGTGCAGCCCTCCTTTAACGCGCTGGTCAACATGCCGACCGATTCTGCAATAGAGATTTATTTGAGCACTTCGCTTCTGTGGTATCTGACCTTGCGCACGCCGTTGATGGTCTCGCCCCCATCGGTGCTGTTCCAGAATGTGCCTGTGATGGCGCTCTTCGGGCTGATTGGCTCCTATCTGTTTGCGCCCGCTGTGCCCTATCTGTTTCTGGCGTTCATCGCGGTGCTGCTCGCGATGCTGATTCTGGCGCACCAGATGGAGTTGCGGGTGCAGTTGCCGCTGGCAGTGGTGGGGCGCTACGCGCTGCTGGGCAGTTTGATAGCGACCGTTGGGGCGAGCGGGCTGGCGTTCGTGTTATGGTTGGGACTGGGCGAGCTGGTATCGGGGCTTGTGATTGGTCTACCCTTCCGCGCGTCGGGCACGGCGGGTCAGATGCCCGCTGTACCCGCGCTCCAGGCGGGCACCGGTCCGCTGGAGTTGAGCGATACGCCTGTGTTGCGCGTGCGATTCCTGCAAGGGAGCGCCCGCTATTTGCGAGCGGACACCTATGACCAGTACACAGGGCGCGGCTGGAACCGAACCTATCTTGGCATGCGCCTGATCGAAGCGGGCGAGCAGGGCGAGTTTGTGATTGTCCCGAACCTGCCCCACTATCCGCACGCGCATCAGGTTCACGCGGAGATCACGGTGCTGGGCGGGATCCATCAGCAGTTCTTCTCGCCCGGCATGCCCCTCTGGCTCAAACCGTTTGAGCAGCGTCGCGCCATTCGAGTGGTTTACGCAACGGGCACCATCTGGGTGCGTCGCCCCCTGACGCCCGGCACAGGCTATGAAATCCGTGCGCTGGTCAGCTCCCAGCAGCCTGCCCTTCTGCGCGAGCGCGAAGCCATCACGCCGTTCTGGGGCGCGTGGATCACACCTGCGCGCAACGCGCGCGTGATGGAGCTGGCACAGCAACTCACCGCCGATCTGCCCACCGATTATGATAAGGTGATGGCACTCAAGCGGTATATCGAGACCCATGCCGCCTATAATGTGCATACGGAAGCCTATCCGCCAGAGGTCGATGTGGTGGAGCATTTTCTCTTTGAGGCGAAACAGGGCTATTGTATCGAGTTCGCGACGGCGCTGGCGGTGATGTGCCAGTATGTGGGTCTACCAGCGCGGGTGGTGTCGGGCTATCTGCTGCAGGAGCGCGATCCTGAAACCGGCGACTATATCGTGCGCGAGCGCCACCGCCATCTCTGGACAGAGGTCTACTTTGAGGGCGTCGGCTGGGTTCCCTTTGATGCGACGGAGAACGCGCGCGTGATCGACGCAGGCGATCCAGTGATTGGCAGTGCAGAGAGCGAGCTGGTGCGGCGTCATCCGCTCTATCGCTGGCGCCGCCTGCTGGACGGGCTGATCGCCGCAGGCTTCATCTATCTGCTGTGGAGCGTCCTGTTTTCCCGGCGGCTGGGCAGGCATGGGAGCCATGCAGGCGCTCATACGCTCTACAGGCGACTGGTCTACTGGCTGCGGCTGATGGGCTGCCCCGCCCCGCTCGCCTCCCAATCACCGGGCGACTATCTGCAGGCGTGCCTGCATGTGCTCCGTGAGGGCTGGCGCGACGCCCGACGCGCCGAAAGAGCGCCAGCACTGCTTGACTCGCTACGGGAGCCGCTGTTGCGCCTGCTCTATGCGCCGCCGCCCGAAGCCCACGCCGTCGAAGCAGAGGTGCAGGGTAAACTTAAGGCGTTGCAGCGTGTGCTGCGACAGGAGCTGGGCTATTTTCGTCTTATTGGGCGAGCCGTACGGCTGCTGTGGCTCGATGGGTTCGCCTCAGCGAGCCGTGTGCACGCTCACAGCGACGCAGGGGGCAGAACGCCCCTTATCGAAGTCGCACAACGATGGAACTGAAATACAGCAAGCTCACGGAGGAGCAGTTTCGGTCGCCTGTCAGCGTATACCTGCTGATGGGCGACGAGCCAGTGTTCGCACGCGAGTTCCTCGAGCGACTGCGCCACGCCCTTTCAATAGAGCCGGGCAGTCTCGATGAAGCCCTGCTGGACGCGCGGGAGACGCCCGTTGCCGCCGTCGCCCATCAGGTGCAGACCCTGCCGATGGAGGGCGAGCGACGGCTGGTCATCCTGCAGGCGGTCAATCGCTATAATGCCACCGAGCTGCAGGCGCTGGCGCGACTCATCCCGCAAATCCCGCCCTTCAGCTGTCTGGTTCTGCTGCCCGAACCCGCTGAATCGTCGGAACGCTCCGAACGAACTGAATCGGCAGGCTGGCAGGCGGTGGTAAACGCCGTGCGCGAGCATGGCATGCTGATCACGCTCGAACCGTTGCGTGGCAAATCGCTGGAGGCACGCCTGATTGAGGCGGCGCGCGCCGCGGGCAAACGCCTGCGCCCGCCCGAAGCCCAGCTGCTGATGGAGCTGGTAGATGGCGTCGCGGAGCGCGCCCTCGCCGAACTGCAGAAAGTGCTGCTCTACACCGAGCCACGCACCGAGATCAGCCGCGACGACATCGAGCGCGTGGTCAGCCCCTCCCAGCAGGCGCAGGTGTTCCGACTCGTCGATGCGATTGTGGCGGGCAATGTCGCCGAATCGCTGCGCTGGCTGAACCTGCTGTTTCAATCAGGCTCGCGCCCCGAAACCGCTGCCCTCCAGACGCTCGGACTTATCAGTCGCCAGTTCCGGTTGTTATGGGATCTGCAAATCCTGCTCACGCATCACCAACCCATCGATAAGCCGGAGCAGATTCAGGTGGATGTGGCACAGAAGTTGCTGCATGAGCCGAATGTGGTTCAGCTGCTGCAGCGGCAGCCCTTTTTGCGAGAAAGGTTGAAGCGGCAGGCGGAGCGGTTCCCCATGAGCCGTCTCCAGAAGACGTTCGCTGCCCTGAACGAAGCGGACCTCGCCCTGAAAGGTGTACTCCCTGCTGTAAATCCAGCCGAAGTCATGGAAAGACTCATCGTGCGCCTCACTACACAGGTGTAGGAGGCGCGCCCAGTGCAACTTTTGGCGAGAATTCGTAATCTAAGGATAGGGAGGCAATGGAGATTGGCAAAGCGCGTGGCGGAAAATCCGATTATTGTGCCGGAGGCGGTGCCGCCGTCCGAGCCGGGACTGGAAGTGATTGGTGCGTTCAATCCAGGGGCTGTGCGCTACGGTGATGAGGTGCTCCTGCTGCTGCGGGTGGCGGAGCGCCCCGTGCTGGACGACCCCGATCTGGTGGGCGTGCCGGTGCTGAACCTGAACCATCGGCACCGCTCGCAGCGCGTGGAAGTGCTGACCTTCCCGCGCCACTCGCCAGAGGTCGATCTGAGCGACCCGCGTGCCATCCATGTGGAGGGGCGCACCTATCTCAGCTCCATCTCGCACCTGCGACTGGCTCGCAGTCGCGACGGTATCCACTTCACCATCGACCCGCAGCCGACGCTCTTCCCGGAGACCATCTACGAAGAGTACGGGCTGGAGGACTGCCGCATCACCCCGATTGAAGACACCTACTACATCACCTGCACCGCCGTCTCGCGGTTCGGTATCTGTGTGGAGCTGTTCAGCACGCAGGACTTTCGCTCGTTCCAGCGGCACGGGCTGATCTTGCCGCACGAAAATAAGAATGTGGTGCTGTTCCCGCGTCGCGTTCAGGGTCGCTATGTCGCCCTGCACCGTACAGGTATGTCGCCCTTCAATGGTCCGAACATGTGGATTGCCTATTCGCCGGACCTGATGCACTGGGGGGATCATCGCTTTTTGATGGCGCCGCGCCCGCATCTATGGGATGCACGGCGCATCGGCGCGGGCGCGCCGCCTGTTGAAACGCCCGAAGGCTGGCTGATTGTGTATCACGGCGTGAACGCCAAAGATGGCTACTGCGCGGGCGTCGCCCTGCTCGATCTGGAGGAGCCGCACCGCGTGCTGCACCGCTCGCACGAGCCGCTCATCACGCCGACCGAGGATTACGAGGTCAGCGGCTTCTTTGAGCGGGTGGTGTTCCCGACGGGCATCGTGCCGATGGGCGATGGGCGTGTGCTGATCTACTATGGCGTTGCTGACCGCGCCGTTGCCGTCGCGGAAAGCACGATCACGGAATTGATTCGGGTGGCGCAGGGCGAGCGCGTGCCCGCCGCGGTTTGAGAGCCGCTCGCTGTTTTACGCAGCGGTGCGGCGGATCATTTCGACGGTGAGTTCGAGGTTCTGGCGGGCGGGGTCATGGTTTGGGTCCAGGGCGAGTGCCTGCTGGAAGGCGATGCGGGCGGCGTCGTACACGCCCATCCGGAAGTAGCAGTTGCCCAGCACGAACCAGCCCTGCGGGTTGTACGGGTCGCGCTCCAGCGCGGCGGAATAGGCGTCGGCGGCTTCCGCATACGCGCCCAGCCGATACAGCACATCGCCCGCGTTAAAGAGCGCGTTCGCGTTCTGCGGCTCCAGCTCGATCGCGCGCGTGAGATGCTCCAGTCCCTCAATATAGTTGCCCAGCTCGCACAGAGCACGCCCCCAGTTGAGATGGACGCCTGCCGACAGCGGCTTGCCGTGCCGCTCCAGATAGGCGAACGCCTCACAGAGCGCCTGGCGGTCACCCGTCTGCTCGGCGGCATGTACCCAGCGATGCCACCAGACCTCCACATCGGGCTGCAGTTCCGCCAGTCGCGCCAGGAAGGGCAGCGCCCGCGCGTACTGGCGCTGCTCCCACCACATATTGGCGGCGTCCTGCAGGGCGACCAGCGTGAGTTGCGGGCTGCGACTGGCTTGCTCGTAGTGCTGGCTGGCGCGTTCGTATTGCCCCTTGCGCCGCAGCCATTCTGCATAAGCCAGATGCGCTTCGGCGTAGTCGGGTCGCTCGCGCAGCACGCGCTCCAGATGCGCTTCCGCCTCCTCCAGACGGTTCAGCAGCATCAGCGCCCGCGCCATCGTCAGGTGCCACTTGAAGGTCACGACGGTGGGGTCGCCCGTGTAGCCACTGGAGGCGAGCAGGGTCTCGCCATCCGCGCTCAACAGCCCGATGCGCATTGCACACCGTCGCGCCTGCTTTAATGTTTCGATGGTCTCCTGCACCGACCCGTTCAGCAGATACGACTGTGCCAGCGTGAAATAGATCAGCGGGTGCTCCAGCCCCTGCTTCAGAGCCTGCTGCCCGACCCGAATCGCCTCGTCATAGCGTTTGAGCATCTGCAGGCTGGAAATCCACTGGCTCCATGCAAGCGGCGCGTAATCTTCGGTGGGCAGAATCTGCTCGCATGCGCGCTGGAGCGCGTCACACGCGCCCTGATAGTCGCCCTGATTGTAGAGCGTGTTGCCCAGGTTGAACCACTGGAAGGCGTCCTGCGGGTTTTCGTGCAGGGTCTGGCGCAAAAGTTGGACATTACGCTGGCTTTTGCCGCGCCGTCGCATCACCTCTGCTTCGTAGCCCCAGTGGATAATCTGGGCGTTGCGCAGGGTGGCGGGCTTGCCACCCGCTGCTAACAGGCTGGGCAGAATCTGCTCGTGAATGCGACCCTCCCAGCGGGCGCATGGCAACCGCCGAAACATGCGAATGGCGCGGTGAATGAATGCGTCATTCGGGTTCTCCCGATTGAGAATGTTGACAACCTCGATATAGTAGGCGACGAACTGGGGGTGGCGGGCACCCTCGCGAATGACGGAACGGCTGCGCGAATGAAGCCGCTCATCGGCGTCCAGCACCAGTATCCAGTCGCCTGTGGCATGTTCCAGCGCGAGGTTGCGCGGGCGTGAGAAGTCGTCATCCCACTCGCAGGTCAGCACCTTCGCGCCGTACCGGCGCGCGATTTCAGGCGTCTCATCGGTGGAGCCAGTGTCCACCAGAACAATCTCGTCCACGACGCCCTGCACGCTTTCAAGGCATTCGGGCAGAAACTCAGCTTCGTCGCGAGCGACGAGGCAGAGTGTGATGCGCGTGCCGAGCGGCTCGTCGGGGATGGGCACGCCATAGCGCGCGAGCCACTCCTCTAACGCGCGGGCGCGTTGCGCCTGACGCGGCTGACGCCCGGCGTTGCACACAAAGTAGTTTCTCAGTGGCAGCACCACCTCGCGCAGCCAGTTCGGTTCCGCGTAGCCTGCCCGCAGCAGTTTCATCACCAGCGGATACGCCTGTTGCTCGCGCTCGCTGTAGAGCATCAGCCATGCCTTCTGCGCCAGCAGATTGGGCGCGTCGGGCAGCAGCGCCAGCGCTTTATTGAGCAGGGTTTCGGCTTCATCCCAGCGGTTCTGCTGGAGCAGTGCCTGAACCGCTGCCTTGTACAGGTGGGGGTTCAGCGGCTCGGCATCGATGGCGTGGGCGAACAGTTGCAGCGCGGTTTCGCTCTCTTCGTTTTCCAGCTGGCTCAGCCCGATGTGATAATAGGTGGCGGTGGTTTGCGTCTCCTGCGCCAGCTCCTGCAGGCATCGGGCGGCGATCGGCGCAATCTGGCTCCAGCTGAACTGGTTGACAATCTGCTCGCGGGCGAGCTGCGCTTTCTGCCGGGCAGCCTGCGGGCTGGAAGCGACCGCCTGCATCGTGGCAATCAGCGCGTCGGCGTCGGGTTCCGCCCAGAACGGCGTGCCAATCAGCTCATAGCCCTGCACGCCTTCCAGCGGGCGCACTGCGGCGGGCAGCAGATAGGCGTTTTGCTCGGTGCAGAAGTCAAGGCACGCGCCGAACCCGGTGGTGATGACGGGGATTCCGCACGCCATCGCCTCGGCAATCGGCAAGCCGAAGCCTTCCGCCCGATAGGGATGCACCAGGCAGTCGGCGGCGCGATAGAGACCTGCCATCGCCGATTCGGGCAGCGTGTCGGGCATGTAGAGCAGCGGGGGCGCATCAGGGTCACGCACCCACTCCAGCAGTTGCGCCTGAAGATTCTGGCGGCTGTACACATCCTGTGCCCCAAAATCTTTGACAATCAGCAGCACATCGTCTTTACGGCTGAAGGCGGCGCGATAGGCGTTCAGCAAAACATCGATACCTTTGCGCCGAATCGTGCCGCCCACGAACAGGAACTTATAACGGTGCGGGATGCTCTCGCGGGGCACATTGGTCTGACCGATGGGGGTCAGATCGAGCGGGGGCACAGCGGGATGGAACTGGTCGGGATTGACCCCATTCGGCACGAGGCGCAGTTGCGTTTCGGGCACGCCTGCCTGCAGAAAGGTTTCGTATACGAATCGGGAGGGCGTCCAGAGCTGGGCGTGGCGGGCGCGAATCTGTTCCACCCAGTCGCGCGGCGCGGCGCCGAACTCCCACGGCTGAATCACCGCCAGCGGTACGGGCGAGAGGCTCCAGTCGGGCGGGAACTGGTGGCGCACCCACACCTGCCAGCCATTTGCGGGCGGCGGGTTCTCGCCCAGCAGCAGGTAGCGACGCAGGGGATGCCCGGCGGCGCTCTCAATCGAATCGCCCGATTCGCGGGCAATCAGATGAACCTGCCAATCGGGGTCCAGCGTCAGCAGTGCCTGGATCAGCTCGCGATTGACCCGCGCGAGGCTGTGCACCGAGAAGATGCCGCCCTGCCAGAGCGTCGGCGGAAGGATCGGGGGACGAGCCATCTGGAACCCTCCTTTACCACGGGCAGTATCGGGCTTAGCGACGGCTGGGCGTGCGCCGTTTTGCGCGGGCGCGGTTGGGTGAGGTGCCGTTGTTGCCCTGAGAGGGCTGCGGCGTGCCGAACCGCTCGCGCAGCTTGCGCTTCGCGCCCGCTATCGTGTACATTTCCTCTTTGAGCAGGCGCTTGATCTCGCGGATGACCTCGATATCTTCGGGGCGGTAGCGCCGCTGACCGCCTGCGGAGCGGATCGGGCGCAGGAACTCGGAGAACTCGCGTTCCCAGTAGCGCAGCGTGTGGCTCTCCACACCTGTCAGATAGCTCGCGACGCTGATAGAGACCGGTCGCTGTTCGATCGGCAGCTTCTGCTTCTTGCTTCGCCTCGGCATAATCAACCTCCATCGCAGTGATTTATGGAGAGCACTTCACAGCAATCGCCAGCTGGCTCGCTGGAAGGCTCGAAGCAGATTATCGGAACCTTTGACGCTTTTCTTTACACGGTGTTCATGGACGGACACACATGGGGTATGCTCCTCTATTAGGCGCGATGAGCGATTTGCTGACGAAAGCCGATCTGGATTACTTCCGACGCGGCGCATGGGAGAACCCGCGCTTCTGGAGTCGTCTGGGCGGTCAACCTGACCTGCGCGGCAAAAAGGTGCTGGATCTCGGCTGCGGGCACGGCAGCCTCTGCGTCGATATGGCGAAAGCGGGCGCTGCGCGGGTGGTGGGCGTCGACCTCAACCCGCGCCTGATCGAGTTCGCCCGGCAAAACCTTCAGCTCAACTACCCCGAACTCGTCGAGCATGTCGAGTTTTATTGCATCGATATCGCCGAGCTGGACGAGAGCGGCTTCGATCTAATGACCTCCAAAGATACCTTTGAGCATGTGATGGAGCTGGAGAGCGTGCTGCACGAGATGTACAAGCGGCTCAAGCCGGGCGGCTTGCTCTATGCGGCGATTGGTCCGCTCTGGAACAGCCCCTTTGGCGACCATGACCATCTGAAGCGCGTGTTTGGGGTGAACCTGCCGTGGGCGCATCTGATTGTGCCGCAGCAGGTGGCGATGCGCTGGCTCAGTCGCAGGCTTCGGCGCGAGGTGCGCTCCTATCGCGATCTGGGCATGAATATGCTCGCGTTCGCCGACTATCAGCGCATTATTGAGCAGTCGGGCTTCGAGGTGCTGTTTTTCAAGCCGAACAACAGTCGCCATCCTGTGCTGCGCCTGTTCGCGCTGATTGCCCGCATCCCGTTCCTGACCGAATATTTCACGAACAATCTCTATTGCATCCTGCGCCGCCCGCTTGAGGGTTAGCGCTGTTGCCTTTGCTGGGCTGGCTGGTTTTGCTGGGTCTCCTGTTGTTTTTGCTGGGCTGGCTGTTGTTTCTGCTGGGCTTCCTGCTGCTTGCGGAACGCTTCCAGCTGGCGGCGGATAGCTTCCTCCTGCGCTTTGCGCATCTCATCGAACTGTTTCTTGCGCTCGTCTGCCAGCTGGTTCGTTTGCTGGGCGAGATCGATGCGCCCCGCCTTTTTGTAGAGGTCGGCGATGCGATAGAGCGTTTCGAAGGCGTCGGGTCGCCAGGCAAGCCGTTGCGCGATCTCCAGGTCGTCGAGAGCCTGTGCCTTCTGACCCAGCTCGATCAGCAGTTCTGCCCGCATCATGCGCAGGGAGACATCCTCGCCGCCGTCGGAGAAGAAGCCGTTCAGCGCAGCCAGCAGGCGCTCGGTGTAGAGTTTGGCTTTCTGCGCGTCGGTTTTCTTTGCCAGCCCACGCAGGCTCGCCAGCACCTGAATCTGGAGCCACTGTGCCATGCGGGTGGTCGGCGTCGCGCTGGCAACCAGCGGGGTCAGCGCCTTATCGATCTGTTCCAGCTCTTTCAGCTGTTCATCGGGACGCTTGACCCGCGCGCCCAGCCATTTCTCGTATTGCTGAAGGAGCGGGTCTTTGATCTGGGGTTTGAACGCCTGCATTGCCTGCATATAGGCGCGCCCCTGCTCCCTCTGCACACGCCCGGCGATGAACTGATCCCGATACTTCGCCTTCTCTTTCTCGAAGTCGCCGGGCAGCTGCAGCTGGCGTTTCGTGAGGGTGAAGATGTAGTAGCCGCGGTTCTCCCTGTCGCGCAGGGGCGGGGTGAAGGCGCCGGGTTTGAGCGCCAGCACGCCGCTCACATCTTCAGGGCGCAGGATCGTGTTCAGCTGGTCCTGAATGCTGTAATAGTCGCTGCCGGGGATGGCGCCGCCGCGCCCGGTGATGAAGCCCGGATCGTCGGAATAGAGGCGGACGACCTCCGCGAACGGCTTGCCCGCCTTGAGCTGGTTATACGCCTCCTGCGCGCGCGTCGGCGCTTTCTCCCTGTGCTTCTCCTGCGAGATGAAGATGCGCGACAGGAAGATGTTCTCGAACATCAGGCGCAGCTGCTCATCGGTCGGGTTATACTTCTCGCGCAGGCTCCTGGTGTATTTAGCCTGGGTCGCCTCGATGCGGAACATGATTTCAGGCACGCGGGCGAGCGTCTCTTCTTCGAAGCGCCTGAGCGAGGAGCCACGCTCCTTGAGGGCACGATCCAGATCGCGGTCGGAGCCTTTGCCGTTGGGCAGCAGCTGGGAGCGCAGAATGTCGCGTTGCTGCTTGAGATACTCCTGTTTGACGGCTTCCACCTCATCGTCGGAGGCGCGAAAGCCCAGCTTCTCCAGATGAGCGACCAGCGCGAGCTGATTGCCCAGCAGGGTGAGCATGTTATAGCGCTGGCTCAGCTGGTCGCTGATCGTGTCGGGTTCCCGCCCCTGCTGGATAAACTGAATATATTGCTCCAGCTCGCCTTCGGTGACTTTGTAGTCGCCCACCTGCAGCACCACCTGACCACCCGTGGATGTACCACCCCGCTGAGCGCTATTCAGCCCCATCGGGGGAATGTAAGCGAAGAAGACCACCATACTGAGCGCGACCAGCCCGGCAACCGTGAAGCCGATCGCACGCAGCGCCTTATTTCTCAACAGGTTCCGAAAGGTTCGTATCGAGATTCCCGACATGGCACAACCTCCTTAGCGTTCGGCTGGGACATGGAAGCGATGAGTTGCTGAAGCGTTTGCAGGCAGCGGCGGGAGACCTCTGCCTGGCTCCAGCCCTCGATGCGGGCATGGGTTTCCAGCGCGATAAAGCCGTTATAGCCGCTCCGGGCGATTTGCTGCAGATGCTGCTGATAGCCGATTTCGCCCTCGCCGATCGGCACCCAGCGGACCGTGCCATCAGGCTCGCGTATGCCGTCTTTCACATGGATATGCGCCACCCATGGCTGAACGGCGGCATAGCCGTCGGCTGCCGATTCGCCCAGAATGAGGGCGTTGCCAGGGTCCCACACCGCTTTGAGCCATTTCGAGGGGAGTTTTTGCAGGATACGCGCCAGTTCCGCGCCGGTGCCGACCTGACAGCTGTGCTCGTTTTCCAGTCCCAGCACGACGCCCGCGCGTTCAGCAAGCGGCAGCGCCTGTTCCAGCACCGCGCCGATGCGCGCTTCGCGTTCGGACGTCAGTTCGCCTGCCCGCCAGAAAGCGAAGATGCGCACCAGCGGCGCCTCGAAACGATTCGCAATCTGCAGGCAGCGCTCCAGCAACCTGAAATGCTCCTCAAGGGGCGAATCGGACGCGCCGTGCAAAGCGCCGCGCTCCCGCGTGCCAAACAGGTCGGTCTTGAACACCGGGGAGGCGATGGAGCAGACGCCCAGCCCTGCCTGGCGCAGCAGTCGCGCAGCCCGTTCCAGCGTTGCACCATCCGCCTGGGCGATGTTGACACCCCAGAGCGTGCGCAGTTCCACCTGCTGAATCGGGAACGCCCGAACCACCTCCAGCGCACGCTCCAGGTCGGTATCGATCTCGTCGGTGATGACCGAAAGCTTCATCGTTCAGGATTTTGCTGAATGGTGTGCGCGATGATAATCGCTTCGGCGATTTCGCGCATGCTCTTGCGCGTGTTCATGCTCTGCACCTGGATGCGCCGATAGGCTTCCTGCTCGCGCAGTCCGTAGGTGTCCATCAGGATGCCTTTGGCGCGTTCAATCAGTTTGCGGGTTTCGAGCGTCTCTTTGAGGTCCTGCACCTGATGCTCCAGTTCGAGCGTGTCGCGGTAGCGGGAGAGGGCGATTTCGATGGCGGGCGTGAGGTCCGCCTGTTTGAAGGGCTTGACGAGGTAGCCGTAGACGCCTGCTTGCTTCGCCCGCTGGATGAGGTCGCTATCGCTGTAGGCGGTCAGCAGCAGCACGGGCGCGAGCTTCTCCTCGTGCAGGATGCGTGCCGCCTCGATGCCGTCCATCTCCGGCATCTTGATATCGAGAATCGCCAGATCGGGCTTGAACTTGCGCACCATCTCCACTGCCTGCGCGCCCGTGCTGGCTTCGGCAACGACCGAGTAGCCCAGCTCTTCCAGCATCTGGCGCAGGTCGAGCAGGATAATCGGCTCGTCGTCCGCAATCACAATCCGCAATCTCCGCATAAACATCATCTCCAGCCGTAGTATACCCCATTGTGGGCTATAATAGGGATGGAGATGAGTGCCATGCGAATGGGGACGAATCTGCTTGGATGGCTGATGCTGATCGCGAGCATGCAGGCGGACGGCTATCTGTGGCTGTCCGGTGCGGGCACAGGCACAGCAAGCCTCTATCGCTATAATTTGCGCACGGGCGCGATCGATCGCACGGTCTCACCCGCCAGCGTTGCGGGGATCAGACCCAGCGCCGACTACAATCATCTGGCGTTTGATGGCACCTTTCTCTACATTGGGGCATTTGATCAGCTGCTATTGGCGAAAGCGAACCCGTACACGGGGGCGATTCGTGAGGTGGGCGCCTATCAGAACTGTGAATGCCTGCTGGGTGGGCGCCAGCTGAGAGATGGTGCTTTTGGGCGCGGGATACTCTGGCGGTCAGCACCGCAGACCGCCTTTCCCGCGTTTGGAATGGTGTTTGCCCACAGCCCTGATGGCGAGATGCTGGAAGCCTATGTCGCCAGCGGCGCCGGCATCTCTGTGGCGAATGTGGTGGGTATCGAGTGGGTCGGCGACACGCTCTACGGCACGGTGCGCCGCGGCTTCTTGCGCCTGCAGCTGATGGCGGATCAGCCCTTCTATGAGTTCACCGAGTATGACCTGCAGGGGCTGCCTGCTGATCATGAGCTGGGCGGACTGGCGCTGGATGCATCGGATGGCACGCTCTATTTAGCAACGGCATCGGCGACCGAAGCCGCGCTCTGGCGATTGCAGGTGGATGATGGCGCGGCGACCGCTGTGGCGACGCTGGTGACGCGGCTCACCGATGTGGGCTATCCCGCGGGGTTGATGCCGACCGCACTGGGCTGGGTGCCGGCGCGGGACGGCGATGCGAACGGCGACGGCTGCGTGGACGATGCCGACCTGCTACTGGTATTGTTTGCCTTCGGCAGCACCGACCCTGCCTCCGACCTCAATCGCGACGGGCTGGTGGACGACGCTGACCTGCTGCTGGTGCTGTTCAACTTCGGTGCAGGGTGCTGACTTGTCCCGATCCCGCTATTCGCTTATCCGCCAGATGATGAGCATGCCTCTGATGTGGCGCTCGCGGTACACTTCGTTTGGGCGATAGAGGATAATCTCATCGCTGGGGATGTCGCCGTACATGCGGGCGTGGGCACAGAACCGAAAGGCGCGATAGGCGCCCCGATAGACATCGGCGTATCGTGCACCCTGCTGGCTGGGCGTCGGAAAACGGGGTAAATCGGGCACCACATACACCACCAGGTACTGAACCCGATTGCGACGCAGATACTCCCCGAGCTGGCGACGATACAGATATTGCTGATATTCGCGATTGTTCACCACACCGTCCAGATTAATCACGGTGCGTCCGGAGTAGTAGCCGAAGATGCCCGAATCGGTCATACCGAACACGGCGTCAAGCGGGGTGTGCTGTCTTGCCCAGAGCGCGGCGTTATACATACTGGTGCGCCAGTGAACTGGCGAAAGGAACCGAAGGCGATAGCAGGCGTGCACATCGTGCCATGCCCAGATTAAAGCCGCCATCACGCCCAGCCCAACCAGCCAGCCCTGCCAGAAGCGCTGGCTCTGTGCCGATGCTTTCAGCAACAGCGGCGCCACGCCAATCAACGGCACCCAGTAGGAAGCAAAATGAGAGACCAGAATGCCCCACTTCATAAACAGGAGCGTGTGCAGCCAGTGCAGGAGGTTTCCGATACTCCAGCCCATCAACAGCACGGTCAGGTTATCCCTTGAACGGGCACATTGCCACAGCCAGAGGCTGGCAGCCAGGCTGACCAGCATGCCCGCCGTTGCAATCGCGGGGATTGGTGGCACGCCGTGACTGAAAAGGGCAACCTGCGGGAATGCGCTTTTCAGCCGCCCGCTAACAGGCACTATATCTCCAGACTGAATCGCGTTGTGGAGCAGATAGGGCGCTGCAACGCATGCGAGACCCAGCAGCAGCCAGGCGAACTGGCGACTGCGGATTGCCAGCGGTTGTGCCCGTCCCACCCACCCCAGGAGCACCAGCGCAGCAATAATCACGAACACCATATCGAGCCGCGCCAGAAAGAGCATCCCCAGCAAAGCGCCCAGCACGAACCACTGGCTCTCGCGCCAGCAGGGGCAGGTCAGGCTGGCGCGAGAGCCACGCTATTAGCAGGCAAAACGCAAGCCAGACCGCAACGGGTTCCATCCCGCGCAGAAAGAGCGGAATGCCTGTGCTCAATGCCAGTGCCGTCATCCATAATCGTGGTGCCGTCTCCAGGTGGGATGCCAGCGCCCGATTAAGTAATCCGAGACCACCCAGATAGAGCATCAGCTGGTAGACCATCGCCAGTCGGTGGAACGCCTCCAGTGAAAGGGAACGCCCCAGATACGCCAGCGGCAGCAAAAATAACATCCAGAGGGGCTGGAAGCCGTTCGTCGGGTGAATCCCATCGAAAGTGGCGCCCTTGCCTTCAGCGATATGGCGGGCAATCTTGAGGTAGTAAAAGGCGTCATCGGGCATGCGCGCCACCAGCACGCTCACATCCTCGATCAGCCAGAACAGCAGGTAGGCGGTGAAGGCGATGGACGCTATCAGGAATGAACCGTACGCAAGTCGAGCCATCGCAGGGTGAGGCGCAGGGGAACCGTGAATCGATCCCCCTGCAGCGGGTCAGTTGGATCTGGTCTCGCTCGGTTGGGCCCTGGTTTCGCCAGTTGTATTGGCTTTCTGGCGCGTGGCGTTCAGGGTAAGGGTCAGCTGGCTGCTCTCACGCTCGTAGTCCTTGACCTCCGAGCCATCCTTCTTGATGGGTTCGCTGGTCTGATTGAGCGAGGCGTTGAGCGTCATCTTTTGCAGAACGCCGTCGTCGGGATGGAGCCAGACTGTGCCCGTGCCCTTAACCTCGCCGCGCGTGACTCGCACCGCCTGCTCCTTATCGCTCACAGTCTGGTAGAAAGCGTCCTGATAGAGTTCGATGGGCAGGTTGAAGCTCTCGGTGATCTTGAGCAGTTTGACGCCCTCCACTTCCTCGAACCCCTCAAAACGGGCGGTGATAGGAAGACGCAGAGCGCTATTGCCCTCCCCAAAAGTGCGGGTGAACTGCCATGTGGTGCCGGTTGTGAGCGAGCTTTCCGGCAGTTCGATGGGGAACAGCAGGGTTGCCAGGTTGCGCGGGTCAAAACCTGGCAGGGGCGCACCCATCAGACCGCTGCCCTGCAGACCGCTCAGCTTGCCGCGGGGCGAGACGGTCGCAGTGCTGTCGGGAATGAAACTCTTTGCCATTTCGAGGCTCACGGGGAAGGGCGAGCCATTAAACTCCGCATTAAAAGCATCCAGCGAGGTTTGGACCGTCGCCTGCTGCTCCTCCGCTTTGGTGACCTTCACCGCGATCCCGAGCGTCATTTTGAGAATGCCCGCTGCGCCCGCAGCCCCCGGAATGGGTAAGTTCCCATTCATCTCGACCGTTACCTGATAGCGTTCCTGCTGGTCAGGGCGGAATTTGTACTGGAAACTGGTCGCCGAACTGGATGGCGCGGTCGCCGGGGTTTGTTGCGCCAGACAGCCAATCGCTAATAGCCAGCCGAATAGTAGAGTGCCAATCGCTCGTGCAGTCATCGCCTTTCCCTCCTGTTGCATCGCCAGAGATTATACCTGTGGGGTGTGCAGGTCTTCGATGCGAATGACGGTGGTTAACTGGGGTGGTTCGGTGGCGGTCTGGAGATGGGTGCCGGGTTCGATATAGGCGTTGCGCACGAAGCCCCAGCCCAGGATGGCGTTCCCCAGCGCGGGCGAGCGCACGGCGCCTGTGAGCCAGCCTGCGTCGGGTCGGTCCGGCGCAGCGAGCAGAGTGCCGCGCGGCGGGATGGTCTCACCCTCGATACGCAATGGCACCCAGGTGCGATTGGTGTGCCCCCGCGCCTTAATGCGCATCAGCACCTCCTGACCCGTGTAGCAGCCTTTGGTGTAGGAAATATATTTCGCCTCAAACGCCGCGCCCATCTCGGCAGCGAGGGTGCGTTCGTCCATATCGACGCCATAGAGCGGGATGCCTGCCTCGTAGCGCAGCACCTCATAGAGTTCGGGCGAGATGGGTAATGCGCCAGTCGCGACGAGGGCGCTCTTCAGCTCCTCGTGCGCTTCGAAGGGCAGCCATAGGTCATAGCCGCCCCAGCGGGTGCGCTGGCAGCGCACGATGCGCACTTCGACCGATTGCCAGAGCCGATTCTGGTGGCGCAGTTCGCCTTCGGGCGGTGGTTCCAGCCCCAGTTCTTCCAGCACTTCCGACGCCTGCCCGCCCTGAAGGCTGATCACGCCCAGCCCTTCCTGCAACGGGATCAGTTCCACATCGTCCAGAATAATCAGCCCGCTGAGCCGTTCCAGCATCGTGCCGAAGGTGAGGGGTGGAAGCATCAGCAGGTAGCCTTCGCCGTCGTCCAGCACATAGGCGTCGGAGAGCAGGTGTCCCGTGGGCGTGCAGAAGGCGGTGTAGGTGCCCGTGCCGTTCTGGAGCGGGCGCAGGTCGTTGGTCGTCTGCGCTTGCAGGAACCGCTGACGGTCGCTGCCCACCACCTGCACCAGCCCCCAATCGCTCAGGTCAAGCCAGCCTGCATAGTCCCGCACCTGTTCGTAGGTGGCGTTCATCAGGACAGTTGTACCCGATTTCAGATCACGGGCACAGGTCGGAATGCCTTACCCAGCACCTTTTCGGGATCGCCGCCGAGCCATTCCAGCACGGTGGCGTACGCGCTGCGGAAGTCGGTCTGCATGCGGATGTCGCCGTTATTGTCCAGTTCACGCAGGTTAGGCGGCTCGCCGTACAGCCCGCCTTTGACCTGCTTGCCGATGAGGAACATGGGGGCGGCGGCGCCGTGGTCGGTGCCCGCGCTGCCGTTCTCGCGCACGCGCCGTCCGAACTCCGAGAAGACCATCAGCAGCACCTTATCTGCCTTGCCCTGCCCTTCCAGATCCTGATAGAAGGCGCGCACGGCGTTGCCGAACCGCTGGAGCAGTTGCTCGTGCGTGCGTGCCTGCGCTGCGTGCGTGTCGAAGCCGTTCACCGACACATAGAGGATGCGCGTCTGGGGCGAGGTGGCAATCAGCTGGGCTGCCTGCTTGAGACCCTGTCCGAACGGGTCGTTCGGGTATTCCACCTGCGAGCGGTAGTTGCGCACGGCTTCACGCAGTCGCTCAACGGCTTCCAGCGCGGTGCGCGTCGATTCGCGGATAAGGCGTGTGGCGCTGGTGGGTCTGGCGTCCATCTGGGCAATCGCTTTCACGGTGCGCTCCAGATCGGGGTCGCCCGTCATCAGTTGCAGGTCGCCCAGGCTGGCAAAGCATGGCACGGATACCCGCTTCGCCTGCAACGCCAGCGGCAGCTCCTGGGTGAAGCTGACGGCAATCACGGGGTTGGCAGCGGCATCGGTTAAGGTGTCCAGGTAGCGTCCGAGCCAGCCGTAGCGACTGTAGCCGTCGGGATCGGCGGTCTGCCAGATCTCCATCGAGCGGAAGTGTGAGCGGTTTGGGTTCGGATAGCCCACGCCCTGCAGGATAGCGACCACGCGCTGTTCATAGAGCGCTTTGAGACCCTCCAGCGCAGGGTGCAGCCCGATTCGGTCAGCAAGTGGCAGCACGCGCGAATCGGGGATTGCCAGCGTCGGGCGCGCCTGATAATAGAGCGGGTCGGTGTAGGGGATGACGGTGTTCAGCCCGTCGTTGCCGCCTGTGAGTTGCAGCACGACGAGGATGCGGTCGTTGGGCAGCTTTTTGCCCTTCACCAGCTGGGTGGCATCGGCGCGGGCGAGCTGCGCCAGCCAGGGTGGGGCAGCCAGCCCGACGGCGACCAGCGTGAAGCCCGCGCGCAGAAACTGGCGGCGCGACATCTCTGCCGCCCAGAAGTCGCCCGATGGGCGCTCGCACAGCGGGCACGGCTCCTCCAGCGACTCTTGCAACGATTGATCCACTTTTTTCTCCATCGGACTCACCTGCCACAACAGGGAGGCACACGCACGGGTGTACCTCCCGCAGGGCTTTTAGACGCCTGATTACTGGCTCGGTTCGATTCTAACGCCCGCCGACACCTGGCAGGGGTGGTGGACCCTGCTGGAGTTCGCTATCGGGCAGGCGCATCTCGCCCTTCACTTCCGGATAGGCATCGCGCGAGACCTGCCCGGAGGCACGACCACCTCCTCCAGAGAAGTACCACGCCGTGCCGATTGCCAGCAGAGCCACCACGATAATAATCGCCCAGGCAACTGGTTTGGGAATTTCCATAGAGGTCTCCTCAGTAGTAGTCGTCCAGGTCCCACAGATATTGCTGGGGGTTGGTAATACGCCCGCGGCACATCGACATCAGCTCGCAGCCCTGAGCCAGCTGGCGAGGTGTGTACACTTTGGAGTGCCCGTCGACGAAGGCGACCATCATCCGCTCGGAGCGGTGCCACGGCCAGGAACCGCCAAACTCCATCCAGGTGTACCAGCCGCGCGCGTTCTCCAGCATCCAGCAGGCGGGGAGCGGATTGCTGCAGCCCTGTCCGCGGTATTGATACCATCCTGTGGCGCGTCCACTACTGCACTCCTCGCGGACAATGGTGAAGCTGTCGATGCGGTTGCCCGCGGCATCATACCACCAGCGGCAGGGCGGCATCACAATCCAGTTGCCACCGCACTGGGGCTGGCGGGTGTTCGGATCGCGCCACCAGAGGCTATCAACAAACACAATCGTGCTCGCAGGGTTCTTGATGCGAGCATCGGATGCAGGCACATTCGCCCAGCCATTCGAGCTGGGATAGCTGCCCGTCATGATAGGCGACAGATAGACATAGTTGTAGCCGAGGTCCGTTTTGAGCGCCCAGCGATGTTCGCGTGCGCACTGACGCTGCGGACGCGGCTCGCCATCATAGGGGCAGGCATCCAGAATCTCATCCGTTGCCTGCGGATCCGAAGGGCAGCGAAACACCGTCCAGTTCTTGATATATGGCATGAGCAGCTGCGCCAGAATCCGATCCCGACACTCCGCCTCCTCGGGATCCCCGGCAAACGAGGCAAACCACTGGGTCAGCGGCTGCATGGTCTCGTAGTCGCCAGAGTACATCACAACCGAACGCGCAACCTGATAGAAACGGCTGCCACAGTTAATCTGGCGCGCCATCTCCCGCGCCTGCGCAAACACAGGGAACAGGATCGCCGCCAGAATCGCGATAATCGCAATAACAACCAGCAGCTCTATTAAGGTAAACCCTGTCCGTCGCATATGAGTTCCTCCTCACCGCTATTATACTTCAGAAGAGGGGCATTGCCTGCTATTGGGGCGAGGCGGTCAGTTATCCGAACCGCCCGCGAATGTAGTCTTCGGTCTCGCGTTTATCGGGCACGGTGAAGATTTTCTCGGTGGTGTTGAACTCGTGCAGGACACCGTTCAGGAAGAAGCCTGTGTAGTCGGAGATTCGCGCCGCCTGCTGCATGCCGTGCGTAACAATCACAATCGTGTATTCCGATTTGAGTTCGGTCAGCAGCTCTTCGATATAGAAGGTGGCGGTCGGGTCCAGCGCGGAGGTCGGCTCGTCCATCAGAATCACTTCGGGGTTGACCGCCAGCACGCGGGCGATGCAGAGTCGCTGCTGCTGTCCGCCCGAAAGCGCCAGCCCCGACTGGCGCAGCTTATCCTTGACCTCGTTCCACAGCGCGGCACGCTTGAGGCTCTGCTCCACAATTTCGTCCAGCACGCGCCGATCGCGAATGCCATGCATGCGCGGACCGTAGGCGACATTATCGTAGATGCTCATCGGGAACGGGTTCGGCTTCTGGAACACCATCCCCACCCGCTTGCGCAACTCCACCACATCCACATCAGGGTCATAGATGTTCTTGCCGTCGAGAATCACCTCGCCCGTCACCCGCGCCCCTTCAATTAAGTCGTTCATGCGGTTCAGACAGCGCAGGAAGGTGCTTTTGCCGCAGCCAGAGGGACCAATCAAAGCGGTGATGCTGTTCGCTTTGATTTCGATATCCACATTTTTGAGCGCGTGGAAGCTGCCATAATAGACATTCAGTCCGCGCGTGAGGATGCGCGCGGGCGGCTCCACCTGTTTCTCCTGCTCCATCGGCAACAGCTCCACGCCAAACCGATCCGCCATTTCCAGAGAGTAATACCCGATTCGATGTTAACGGGATGTTAAGGCGCGGCGACGGCGCGTTTGAAACCAGCCCGACTGGTGTATAATAGAGCGGAGGTCAACCGATGCGAAAGGGAATCGCGCTCTTTATGCTTCTGGTCTGTTGCTGGCAGGCATTTGCCGATGAGTTGGGGGCAGGGCGGTTGTTCCCGCAACGCCTGCCGTTCGCCTTGAGCAGGCAGAGCCATGAGTCGCGCTATGCGCCGGGGCAGCTGCTGGTGAAGTTTCGCGACGATGTGCCCCCAATTCAGCGGGCGTGGGTGCGCCAGATGGCTGGCGCGCGCGTATTGAGCACCAGCGACTGGCTGGGCATCGAGCTCTGGCAGGTCAATCCGCTCGCTGATGTGCCCGCGCTGTGCGCCCAGCTGCTCCAGTCGGGCTGGGTGGCGATTGCCGACCTGAACTGGGAGCTGCAGTTAGCCGACTGGACACCGAATGACCCGCTCTATCCGCAGCAACCTGCACTGCCCCATATCGGCTGCCCGCAGGCGTGGGACTACTGGCGCGGCAGCAGCCAGTTTATTGTTGCCCCGCTGGACACAGGGGTGTTGCGCACGCATCCCGACCTGCAGGCGAAGCTCCTTCCTGGCTACGACTTCGGCAACGACGATAATGACCCCAGCGATCCGTTCGGGCACGGCACTTTCGTGGCAGGGATAGCGGGCGCGGTGACCAATAATGGCATCGGCGTCGCCTGCATCGCACCTGAAGGCAGGGTGCTGCCCGTGAAAGTGTTCAACGATGCGGGACAGGGCTTCTTGAGCGACCTTCTGGATGGCATCAGCTACGCTGTCGCGCAGGGCGCGCATGTGATTAATCTGAGCATTGGAAGCGACACGCCGATGTCCAGCCTGCAGACGGCGCTGAATAACGCCTGGAGCGCAGGCGTGGTGATTGTCGCTGCCGCGGGCAACAATAACAACACGAACCCCTTCTATCCTGCCTACTACCCGGTCTGCATCGCCGTCGCCGCCTGCAATCTGGACGACACAAAATCGAGCGTCTCCACCTATGGCAGCTGGGTCGATGTCGCGGCGCCCAGCGGGGATGTCTATTCGACCACCCGATCAGGAGGCTACAGTCGTAACAGGGACGGCTACACCTCGTATGCCGCCCCGATGGTCGCGGCGCAGGCGCTGCTGCTTTATCCGCTGGTTGCCGACGGACCCTCAGACCGCAGTCAGGCGCGGGCGCAGGCGGTGCGCACCCTGATCGAGTCGACCGCCGTGCCCGTGCCGGGCAACTATGTGGCATACGGGCGCATCAGCGTCTCGAATGCCGTTCAGCAGGCGTTGACCGTGCCCATCAGCGGGCGCATCACAATTAATGGCTTCACTGGCTCCTACAACGGTCGCCCTGTGGAGGTCAAGCTGCGCCCGCTCAACAGCAGCACCGTGCTGGCAACCGCGAACACGACCGCCAGTAGCACGGGCGCCTACAGCGTGAGCTTCTTCAACTATCTGGGCTACTATGATCTGGCTATCCGCGCACAGGGCACACTGCTGAAGCGGGTCGCCAACCAGCGGGTGCGCTATCCAGGGCTGACAAATGTGAATGTGACTCTGGTGCCAGGCGATATAAACGGCGATAATGGGATTGATGATGCCGACCTGCTGCAGGTGCTGTTCGCGTTCGGGCAGAGCGGCACGAACCTGCCCGCCGATCTGGATGGGAACGGCGTCGTAGATGACGCCGATCTGTTGCTGGTGCTGTTCAACTTCGGTCAGACAGGCGAATGAAACGAAGCGTGCTGGGGCGATGGGGCGAGCAGGCGGCGGCGGAATGGCTCCAGCAACAGGGCTACTGCCTGCTTGCCCGCAACTGGCGCCGTCGCGAGGGCGAGCTGGATCTCGTCGCGATGCAGGGCGCAACGCTGGTGTTTGTGGAGGTGAAGACCCGCCGCTCCGATACCCTCGGCAGCCCTGAAGAGAGCGTCGACGAGCGCAAGCAGCGTCAGCTGACCCGCCTCGCCCAGCGCTTTCTGGACGAGAACCCGACCCTGCCCTATGAGGAGTGCCGTTTCGATGTGGTGGTGGTCGATCTCCGCGCCCACCGCCCCCAGATTCGCCACTATCCCGACGCCTTTTCGCCTGTCGAGTAAGCAGGATTTGTGCCCGCACTCCCGAAAATCAACAGCCATGATGAGATTCAAGCCGTTGCTCTCGCTTGCGGGCTTATGGGCGCTCATGATGCTGACGGGTTGCACGCAGGCGCAGAATAATGCGCCGCGCGTGCCCGACCCCGACTGGATATTCGGCTACGACAAAAACCTGCCGCTTAGCCCCGAAGTGTCGACCGCCGAAGAGACCGCCAGCTACATCTGCTACAAGGTGGTCTATCGCAGTGCGCGCGATCAGCGTGTGCCCGCCTTTCTGGTGCTGCCCAAAAACCGCCCCGAAGGGCAGAAACTGCCCTGCGTGATACTGATGCACGGGCTGGGCGGTGATAAGACGATGTTCAAGATGCTCTGGCCGATGCTCACGAACGCCGGCTACGCGCTCTTCGCCATCGATGCGCAGTATCACGGCGAGCGTAAGCCGAAAGAGCCATTGCCCTTCTTTGGCATCTATCCCTACTATTCGCGTGACGCGCTGATCCAGACTGTGATTGACCTGCGCCGGGCGCTGGACTATCTCGAAACACGCCCTGAGATCGACCCGAAACGCATCGGCTACATCGGCGCGAGCATGGGCGGCATACTGGGCGCGATTTTTGCGGGCGTGGACGAGCGCGTGCAGGCGCCCGTGCTGCTGGTCGCCGGCGGCAACTGGAAGATTCTGATGGAAAAAAGCGTGCTGTCGGTCTTCCGTCAGAATCGCTCCAGTAAGGAGATTGAAGAGGCGCTTCGGGCGATGGAGGTGGTGGACCCTGTGCTGTGGGTGGGGCGCATCAGCCCGCGCCCTGTGCTGATGATCAACGGCGATGCGGACGATGTGGTGCCCGTCGACTCCAATAAAGCCCTGCACGAAGCTGCGCGTGAACCGAAGAAGATTATCTGGTACAAAGGCGGGCATGTGCCGCCGCCTGCCGAGATGCCCAATGTGCTGAACGCCATCACGAGCTGGCTGAACGAGCATCTCAAATCGCGGGCGAGCAGCCAGTCGGTGGGGCGCGAATGGCTGCAACGAGCGCGCGCCCTCGCCACGACGCTGGCACTCTACAGCACCGCCTTCTGGCAGGTATGGCGCATCTGGCTCATGAGCCTGCTTCGATGAAAGCGTTGATACTGGCCGGTGGCAGAGGCACGCGCCTGCGCCCCATCACCTACAGCATGGCGAAGCAGCTCGTGCCCGTCGCGAACAAGCCCGTGCTGTTCTACGGGCTGGAAGCCGTCGCGCAGGCGGGCATCCGCGAAGTGGGCATCATCGTGGGCGAGACCGCCGCTGAGATTCAGGCAGCGGTCGGCGACGGCGCCCGATGGGGACTGCAGGTGACCTACATCCCGCAACCGGAACCGCTGGGGCTGGCGCACGCCGTGCTGGTCGCGGAACCCTATCTGGGTCAGACGCCCTTCGTGATGTATCTGGGCGATAATATCGTCAAATCCAGTATTGCGCCGCTGGTGCGCGAGTTCGAGCGCGACCGCCCCAACGCGCTGATCCTGCTGGCGGAGGTGCCCAACCCGCAGGAGTTCGGCGTGGCGGTGCTGCGCGGACGGCGCGTGGTCAAACTCATCGAAAAACCGAGCGCGCCACCCTCGAACTTCGCGCTGGTCGGCGTCTACCTGTTCGACCACCACATCTTCGAAGCCGCCCGCGCGATCAAACCCTCATGGCGGAACGAACTCGAAATCACCGACGCCATTCAGTATCTGATCGATCACGGCTACACGGTGCGCTCGCACACCATCACAGGCTGGTGGAAGGACACCGGCAGTCTCGACGCGCTGCTGGAGGCGAACCGCCTCGTGCTGGAGGATCTGGAGGGCGAAGTGGCGGGCGAGCTGGTGGAGAGCCAGCTGCACGGGCGGGTGGTCGTCGGCGCAGGCAGCCGACTCGTGCGCTGCACTGTGCGGGGTCCCGCCATCATCGGGCGCGACTGCACGCTCGAAGAGTGCTATGTGGGTCCGTTTACCTCCATCGGCGATGGGGTGCAGCTGCGTGCGTGCGAGATCGAGTACAGCATCGTGCTGGACGGCAGCCGTATCGAGCAGATTGAGGCGCGCATCGAAGGGAGCCTGCTGGGCAAGAATGTGCTGGTGTCGGGCAGGGCGCGTCGCCCGCGCGCCCTGCGCCTGATGCTGGGCGATAGCAGCAGCGTGGAACTGCCATAGCGAGGTACAATCTCGCGGATGACCATCACCATCGAGCCGATGCGGGAGGAACATCTGCCCGAAGTGATGCGCATCGAGCGCAGGGTGTTCCAGCCGGGCTGGTCGGAGGAGGCGTTCCGACGCGACCTGCGCAACCCCGCCGCGCTCTATCTGATTCTGCGCATGGACGGCAAAATCGTGGGCTATGCGGGCGGCTGGTTCATCGTGGACGAGTTTCATATCACCAACATTGCGGTGGAGCCCGAATATCAGCAGCAGGGCTTCGGCAGGCGGCTGCTGCATCGCCTGCTTGCCACCGCGCGCGAGCGCGGAATGCGTCGCGCCACGCTGGAGGTGCGCGCTAACAACACGCCCGCCCAGAACCTCTACAAAAAGTTCGGCTTCCGACCCGTCGGCATCCGTAAACGCTACTACGACGACGGCGAAGACGCGCTGATCATGTGGCTTGACGACCTCGACACGCCTGAATATGGCGCGTTCCTCAAACAGATGGCTTCAGGGAGATAGGGTATCCTACAGATGGTGAGATAAATGGCAACCAGCCCAACCATGTCGAACCGACCGCAGTTCGAGACCGATTCAGCGGGCAAGCCCACCGCTGTTCGGCTCGAAACAGCGGTCTATATCCAGTTGCTGGTGCAGGCAAACATCACGGATCCAGCCCTCTGGCCACCCGGTATGGAGAACGGCGCGAAAGCGCTTGCACGCATCCGCGAGATTGAACAGGATTGCATCCGCCGTTACGGCGAGTTCGACTGGGAAATGCTACCCCCTGAACTCCAGGATGAATACGATGCTCTCTGCGCGCTCCTGGACACCCTTCAGGATACTGGCGAGCGATTTAACCTGCACGCCCTATTGGAAGAGAGAGAAGAGACAGATTGAGCTATACGGTCAATCTCACGAGTCGAGCTAAGCGTGAACGCGATAAGCTGCCAGAGGAGATACGGCAGATGAATCAACCGAAGGGTCGCGGGCAAAAAGCGGGATTGCCGCCGGGCACGCCCGTATATATCGGGCGACCGAAGGTGGAGCAGCTCACCTGCCGCGCCTATTGCTATAATCCGACCACCTTCGAAGAGCGCACTGTGCGCCCTGACGAGTGTGCCCACCTGCGTCAGGAAGGCACATTGCTGTGGCTCGATGTGGTGGGGCTGCACGATGTGGACGCCATCCGTACGATTGCCGAAGCCTTCCAGCTGCACCCGCTCACTTTAGAGGACATCCTCAACACGCACCAGCGCCCCAAAGCTGAAGAGTACGAGGGCTACCTCTATCTGGTGATGCGCTCGCTCACCTTCGATACCCGCGCACACCGCATCGAGTCGGAGCAGGTCAGCCTTGTGATTGGCGCCGATTTCGTGCTGTCGTTCCAGGAGCGCGATTGCGGGCTGTTTGACCCCATCCGCGAGCGGCTCCGCTCCCCCCAGAGCCGATTGCGCACGCGCGGCGCCGACTTCCTGGCATATTCGCTTATCGACGCGATTGTGGACCACTACTTCGTGGTGCTGGAGCATGTGGGCGACCAGATCGAGCGGCTGGAAGGCGCTCTGATTGAGCGGACAGACGGCTCGATGTTGAGGCGGGTGCAGGCGTGGCGGCATGCCCTGCTGGAGTTCAACCATGCGGTCTGGCCCCTGCGCGAGGCAATCGGCTGGCTCGCCCGCGGCGAGACCTCTTACATCGAGGAGAGAACCCGCCTCTACATGCGCGATGTGTACGACCACCTGATGTATGTGATCGAGAACCTCACCACCTATCGCGAGATGCTGGGCAACCTGGTGGAGCTGCACCTGTCGGCGACCAGCACGCGCCTGAACGAGGTGATGAAAACGCTCACGATTATCGCCACCATCTTCATGCCCATCACCTTCATCGTGGGCGTGTACGGCATGAACTTTGATTATATGCCTGAACTGCACTGGCGCTGGGGCTATCCCGCCGTGATGCTGCTGATGCTGGGCATCGCGATAGGGCTGACGCTCTATTTTCGGCGCAAAGGCTGGCTGTAAGGTATGCTCTGGAAGGGTGCAAGATGAGTCGGGAGTGGCAGCGCACGCTGTGGGGCTACCTGTTCGTGTTGCCGTGGCTGACGGGCTTTCTGCTATTCACGCTCTATCCCATTCTGGCAACGCTCTACCTGAGCTTCTGCGACTATCGGGTGCTGAGTGCGCCGCGCTGGGTGGGGCTGGAGAACTATCGCAGCTTGCTAACCGACCCTGACTATTTCTGGCGCTCGATGCTCAACACGCTGTTTATCATGCTTGAGGTGCCGCTGAGCGTGGTGCTGGGCATCGGGCTGGCATTATTGCTCAATTTGCGGTTGCGGGGTCAGGCGCTGTATCGCACGCTGTTTTATGTGCCGAGCGTGGTGCCAGCGGTCGCGACGGCGTTTCTGTGGCTGTGGGTGCTGAACCCGCAGAACGGGCTGGCGGCACCGCTCAATCACGCGCTGGTGCGCGTCGGGCTGGAGCCTATCAACTGGTTCACTGACCCTGCGACTTCGAAGTGGGGCTTTATCGTGATGGATCTGTGGGCTATCGGTGGCGTGATGGTTATCTATCTGGCGGCGTTGCAGGGCGTGCCGAGCCACCTGTACGAAGCGGCGCTGCTGGACGGGGCGAGCAGCTGGCAGCTCATCCGCCACATCACCCTGCCCCAGATTGCGCCCGTCATCCTCTACATGGTGATTGTGGGCGTGATTGGCACTTTCCAGTATTTCACGCAGACCTTCATCGCGACGCAGGGCGGTCCCGAAAACAGCACCCTTTTCTACGCGCTCTATCTGTTCCAGAATGCGTTCCAGTTCTTCCGAATGGGGCATGCGTGCGCGATGGCGTGGATTCTGTTCCTGATCACGCTGCTGGCGACCTGGCTCATCTGGCGTGTGTCGCTGCGGCGCGTGTTCCATGAGACCGCGCTGCCATGAAACAGGCAACGCCCTCAACGGGTCAAAAGTGTGGTATACTATAGCAGGCGTGTGGCATCCCTGCCGAGAACCCGGCAGGGCACTTTTGCACGCCGAAAGGAGCCGAATGACAATGAAACGAATCGTCGGATGGCTTGGGTTCGTACTTCTGCTGATGGCAGGCAACGCCCAGACCTTCACCCATCAGCGTATCGGGCAGGGCTTCAGCGAAATCGGTTATGGTATCCTGCCGATGAGTGGCATCCCGGCGTGGGCGGGCACACTAACGGGTTCGTCCGATCAGGACATTTTTTACATCACCAGTTCGAACAACTACACAGCGGGTGTGCTGGGTAGTAATCGGCAGGCGAATCCGGTTGCATCTGGTCCAAATGGTGAACTGCTGTGGGAAGGGGCTGGCACGGCGACCAGTGGCGTCTTTGATGTGTTCGTGAACACCACCAATATCAGCGCGTCGGCGCTGGGTAGCAATCGAACGGCGTTCGGGTTTGGGTTCACCAGCACGGGTCAGCCTGTCTGGTACGGTGCCGGCAGCAATACGGGCGGATTTCTGGACATCTTCGTTGGCAGCACCAACATCACCGCCTCCATACTGGGCAATAATCGCGATTCCTATCCTGGCTCCCTCAACGCCAGCAATGAGCTGCTGTGGGATGGCACAGGCGACAACGTCGGGGCGAACCGCGATGTGTTCCGCACCAATCTGAATACGCTCAGCACGACCAACATCAGTCAATCGGTGCTGGGCAGCTCGCGCTTTGCTGTGGCTGTCGAAATCAGCGATTCGGGCAATATCCTCTGGTACGGCGGTGGCAGCAGCACAGGCGGGAATGTGGATGTGTTCCGCAACGCAGTCAACATCAGCGCGGCGCCGCTGGGATCCGGCGTGCGCGATGCCACCGCTTACGATATGGACGGCACCAATGTGCTGTGGTTGGGTCGCTCCAGCGCGACAGGTAACTACTTTGACACCTTTGTGAACAGCATCAACCTTTCCAGTGGGGCGCTGGGCAATAGTCGCGACTCGTTGCCTGTGGCGATTGCTGGCAACTATGTGCTGTGGGCAGGGCAGGGGCAAAGCACCAGCTACAACTATGATGTGTTCGTCTCCCAGCTCAGCCCGGCTGCCACGCGCAATCCGAGCGTGCTGGCGCTCGGCTCGTCGGGCGCACGCCAGAGCAGTGGCTATGCCGTGTTTGATAACGGTAACGCGGTGTGGGTCGGTTCCAGCAGCGCCACCGCCAATAAGGTGAACCTGTTCTACTATCGCTGGAGCAGCAACGGCAGCATTAACCTCACCCAGCAGGCGCTGGGGCGCAACGCGGAGAGCCTCGTGATTGCGGTCAACGCGAATCGCCAGATTCTGTGGGCTGCCCGCAATGCTGCTGATACCGAGTGGGAAGTGTGGCTCTCCACCGAGAATAGACCCACCACCTTGCAGGGTACGGTCGCCATCAGCGGCTATGTGGGCACAAGCAACCCTCTCGTGCTGACTTTCCAGCTGATTGACCCCCTCACGGGCACGGTGGCGCAGACCGCCAGCGCGACGGTCAATCCTGACGGCAGCTATTCGGCGACTGTGTCGAACGCGGGGCTGTGGCGCGTGCGGGTCAAATCGCCGCGCGTGCTGGCGCGTGCCTTCAGCGCGATGAGCATCGTGGGAACCACCACCCTCAACTTCAGCATGACGCCCGGCGATGTGAACGACGATAACACCATCGACGATGCCGATCTGTTAGCCGTGCTGTTCGCCTTCGGCGGCAGCGAGGCTTCCGCCGATGTGAACGGCGATGGCACGGTGGATGACGCTGACCTGCTGATTGTGCTGTTCAACTTTGGTGCTTCGGGCGAATAGATGAAGATAGGCTGCTGCGCCTACTCGTATCGGGACGCGCTCACGCGCGGGGAGATGAGCCTCGCCGATTTTATCCGCGTCTGCGCCGACATGCGGCTGGACGGGGTGGAGCTGACGGGCTATTACTTTCCCGACACGCAGCGCGCCACTCTGAACAGCCTCAAGCGGCTCTGCTTTCGGCTCGGACTGCAGGTGTCGGGTGTGGCGATGCGCAACCAGTTCACCCTGCCCGACCCCGACCAGCGCAAAGCCGAAGTGGAGCGGGTGAAACAGTGGATCGATATCGCGGTCGCGCTCGGTGCGCCGTTCCTGCGCGTGTTCGCCGACCGCTACCCCGAGGGCGTGCCCGAATCGACCGCGCTGGAGTGGGCGATCGAGGGCTTCCGTCAGGTGCTGCCCTACGCTGAAGCGCAGGGCGTCACGCTCGCGCTCGAAAATCACGGGGGATTGACCGCGACCGCCGAGAAAACGCTCCGCTTCGTGCAGGCTCTCAAAAGCGACTACTTCGGGCTGCTGCTGGACTGCGCCAACTTCCCTGACCAGCACTACCGCCAGATCGAGATGCTGGCGCCCCACGCGGTGAATGTGCATGCCAAGACCCACTACCGCACGCCGCAGGGCGCTTTCGTGGAACTCGACTACGAACGGATTGTCGCCATCCTGAAGCAGTCGGGCTATCGCGGCTACCTCTCCATCGAATATGAGTACACGGACCCGCCGGCGCAGGCGATCCCGCGCTTCGCCCGCAAACTGCTCGCGCTCAAAGAGAAGAGCTGATGCCAGGAGCTGCATTCGAGATACGGCGTACGCGGCTTTTGTCCTGCCTGCGCCGGAACATCGCCAGCATGGGGTATCCTTCTGACGATGGGAACCTACGCACGGGCTGGTGTTCTGAAGACCTACAAGCTGTTTATCAACGGTCAGTTTGTGCGCAGCGAGTCGGGTCGGGCGTTCGAGGTGCGCGACGCGCAGGGCGGCTTTCTGGCGAATGTGGCGCAGGCGTCGCGCAAAGACCTGCGCGACGCCGTGCTGGCGGCTCGCAAAGCGCAGTTCAGCTGGGCACAGCGAACCCCCTACAACCGCGGACAGATTCTCTATCGCATCGCTGAGATGCTGGAAAGCCGACGCGAGGCGTTCGAGCAGGAGATCGCGCTGGCGACAGGCGTCGCCCGTGCAGAAGCCGTGCGCGAGGTGGAGGTGAGCATCGACCGCTGGGTTCACTACGCGGGCTGGAGCGATAAGTGGAGCGCGCTACTCTCCAGTCTGAACCCTGTCGCGATGCCGATGCATAACTTCACCCTGCCAGAGCCGGTGGGCGTGGTGGGGCTGGTCTGCCCCGATGATGCGCCGCTCGCCGCGCTCACCAGCCTGCTGGCGCCCGTGATCGTCAGCGGTAACACCGCCGTGGTGATTCTCTCCGAGCGCTACCCGACGGTCGGCTTGTCGTTCGCGGAAGTGCTGGAAACCTCCGATTTGCCAGCGGGCGTGGTGAATCTTCTGAGCGGCTATCGGGAGGAGCTACTGCCCCACCTGTGCGCCCATGTGGAGGTGGACGCGCTCGACCTGTGTGGCGTGCCCGAAGAGGCGCGAGCACCCTTCGAGACGAGCGCTGCCGAGACGGTCAAGCGCCTCCATCACAGTCCGCGCCGGCGCCGCACCGAATGGTACAGCGACGCCGCGCAGGGGCTGGAATGGATTGAACCCTTCACTGAGATGAAGACCGTCTGGCACCCTATCGGATGGTAATGCCATGCGCACCCGACTGCCCTATATCATCGGCACGATTGTGCTCCTGCTGATTGCCCTGCGGGTGGTTATCAGTATCGCGACACCCCAGCCTGTCAGCCCGCAAAAGCGCATCGAGCAGATGTTCGAAGAGGGCAAGCGCGCCTTCGAGCGCGAAGATGTGGACACGCTGATGGCGATGGTCGCCGACGACTTCGAGTGGGGCGGGATGCGCAAGGAGCAACTGCGCTACCAGCTGGCGAATTTTTTCAAAAATGCCGAAGCCCTGCGGGCGAGCTACACCCCGCCTATCATCGAAGTGCATGGCGACCGCGCAATTGCCCGCACGGAGGTGAAGGTCATGTGGAAAGACATCAACACCGAATCGCAGAATGCGGGTCCGCTGGAGGTCGAGTTCCGCAGGGAGCATCGGCGCCGCTGGCTGATCATTCCGTATGAGGAGTGGAAGGTGGTCAAAATCAGCGGGCTGGAGCCAGGCTGGATGGAATAACGCCCAGTCTGACATGTGGGGTGCTGAAGCGCAGCTTCAGCGGGGTTCTTCCGAAGAAACCATGAGAGAGCTGGATCAGGAGCTGGGGCAGAAGTATGAGCGGTTGCGCGCGATTCTGCGCGAGATGGGCAGCGTGGTCATCGGGCTATCGGGCGGGGTGGACAGCACGCTGCTGGTCAGGGTCGCGCACGAGGTGCTGGGCGAGCGCTGTCTGGCAGTGATTGGCGAATCGGAGGCGTTCCCGGAAGGCGAGATTGAAGAGGCGAAGCGCCTCGCCGAGCAGATCGGCGTGCGCGTGCGAATCGTGCGCACTCACGAGCTGAGCAATCCGCTGTTCAGCGTCAATCGCCCCGACCGATGCTATCATTGCAAGACGGAGCTGTTCAGCATACTGCGGCGCGTCGCCGATGAGGAGGGCATCACCTGGATTGCCGATGGCTCCCATCTGGACGACACGGGCGATTATCGCCCCGGCATGCAGGCAGCGGCGGAGCATGGCGTGCGCTCACCGCTGCTGGAGGCGGGACTGCGCAAAGCCGACATCCGTGAGCTGGCGCGGGCGCTGGAACTGCCCATCTGGGATAAACCCTCTTTCGCCTGCCTGTCCAGCCGATTCCCTTACGGCATGCCTATCACACGCGAGCGATTGATGCAGGTTGATCGGGCGGAACGGTTCCTGCGCGCGCTGGGCTTCCGTCAGGTACGGGTACGCCATCACGACACCATCGCTCGCATCGAGGTGCCGCCCGACGACTTCCCGCGCCTGCTGGAACATGCAAGCGCGATTGTTGCCCATTTCAAATCGCTGGGCTACCTCTATGTGGCGCTTGATCTGGAAGGCTACCGTAGCGGCAAGATGAACGATGTGTTGAGGCTCCGTCGCTAAAGGCGCATCCGCTCCAGCCGCTGGCGCCGAAACAGCCGCCATAGTGCCCCGTAATGCGCAAGCCGATGCGGGAAAGCCATACCGAGAACAGTGAGCATCAGTACGAGGGGTGCCACATCGAGAAGAGCGGAATAGAGCATGCCGCTCAGCCATTCAGTCAGCACGATGGGATCGTGCCAGCCTATCCATGTGGTCGGCAGTGCGCCTGACCAGCCACTCACTGACACGCGCATGCCCCAACCGAATAGCTGATGTGCCACATAAAGCGCGATTTTCATCACGATGGCGGCTGCCGTCGCTGGGAGCCAGCCTTTGCCCCGCAGCAAGCACCCACCCAGTGTCAGCCACACCAGCGCGTCCAGCGAGATCAGCGCGGCTCTTGCATACACGCGCCAGTCCGAGCCACTCTGTGCAGTATCACCGAGCCAGTAATGAAGCACAAGCGGAGAGAGCATGAGCAAGCCCCACAAAAGAAGAAAAACACCGATACCCTTCCGCCAGAAACGGGTCAACTTCTCTGGCGGGGATTGTACCGCACACAGAGCCACGACCCACGCAAACCAGTAGTTACCTGCTACCCGGCTGAGACTGTACAGGAAGCCTTCAACGACTGAGGTTGTGTATATCGCACCACCGACGATGCTCATTCGAAAGGAAGCCACCTGCTGCCAGAGAAGGTATCCACCGCCGACGGCTGTCGGGATCGCGAAACCCAGATAGACCCAGAGGCTCAGAGGTAGCCATTCACTGCGGCGCAGGATCAGCACACCGATTGGGGCGGAGAGCAAGGGAAGGAAAGTTAGCAGAAACCCTGACAGGTCTATGTGCAGGGTTGAACCGAAACCCATGCGCCGAACAATCTCGATGTGCAAAATATTCTGGGCGGTTCCCACAATCCCAACCGCCCCTGCATAGATAAGCAGATACCAGCCCAGCCGCATCGCTCTTTATTCCACTCCAGCGAAAATCTCGCGAACAGGCAAAGCGAAGCCTGGCAGAACCGATTCCGCCGAGAGGGTATCGTCCTCACGCAGCACCATTACAGGCTTGTCGGGCTGATACACTTCCACCACGCGCCGCTGAGGGTCAATCACCCAGATGACCTTCACGCCTGCAAAGAGCCATTCGTCCACCTTCTCCCGCAACGCGCTGTACGAATCGTTGGGCGAAATCACCTCCACCACTAAATCGGGCGCAATCTCGGCAAAGGTTTCGGGCAGGGGCTGAGGCAGCCGTTCACGGCGAATGAAGGCGACATCGGGCGCACGCACCGACGGCGCCTCAGGCAACCGAATGACGAAACCCGTTTCAGCCGCCACCGTGAGACCGCTGCCTGTCTGCTCGGCAAAGGCGTCGATCAGGCGCCCGATCCGCATCGCGATGCGTCCGTGCCGAAACCCTGCAGGCATTTTCTCCTGCACCTCCCCGCGCACCAGCTCGCGCGGCTTCCCATCCCTGCACAGCTCCCAGAACTCCTCCACGCTCATCCGGTGTTTCAACTGAGGGGCAGCCATGCTCTCACCAGCGAGGATTGTACCTGAAGGGGCTCATTCCCTCATCTGGTACAATTCTGCTGTAAGCCGATGAGCGCAGAAGCAGTGGTTGGAGCGGGGCGTGGAGGAACAGGTGGCGATTATCGAGCGCATCCGCAGGGCGCTGAGCGCGCATCGCGAAATCGGAGTGCCAGTCGCGTGAAGCGGTATTGCTGATCTGGGATCGGCGGGAGCCATGATCTACGACATCAGTGTGATGCTGGAGCCAGAGATGCCCATCTATCCGGGCGATGCGCCCTACGCGCTGGAGCCGATGCTGCGAATCGCGGGGGGCGCGGTCTGCAATCTGTCGCGCCTGATGATGGGCACGCACACGGGCACGCACATCGACGCGCCCTGGCATTTCAACGAGCGGGGCAAGCGCGTGCATCAGATACCGCTCGATCGGTTGATTGGGCTGGCGTGGGTTGCCGACCTGCGCGGGCACAAAGCGATTACTGCCGACGCGCTCCAGCGGGCGAACATCCCGCTCACCACGCGCCTGCTCATTAAAACGGATAACAGCACACTCTGGCAACGGCGCGGCTTCCAGAAGAAGTTCGTATACCTCACCGCCGATGCCGCCGACTGGCTGATTGAACACACCATCAGCGTGGTGGGGCTGGACTACCTCTCGGTGGAGTGGTTCGGCGCGCCGGAACCAGTGGTTCACACCAAACTTTGCGGCGCGGGACTCGTCATAATAGAGGGGTTGAACCTGAGCGCGGTGCCAGAGGGCGAATATGAGCTGATTTGCATGCCGCTCAAGCTCAAAGACGCTGACGGCGCACCGGCGCGTGTCGCCCTGCGCACACTTTAACGAAAGGTATACTGGCAAACGGCGATGAAACCCGTTATTGAGGTACGGAATATCACGAAGGACTATCGGCTGGGCAAGATTGTGGTTCACGCCCTGCGTGGGGTCAGCCTCACCGTGATGCCCGGCGAGTTCGTGGCGATTATGGGACCGTCTGGCTCAGGCAAGTCCACTTTTATGAACATCATCGGCTGCCTGGACCGCCCCACCAGCGGCGACTATTATCTGAACGGCGAGCTGGTCAGCGCGATGAACGATGCGCAGCTGGCGCAGATTCGCAACCGCTATATCGGCTTCGTGTTCCAGACCTTCAATCTGCTGCCGCGCATGACGGCGTTGCGCAATGTGGAGCTGCCGCTGCTCTATGCGGGCGTGCGGGATCGCACGGAGCGGGCGAAACGCGCTCTGGAGCTGGTGGGGCTGGGCGACCGCCTGCACCATCGCCCGAACGAACTTTCTGGCGGTCAACAGCAGCGCGTCGCCATCGCCCGCGCAATCGTCACCAATCCCCTGCTCATCTTAGCCGACGAACCAACAGGCAACCTCGACTCGCGCTCCAGCGAGGAGATTATGGCTCTCTTCCAGCAGCTTAATCGGCAGGGGCGTACGATCGTGCTGGTGACCCATGAGAAAGACATCGCCGAGCATGCGAAGCGGATTGTGCGCTTTCGGGATGGCAAAATCATCGCCGACGAGCTGGTGCCGAACCCGCGCGACGCCACCCGCGAGATGGAGGCGTTGCCCGTGCTGGATTAGAACCAGCGGCGCAGCTTACGAGCGGTGATAATCTCCGTGTTCATGCCGACCCAGTGCAGGCTGCCGCTGTAGCGACCGTGCTCCATTTTGATACAGCGGTCCATAATCACGGTCAGCCCGGCGCGCTCCGCCAGCGCCGCCGCCTCCAGGCTCACGATGCGCAGCTGCATCCACACGCACCATGCGCCCTTCTCGATGGCTTGCTGCACAATCGCGGGGCACTCCCGTGCAGGGCGAAAGATGTCGATCACATCCACCGGATCGGGAATGCTCGCCACATCGGGGTAGCACCGCTCGCCCAGAATCTCGGTGGCGTTCGGATTGACCGGGATAACCCGATAGCCCTCATACTGCAGGTAGGCGCCCACCATGTGGCTCGCTTTGTACTTATCGGTGGAGATGCCCACAATCGCAATTGTGCGGGCATCGTGCAACACGCGCCGAATCACTTCGGGATTCTGATACTTTTCGCGCAGCTCTGGCGGCAGGATTGAGTTCAGCGTGATGTCGCAGGCTAACTCCATCGTTCACACCTCCTTCGCGACGGCGCAGAGCGCCTGGTCCAGGTCCCACAGCAGGTCGTCCAGCGTCTCCAGTCCGATAGAGAGTCGGATCAGGTCGGGCGTGATGCCTGCCTGCAGCAGCTCCTCATCGGAGAGCTGCTGGTGGGTGGTGGAGGCGGGGTGGATGACCAGACTGCGCACATCGCCCACATTGGCGAGATGGGAGAAGAGCTGCAGGTGCTGGATGAAGCGTTTGCCCGCCTCGCGTGCGCCGAGCGAGCCGCCCTGGATGCCGAACGACAGCACCGCGCCCGCACCCTTCGGCAGGTACTTCTTCATCAGCGCGTGATCGGGATGGTCGGGCAGACCGGCATAGGCGACCCACGCCACCTGCGGATGCTCCTTCAGGAACTGCGCCACGCCCAGCGCGTTCTGCACATGGCGCTCCATTCGCACCGAGAGCGTCTCCACACCCTGCAAAATCAGGAAGGCATTAAAGGGCGACATGCAGGCGCCAATATCGCGCAGCGCCTCCGCCCGCAGCTTCATCAAGAAGCCGTAGTGCCCGAAAGTCTCATAAAACTTCAGGTTGTGATAGGCAGGGGAGGGGTCGGCGATGGTCGGGAAGTGGCTGTAATCGAAGGTGCCCGATTCGACCACAATCCCGCCGATGGAGTTGCCGTGCCCGCCCAGAAACTTGGTTGCCGAATGCACCACGATTGTCGCGCCCCATTCGATCGGGCGGCACAGATAGGGTGTGGCGAAGGTGTTGTCCACCACCAGTGGGATTCGGTGCGCGTTTGCCAGCTGCGCCAGCCGTTCGATGTCCAGAATGCTGCCGCGCGGGTTGCCAATGGTTTCGCCGTAGAGGGCGCGCGTGCGCGGCGTGATGGCTCGCTCCCAGCCGTCCCAATCGTGCGGCTCCACAAAGTGAACCTTGATGCCCAGCTTTCGGAAGGTATGCACGAACTGGGTCATCGTGCCGCCATAGAGATGCGAGGAGGAGACAATCTCATCGCCTGGCTCCAGCAGGGTAGCAAAGGTCAGATATTGGGCTGCCATGCCGCTGGCGGTCGCCACCGCGCCCGTGCCGCCCTCCAGCGAGGCGACCCGCTCCTCCAGCACGGCGGTCGTCGGGTTGTTGATGCGCGTGTAGATGTTGCCGTACTGCTTCAGCTCGAACAGTTGCGCGGCGTAGTCGGGATCGTCAAACACATACGAGGTGGTCTGATAGATGGGCACGGCACGCGAACCCGTGTAGGGGTCGGGAATGTGCCCTGCGTGAACCATGCGCGTCTCAAAACCGAATCGGCGTCGCTCCTGTTTCGCCATACTCACGGTGAAAGTATACCCAGCGGGTACACTTATGGCAGGTGAGTGAGGATGGATCGGACGCAGGCGTTTGAGCAACCTGATGCGGAGCGCACGCAGGCGATGGGGCAACCGCTGGACCCGCTGCGCACGCAGGCGATGAGTGGCGTGCCCGACCCGAACCGCACGCAGGCAGTGCCTGGACTGGGCGCACCGCCAAGCCGCGCCCTGACGATGACCACCGTGCTGGGGCGACCTGTCGCGCTGGCGAACAGCATCGCCCGTGAGGGACTGCTGCTCGAAATCACGGGCGCACCCACCGCCACCGCCCGCGCACCGCTCAACCTCTGCCTCGTGATCGACCGCAGCGGCTCGATGGAAGGCACGCCGTTAGAATATGTCAAACGCGCCTGCAGCTATGTGGTCGATCTGCTCAGCGACCAGGATGTACTGTCCATCGTGACCTTTGAGGAGACCGTCGAGGTGCTGATGCCGCCCCGCAAAATCGTGAACAAGCAACTGGTCAAGGAGCATATCAATCGCCTGACGCCGGGCAACACGACCAATCTCTACGACGGGCTGGTGCTGGGCATTCAGCAGCTCACTTCGCTGAACCTGCCAGGCTATCAGAGCCATCTGATGCTTTTTACCGATGGCGAGCCGACGGTCGGCATCAAAGATTTCAGCACGATTGTGGGCGTGGCGGCGCGGGCGAAGGAGCATCAGTTCCACATCACCGCGCTCGGCTTCGGTCCCGATTACAACGAGGAGCTGCTGGCGGGCATCGCGCGGCGCAGTGGCGGCAAATATTACTATATTGACCGCCCGGAGCGCATCCCTGAAATCTTCCAGCAGGAGCTGCAGCGGCTGATGACGGTGGTCGCCCGCAATCTCAAGCTGGAGGTTCAGCTGGCGCGCTGGGTGCAGGTGCGGCAGGCGTTCGGGGGCGAACTGCATCTGCGCGGGCGCACAGCCGAGCTGACGCTGGTGGATGTGGAGCGCGGCAGCCAGCTCACGCCCGTGCTGGAACTGGAGTTCCCCAATCACCCTGCAGGGGTCTACCGCATCGCCCGCCTCAAGCTCACCTATGACGACAACCTCACCGGGCGCACCGAGACGCTCACCGACGAGGTGGTGCTGGAGTTCGTGACCGATCCCGCTCGTGCGAATGTGCCGCAGGACCCGCGCGTGGCGAACGAGCTGCAGGTTGCCGTGACCTCCCGCGCGCTGGAGAAGACCATTATGGGCATGCGCACGCAACAGCTCTCGCAGGCGCAGGCGCTGCAGGAGCTGGAGCGCACCCGCGCCCTGCTGATGCAGCAGGGACGCCTGCAGGAAGCGCAGGAAATCACGCAGGCAATCCGTGCCCTGCAGGGACAGGACACAGGCAGCGCGGAAAAGACACTGATGGGCACCATCGTGCAGCTCGAACAGGCGAAGAAGGGGTCATAAGATGGAACGCATTCCCGAATCGGAAGTGGGTCAGTGGCTGCAGCGTGTGCCGAACTGGCAGCGCGTCGGCAACGAGATCGAGCGCACCATCCGCTTCAAAAACTTTCGGGAGGCGCTCGCGTTTGTAGTGCAGGTCGGGCTGCTCGCCGAGCGCATGGACCACCATCCCGATATCGAGATTCGCTATCGGCAGGTGACGCTCCGGCTCAGCACGCACTCGGCGGGCGGGCTGACCGAGAAAGATTTCCAGCTCGCCCAGCAGATCGACGCGCTGCTGCCCGCCTGACTACGGCTCCACGAAATCGGCAATAAAGATGTTCGTCTCGCCGGGCGTCTTTGCGTTGCGGTTCGACGCCCACACCAGCTTTTTGCCGTCGCGCGAGAACATCGGGAAGCCGTCGAACTGGGGCGTGTAGGTGATGCGCTCCAGCCCCGTGCCGTCGAGATTAATCAGAAAGAGGTCGAACTCGCGCCCGCGCGGGTCGTGATGGTTGGACGAGAAGATAATCTGTTTATTGCCCGGTCGCATAAAGGGCGCGAAGTTCGCTCCGCCCAGACGGCTCACCTGCCACCTGCGTTTCCCGTCCGCGGTCATCACCCACAGCTCCAGCTTGCTGGGGCGCACGAGACGCAGCTTCAGCAACCGCTGAAACTCCTCAATCTCCTCCTTTGTCCGGGGATGATAAGCGCGATAGACGATATATTTGCCGTCCCACGAGTAGAACGCGCCGCCGTTGTAGCCAATCTCATCGGTGAGGCGGGTGAACCGGCGCGTGCGCAGGTTATACTCGCACAGGTCAAGGTTGCCGTAGCGCGTGGTGGTGAACAGGATGCGGGTGCCGTCGGGATGGAACGAGCCTTCAGCGTTGTAGGCGTCGTCGTCGGTGATGGCTTCGCGCTGGCTGCCGTCGGCGTTTGCGATATAGAGCCGATAGGGGAACAGTCCCCACACATAGCCGTGCGTGCGGTCAGGCGGTGGCGGCGGCTCGTCGCCCATCCAGTCGGTGGAGCTGTAGAGAATCTTTTTGCCGTCGGGCGACCAGAATCCGCAGGTACAGCGCCCCTTGCCTGTGGAGACCAGTCGCACATCCGTGCCGTCGATGTTCATCGTGAATATCTGGTCGGCTTTGAAGGGTGGGCGCGTGCTTTGAAAGATGAGCTTCCGTCCGTCGAATGAGAAGTAGGCTTCGGCGTTCTCGCCGCCGAAGGTCAGTTGCCGAATGTTGCGCAGTCGTCGCTCACGCGGCTCGCGCAACGCCTCCTCCTGCCTCACTGCTCGCACGCCTGCCATAGCACAAAGTATAGCCCCGTGCGCCCTCGCCAAACTGTCGCCAAACCGACCCGATTTTGACGCCCGCGCGACATGCGTGGCAGGTTTCAGCCGACGGCTGCCTGGTCGGGCAGGGAGACAATCTGGATGTTGACCAGCCCCTTTGCCAGGCGCAGGGCGGTTTCCACCGCTTCCGTCAGGCGCGACTCGACGCCTGCTCGCACGACGAGCCGATCCACCACAATCTCGATGGTGTGCTGCTTGTAGCGGTCTAACGGCGGCGCCTCGTTCACCTCGTACAGGGTGCCGTCCACGCGCACGCGCACGAAGCCCATGCGGGCTATCTCTTCGAACACATGGCGGTATTCGCCCTTGCGTCCGCGCACGACGGGCGCCAGCACCTGAATGCGCGTGCCTTCGGGCAGACGCATCACCGTGTCCACGATGCTGTCCACCGTCTGGCGCGTGATGGGCTTGCCACACTGCGGGCAGTGCGGGCGTCCGACGCGGGCGAACAGCAGGCGCAAATAGTCGTAAATCTCCGTTACCGTGCCCACCGTGCTGCGCGGGTTGTGGCTCGCCGATTTCTGATCGATCGACACCGCTGGCGATAGCCCCTCGATGGAATCGACATCGGGCTTGTCCATCACGCCGAGAAACTGGCGGGCATAGGACGAGAGGCTCTCCACATATCGGCGCTGACCCTCTGCATAGAGCGTGTCGAACGCCAGCGTCGACTTGCCTGAACCTGAGATGCCCGTGATGACCACCAGCTGATCGCGCGGGATGGTCAGATGCAGGTTCTTGAGGTTGTGTTCGCGTGCGCCCCGAATCACAATCCTGTCCTGCGCCATGCGTTCACCTCACCGTCGCAGCAGGCTCCACAGCAGCAGCGCCAGCATGACGGCGCTCAGAATCACGCTGATGCCTGCGGGCATCCATTTGCCCGTGTGGAGGAACCGCATCAGGAAGAAGATGCCGAGCGCCAGGGCGACCAGCGCCGCCAGCCCGAACCCGATTTTGGGCTGGCGAATCGACAGCGCGAGGGCGACAATCAGCACCGCGCCGCTGACCAACCCGCTGATGAGCGATGGGGTGCTTTTCGCGCTCACATAGCCCATCACGCCGCCCGCGATGATGATGAGCGCGTAAAGCAGGATCGCTACCTGAATCGCGTTCACGCTTCCACCTCCTGAAACACCTGCTGAAGGACGCCGATGGCGGTGTCCACTTCGCGCTCTTCGATAATCAGCGGGGGCACGAGGCGCAGGATGCGGTCGCCCACCGGGTTGATGATGAGCCGTTTTTCGAAGGCTTTGTCCACGATAGTACGGGCAATCGGCTCGGTCAGTTCGACGCCGATCATCAGTCCGCGTCCGCGCACTTCGGCGATGGGTGCGCCCTGCGCCTGCAGCTCGCGCAGGCGTGCCTGCAGGTAGTTGCCCACACGAGACGCTCGCTCGCACAGCCCCTCAGTCTCGATGATTTCGATGGTGGCGAGCGCGGCGGAGCATGCGAGCGGATTGCCGCCGAAGGTGGCGCCGTGATCGCCGACCTGCAGAAGCTCGGCGGCGACGCCGCGTGCCAGGCATGCGCCAATCGGGAATCCGCCGCCCAGCCCCTTCGCCAGCATCACCACATCGGGCTGAAGGTCCAGATACTGATAGGCGAACCATTTGCCCGTGCGCCCCATGCCCGTCTGTACCTCGTCGATCATCAGCAGGGCGTTATAGCGTCGGCAGAGCGCCTGCGCCTCGAGCAGATACTCGTCGGTGAGCGGGTTCACGCCGCTTTCGCCCTGAATGGGTTCGAGCAGGATGGCAGCGGTGCGCTCGCTGAAGGCGGCTCGCAGGGCGTCGATGTCGTTGCGTGGCAGGGCGCGAAAGCCAGGAAGCAGCGGCACGAACGGCTCCTGATACTTCGGCTGCATCGTCGCCGACACCGCTCCCATCGTGCGCCCGTGAAAGCTCTTTTCCAGCACCAGAATCTCGTAGTCGCGGATGCCTTTGTGCGTGTTGGCGAACTTGCGGGCGATTTTGATGGCGGTCTCGCACGCTTCCGCGCCGCAGTTGCAGAAGAAGGCGCGCTCCATGCCCGTCAGCTGGCACAGGCGGTCTGCCAGCAGCGCCTGCGGCTCGCTCAATAGCAGGTTGCCGATATGCATCAGCTCGCTGACCTGCTGCTGGATGCGGGCGACCAGACGCGGATGGCAGTGCCCCACATTGCACACGGCGACGCCCGCCAGAAAGTCCAGATAGGCGTTGCCGTCGGGGTCATAGAGATATGCGCCCTGCCCGCGCACGAACAGCACGGGCTGGCGGCGATAGGTCTGCATCACGCGGCTCTGATCGAGCGCCCACGCCCGCGCCTGCCGCTCATTGCTCAGCCGAGTCTCGATCATAGCATGGGAATTGTACCTCAAACAGAGTCGTTGCGCTGATGAACAGGACCGGCTTCCCAACACCCTTCGAGACCATCCAGCACTGCCTGCTCTCTGTGGCACCAGCCAGTGAAACCAGCAGGAATCCGCCCCTGCCTGCCGAACCTATCCCCACACAGGAGGTGAGCAGAGAGGCAAAGGGCATTCAGCGGACACCGCCCTCGCTTGCCCGATGAATTTTGAGCGCGAGTGGCGCAACAAATGAGAGCGGGCAGTCAACCCGCGTGCAATGCGGCGCGAGGGGTGTCAAGGGCTTTCCTGATACAAGAGACAGTATCAGGTGGCAGTCAGCCAAAAGGCGAGCCATCTACCTGTTTTTGCGCCTTCGGAAACTCCAAACCCCCTTTTGAACTCAAATCCCTCCCCACAGCACCCTCTTGACAAATGCCCTCCGAATGGGCTATAATATTTGCGGTACGCTGGCAATCGGGCAAGCTGCCATCAGATGGAGGGAAATGGTGATGAAGAAACAGGGTTGGAGTGTGGCGAAGGTGCGCCGAACCTGGGCGCAGGGCACAGTTGGCAAGGCGATGATTAGCAGTCGGCTCACCTCTAAAGGTTTTCCATTTTTCCATGGCTGGCTATGCCCGCTTTGCATACTTGGAATGTTCACTCTTGCAGTATCCAATATAAACCCTCGCTACCCATCGTACGGGTAGAAATGTAGACATCAGCAACGCTGATAACCTGAATAGCCAAGCCCAGAGAGAATTGAGAAGCGTCATCCAGCGGTATGGTGGGAACATTTTTGACGAGGGAAATCACTGGCATGTTACCTTCTGACCAGATAGGGCACCCGAGTGGCATAAGGCGCAAACCGCTCCAGCCACCTCAGAAACCGATCCCGATTGGGCGTGTGCAGGCCGAAGGGGAAGCCGGCGACATCCGCTATGACTCGAAGTCGGTTACCTATATCTTCCGCTGGCAAGGAGCAGATGGACGCCTCAAACAGGCGGTTTACACACCCCCCTGGCGCGTGCGCGTGATAGTGGCAGCAACGGTGCAGCGCACACGACAGGATCTTTTTCTCTACCGATATACGGTGCAGGTGTTGCCGAATAGCCCACAATCGCTATGGATGTTTACTCTGCTGGTCGATGCGCCTGTGCAAGCCGTTCGAGGCGTTCAAGTACCGCGCGGGCGGGTGTCAATCACGATGGGCACCTACCCTAAATATCGCCGTCCGATGGTAGAATTTAGATTTGAGCCATCCCTCCAACCGTCGCAACACTGTCAGGTAGAATTTCTTTCGCAACTGCCTCCTGGTATTGGCCCATGTTATGCGCGGGGCGAATCCCCCCTGATGCGGGTGCCTGAGGAGTTGCCAGGGGTTCTGCAGAATTTGATTCCACGCCCAGGTCAGGATGAGGCACGCGGGATCACCGTTGTGCCAGTGCCAAAGCCGACTATAGAGCAGCTAATTCAGGACTGGCAAACTGTTCTGACAGAAGGCTGGGTAGAACAGCGTGTAGGGCGAGAGGTGGCAAACCGTTTGCAGCAGCTGATGCAGCAAGTTCGTTCGGGTGACAGTGGTTCTGCCCGTCAAAGAGGTGAAGAGCTGCGTCGCTGGCTACTGACCCAGCAGAAAGCATGTTTACCCGAAGCGGTTGCACTGATTAGTGAAACGCTCTTGTTTCTGCTGGGCAATCCCTATTAGTCAGAGTGAAGAGCCGTTGATGCGCACGAAGGCGGTGGGTAATCAAAGCTTCACGGATGCGCTGGTGTATAACGAGGCGAACCAGCTGGTGTCGTGGAACGGTCAGCGCTGGGAGTATGATTTAGATGGGAATGGGGTGGTTCGTCGGGCGAACGGGGAGACCTGGTTGCTGGGTTATGATGCGGAGGGGAACCTGGTGAGTTTACAGAAGCAGGGCGAAGCTGTGGGTTGGGTGTATGAATATGATGGTTTAGGTCGTCGGGTGCGTTCGGTGCGTGGCACGCTGGAGGTGGCGTATCTCTATTCAGGGGATACGCTTGTTGCCGAGCGCACTAACGGCAACTGGGTATACTACGGCTACGGTGGTGCGATGTACGCCCAGACATCCAGCACAGGGATGGAGTATAAACACTGGAGCTGGCGTGGGGACCTGATGGCAAAGTCGGGTGCCAGTGGTGCATATTCGCCTGCGCCTGTGTTGGATGTATCTGGCGATTTGGTGGGTAGCACGCAAGGGACTTATGATATGACTACGCCTGCTGAGGGAAAGCCATGCCAAATAGCAAGCTAATAGGTGCGCTGATTGCTGGAGTGGGAAGCCTGACAATGATGTTAACTTTTTATTACCTCATAAAGAGCAAAAGAGTAGCGGTTCGGGCGCGTCCCATTTTTATGGTGGGCTTTCTATCTACCGCATTATGGCTTGCAGGATTTGCACTGATCACGATTGCAACTCTTTGGAGCAAGCACGACTTTATCGGTGAGATTGGTTTCTCGTTTCTTCTTATCGGGACTGTATTTGCAATAGTTATGTGAATACTTTTATGGGTATACAAAGCGGGTGGGATATAACCTTTGTATAAAATATATTTATTGCCGCAGAGGTGAGGTGAAAGCGGTGAAAAAGGTTTTTGGGCGACCAGTGAGCAGATTTGAGGTTTTTCTTCTGGTGGCAGGCTGTATTGGAGGTATCCTGGGTAGCTTGCTTGGGATTGCCGTAGCCCGCATGTGGCTGGGTCAAATAAGTTTTCAACAGGCATTGAGGGAGGTAATAAGAGATAAAATGTGGATAGCAGCGTTTGGTGGAGGGATAGGGGGAGCGTTAGGTGGCTGGTGGGGATGGCGTATGATACAACCTATCATTGCTGATTCTGACCGTGATAATGATTGAAAGATCATCTCAGCGTCCGACGCACCAGCCACCGAATGCACGCCGCCACGATTCGGCACGCCTTCAGGCACGCAATCTCCTTTGAGAACAGGGAGAACCACCGCTTAGCACCTCATGCAACGGCAGGGAGTTTCGCCGTAATGAAGAATTGAGAGAGGCGATGCGGTTATGGCTCTTACTGGCGGGCTGGCTGATCGTGGCGCTGGCGCAGGCGCAGCAGGGTGTGGACACCGCGCAGCTGCAGGCACGCTATCGCCAGCTGATTAGCGAGATTTCGGATGCCCGAATCGGCGAGACGGTGCGCTGGATGGCGGCGCAGGGTTCGCGCGTCGCGGGCTATCCCGGCGCCGCCCGCGCCGCCGACTATATCGAACGGCAGTTCCATGCGATTGGGCTTCAGAATGTGCGCCGCGAGCCGTTCGAGGTGAGCGTGCCCGTCGATGAAGGCACCTATCTCGAAACGCCTGGCAAAAGGGTTCAGCTCCATCCGCTCTGGCCCAATCTGGTGCGCACCTCGCAGTTGCCGCCGGAGGGCATCTCGGCGCCGCTCATCTATGTGGGCGACGCGCGACTCGAACGCTTTCGCGGCAAAGCGGTGGAAGGTAGCATCGTGCTGGCGGATTTTAACTGCGGCTCCAGCTGGCTGAACGCGCCCCGACTGGGCGCCAGAGCCATCATCTTTATTGAGCCGGAGGAGACCCAGCGGGGTGAGGCGGAAGCGAAGTTCATCGGCATCCCCATCGACATCCCGCGCTTCTATGTAACGCGGCGCGATGCTGCCCGCCTGCTCGCGCTCGCCGCTACCCAGCCCAACCTGCGCGTCAAACTCACCTGCCGCCAGACATGGCAAAAACGCACGGCTTATAACATCATCGGCACCCTGCGCGGCACCGATCCCAAACTGCGCCACCAGTGGATTGTCATCACCGCCTATTACGATTCGATATCGATTGTGCCGTCGCTGGCGCCGGGCGCGGAGAACGCCACGGGACTCGCCGCGATGCTGGAGCTGGCACGGCTTTTCAAGAAGTATCCGCCCAAACGCAGCGTGCTGTTCGTGGCGAACGGGGCGCATTTTCAGGCGCTGGAGGGCATCCGGCAGTTTATCGAGCGTCGCCTGCCCGAATGGAGCCGCCCGAACCTGCTGGAGCGCGCTCTGGGCGACCGCCGCAACCCGCCCGACATCTATCTGGTTGTCGGTCTGGACCTTGCCAGCCGCTCCAGAGGTGTCGGACTCTTCTACAAGGGCTGGTTCTACGATATGCGCGAGGACATCCAGCGCTACTTTTCGGAGCTGGGGCGCGTCATGCGCGAGCATGCCGACCGAATCGCGCCCGTGCTGGGCACCACTGCCAGCAAGCTGTTCGCCGACGGCATTAATGCCGTGCAGGGGCGCTACTGGCGCACCTACATTCCGGGCAGACCCGCCTTCGATGCCGAAGCCGCGACGCTGGCGGGCGCGTGGGGCGTGACCTTCGCCACTATCGAAGACGCCCGCCCGCTGGTCGATACCCCGCTCGACACCTACGAAAACTGCAATATCGCTAATATCGCCCTGCAGACGCGCACCATCGCCTGCCTGATGCATCATATCCTGAACGACCCGAACGAGCGCGGCACTCCCGGACCCCGATTTCCCATCGATGAGCCGTCGCAGTGGGCGCGCCTGCGCCTGCAGGGCGGGTTCGGGCGGCTGCACGGTAATGTCTATCTGTTTGATCCCAACCGCAGCTTTCTGCCGAACACGCCCATTAATGGCTCCATCGCCGTCGTGCGCCACTGGATGAAAACGCTGATGGGCGTGCGTGGCAATATGATTCAGATTGTGGACGACAGCAGTCCCATCCCGCACGAGCAGGCGCGGTTCAACTTTGTCGGCATCCCGCCGATTACTGCCTATGGCTGGAACCGCACCTTCGATATCGCGGCGTATCACCTGAACCCGCGCACGGGCGCCATCGACTACGCGCCCGATCTGGGCATTCAGGGCGCGCACTACTATCCGCTCACGATTTACATGACCGTCGGCGACAAAGAGACGCCGATTATTGTGTTCCGCTGTGTGGCGACCTCGATTTACGATTTAGTAGACCCGCAGACGCTGGCGCCGCTGACCAGCATCAACATCTACGACGGCGACACGAACGGCGAGCCGCGCATGTACGGGCACATCATGACGCCCAAAGATGTGCCGCTCTCCTCCTATGTGGAGGATGTGGCGGTCATCTTCTCCCAGCCCGGCTCGCGCCTGAAAATCAAGATGGGCATGGGTCCGGGCGCCGACCGCCTGCTGCTGATTAATGCCACGCCCGAAAACCCCGAAGGGAAAGGCTATCTGGTGGGTGGCGATCCGCGCGAGACGCAGGGCTTCACCGTGCCCACCTTTGACCCCCGCACGCTCACCGAGCGCGACCTGATCGCGCGTGGCGGCGCGATTGCGTTCACGGCGTTGCGCGTCGCCGAAGACATGTACACGCTCAACGACTACCGCATCCGCACGCTGGCGAAGCACCGCATCGTGAATCTGGGCATTAACGACCTGCACGCGGCGGCGAAGGAGGCGCTGGATAAGGCGCATGAGGCGCTGGCGAAACGCGATTACGCCGCGCTCGATGTGTACGCGCGCGCCGCGTGGGGCTACGCTGCGCGCGCCTACCCCGATGTGCGCGCCACCGCCAACGATGTGGTTAATGGCGTCATCTTCTATCTCGCCCTGCTGATGCCGTTCGCCTACTTCATGGAGCGGCTGCTGTTCGGTGCGCCCAACCTCAAGAGCCAGCTGATGTACGCTTCACTGATTTTCATCGCTGTGTTCCTCGCGTTTCGGTACATTCATCCCGCGTTCGAGATCACGGGCAACCCCGTGATAGTGTTCATCGCCTTCACGATGGGCGCGCTGTCGGTGATCGTGGCGGTGTTCATCTCAGGCAAGTTCGAGGAGCAGCTGCGGGCGATTCAGAAGCAGGTGATGGGCACCCATCGCGCCGATATTGGGCGCATGAGCGTGGCGATGGCGGCGTTCAATCTCGGCGTCTCGAACATGCGTCGCCGCGCCCTGCGCACCTTCATGACCAGCCTCTCGCTGGTGCTGATCACCTTCGTGGTGCTGTCGTTCACCTCCATCGTGAATGTGTTGCGCTTTAATGAGGTGCCTGCGCCGGTTGTGCCGCGCTATAACGGCATCATGATGCGCACGCCCGACTGGCAGCCGTTGCGCGAATCGGCGTATCGGTTGATGCGGGACGAGTTCGGCACGACGCGCGCCGTTGCGCCCCGCGCATGGTTCTTTGGCACGCAGATTGGGGAGCAGGCATTTATCACGCTCTCGCGCGCCGAGCGACGCTTTAACGCCCGCGCGATTGTCGGCATGACGGCTGACGAAGCGAAGGTCACGCGCCCGCAGGAGGCACTGATCGCGGGACGCTGGTTCGCGCCCGATGACCGCACCACCATCATTCTGCCCGCCAATATCGCTGCCGCGCTAAGTGTCCAGCCCGAAGAGGTCGGGCGCGCCCGTGTCCAGTTCGCCGGTGTGGACTACACCGTGATCGGAATCGTTGACCCGAACGCGCTCAAACGCATCAGCGATCTGGACACCGAGCCACTCACACCCGTCGACTTCATCCTCATGCAGCGCCTGCAGAGCCAGGGTCGGCAGGGTGGTGAGGGCGGATTCCGAGAGTATGTGCATCTGGAACCCGATATTGTGGTCTTTATGCCCTACGACACGGTGATCAATTTCGGCGGCAACATCTACAGTCTGGCAATCGAGTTCGCCACGCGCCAGGAGGTGTACGACACGCTCAAAAAACAGCTGATGCCGCGGCTGGGGCTGAACCTCTACGCAGGGCTGGAGAACCGAATCGTGCGCTACAGCACGATTCAGGCGACCACAGGGCAGGGGCTGGAGTATATCATCCTGCCCGTGATTATCGCCGCGCTGATTGTGTTCAACACGATGCTGGGCTCGGTCTACGAACGCATTCGCGAGATTGGCATCTTTAGCGCGGTGGGGCTGGCGCCCAATCATATCGCGATGCTCTTCTTCGCCGAATCGCTGGTCTATGCGGTGCTGGGTTCGGTTGCGGGCTACTTCGTGGCGCAGCTGGTGGCGAAAATCATCACGATAACGGGCTGGTTCCCTCAGCTCTATCTGAACTTCTCGTCACTGTCGGCGGTCTTCTCAACGGTGGTAGTGGTCGGTGTGGTGTTGCTGTCGACGATCTATCCCGCTCGCAAAGCGTCGGAGGTGGCGACGCCCGCTGAAGAGCGCACCTGGCGACTGCCTGAGCCGGAGGGCGACCTGTGGCACATCCCGCTGCCCTTCTCCGTCACCAGCGTGCAGGCGCACGGGCTGTCGGGCTTCCTTGCCGAGTGGTTCCACGCCTATGAAGAATACTCCGTCGGCGAGTTCATCACCCAATCGGTACGCACAGCGGCTCTGGCGACCGAGCATGGTGAGGGCTATCGCGTGGAGTGCGACGCCTGGATTGCGCCCTTCGATCTGGGTGTGAGCCAGCATGTGCGCATCGATATCGTGCCCACCGATTACGAGGGCGTGTACGACATCCAGCTCACGCTCACTCGCCTGAGCGGGGATATTGCCAACTGGAAACGGGTCAATCGGCGGTTCCTGAACATTCTGCGCAAGCAGTTCCTGATCTGGCGCACCCTGCCACAGGAGCAGCGCGAGCGCTACCTGAAGCTCGAAGCGGTGGGCATTTCCTAAGCGATCGGGACCCCGCTGGGGAAGAGGGTTACACTCTGACCCGTTTCCAGCCGCCATGTTTGAACAGCATCATGAACAGCAGTCCGCTGAAGCAGGAGCTGATGGCCATCGCCCACCACGCGCCGTTTGCGTCCAGCCTCAGCCCGAATGCCAGCAGATAGGCGAGCGGCAGGCGCACCACCCACTGCGTGAGGAGGGTGCCGAACATCGCCTTGAGCGAATCGCCGGCGCCCTGTAATGCGCCCGCCAGCACGATGCCGAAAGCCAGCAGCGGCTCCGAAAGCGCGTTGATTCGCAGATAGGCGACGGCGAGCGCAATCACCTGTGGGTCGCGTGTGAACCAGCGGGCGAACGGCTCGGCGAAGAGGAAGAATACCATCGCCATCGCGCTCATCACGGCACACGCCTGCCACGCCGCTGTCCAGCCGAACCGTTCCGCCAGTCGCTCGTTACGGGCGCCCAGCGCCTGACCCACCAGCGCGGACGCCGCTATCGCGAACGCGAAACCGGGCATAAAGGCTATCGATTCGGCGGTCAATCCGATTGGCAGCGCGGCGACGGCAGCGGTGCCCGCCGCAGTCGCCGCCAGAATCATGGTGAACGCCATCGAGCTGGTCGAGTAGATGAGTGTGCGCATCGAGGCGGGGATACCAATGCGCAGGATGCGCCGAACCCACTGCATCTGGGGCAGCTGGGGGATGGCGAGCGGGCGCGCCCGCATCAGCTGGAGCACCCACAGCACGCCTGCACCCGCCCACATCGAAGCCGCCAGCGCGATCCCCGCGCCCTGAATGCCCAGCTTCGGAAAGCCGTACCGCCCAAAAATCAGCAGCCAGTCGCCCACAATATGCACCAGCGTTGCCACGATGCTGGCAACCATCGGCGTGCGGGTGTCGCCCTGACCCCGAAAAGTGCCCATCAAACCTATCATGAGGAACATGCCGGGCGTACCGAGCAGAGCCAGCAGCAGGAACTGACGCGCCTGCACGAACGCCTCCCGCTCCAGACGATACCAGTTCAGCACCGCAGGCAGCAGCAGATAGCCCAGCAGGGTCATCCACAGTCCCAGCACCAGCGCGATGCCCAGTGATTGGCGTGCCGCCTGCTGAAGATTGCGGTGGTCGTTCGCGCCCACCATCCGCGCCACAATCGCCGTGCCACCCATCGAGATTGCCATCGCCAGCGTCATCACCAGAAAGATCAGCTGACCTCCCACCCCTGCCGCCGCCAGCGCAGCCGCGCCCAGCGAACCCACAAACATCCGATCCAGAAAACTGTTGACCGTCTGAACCACGGAGGCGACCATCGACGGGAACGCCAGCGCCCACACCGCGCGCCCCACCGAACGCTCCGATAAAAGATTGGAACCCTCTTTGGAACGAACCCTGCGAACCGCTTCCATACCCCCCGATTGTACCCTGCATAATCGCTGTCAATAAACCGATAATGAGCATGGCAACCGATGCCGCGCAGGGATGGAAATGCAAAGACGCAGGGTGTTGATGGGTCCGGTGCATGGCACGGAGGTGGACGGCTTCCGCCGTGCGCTCGCCGAACACGATGCCCTCCTGTTCTCATGGGACGCTGGCGCCGATATCCAGTATGACCCGCAAAATACAACTTTTCAGCAAGTCCTTGAACAGCTACCCGCTGGCTGGGAGCCAGAGGTGGTGATTTTCTGGAGTCCCGAATATCACCCGATTCCAATAGGGCTGGAACAGTGCCCCTATCGGCTGGTAGCGGCGCTGGGCGACTGGAACCTCGCGCTGTGGCGAATTCGGGACACCCTGCGCATGTTTGACCATATCCTCACCGACAGGCGGGGCGTGCAGGTGTTGCAACGGCTTGGCTCCACGAATGTGAGCCATGCGAAACTGTACGGCTATGATCCCGCGCTTCATCGTCGCCTGCCCGACGAGCCGAAGGTGTACGATGTGGGCTTTGTGGGCAACCTGAGCCATACCGTGCAGGGCGAACGCGCTCGCTTCCTGCGACGGCTCGCCCGCCTGAGCGAAAAGTATCACATCTGCATCGCGACAGGGTTGTACGGCGAGGAGTATACACGCTTTCTCAATCGGTGCCGGATTGTTTTTAACCGCAGCATTCGCGGGGAGATGAACATGCGCGCTTATGAGGCGCCCGCCTGCGGCAGCCTGCTGCTGTATGAGGCGGATAACCTCGAAGTGCGCGATGTCTATCAGGAAGAGGTTCATTTTGTTCCGTACACCGACGACAATCTGGAGCAGGTGATTGAGCAGTATCTGGCTCACCCGGAGCAGGCGGAACGGATTGTGGAGGCGGCGTGGCAGCGCGTGCAGGACTACAGTTATGCCCGACAATACACGCGCCTTATCGAGCAGGCAATCGAGGCGGTTCCCCCAGCGCAGATTGGCAGGGCGCGCACCTTCTGCCAGCTCAATAAGCGTCAGCAGGCATGCGCCCGTGCGCACCAGCATCTGCAGAGCGCATTCGCAGGGCGTGTGCGCTCCGCGCTCACGATGCTGAGCCGCTGCGAGGACGAGCATGATGCCATTTTGCTTAACGATGAGGGCGTGCTGCTGCTGTTGCTAACTGCCGAGATGCCCGATGCGGCTCTTCAGCGCGACTGTTTGAGCCGTGCCGAGCAGCGGCTGCTGCAGGCGATCGAGCAGGAGCCGACGCACGCTGTCGCACTAATGAACTACGCGCTGATGCTCTACGCGACGGGTCGCCTGACGGAGCTGGAAGGCTGGGCGCATCGCGCGCTCAAAGCACTGCCAGAGTGCCCGCCAGCGATTCTGCGCGACGCGCTGCCCTGGTCGCCGGGCTACGACTGGTTCCGCATCGAGAGCGAGCGCGCCTTCGCCGAGAGGGGACATATGCCCGAAGCCTTTGCCGAACAATTGCGGGACTTCTACGCCCAGAAGCTCTGCGTGATTCTGGGCGAGCTGTACGCGAGCCGTGACGCACTTCATTCCGCGATTCATATGTATCAGCGGGCGTTCGAGCTGCACCCCCAGCTGGCGCAGCCGCTGGCGCAGATGCTGATACGGCTCCATCGTCACGAGGAAGCCATCCAGTGGCTTCAGCGGGCTATCGAGAAGGAGCCGCTCAATATCGACCACTGGGTTCAGCTCGCGCTGATTCTGCAGTCGGCTGGGCAGACGGCACGCCTGCAGTCGGTGTGCCGCGAGGCGCTGCTGATAGTGCAGGCATGTCCGCACCTGACGGGCTATCGGGCGTTCTTTGAGCCGATGCAGAGGGGTGGTTCGGATGAGTCGCGCATGGCTGCCTGAATGGGCGCATCGTTTTCTGGCACGCCTGCCCGCCCCCCAATCGCAAGCGGGCGCGCTGATCCTCACAGGGCAGGAATCGATCGCTGATGAGCTGGACATCGGCACGCCGTTTCTGATTGCCCATTCAGGCATGCCTGCCTGCCCGAATCGATGGCGGGAGCAGGTCGAATCGCTTTTTGACGCGACGGTGCATCTGCTGGACCCTGAGCCGGAGGTGGATGGGCTATTCGCTTTCGGCTGGAAGGGCGTGCGGGTATCGGGGGTGCGGTGGCGGGTGCGGATGATCCCCCACCGTCGTGCCCTGCAGATGATGGGCGGCGGCGAAACCCAGCTGCTGGAGACGCTTTATGCCCTGCGCGAGTTCGGCATCGTTGCCGATGTCTCCATCGCCCTGCGCCTGCCCGAAACATCCTGCGACCTCAATCACCTCTTTTCGCTCTACCATGCCGACCGACTGGAGCGGCTGGAGCAGTGCGAGAAGCCGTTCGTGGTATCCACCATCTTCTGGGACTATTCGGAGTTATTGCAGGCGAGCCTCGCGCTGAAAGCCATCTTCGCGCTCGCAGATGAGCGCGAGGTGCAGAATCAGCTGACGGCATGGCGCGGGCAGTTCCTGTCAGGTCGGGTTGCCCTCAAGCCCGATCCAGCCATGCAGCGGGTTCTGCAGCTGACGCGCGTGTGGCTGCCGAACGCCGCGCGGGAATATGAGCAGCTCGTGCGCACTTTTGGCAGGGGCGAGCAGCCTGTGGTGGTGGTTCCCAACGCGGTGCGTCCCGAACGCTTTCTGAATGCGAACCCTGACCCCTTCGTTCAGCAATATGGCTTGCGCGATTTTGTGCTATGCGCGGCGCGTATCGAGCCGAACAAAAATCAGCTGATGCTCATCTGGGCGTTGCGCGAGACCGATTTGCCGCTGGTGCTGGCGGGTAAGGAGGGCGATGCGGGGTACGCCGCGCTCTGCCGCCGCTGGGCTGGGCGACAGGTGCATTTTGTGGGCGAGCTGGGTCCTGAGCTGCTGGCAAGCGCGTATGCGGCGGCGCGGGTTCACGCGCTACCCTCGTGGTCGGAGACGCCCGGTCTGGCGAATCTGGAGGCGGCGTTAGCGGGCTGTGCGCTGGTGGTCGGCAATCGGGGCGCGGAGCAGGAGTATCTGGGGCAGTGGGCTTATGTGTGCGACCCCGGTGATGGGGAGAGCATCCGCGAGGCGGTGTGGCGCGCATGGCGGGACACAGACGCCGATCGGCGTAAGGCGTGCTGTCAGCATGTGTTGAGCCGCTACACCTGGCGGAAGGCGGCAGAAGCCACCGTCGCGGCGTACGAGCAGGCGCTGGCGATGCCCGCACGCTTTTTGATCGTGCCCGACTGGGATCGCCCGCCGACATGGCTGCCCGCGCTTCAGTGGCATGGGGAGCACCGTCGAACGGACACGCTGATTCTCTATGCGGGCACGCTCAACAGCACAACCGTTTCACAGGCTTACGAGCGGGTGCTGGACGCGCTTCAGCAGATGGGGCTCGATGCCGACACCTGCCCCGATATCGAGATCACCGACCGTTTGCCGACAGCGGATGTACGCCCGCTGCTGACAGGTGGCGGTTGCGACCCGCTGCTGCAGGCTCAATATGGCGCGCGCTGTCAGTCCCTCTCGAAGTGGCTAACCCGCGCCGCTTAGCGGCGGCGTGAGCCGGACCGCGAGGGGGTTATCTTCTCCTCCGCCAGCACCTGTCGGAAGGTCGCCTGCACCTCCCATTCCGCCCAGTGTTCGTCGGGCTGCCATTCGCGGATAGTTTGCGAATCGTACTCGGCTCTCAGCTTCTGGCGCACATAGCCCGACGCCTGCAGCAGCGCGCCGTCGGCAAGCGCGTAGTAGAAATCGGTCGTGCCCTTGATGGTGCCCTTGATGCGTCCGCGCGGCACGCTGCGGTCGCGCAGGCGCACAATCTCCAGCAGGGTGTCATCCAGCGGGATGTCGATGGTGGTGTCGGTAATCTGCTGCACATGCAGCACGGGACGACCCTTGAGTTCTTTCAAGCCGATCACCTTCACGGTGGCGGGGTAGGTGTGGATGGTCGCCTGGCTGAGGCTGAGCCGTCCGCCCTTTGTGTCGAGGAAGGGGGTCGGATAGCCGATCTTCCACTGGTCGCCCTCACGCACCGCGCCCGGTGGCATCGGGTAAAACGGACCAGGCACCACATCGAGACCCACCAGCTGCAAAAACAGCATCAAATCGGGCAGTATATCCAGTCCGGGCGATTCGCTCTCCTCTTCTTCCTGCTGACGGCTCTTGCGGAACTTGCTGGTGGTCTCATCTTCGGCGGGGAAGCCCGATGGCGTGATACGGATCGTGGCGCTGAACGGTTCGGGCAGCTCCTTCTCAGCGAAGAAGTCGACCACCTGCTTCAGGTAGCGGAACGAGTAGCGCATGCGGGCTTGACCGTTCTCATTGACCGAGAGGATCTGCGTGGTGATTTCCAGCTGGGCATCGACATTAATCGGGAAGCTGCCGTCAAAGAGGGAAGAGCGCACATCGCCTTTAAGGTTGTATACGGCATTAAACTTCTGGCGCATGCCCGGTTCGTAGAGGCGACGCACCAGATAGCTGCGCACGCCTGCCTGACCATACAGCGTGGCGACAGTGCCAAAGATTATCACACCGATAAGCAACCCATAACCAGCCCTTCGCATGGTTTCACCCGTTGCTTATTTTATCCGCTGGCGAGGGCGATTCCTGCTTTAAGCGGTTTCAGCGGCGGGTCGGGGGAACAGCACGGTGGCGACGATGCGGCCGTCGCTGTTGCGGAGCTGGAAGCGCCCGCGCAGGGTGCCTCGCGCCAGGTTATCGATGATGCGCAGACCCAGTGTGGGGCTGCGTACAGGGTCAAAATCGGGTGGCAGTGGCTCGCCATCGTTGCTCACCTCCAGCAGCACCTCGCCGTTGGTGTTCTGCACGCGCACATCGATCCGACCCGTGTCGCGCTCTTTGAAGCCATGCTCGATAGCGTTCTGGATGAGTTCGTTCAGAATGAGCGCGACGGCGGTCGCCTGTTGCAACGGCAGCAGCACATCGTCGCCCTCCACGCTGCTGCGCACCTGCTTGCCAGGCGGCACGAGCGCCTGCTTCGTGTTGTGCAGGATGCTGGAGGCGATTTTGCGCAGGCTCACCATGTCCAGGTCCTCGCGCGAGAGCAGTTCATGCACCTGCGCAATCGCCAGAATGCGGCTGAGGCTGTCCTGAATCACCTCCTCGACGGTTTTATACCGCGAGTAGTGCATCTGCAGGCGCAACAGGCTGGCGATTTGCTGGAGATTGTTCTTGACGCGGTGGTGCATCTCCTGCAGGATGGCGCTGCGCACCATCAGCTTGGCGTGGTCGATGGCGAGCGCGGCGTGGTTGGCGACCGCTTCGAGCGTGCGCAGCTCCTCATCGGTGAACAGGTGGGGGCGGTCGGTATAGCAGTTGAGCGTGCCGATCACGCGCTCGCGCACGCGCAGGGGCACGCACACCATCGAGTGCAGCCCCGCGCGCTTGGCAATATCGGGGAATCGGTATTCGGGGTGCGCCTGCACATCGGGGATGACCAGAATACGGTTCTCGGCGACGGCGCGTCCAGCGATGCTTTCCCCCACGCGCAGGGGCGGTTTCTGGCGATACTCCTCGCTGTCGGCTTGCGTCGCCTTCAGCATGAGTTCGCCCCGCTCCTCATCTAACAGCATCACCGTGACGACCTTGTAGCCGAGCGTCTGGGCGGTCATGTTGACCAGCAGCTGCAGCACCTCCTCCAGATAGAGGTTGCCCGTGAGCGTGCGACTGATTTCGGAGAGGGTGGCGACCTGATGCGCCTGGCGCTCCAGCTGCTCGATACGGCTCAGCTGCTTGAGCGCGCCAGCGAGGTGGCTGGCGATGCCCGACAGCAGGCGAATCTGTTCCTGCTTGTACGCTTTGGGCTTGCGCGTGCGCACGCTGATGACGCCAATCACCTCGTTATTGCCGATCAGCGGCACCGCGAGCATGCTCTCGTACTGCTCCTCGTTGAGCTGGGGATAGAGTTTGAAGCGGTGGTCTTTGTACGCCTGGCGGGGCACGGCGACGGGGCGTCGCTCGCGGGCGACCCAGCCGACGATGCCCTCACCCAGCTTGAGCCGAATCTCGCCGACGAACCGGCGATCATCGCCAGTGGCGGCACGCAGCACCAGCTCCTCGCGATTCTCATCGAACAGGAAAATATGGCAGATTTCGGTCTCGGTGATGCGCATGGCGATTTCGGCGATCGACTGGAGCATCTCTTCGGAGGCGAGGGCGGTGCCGGTGGCTTCGCTGATCCGATTCAGCGCTTCGATTTCCGCTTCGCGATCGGCGAGCCGAGCCTCCAGTCGGCGGATGTAGTCCTGCGCCGCCTGCAGCTCGCGCTCCTTGCGTTCCAGCTCGTCCAGCAGGTGCGCCGGATTCGAGAGGTCGAGGCGGGCGCGACGCCGCCGCTTGAGTGCCGTGCGCAGTCGCCACGGGCGAAGGTATCGCATAGCATAGAGTATACCCACAGCCGTAGGGGCGCACCGCCGTGCGCCCCTGCCCTGCATTCCGCGCCAACCCGTAGGGGCGCACGGCGGTGTGTCCCTACCCCCGCGCGCCCTACCCCGCCACCGTCGCCCGCGCAGGGTCCGACCACGCGCTCTGTTAAGTACCGTTGCATTGTATTTTCTAATGTGGAGTGCTGAAGCGCAGCTTCAGCGATGGGCAAAGGTGGTGCGGAAGTTGCGCTTCCGCAGTCCATAGACACCCATGCTGAAAGCATATCGCAACGGCACTCAATCAACGAAGCCAGCCTGCGCTGGCTATGAAGCCGACGACGGTCGGCTTCGTTTGTACAGGCACGGCTTTAGCTGCCCCAAATTTTCGAACAGCCTCCTGACCCATTAACAAACGGCGAAAATGGGCTATAATAGAGTAGCCTGTGCCCCCGACGGGCGCAGGGCAGACCAAACGAATGGAGGGCGTAGACCGATGAGAGGGTGGACATTCAAGCGGGCATACGCGCTTCTTGGCGCGATGGTGTTGTCGGTAGTGGCGACCGCATCAGGCTGGTCGCAGAGTTTGACCTGGTTAGGCACGCTACCAGGCTACTATGCTAGCTTTGCTGGTGGTGTTTCAGCGGACGGCACAGTGGTGGTCGGCAGTTGCGCCTATTGGTACCCCAACAAGTATGAGTATTACGAATATGACTATCGCGCCTTTCGCTGGACGCAGGCAACAGGAATGCAAGACCTCGGCACGCTCGGCGGCGCTGAGAGCGGGGCTAATGGTGTCTCGGCGGATGGCTCAGTGGTGGTCGGCTGGGCACACAACGCCAGCGATCAGTATCGCGCCTTTCGCTGGACGCAGGCAACAGGAATGCAAGACCTCGGCACGCTACCCGGCGGCTATTGGAGCATGGCTAATGGCGTTTCAGCGGATGGCGCGGTGGTCGTGGGCGAGGCACAAGACGCCAGCGGTTTTGCTCGCGCCTTTCGCTGGGCGCAGGCGACGGGGATGCAAGAAATCCCCAACACGCTTGGCGGCAATTGGAGCTGGGCTTCTGGCGTCTCGGCGGACGGCGCGGTGATCGTTGGTGAGGGATATGATGCCAGCGGTGATTTTCGCGCTTTTCGCTGGACGCAGGCAACAGGAATGCAAGACCTCGGCACGCTCGGCGGCGCTGAGAGCGGGGCTAATGGTGTCTCGGCGGATGGCTCAGTGGTGGTCGGCTGGGCACACAACGCCAGCGATCAGTATCGTGCCTTTCGCTGGACAGCGGCTGGCGGGATGCAGGATCTGGGCACGCTGGGCGGCTGGCATAGCGCGGCTTCTGGTGTCTCGGCGGACGGCGCGGTGGTGGTGGGCTGGGCAACCAACGCCCGCATTCAGTATCGCGCCTTTCGCTGGACACCAGCAGGCGGGATGGAAGACCTGAACCAGACCTATGCCAGCCTGCTCACGGGCGGCTCGTATCTGGATACCGCCATCGCCATCAGCCCTGACGGGCGGTACATCGTGGGCTGGGGCTACAACGCGACGACGAGGCGCGAGGAGGCGTTCTTGCTGGATACCTGGCGCACGGGCGATACCAACGGCGACGGCTGTATTGACGACGCCGACTTGCTGAATGTGCTGTTCGCGTTCGGCACGCCGGGCACAGGCTCCACGCGCCACGAGGACATCAACAAGGACGGTATTGTGGACGACACGGACTTGCTGACGGTGTTGTCCGACTTTGGCAGTGGGTGTTAGCCCCCTCACCCGTACCCTCTCCCCCTCTGGGGGAGAGGGATTGTGCAGACCCCTCCCCCAGAGGGGGAGAGGAATTGTGCAGACCCCTCCCCCAGAGGGGGAGAGGAATTGTGCAGCCCTCCCCCAGAGGGGAAGAGGAATTGTGCAGCCCCCTCTCCCACAGCGTGGGAGAGGGGTAGGGGTGAGGGACGCCTCACGGATTCACGCGGTAGATATCGAGGCGGTCGTCACCCGCAACGAAGTTCGCCTGGATGACGAACAGGTAGCGAGCAGTGGGGCTGGAACCGAAGTTGAACAGCACCGTGAGCAGGTCGGCATCGTCCACCGTACCGTCGTTGTTCACATCTTCGGGCAGCCCTGACCCCTGCTGCCCGAAGGCGAACAGCACCGCCAGCAGGTCGGCATCATCCACGATGCCATCCACATTCACATCGCCCGCCGATGGGTCGGGACCGTCGCCGAAGGTGAAGTTAAGCACATCGCGGGCGAAGGGGTTCGGCGTCGTGCCATCGGGCAGTGGCTCGTCGCCTGTCAGCTCCAGATAGGGCGTCCAGCTGGCACCACTGCCCCGATACACGAAGACCTTTTTATAGGTGTTATTGCCATCGCGTCGGTTGAACAGCAGCAGGTCGCCAGAAGGAGTCGGCAGGTACAGCACATTAATCTGCACCTGAAACGCGCTATCTGCGGAAAAGTCGAGCATGAGATCAGCCCGGTTGTTTGCCACGCTATTGGCACCCGTGCGCTGAGCGTACCAGACGCTGTTGTCCACTCGCAGGTAGGCGTCCCCGTTCGGCGCGAAGCTGATGTCGCGCATGCCAGTGGTGGTGGTGTTGTCGGGGCGTGTGGGCACGCACAGGATGTTCGGGGCGGCTGCACCACTCGTAAAGTCGCGCCGAAAGATGATTCCGCGCCCGCGCGCCAGGATCGCCAGCGTCTCACCACTGCCCTGATAGCCCGGATCAATCGACACGCACTCCATGCGCGTGGTTGTGCCGGGCGTCAAATCGGACGGCATCACCACGCCCGTGCCGTTCCAGAGGCTGTCCCAGGCACCAGTGGTCGCATCGAATCGACGGACGCCCGTTCGGGCTGGGTTGCCACTGCCATCGCCCAAGCCGGTGCCCAGATAGAGGTAGCCGTCTTTATAGACGACATACGACACGCGGCTCTGTGCCGCCTGAGTGAGCGAGACAAGCGGGATATAGTTCCAGCTGGCGGGGGGCAGCAACGCATTCTCGATCTTGAGAACGCCAACAGGCACGGGGTCTGCTGTCGTGGCGACCGAAAAACCCGCCACATAGAGGTTGCGCCCGTCGAAGGCGACATCCGACACCGTGTCGCCCTGCGGACCGCCCGCGGTGAAGTAGCTCGACAGATCGACCGACTTCAGATGCGTGAAGGTCTGCGCCCATAGCGCGCTCCCGCCAATGCTGAGCGCCAGAAGCCCTGCAATCGTTCCAATCCTCATCATCGATAGCCTCCTTTCCAAGGGTAGTTCCATTATACCCCATCTTTACAGGGTTTTGCAAGGGGGTGCGCTTCCCTCTCAGCGTGCCCGATAGATGAGCATCAGATCGAGCGTCATGGAGACTGCCCAGTGCGCCCAGAAGCAAGGCAGGAACGATTTGACGCGCAACGCAACCCAGCTCAGAATCAGCGCAGCGGCGAAGGAGCCTATCAGCTCCGGGATGGGCTTGCTGATATGCATCACGCCGAACGCGACCGCCTGCAGCCCCACACCCCACCAGCCCAGCCAGCGGTACAGCCCAAAAGTGAGAAAGCCGCGAAAGAAGAACTCCCAGCAGAAGAGGTAGTAGCCGTACGCCAGCTCGAAGTAGATGGCGTAGGCTGTATCGGTCAGCACGCGCTTATCCAGCGGGTAGTAGCTCTGGAAGTCGGGTCGTGCCGAGGCGAACCACAGCACGACCGTCATCGGCAGGTACATCAGCAGGGCGAACAGGGCGCCGCGCGCGCCATCGCCGCGCGCCAGCCCGTACTGGCTCAGCTCACCTTTGCCCACAAAGGCGATAATCAGCACTGGTAGCCACAGCAGCAGCGCACTGTTCACCACGAAATACTCTTCCCAGCTGCGCAGGGGCGCGTTCGCACGCGCCAGACCCAGCCAGTGCAGAGCGTACACGGTGTACGGCTGGCGATTATAGAAAAAGAGGAACGCCAGAATCAGCGCGCCTAACAGCGCGACCCACCACTCGCTGCGTCGATGGCTCATTCGTCCACCCGGTAGCGAATCGCGTACACGCGCTGTTTGCCGCTGTAGCCACCAATCACGGCGAGCTTCCCGATGCGCTGCTGGGGGTTCGGGTCGCGCGCCCACAAAATCGGCTTGCCGTCGAACAGCGCCCACACCTGCCCGTCGCGCCGTGTGAGCTGGAGCCGATGGCGACCGGGCGACATCATCACCTCGCTGTCGCCCTCTTCGCGCCCGAACAGGCGGAAGCGGGTGATGGTGTTGCCGTAGCCGCCCACAAACACCACATAGTCGCGCCCCGCGTTCATCTCGGCGGTGGTGGGCAAAAAAGCTGCCAGAATACCGTCCTGCTGGGCTTCGAACTCCATCCAGAGGTCGAAGGCGCGCGCGTTCAGACCCTCAATCAGCAGGAGCGATTCGGGATGCCCGTCATAGACCCATGCGCCGTTCTCGGTGCGCCAGCCCTCGCCGATTTTCAGCTCGCCGGGGTTGCTGGGCGTGAAGGTGCGGGTTGCCCGCTCTGGCGTGAGTTCAGCGGGCGCGCTGGCAGGCGGTGGCAGCGTGCCCACTGGCTCCAGCATGCGGCAGTAGAACAGGTCATACGGCTCGTACAGCGAGTAGCCTCTGCCCTGACTGTCCCACACATCGATGGCGGCGCCGACCTCACGCCCGCCACGCCACCAGTACCATTTGCCCTCGCCGCCGTTGGGCAGGCTGAACTCGATAATCGTGGTGCGGTCGCGCTGGCGTGTGGCTTTCCACTGGATACCCGGTGCGCCCCAGCCTGTGGGGCGCAGTTCGATCTGCGCGCCGTTCAGCACTTCGAAGCCGACCACGCCCTCGCCCGAGAACACGCCGCGCCCCTCGCCATCCAGCACCACATAGAGTCGGCTCCAGTCGCCCGTGATGCGGAAACAGCCGTAATAGGCGTCGTCATCGTGCGCGTGTTTGAAGGTGAGTTTCAGACCCTCACCCCCGTCCCCTCTCCCACGCTGCGGGAGAGGGGAGAGTACCCCCTCACCCGTACCCTCTCCCCCTCTGGGGGAGAGGGCAGAAGAAACCCCCTCTCCCCGCTGGGGAGAGGGTTGGGGTGAGGGGTTTTCTCCCTGCCATAATCGCTCGCCAGCGGGTGGGAGTGCCGTCCACTCGTCGTCGACGCCGTCGATGGTGGCGCGCATGTAGCTCACGAACGGCTGCCACGGATAGAGCGGATAGGGGTCTATCGCGTCGGGCAGACCGTCGCGGTCGCTGTCAGGGCGGCGTGGGTCGGGGCGGTACGCCTGAAACGGCGGCTTGTTGAAGGTGAACTGCAGGGGCGCGGGCGCCCAGCTGCTCAGCATCGCCTTGCGCAGGTCGTTCAGCTGCCCGTCGGTCATCGCGCGGCGCGGATCCGTGCCGAACCGCTTCTCATCCAGCGGCAGGCGCGGATCGTCATCGGGAAAGCCGTCGCCATCCGAATCGCGCACGGTAATCGCCTCGCCGAAATAGAAGCGCAGCCACTGCGCATCGGTCAATGTCCGATCCCAGTACGCCATCACATTCCAGTGTTCGCCGTGTCGCCCCGCCGTGTTCCACGGGTTCATCGAAATAGAGCCATCAGGGTTGGTTCGCCGATAGCGCGGTTCGGGATGGTTAAACACGATGCGGTCATCTTCACGGTTGTTGAGCGAGAATCCGCTGTACGATTCCAGCTGGTGATGGAACTCGTGCGTGACAAGCCATGCGGTGTCGCCGCCGCCCAGAAACTGCGAGCGGGCAGGGATGCCATCCGGGAAGCCGTCCACGCCGAAGGTGCCACCCCCACTGGCATAAAAAACCCACTCGCGCTTTTGAGCATCCCAGCGACGGGGGAACGCCTGCTCGATCTGACCCGCGTAGGGCATCTCCTCGTAGACGGGCTGGTGATTGGTGCGCTGGGGATCGCGCGTATCCAGGATGGTGAACGCGCCGCCGCCAGGACCCGCGAAGTCGACGCCCGCGTAGCTGCGGCAGACCGGCAGCCCTTTATAGAAGCCCTGCGCGTTCGGCGGCTCCTCGCCCCACCGCTGCCAGCGATCATCGACAAAAATATGGAAATCCACCCACAGGCGCATGCCGCTATTGACCCAGAAGTAGCGGGCGGCAATCGCGTACTCCTGCCTGATGCGCTCGATCTGTTCAGGCGTGAGCGCGGGTGGAGGCGGCGCTGGGTTGTTCGGATCAGCATAGGCCGAGGCGACATTCACCACATTCGGCATAATCAACACCTTAACGGGCAAATGGACGATGGTTTTGTAGCCGCGCGGGGCGAGCGTGGCGAAGGCGTACTCGCGTCGCCAGGGCGGCTCCGCGCCCCATTTACGCTCCTCGCGGGTTGGTGTTGTGCCCGGATCATACACCCGATAGTAGTAGCGCGTGCCGGGCTTGAGACCCTCGATGCGGATGCGGTGATAGGTGCGCCTGCCCGGCTCGCCCTGTACCACCCGCACATCGCGCCCCTGCCAGAGGTTCTGCCGGCGCTCTGGCGGGCGCCATGCGGTCGCGGGTAGATTGCTGGCACGGAGCTGCACCCGTGTCTCGCACGGCGTGGTCGTAAAGTATTGCAACACAGCGTAGGTCTGCCCGATCTCCATAACGGGGCGCATCGGGTCGATCAGGGGGGTCGTGTCCCCGCGCGCGTTGCCCAGATGACCGATGCTTTGAGCGTGCACCAAGCCTGTTAGCGCGAGGGCGATTGCCGCCGCGCAGCCGTTCCCAACCATTTGCCTGCCCATAGCTTTACCAGTTCGCCTCTAACAGGGCGTTTCCTGTCGGCTATGGCGTTTCGGAAGCTATGCGCTGCCTGCCAGCTCGACGATTTTGCGGGCGGCTTCCTGCATCGTTTCGGCGGGGATGAGCGGCGTGCCCTGCAGCAATGCCAGCCCTTCCGCCGCGCGCGTGCCTGTCAGCCGAACCACAATCGGGATGGAGATATTCATCGCCTGCAGCGCTTCCAGAATGCCGCGTGCGACCTCATCCCCGCGCGTGATGCCGCCAAAGATGTTGAAGAGCAGCCCCTTCACATTCGGGTCCATCAGCACAATTTCGACGGCGTTTCGCACCTGATCAGCCTTAGCGCCGCCACCGATGTCGAGGAAGTTGGCGGGTTTGCCCCCCGCGCGTGCGACCTCATCGACGGTACACATCACCAGCCCTGCGCCGTTGCCGATGATGCCGATATTGCCGCCCAGCCGCACATAGGCGACGCCACGCTGTTGTGCCTCCGCCTCGATGGGGTCTTCCGCGCTCTCCTCACGATAGATTGCCAGCCGCTTCTGGCGGAACAGCGCGTTATCGTCGATGGTGATTTTGGCGTCGGCAACCATCACCTGCCCATCGGCGGTGAGCGCACAGGGATTGATCTCGGCAAGGTTCGCATCGCACGCCATATAAGCCCGATACAGCCCCTGCAAAATGGGTGTCAACTTGCGGGTCAGCTCGGTGTCCAGTCCCGCATCGTACAGCACCTGCCGCGCCTGGTAGTCGGTCAAGCCCAGAAAGGGGTCAATCGCGACGGTGGCAATCGCGTCGGGGTGGCTCGCGGCGATCTCTTCGATGTCCATCCCACCGAACTGGCTGACCATCAGGGCGTTGCGCTGGCGTGTGCGATCGACCGTGATGCCGATGTAAAGCTCGCGCTGGATGTCGATGGCTTCTTCGACCAGCACGGTTTCGGCGACGAGTCCCTGCGGGTTCTGTGGGGAGATGAGCCGTTTGCCGAGGATTTGCTGGGCTGCCTGAGCTGCTTCGTCGGGCGTGCTGGCGATTTTGATGCCGCCCGCTTTGCCGCGCCCGCCCATATGCACCTGCGCTTTGACCACCACGCGCGTGCCCAGCCGTTCCGCGACGGCGCGGGCGCCTTCAGGGCTGCTGACCACCTCGCCCCTTGGCACGGGCAAGCCCACATCCTGCAGAATCTGTTTCGCCTGATATTCGTGCAGTTTCATCCCTGCGCTCCCCTGTGCGGCGGGATTATACCTGAGGCAAATAAAAAACTGGTAGGGCCAGGGGGATTCGAACCCCCGTCCTCCTGGCTGAAAACCAGGCGTCCTAGTCCCCTAGACCATGGCCCCACCGCAAGCGACTCGATTATACCTGCATGCTCTACCGAGCTGTCAAGGGGTCGGGGGCGAGGTATAATCACCCCATCTCAGATGGAGAAGCGGGAACCGAATCCGGCGGGCGATTGGGCAAGTCGGGCGCTCTGGTTGCTCATCACGCTGGCGCTGATTGGGCTGGCGCTCTATGTGCTGTATGTGGTGCGCCATGTGATCAGCCTCATGTTTATCTGCGGTGCGATTGCTTACCTGCTGATTCCACTGGTGGACTGGCTCTCGCGCTGGCGTCCGCCGCTGATGAGTCCGCTCTTCTGGCGGGGTGTGGTCAGTCTGATGGTCGTGCTGGCTTTTATTGGCGTGGTGGTGCTGTCGACGGTGGCGTTCGTCACGCCGTTCGTGCGTGAGACGCGCGACTTTCTGAACGATTTACCGCGCTATGAGGGGCGCATTCGCGAAACACTCACCGACTGGCAGGCACGCTATCAGCAATGGTACAACGGTTTGCCGCCGCAGGCACAACAGTGGGTTGATCAGCAGCATGAGGCACTGGTCAAATCGCTGGAGGGCACCTCGGTCAGCCTGCAGAAAGGCTTGCAACAGGTGCTGCGAAGCACAGGCGCGTGGATTGCCTTCATTGTGGAGCTGTTTCTGATCCCGGTGGTGGTCTTCTATCTGCTGTTCGATTCGCATCGGCTCAAGCGGGAGACCCTTCGCCTGATCCCGCCGCGCTACCTGCGCCTGACCCTGCACGCGATGCAGGAGACGAACCGTGTGATGCGTGGGTACATCGTGGGACAGCTCATTCTGGGCGTGATTGCGGGGATTGCCACCTGGCTCGGCTTGCAATGGATGGGCGTCAAGTATGCGGCGACGCTCGCGCTGTTCGCCGGCATCGCCCGCGCCATCCCCGTGATTGGTCCCGTGGTCGCCGCCGTGCCCATTGTGGCGATGGCGGGACTGTTAGGCGGTCTTGGGCTTGCCATCAAAGCCACCATCTTCATGACCGCCCTCTTCCTGATTGAGCATAAGATGATTATGCCCAAGATTATTGGCGATAGAGTTGATCTGCACCCTGTGCTGGTGATTGTGGTGCTGCTGGTGAGCGGCAGCTTTTTTGGGCTGATGGGCATGTTTTTTGGCGTGCCTGTGGCGGTGATCGTGCGCAATGTGGTGATTGAGCAGCGGCGGCGGGCGCGACGGCGACCGCGCGTCCACCGTCTCGTGGTGCTGGAAACCGCGGAAACAGCGGGATCACGGGGAACATAACGGCATGGAGGCATAAAACTTGGAGCTGATGCAGGCAATCTGGCTGGGTATTCTGCAGGGCGTCACGGAGTTTCTGCCCATTTCCAGTTCGGCGCACCTGATATTGATGCGCTACTGGTTCGGCTGGGAGATTGGCAATCCGCAGGCGGAGTTGATGTTCGATGTGGCGCTGCATGTGGGCACGCTGCTGGCGATTGTGCTCTATTTCTGGCGCGATCTGGTGAGGCTGGCGAGCGCGCTCTTCTCGCGCCAGCACGAGCGCATGGTGGAGCGTCGGCTCGCATGGAGCATTCTGATTGGCTGCATTCCTGCTGCGCTTGCCGGCGCACTCTTTGAGAACGCCATCGAGAACTTTTTTCGGGAGCAGTATGCGCTCATCAGCGGGCTGCTGATAGGCGTCGGCATGCTGATGGCGCTGGCGGACCGGCTGGGACGCAAAACCCGTATGCTGGAATCGATCGGGCTGCTGGATGGGCTGCTGATTGGTATTGCGCAGGCGTTCGCGCTGATACCGGGCTTCTCGCGGTCGGGCATTACGATAATCGCGGGGTTGATGCTGGGGCTTCAGCGCGAAGCGGCGGCGCGGTTCTCCTTCCTGCTGGCGACGCCCATCACCTTCGGCGCGGCAGTATGGTCCTTCCGCCATGTGCTGCAGGAGGGTCTACCCTCCCGGATGGCGGTGCCGATGCTTGCAGGCGCGCTCACCTCGATGGTGGTCGGCTGGCTGTGCATCGCGTTCCTGCTGCGCTATCTGCGCACAGGTTCGCTGATGCCCTTTGTGGTCTATCGCGCGGGCGTGGGCGTCGCCACGCTGATTCGAATCGCAACGGTCGGGCTGAAATGAAGGTGCTGATTACGGGCGCGGGCGGAATGCTGGGTGCGGAGATCACCGAACGGTTCCGACAGGCGGGGCATGCGGTCATCCCCACAGGGCGCAAGCCGTCGCTCGTGCCGATGGACATCACGAACCCGCAACAGGTGCGCGCGGTGTTCGACCAGTATCAGCCCGAGGTGGTCATCCACTGCGCGGCGATGACCAGTGTGGACGCCTGCGAGCGCCAGCCCCAGCGGGCGTATCAGGTGAACGCCTTCGGCACGGAGCTGATTGCCGCTCACTGCCAGCGTACAGGTGCGATTTGTGTCGCCATCTCCACCGACTATGTGTTTGACGGCGCGAAAGGCAGCCCCTACCACGAGTATGACGCGCCGAACCCGCTGAGCGTGTACGGGCGCTCCAAATATGCGGGCGAGCAGGCGGTGCGCGCCCTCTGCCCGCGCCATTACATCATCCGCACCGCATGGCTCTACGGCACGCACGGCAGAAGCTTCCCGCATTTCATTCTGGAGCGTGTGCGGGCAGGCGAGACGCCCACCGTGATTGCCGACCAGATTGGCTCGCCGACCTGCACAGCGGATGTCGCCGATTGCCTGCTCGCGCTGATTGCCACCGATGCGTATGGAACCTATCACCTGACGAACGCGGGTCCCGTTTCGCGCTATGAATTTGCGCAGGCGCTGCTGCAGCTGGTGGGCTTGCCTGTACGCTTACAGCCGCTTCCGCTGGCGCAGTGGCAGACTCCCGCGCCGCGCCCGCGCTATTCCGCGCTCATCTCATGGCGACTGGAGTGGGTCGGCATAACCCCCCTCCGCCACTGGCAGGAGGCTCTGACAGCGTTTGTACAGAGTCTCTAAAAGCTTTCAACAGGAACTGCCAGCATCGTGTCGGTCATGAGCAGACCGGTTTCTGCGACTGCCCGCAGGAATCGGTTCGCCGTCGCCTGATCCGAAGCGGACCACACGGCTACAAGGTCATATTGACCATAGGTGATCACCGCCACCTGCACCTGCACCCCATGCTGAGCAGCGAGGGTGCTAATCTGCGACAGCCCGCTTCCGAACAGTTCCCGCGCCCGACCAGGCACCGCTTTGGCAAGTGTGACGAATTGCACAGCTCACACCTCCTTCACAGGCATTAATTAGGAAGCCTGTTCGCCGATTCCTGCTTAATCGTGTGCTGCGGAGAGGATATGTTTCGCCTGCTGGAAGGTGCGGGTTGAGAGTTCGCTGATACGGTTATGGCAGCAGCCTGAGAGCGCGCTCTCCAGCTGGTCATGGAGCGGTTCGATCCATCGGGCTGGTAGCTGGCGGGCGCCGAAGGCGGCGCCCCAGATGCTGCCTGCCGTCGCGCCGTTGCAGTCGGTGTCCAGCCCCTGCATCACCGCGATGGTGATCACCTGCTCGAAGTCAGGCCAGCCCCACAGCAGCGCGTTCAGCACAATTGCGTCGTTGTTGATGGCGTGAACCCATGCATAGCGCCCGTAGAAGCGTTCCTGCATGCGCGCGAACGCCTCCTGCCAGTCGCGGCATTCACCGCGCCAGCGCAGGCAGTCGCGCACCATCTCGGCTTCGCGGCTTCTGGTGGGAATCTGCGCCAGACCCGCCTGAATAATCTGCTCGATATCGGGCGTGGCGAAGGCGGCGGCGATCATCGCGGCGGTGAACATCGCGCTGTAGACGCCGTTTTTCACATGGGAGAGCGCGGCGTCGCGATAGGCGAACTCGGCTGCCCGTTCAGGCATGCCGGGCGCCACATAGCCCCAGAAGTCGGCGCGAATGCGCGCGCCAATCCACTCGCGATAGGGATTGAGATAAACGGGCACCTCACTGAGTGGCCGCTCGTTCAGCAGGTTGATATAGGCGCGCCGTTCCGCCGTGCAGGTCTGGTGCGCTGGCAAATAGTGGAGCCACATCTCGCCCACCTGCTGGGTGCTGAACGCCGCGCCGTATCGTTCAACAATCAGCAGCGCCAGCAGGGTGTAGTCGGTGTCGTCGTCGCGCTTGCCGCCTTCGAAGTACCCTTTCGTGCAGTAGGTGTAGGGCTGGGGTATGCCCTCAGGTGGGGTGCGGCTTTCGGGCGGGAAGTAGTCGCGCAGCGGGTAGGCATCGGCGCCCTCCAGATAGCGGCGGATTCGCTCGTGGCGCCAGCCTTCCACCGGCTTGCCCAGCATACAGCCTGCGACGCGCCCCAGCCACGCGCCATAGAGCCGATCGTGCAGCTCCAGCTCGCTGAGTGTGAGTGGCAGCGCCCGGAGGCTTGCCTCGCGCTCGGCGCGGATAGCATCCAGCGCCATCGGCTCGCGATAGGGAAAATCGGCACGAAGGGGCAACGCCTGCAGCTCCCAGTAGAGCTGCCAGAGCGCGTCGGCATCCTGCGCTTGCTCCCAGCGCTCCAGAGCGCCTGTCGTGTCAACACCCTCTTCGGTGCGCTGGATAACCTCATCGCGCACCAGCTGCCGCAAAGTGTCCAGCGATGGCATATCAATAAAGTTCGCGGGTATGGTACAATTCCTGCCAGTCAACGCCAGTTGCGCATCACAGGAGGCAGGAATGGGACAGGCATCTACACTCACGCTGAGCGCGAGCCGAATCAGCCAGCTGATGATTGCCACTGCCTATATCTATCTTTTAGCTTATATCTTTCTTATCGGGTACAGTCCCATTCTGCAGATTATTCCGCTGGCTTCAGATGATGGGTTCTATTACATAAAAATCGCCCGCAATTTGGTGGCGGGATACGGTTTTTCATTTGATCAGTTCAGCCAGACGAACGGCGTGCATCCGCTGTGGCTGCTGATGTTGATCCCGCTCGCTGCCATAGGGCAGTCGCTCTCGACGGAGGCGTTCTTTCGGTGCGTGCTGATATACCAGTGCCTGATCGTGCTGGCGGCGCTGACCCTGATTAATGGGGCTTGCTGGCGTCGGTGGGCTTTGCCGACTCTGGCGCTGACAAACGCGCTGATTGTGCTGATTGCTCGCCCCTATCTCATCAACGGGATGGAGTCGCCCGTGATTCTGCTGGTGGGTTCACTGATGCTGTTCTGGCTTGCGCGGCGTCCCTCGCTGGCGGCGCTGTCGGGCAGGGACTGGCTGGTTCTGGGTGTATGGATGGGCTTGCTGGTGCTGGCGCGGCTGGACACCATTTTTATTTTTCTGGTGATGGCGGTGGCTTATCTGATGTTCGCACGGGAGTTGCCCACCGGGATACGCTTGCAGAGAGTGGCACTGTTCGCGATAGGGCTATGCCTGCTGCTTGCACCCTATCTGCTGTTCAATAAACTTTACTTTGGGGATTTTATGCCCATCAGCGGCAAGCTGAAGAGCACCTTTCCCTACCTGACGGATGTCGATTTTTCGTTCAATCGCATTAGCTGGAAGGTCTATTTGCCACTGCTGTCGGGACTGATCTACTTTATACTCTATTTCAGAGATTTTGCGAGAGATTCGATCGCTTTTTTGCTCATCTGCTGGTGGCTGGGCTGTGGATTGCACTGGTTGCACACAGGCTTGTGGATGAAGTGGGGCGTTTTCAACTGGCACTTTGTTGCCTACTGGATACTGCTTGTCTTCGCGCTGCCGCTCATTTTGCACCGATTTATGAGTGTGGCGATTTTGCGCGAGGGGGTGGGTTTCACGCTTGCTCTGATGTCGCTGGCAGTTGCTTTCATGTCGCCGCCCTATCGTTCGGCGGGTGAGGTGTGGACGCAGGCTGCCTATCGTGCGGCTTTGTGGGCGCGTCGGCACACGGCGCCCGATGATGTGTTCGCCATGAAAGATGCGGGTGCGTTTGGCTACTTCTCCGAGCGGCGGGTCATCAATCTGGACGGCCTGGTCAACGACCTTGAGTATCAAACTGTGCTGAAGGAGCGGCGGCTCAACGCCTATCTGAAAGCCAGGAAGGTAAAGTATCTGGTTCAGCATGCGGTGAACCCTTATCTATTCCCGACCCATTATCGGAGTTTCGGCAATCCTGAAGAGGTGATACGCGGCGATTACGAGCGAACGCGACTGATCTATTACAGCTATCTTTATGGTGTCCATTCGGAACCTGTGTGGCTCTATCGGGCAGATGAAGTCTATCGGAGCCGCCATGTGGATGGCGTGTTCCTCATCTGGCGGCTTCGCTATTGATGTCGGCAAATGTTTCACTCCACCCGGAACAGGCGTTTATCGAGAAAGGTTTGACCGAACATGTCGGTGGTTCTCACATACAGCACATGGGTGCCGCGCGGGAGGTTGGCGGGCAGATGTCCGCCCCACAAGTGCGGGCAGGGCATCGAGCCAGGCAGCGTGCGGCCGGGCAGCCTGTATTCGCTCTCCAGCCGCTTCAGTTCGGCATAGGCAGGGTCCACCCGATCGCGCACAGGGGCAAGCCGTATCCAGTCGCCCGTCTCACCGACCCGCATCTCCACGAGGGAGCGCTCGGAACCCGCAAACACATTCACCAGCACCTCCGTGTTCGCGAGCTGATTTTGCGGGATGGCGTCGGGCAGGTAGATGTTCATCTGGTAATCGGGCGGGCGTCGGGCGACCTGATAGCGGATGCGGAATCGATGGCGGTCGAAGGTGACCCACAGGTAGCCGTTGGGCGTGCCATCGCGCATGGTGGTGTGCGGGATGCCGACGGGGTCGGGTGCGCCTGTCCACCAGCTGCCGCACACGGTGCCCGCGTTCCAGTGCAGGTGCGGTTCACGCCCGCGCCAGCCATCCGACTCGCCAAAAAAGCGCTGGGTCTGAAAATGGGTATGGGCGGAGAAGGAGAGCGTGTGCGGGAACGGCGCGAGCATTTCGAACACCGCCCGCCGCTCCTCTTCGGGCCACTCCCACATCGGGATATGCATGCACAGCACCACCCAGTCGCGGCGCGGCACATGCCGGAGATAGTTGCGAAGGAACTCGATCTGTCGCTCGCCCAGCCCTGCCCGATAGCGCCCGCGCCGACCCTCGCGCGCACCTTCCCACACCACATCGTCCAGCGCGATCAAATGCACATGCCCGTACTGAAACGCATAGTAGTTCGGTCCGAACACGCGCTCCCAGGTTTCATCGCTGTAGCGGTCATCGGGCGAGTCGTAGTTCATATCGTGGTTGCCCAGCACATAGTAGAAGGGGATACCGATACGCCCGATGGCGCGCGCCAGCGGCTGCATCACCGTCAGGTCATCGAACACCACATCGCCCAGCACGATGCCCAGCACCGCCTCGCGTGTGCCAATCAGCTCCCGCAGCACGGCGTGCGCAATATAGCCCACCTCACGCAAATCGCGCGGCTGGGTATCGCCGAACACCAGCACCGTGAAGCGGTTCGACTCGCGCTGGGGATAGAGCGGGAAGTCGAGCGATTCGGGCAGAGGTCCCGTGGGCGCGACGCCCATATAGGCAACCAGCGGCGAGCCGTTCGGCTTGTGAACATAGTAGAAGCGGGGCACATTATCCCGATCCAGCGCGGTCATCCAGCCGCGCGGCTTGATCACAAAAATGATCGTGTCGTCCCCGACAGGCAGCCGATAGCGCCCCCTCGAGTCGGTGCGCACCACCTCGCGCTGGTTGGAGACCAGCACATCGGGGATACCGGGCTCGTCCGCATCGCGGACACCGTTGCGGTTGCGGTCGTGATAGACCACGCCTTCGACAAAGGCGCCCTCCTGCGCCCATCCGAGCGTCAGGAGCGTTAGCAGCCATGCAATCAGCACGTACCGTCGCATCGATTCTCTCCCTGCAGGCATCAGCACGGTAGTACGCCGTTTTATGCGGACTCCCTGCAGGATTTGGATAGAGGATGTCGTATAGAAAACACAGAGGGCTTTCTGAACCCCCTCTCCCACAGCGTGGGAGAGGGGGCAAGGGGGGTGAGGGACTATCCGCAGGTGCGTGGTGAAAAGCCCCCTCACCCGTACCCTCTCCCCCGCGTGCGGGGGAGAGGGATTTGGACACCTTCTCCGGAGAGAGATTGAAGGAGGTTGGATGATGCCCTCTATCTGGGATAAGCTGGACAGGAAAGAGAAGGCGTGGCTGATGGCGGTGTACGGCGTCTCGCTGATGCTGACCGCGCTGATTGCGTACAACATCGGGCGCGGCTCGCAGCCGATGGCGCCCGCACAAGCGCGCGACGCAATGGCTCTTACTGACAGCTCTGCGCCCACGCCAAAAGAGCCAGCGAGCGATGCTGAGCTGTTGCCAGCGCCTTCATCCGGGATGCCCGTTCAGCAAATCGATCTGAGCCAGCAGGCGGGTGCGACCATCAAGGTGCATGTGGCGGGGGCGGTGAAGCAACCCGGTCTCTATGAGCTGCCTGCGGGCAGTCGTGTGCAGGACGCACTGCAAAAGGCGGGTGGCACGAAAACCGATGCCGATACCGGGAGCCTCAATCTCGCCGAGCCGCTCAGCGACGGGCAAAAGGTGTATGTGCCGCATCGGGGTGAGACACAGGTCGCCGAATCGGGCGCATCGGTCGCCGCACGCCCGCCACGAGTTAGAAGCGACGCATCGACCCCGACCGCCCGCTTCCCGCTCGATATCAACCGTGCCAGCGCGGCGGAGCTGGAGCTGCTGCCAGGCATCGGTCCCGTGCTGGCAGGGCGCATCGTCGAGTATCGCAAGCTGCGCGGGCGGTTCCAGTCGGTCGATGAGCTGCTGGATGTGCCTGGCATCGGTCCCAGGCGGCTGGAGCAGATTCGCCCCTATGTGGTGGTGCGGTGAAAAAGGCTCAAAAATCCTTCTCTGCCATTCATGGCGAGGGGCAATGAAACCCTCTCCCCCGCTGGGGGAGAGGGTA
>JBBIJY010000005.1:0-123380 GCA_037445735.1 Armatimonadota bacterium | reverse complement strand
GTTGATTGTGATGGTCGCGATCGCGGTGATCGTGCGCAGTGCGCGTCAATCGGCTTTGCCGGCGGGATTACCGACCGATGCTCTCACTGTCGCGCGTGAACGCGGTCTGACCCCTGACGATGTGTACGCTGCGCTGGCGACCTATGTGCCGGGCGGCAAACCCGACGAGTATGTGCTGTTCGCCTCTGCCGGGCATGGTGGGCAGGTGCTGGCAATTGGTGTGCCATCGATGCGCCTGCTGAAGGTGATTGCTGTGTTTGCACCTGAGCCGTGGCAGGGCTACGGCTATGGCGTGAAGGAGAACCCGCTTTACGAGCTGTACGGGCGAGGTCCCTATCCAACTTCCGACACGCATCATCCCGCCTTGAGTGAGACCAACGGCGAATATGACGGGCAGTTCCTGTTCATCGGCGATAAGGTGAACGGGCGTGTTGCCGTCATCGACCTGCGCGACTGGGAGACCAAGCAGATTGTGAAGAACCCTGTGTTCGAGAACAACCACGGCGCGGCGTTTGTTACCCCGAACACCGAGTATGTGGTGGAGGTCTCGCAATACGGCTTACCGCTGGGCAACAGATATGCGCCCATCGAGCGCTACAGGGAGGAGTATCGCGGGCTGATCACCTTCTGGAAGTTCGACCGCAGGAAGGGTCGGATTATCCCGGAGCAGTCGTTCGGCATCGAGGTGCCGCCCTACTGGCAGGACCTCGCCGATTGCGGCAAGGCTGCCAGCGACGGCTGGGTGTTCGTGAACTCCTTTAACACCGAGCTGGCAACGGGTGGCATCGAGGAGGGTAAGCCGCCCTTCGAAGCGGGTGCCTCTCAGAACGACATGGACTATCTGCACCTGATTAACTGGAAGCAAGCCGAGAAACTGGTTCAGCAGGGCAAGTTCGTCACCGTCAACGGTTTCAAGGTGCTGCCGCTGAAGGAGGCGGTCGCCGGTGGCGTGCTTTACTTCACCCCTGAGCCGAAAAGCCCGCACGGCGTCGATGTGTGCCCCTGCGGGAAGCATATCGTGGTCGGCGGCAAGTTAGACCCGCATGTCACCGTCTACAACATCGAGAAGATCAAGCAGGCGATTGCCCGCAAGGACTACGAGAAGGTTGACCCCTATGGCGTGCCTGTGCTGCGATTCGACGCGGTGAAGGAGGCTCAGGTGGAGGTGGGTCTGGGACCGCTGCACACCCAGTTCGACGACAAGGGCTACGCCTACACCAGCCTGTTCCTGGACACGGCGGTCGCCCGCTGGACGCTGGGCGATTGCAAATACAGGGCGCCCGAAGAGCCGTGGAAGCTGGTGGGCAAGATTCAGACCCACTACAACATTGGACACCTGACGGTGGCGGAAGGCGACACGGTGAAGCCCGAGGGCAAGTACCTCGTCGCGCTCAATAAATGGTCGGTCGACCGCTTTCTGAACACCGGTCCGCTGCTGCCGCAGAACCTGCAGTTGATCGACATCAGCGCCCCAGGCGAGCGCATGCGTCTGCTATACGATATGCCTGTGGGCATCGGTGAGCCGCACTATGCCCAGATGATCCGGGCGGACCGCCTGAAAAGCTGGGAGGTCTATCCCGAAGTCGGCTGGGACGCGCACCAGCAGGCAAAAAGCCCTTATGCCACGACCAAGGGGCGCGTCGAGGTGCGCGGCAACACCGTCACGATTTACCAGACACTGATCCGCAGCCACTTCGATCCGGAGCATATCAGGGTGAAAAAGGGTCAGCGGGTTCTCTGGCATCTTACCAACCTGGAGCGCACGCGCGACGCCACTCACGGCTTCGCCCTGCCCAGCTACGGGATCGGCGCGAGCATCGAACCCGGCGAGACCGTCACCATCGAGTTCGTGGCGGATAAGGAAGGGGTCTACTCCTTCTACTGCTCGGAGTTCTGCTCCGCGCTGCACCTGGAGATGATGGGCTATCTGCTGGTGGAGCCGTGAGACCTCTCCACTGGGGGCAGGGGATGCCCCCTGCCCCACTTTTTAGACGCGCGTGTCCAAAAGTAGCTGGAGCATCCTGTTCGATGGATTTCGCAGGCAAGATGCCTGTGCGACTGACAAAAGAGTCTGATGAGGAGGAATGACGATGCGGACAACTGTTCACTGTTCGGGAGAGGTTCGAAACAAAGTGATGCTGGGCGTCGCGGCGTTGCTGGTGCTCGCCTCCATCTGGCTGCCCTACTGGCAGATTCACATCGTTGCGCCGCAGTACCCGAAAGGGCTGAAGGTGATTGTCTATGTAACGGGCGCAGGCGGCGATGTGCGCGAGGTGGATGGACTGAACCACTACATCGGCATGCGTCCGCTGGGTGAAGCGGCGCCTTTTGAACGCAAAATCGCGGTGCCCGGTCTGAGCGCGATTGCGCTTGCGTTGCTTTTCATCATGCTCATTCCGCGCGCCCCACGCTGGTTCCAGATTCTGCTGGCGTTGCCCGTGTGGGCGGTTCCGTTCGTGTTCGCGGGCGACCTCTATTACTGGCTGCGCGAGTACGGCTTGAATCTGGACCCCAAGGCGCCGCTGAGCGCGATGATTAAGCCCTTTATCCCGCCGCTGGTCGGACCTGGCAGGGTGGGACAGTTCCAGGTGATTGCGTGGTTCCACATCGGCTACTTTGTGGTGATCGCAGCGGGCGTGCTGACGCTGATCGCCATCCGGCGGCGGTTGCGATGCGAGCAGTTGCGGCAGCGGGTGCCGGTGGCGGCGAAAGCCGCCGCCACACTTCTGCTGATGGCTTCACTGCTGCACGGCTGGGCGCATGAGTGGGTGGTGCGCCCGCAAAGCGACCAGAGCCTGCAGGCGGTCATCCAGCAGGCGCGGGCAGGCGACACCATTCGGGTGATTGGCGGCGAATATCGGGGCAACTTCATCGTTGACAAGACGCTCACACTGGTGGGCGAGCGCTCCCCCGTCCTCGACGGCGAGCGGCGGGGGAGCGTCATTCACCTCAAAGCGCCCCGATGCGTCCTCAAGGGATTTATCATTCGCAACAGCGGCACCACGCTCAGCGCCCAGGATAGCGGCGTGCAGGTCTCCGCGCCCGACTGCATCGTGGAAGGCAATCGGCTGGAACAGGTGCTATTCGGGGTGCACCTGCAGAATGCGCACCGCGCCCTGATTCGCAACAACACGATACGCTCCCACGCGTTGCCCATCGCCCGACGCGGTGACCAGATTCGCCTCTGGTATAGCCATCATGCCCGAATCGAAGGCAATCAGGTGGTGGGCGGGCGCGATCTGGTCTTCTGGTATTCGGAGGGGCTGACCATCCGCAACAACCGCGTGCGCAACAGCCGCTACGGTATCCACTTCATGTATTGCAACAATAGCCATGTGGAGAACAACCTGCTGGAGAGCAACTCGGTGGGCATCTACATTATGTATAGCGAGGGGGTGCAGGTGCGCGGGAATCAGATTCTGAACTCGCGCGGACCGAGCGGCATGGGGCTGGGCATTAAAGATGGCTACCGCCTGCTGATTGAAAAGAATCTGGTGGCGCACAATCGCGTAGGGCTATTTATTGACAACGGCGAGGGTCTCTATCGGGGCAACTGGTTTGTTCGCAACGATGTGGGCATCCATCTGGTGCTGGCGGTGAAGCCGAACCGTTTTGAGGCGAATCGGATGGTGGAGAACATCGAGACGGTGCGGATGGATCGCCCCGATTCGGTGGTGGGTGCAGGCTGGGCAGGCAACTTCTGGAGCGATTACACGGGCTATGATGCGGACGGCGACGGCATCGGCGATGTGCCCTATCGGGCGGTGAAGGTTTTTGATCAGATTACGGCGCAGAACGCGGCGCTGCGCGTGCTGGCGTACAGCCCGTCGGCGCAGGCGCTCGATTTCGGGGCGCGGCTGTTCCCGCTCTTTGCGCCTCAACCGCTGGTGACGGACGCGCGTCCGCTGGTGCGGGCGGGCGAGCCGCCTCATCTGATGAGTCCACCTTCGACGCCCGCGCGAGCGAAGGGTCTGCTGTTCATGGCGGGGCTGCTCGCGCTGGCTCTGTTGAGCCTGCGGGCGCCGGGCACCCCGCGAGCGGGAAAATACCACCCTATCGCGACCGGGAAGCCATCCCAGATGGCGTTCACGAGCCGTTCAGCGCAGTCCGCAATGGTGATTCGAGTGGAGCATCTGACCCGCCGATTTGGCAGGCTGGTGGCGGTGAACGATCTCAGCTTCGGCGTGCGCGCCGGTGAGACGGTCGCGCTCTGGGGCGCGAACGGCGCAGGCAAGACCACCATCCTGCGCTGCCTGCTCGGACTGCTGCGCTTTGAGGGCGAAGCGTCGGTGCTGGGCTATTCGGTCAAACAGCGGGGCACCGCTGTCCGTCAGCAGGTCGGCTATGTGCCCCAGCTCGTTCACCTGCATCCCGATATGAGCGTGCAGGAGACCGCCCAGTTTTATGCGCAGTTGCGCGGCGTTTCAGCGGAGCGTGCCGATGCCCTTCTTCAGGAGTGGGGCTTGAGCGAGCATGCTGACAAGCCCGTGAGCGCGCTGTCGGGCGGCATGAAGCAGAAGCTCGCGCTGGTGCTGGCGCTGCTGTCCGACCCGCCTGTGCTGCTACTGGATGAGCCGACCGCCCATCTGGACACCGCTGCCCGCGCCGAATGGCTCCAGCTGCTGCAGCGGCTCAAAGCGCAGGGCAAAACGCTGCTGTTCTGCACGCACCAGTTCAACGAGGTGCGCACGCTTGCCGATCGGGTGGTGGTACTGGAGCGCGGGCGCAAGGTGGCGGAGCTGACAGGTGCGCAGTTCGTCGCGCTCTGGCAACGGCATGGCAGCCTGCGACTGTCTGTGCCCCCGCAGCAGGTGCAGGTCGCCATCGAGATTCTCAGGCAAGCGGGTTATGACGCACAAGCCCTCGACGGCGCCCTGCTGATTCGCCAGCTGGAGGCGAAGCAGGTGGAGCCGCTTAGCCGACTGCTGCAGGCAGGCATCGAGGTGCTGGACTACGAGTGGCGTCCGCCCAGCGAGCCGCCCGACTGGAGCCAGATTCCCGAATCGGGACGCTTCGCGACGCTGACCTCCTCACTTGACGATACCCACCCCAACCCCCAGCATAAAGGAGAGACAACCCCACTGCGGCGTGTGGTGGGGTTAATCGCAGGCAAAGAGATACGCGATGCCCGCCGCAACCGCTGGCTGGTGCTGCTGATGGGTGTCTTTATTCTGCTGTCGCTGCTGTTGACCCTGTTCGGGCTGACGGGCACGGGTGCAGGCGGTTCAGCAGGCTTCGGGCGTACCTTCGCCAGCTTGCTCAACTTATCGCTGCTGATTGTGCCGCTGATGGGGCTGCTGATGGGCGCGCTGAGCATTGCCTCCGAACGCGATCAGCGCACGCTCGACACCCTGCTGGCTCAGCCGCTCACCCCTGCAGCGATTCTTGCGGGCAAGCTGCTCGGCGCCATGCTTACCCTCAGCGCCGCCATCCTGATTGGCTTCGGCAGCAGCGGGTTGCTCATCTACATGGCGGGCGCGAATCTGCCCCTGGCGCCCTTCCTGACCCAGCTCCTGCTCACCATCCTGCTGGGATGGAGCTGTCTGGCGCTGGGCACGCTCGTGTCGGTGCTGGTGAAGCGGGGCGCGACGGCGGTCGGCATCGCCCTCCTGCTGTGGCTGATGCTGGTGTTCGTCAGCGATCTGGGGCTGATCGGCACAGCCATCGCGCTCCAGCTGAGGGCGTCCACCCTGCTCTGGCTGACCCTGCTCAACCCGCTGCAGGTGTTCAAGCTCGCCGTGATTCAGGGGATAGAGGGCAATCTGGAGGTGCTGGGTTCGGCAGGGCTGTACGCGCGCGAGGTGATGGGCGACGCGACTTTACCCATCCTGTCGGGTATCCTTCTGATGTGGGTCGCGGTTCCGTTGCTGCTCGCGCTGCTCTGGTTCGTGCGCAGGGGGGCAATCGAATGAGGGCTTACCTGCTCCTGATACTGGTGCTGATCGCGGGCTGCCAGCCAGCGGATCGCCCGCCCACCATTCGCTACGGGGAGGACGCCTGCGCGAACTGCCGCATGATAATCAACGAGCCGCCCTACGCCTGCGCCGTTGAAACCGAGCAGGGCGAACTGCGCAAATACGACGACCTCAACTGCATGGTGCTGGATAGCGCACGCATCCAGCCCCGGCGCTACTGGGTGCATGACTTCGAAAAGCCTGACCGCTGGCTGGACGGCACGCGGGCGTTCTATGTGCGGGCGGACAATCTTCAGACGCCGATGGGCAGCCGCACGATTGCTCTTGCGACGCGCGATCAGGCGGCGCGCAAAGCGCGCGACCTCAACGGCAGGGTGTTCACTTTCGAGCAGATTCGGCAGGAGTTCCTGCCGAAAAAACAACCTTCAGAGAGCAGGAGGTGAAGAGGATGGAACGAGGGACATATTTCTGGGCGAAGCGCGTCGCCCTCTGGGGCGCAATCGCGCTGATGGTCGTGATGTTCACCAGTTGCAGAGGCGGTCAGCAGCAGCAACAGGGTCAGCAGCCTGCTGCTCCGCAGGCGCCGTCGGCGCCAACCGGTCAACCGGCTGCAACCGCACCGACGCCGCCACCTGCCCCCACCGATGGCACAGCCACCATCTTCGGGCTGGTCAGGTTCGAAGGCACGCCGCCCAAGCCGGAACCCATCAGCTTCGGCGCGGAACTGCAGTGCGCTGCCATGCACCCCACACCGCCCACCAAAGAAGACCTGGTGGTGAACCCTAACGGCACCCTGCGCTGGACGCTGGTCTATGTGAAAGCGGGCTTACCCGCCAATTATAAGCCCACCCCGCCCGCTGAGCCAGTGGTGCTGGATCAGAAAGGGTGTATGTTTATTCCCCATGTGGCAGCCGTGATGGCGGGGCAGCCCGTTATCTTCCGCAACAGCGATCCCGTGCTGCACAACACACGCGGCACCTCCAGAAACAACGGCAGCTTCAACTACACCCAGCCGAAGCAGGGTGAAGAAACCCGCCATGTGTTCAAAAACCCTGAACTGGGCATCAAAACCGTGTGTGATGTGCATCCGTGGATGGTCAGCTACATCCATGTGCTGTCGAACCCCTTCTTCGCCGTGACGGGCGAGGACGGCAGCTTCACCATCAAGGGTCTCCCGCCTGGCAAATACACGCTGGAGTTCGTCCACGAGAAGCTGGGCACGCGCACCGTCGAGGTGGAGGCGAAAGCGAACGCCGTCGCTCAAACGGAGGTGGTCTTCAGGCAGTAAGCCTCCTCACCCTCTCCCCTGTGGGGAGAGGGGCTGGGGGTGAGGGGTTTCTCGCAGGTGTGAGACACTCAGCCCCTCACCCGTACCCTCTCCCGCTTCAGGGGGAGAGGGATTAGACTCCCCTCTCCCACGCTCGTGGGAGAGGGGGCAAGGGTGCAAGGGCACGACTCAGCACGAGCTGCCAAACGCAAACAGCACATTCAGCAGATCGGCGTCGTCAATAACCCCATCAAAGTTGATGTCTGCATCGGCGTTCGGCGCACTGTTGCCGAAGGCGAACAGCACCGCCAGCAGGTCAGCATCGTCCACCACGCCATCGGTGTTCACATCCGCCAGATTGCACAGCGCGGGCTGACCGCTGCCGTAAGTCTGGGTGAACACCACCTCGGTGGTCGCGCCTGCAGCCAGCGAGACCGGCACCTCCACACCGATGTGCCCATCGCCAAAGCTGGCACCGCTGCAACCCGTGCCAGTCCCGAAGTAAGCCACGAAGTTGCACCAGCAGGCGGGCACACCGTAGGCGTTCCACTCCTGGAAGTCGGTGCCATAGCCCATCGCTGGACAGTTAGGATCGTTCGGATTGGGGTTAAAGGTGCGTTTGGAGGCGACGAAGCAGCTGGTCGTGTTCAGGCTGCTCAGGGTGAAGGTCAGCTCAGGGATGCCTGCCTCGCCCTGTGAAGCATAGCCCTGACCGCCAAAAGTGCCCCCGCACACCTCGTCGTTCTCATAGTTGAAATCCCACACGAGGTCCATATCCCAGGTGCGGTAAAGTTTGAGGTTGATCGGGTTGCTCGCGTTGTTCGTGATGCGATAAATCTGCACCACATAGGAGATGGCGGGGTTCGAGGTGCGTCGCACCGCCGTCGTCAGGTTGATGCTCAGGTTCACCACGCCATCGCCGCTGGATACATTGAAGCTCGATTTCGCCGTGTCGTTGATGCCATCGCCGTAAGCGTAGTCAAAGCCTGTTGCTGGACTCGTTATCGTGCGACTGAGCGAGGCGTCGTTCCAGAACTGATACCAGGTCGCTTCTTCCACCAGAGCTTCGCGGTAGCTGGTTCCGCTGAACAGGTAGGTGCCAACAGCGAAGGTAGGGGTTCCTGGTCCATAAGTTGCTCCTGCCGGGTCGTAAAGGTCGCCTCCAGCGCCTGTGCTGAAGTTCACATACCAGGCACCGAGGTTGTCGACGGGAATGGTAAGGGCGCCGTCACCGACGATGCCGTTACTAATCGGCACCTGCGCGTTCATCCACGCGCCACACAACATCATCGCCACTACCACACAAGCGACTCTCATTGTGCTTGACCTCCTTCCGCTGAATTTATACAGCACCCTCACTATACCACACCTGCGGGCATTTTGTCAAGTGGGTGAATGGGTGTTCGAAATTCACCAGACAATACGGGCACTTGTATCAAGCGTGTTTGCATCATCTTTCACATCGCTCTATTTTTATGATCGTCCATGGAGTATAATACAGGATGAGAGGAGTTGCGCGGATCGCACCTGATGGATGATTCGCGACGCTCCTTTCGGATACGGGAGGTCAACAATGCAACGATGCTTGCAGAGGCAGACGCGATTCAACGCGCTGAAGAGGCTGGTTGTTTTCGTGATGCTGGGATTAAGTCTCGGCATGAACCCGCTTACCGCACAGAGCCTGAGATGGCTCGGAGTGCTGGACAGGCGCAGTATCGCCTACGATGTATCGTTCGATGGCTCCGTCGTTGTTGGAGCGGCTCCTGTGGTGTTCTATAATCAGGAGCTTGATCATGCCTTCTACTGGACAGCTCGCACAGGCATACGCGACATCGGCTATGGCACTGCTCGTGGCGTGTCATCGGATGGCACCGTGGTGGTTGGTGAAGTATATGGTCAGGGCTTCCACTGGACCGAGTCGGGCGGGCAGCAGCTAATTTGTGTACGGGGCATGGATGTGTCAGCGGATGGCTCGGTGGTGGTGGGCGTGGCGAACGGTCGTGCCACTCGCTGGGCGGCTGCCACAGGCTGCCAGGATCTCGGCACGCTCGGCGGCGCTTTTAGCTATGCTTATGGCGTCTCGGCGGACGGCGCGGTGATAGTGGGGAATGCTTCTACCACCAGCGAGCATACTCATGCCTTTCGCTGGACGGCTGCTACGGGGATGCAGGACCTGGGCACACTGGGAGGCAATTACAGTGTTGCCTACGGCGTCTCGGCGGATGGCTCAGTGGTGGTGGGCGCGGCATGGAACGCCAGCGCTCAGACTCGCGCCTTTCGCTGGACGGCTGCTACGGGGATGCAGGACCTGGGCGCCTTTGATCCGGGTCTTTATACCGCTTATGCTGTCTCCGCGGATGGTTCAGTGGTGGTCGGGGCGGCTTCCGTCAGCAGTAGGTGGCGTGCCTTTCGGTGGACCGCCACCGGGGGAATGGAGGACCTCAATGTGACCTATGCTTGCCTGCTGCTGGCAGAGGGCTGCGGCTCCGAGCTTTTACGAGCGCAGGCTATCTCTCCGAACGGGCGTTTCATCGTGGGTGAAGGTTACAACGGCAGAACCCGGAGGGTAGAGGCGTTCCTGCTGGACACTGGACGCTGCCATGTGGAGGGCGATGTGAACGGTGATGGGGTTGTGGACGACGCCGACCTGCTGATAGTGCTGTTCAACTTTGGGCGGCGCTGCAACTGAGGGGTCAGCACGCCACAACCTGACCCGTCTCGATGGAGCGCAGGCAGGCGCGGGCGAGGGCAACCGCCTGACGACCGTCCCAGCCATCAAACGGCAGCGGCTCGCCCAGCGCGATCGCGCGCACAAATGCCGTCAGCTCCCACAGGTACGGGTCCGGCAGCTGCAACGATTCGGCATCAAACCGCTCCTGCTGCCCGTCGTGCGTGCGCAGGAGCAGTTCGCCCGCAAAGCCCGTGTGCGCGATGCTGCCCCGCTCGCCGATGATGGTCACCGTGTAGCGTCCGAGCGTGTCGAGCATGCTCGCTTCGAGGGCGCCAATCGCGCCCGTGGCGAAGCGCAGCACGCCCTGCCAGTGCTGGATCGAGTCGGTGTCGGGCATCGGGCGGATGCCCTGCGCGAATACCTGCTGCACCTCGCCCCCTATCCAGCGCATGTAGTCCAGCTCGTGCACATTCATCTCGATGACCAGCCCGCCGCTTCGAGCGGGGTCGCGTCGCCAGCCCTTGCCGAAGAGCGGGAGATCGAACCCCGTGCGACGGACGCTGATTGCCCACACCGCGCCGATACGCCCCTGCTGAAGGAGCTGATTCGAATGCCAGAAGGCGGGGAACAGGCGCAGCACCTGCCCGACCATCAGCAGGCGCCGGGCACGGCGGGACGCCTCCAGCATCGCATCGCACTGCTCCACCTGCAACGCCATCGGTTTCTCGCAAAACACATGCTTGCCATGCGCCAGACTCTGCAGAGCCAGCTCGCCATGCGTGAAGGGCGGCGTCGCGATAATCACCACCTGCACTGTCTCGTCCTCCAGCAATGCTGACAACGAGGGATAGACGCTGGTCTCCAGCTCGTTCGCGGCGGTCTGGGCGGCTTCGGGCGACTCATCATACACGCCTGCAAGCTGAACCTGCACGCCTTCTGGCGGCGGGAAGTGCGGCAGCGCACGCTGCGGTTCAGGCACCTCCAGCCCCTGCTCCAGCCGCTTAATCTGCCGTGTTAGATGCTTGCCGATACCACCTGCCCCTATCAGGGCGAAACGAAGGCTCTCCATAGGCGTTCCGATTCATCCCTCCGTGCGATTGACCTGCTGGAGCTGGAGAGTGCGCTCGGCGCAGGTGCAGAGCGCCCATTCGGGGCGTTTGGGATCGGGCTTCAGGCGGGCACTCATGGGTGAGAGGATACGCCAGCGCTGGACGCCGCCTGGCAGCAGAATCCATGCGGGATTGCGCGGCAGCTGAACCTGCAGGCGAGCTGGCTCCTGCAGGCTCTGGCGCAAGCCGTTCAGAAAATCGTCGGGTTCCACACCGCCCGACAGCAGCATCGCACGGCTGAGCCGTTCCGCACCATAGAGCTGTTCGGCGTAGAGCGCGAGTGCAAGGTACTCTTCATATCCGTCGCGTCGGCGCGAGCGCCAGCGCGTCAGCGACAGCCCCTCACGCGCCATCCGTTCGATCAGCGGCTCGATCTTCTGGCGTGCATAGGCGCGCAAGTCCTGAAGGGATGCGCCCATCACAGTGCTGGAATCGAGCTGCTGGCGTTCGAGTGCCTGCAACAGCCATCGGCTCAATAGCCGTTCGCCCAGATCGCCGTTCGCCCACGCCTCTGGCTCCCGAAACGAGTTGATGGGCGGGATAATCCAGTGCCCGTATTCGTGGGTCAGCTCACGCAGCCATTCGATAGGCGGCAACCGTTCGCTGACCTGATAGAGGTAGATAAGGTTGCGCTGCTGTTCCGCGCCTGCTCTGCCATGCTGACAGAGGAACACGCGCAGCAGGCGGTCGTAGCGCAGGGGATGCTCCAGACCGAGCCGCGTGCGAACCAGCTCATAGCAGTGCAGGAGCAGACGGGCGGCACGCTCGGCGAACGGATAGAGCGGCTGAGCAGGCGCCAGCACCTCTATCAGCAGAGCGGGGCTCGACTCCAGCAAATAGCCTTTCACCCGATAGGCGAAGCGCAAGCCGTACAGCGGATCCTCTACGGGCGGCTGGAGCGCGTCGGGCGTGCCCTCCAGCCGAAACCGAAACCCAGCCACACGGCTCTGCCACTCCATCCGACGCACGCCCCGATTCTACCCGTCTGGATATCCATCGGGATGGCGAAGGAACCAGCGGTAGGCGTGTTCGATCATGGTGGTGAGTTCGGGATAGCGGGGTTGCCAGCCGAGTTCGAGCCGTGCCTTCTCGGCAGAAGCGACCAGCCGTGCAGGATCGCCCGCTCGCCGCGGCGCGTACCGCACAGGAATCGGCTTGCCCACCACCTGCTCCGCCGTGCGAATCACTTCCAGCACCGAATAGCCTGTGCCGTTGCCGAGATTATAGACCGTGCTGGGCGCGCCGCTCCGCAACCGCTGCAGCGCCAGATAGTGCGCCTCGCATAAGTCCATCACATGGATATAGTCGCGGATGCAGGTGCCGTCGGGCGTGTCGTAATCGGTGCCGAAGACGGCGATCGCGTCGCGCTTGCCCATCGCGGCGAACAGCACCAGCGGGATCAGATGCTCCTCCGGGCGGTGATCCTCGCCAAGCTGACCGTCGGGGTCGGCGCCCGCCGCGTTGAAGTAGCGCAGGGCTATCGAGCGAATCCCATACGCCGGACCGTACCAGCCCAGCATGCCCTCCATCACGCGCTTGGTCTCGCCGTAAGCGTTCGTGGGGTTCAGCGGATGCTCCTCCGGGATGGGCAGCTGCTGCGGCTCGCCGTACACCGCCGCGGTGGACGAAAAGATAATCTGCTTCACGCCGTGCGCCCGCATCGCCTCCAGCAGATGATAGCAGCCCAGCACATTGTTGGCGTAATATTTCGCCGGTTCGCGCATCGATTCGCCCGCGAAGATGAACGCCGCAAAGTGCATCACGCACTCAATCGGGTGGCGCCGAAAGACGCGGTTCAGCGATTCGGGGTCGTTCAGGTCGCCCTCTTCGACGATTCCGCCCACAATCGCCTGCCGATGCCCTGTGGAGAAGTTATCCAGCACGACGACCCGCTCGCCCTTTTGCAGGAGCAGCTTCACCATATGCGAGCCGATATAGCCCGCCCCGCCAACGACAAGAACCATGCTCAATAACAGCATACCCGACAGGTGCGGGGTATACTTCGGGGCAGAGGTGAGGCATGGGTAAAGAGGCGGTGTTGTCGCCCGATGCGCCCGCGCCGATCGGTCCCTACTCGCAGGCGGTGCGCGTCGGCAACTGGGTGTTCCTGTCGGGGCAGATACCTGTCGATCCGAACACGGGCGAGATTGTATCAGGGGGCATCGAGGCGCAGACCCGTCAGGTTCTGCAGAATCTGCAGGCGGTGCTGACCGCGCTTGGCGCCAGCCTTGATAGTATCGTCAAGACCACTATCTATATGGTCGACCTGAGCGAGTTTGCGCCGATGAACGCGGTTTACGAGACCTACTTCCGCCCGCCCTATCCCGCGCGCGCAACGGTGCAGGTCGCCCAGCTGCCGCGCGGAGCGCTGGTCGAGATCGAAGCGATTGCCTGGATTGGGTGAGAACGATGCAAAAGATGCTGATAGGTGGACATCTGGTGGGGGCAGACCAGTGGCTGGAGGTGCTGGACCCCTATCGGGGCGAGGTGATTGATCACATAGCGCGGGGCACGGCTGCCCATGTGGAGCAGGCAGTGAAGCTGGCTCGCTACGGCGCGGAGCAGATGCGACGGATGCCGCTGGCGCAGCGGGCGGCGATTTTGCGCCAGGTGGCGAACCTGTTGCGGCAGGAGCGGGCGTCGCTGGCAACGCTGCTGGTGCAGGAGACGGGCAAGCGCATCAGCGAGGCGCGCGCGGAGGTGGAACGCGCTATCACGCTGTTCGAGCTGGGCGCGGAGGCGTGCATGCATCCGCGCGCCTATCAGTTCCCGCCCGAATCATTCACCGACGGCGCGGCGCGGTTCGGCTTCTGGGGTCGCGAGCCGATGGGCGTCGTGGCATCGATTCTGGCGTTCAACCTGCCGCTGGCGCACGCCGCGCAGAAGGTGGCGCCCGCGCTGGCAGCGGGGAATGCCGTCATTCTCAAGCCGTCGCGCGAGGCGCCGCTGACCTGCCTGCGACTGGGGCTGCTGCTCTATCGCGCAGGCGTGCCGCCCGAAGCGCTCAGCGTTATCACGGGCACAGGCGAGGAGGTCGGTCAGGCGCTCGCAGCCGAACCCGAGGTTGACCTGCTCGTGTTCACGGGCAGCCGTGAGGTCGGTCTCAGCCTGCCTGCGCTCGGCGGCGCCAAACGCATCGAGATGGAGCTGGACGCGATGAGCGCGCTCGTTGTCACGCCCTCCGCCGATCCCGAAGCCGTCGCCGAACTGATTACCCAGAGCGGGTTCGCCCTCAGCGGTCAGACGCCCACCGCCATCCAGCATGTGCTGGCGCACGAAAGCCTCTATGAACCGCTGCTCCAGCATCTGGTGCCCAAAGTGGAAGCGCTGCGACCTGGCGACCCGCTCGAAGAGACCACCACGCTCGCGCCACTGATTAACCCTGCAGCCGTCCAGCGCATCGAAGAGTGGGTGCAGGAGGCTCTGCAAAACGGCGCGACGGTGCTGACAGGCGGCAGCAGCCAGTCGCCATTCTACCTGCCCACGCTGCTGCAGAATGTGTCCAGCGAGATTCGCATCTATCGCGAAGCCGTGTTCGGTCCCGTGATTATTTTGCAGTCGTATCGCATGCTGGACGAGGTGATCGAACGCCTCAATCAGTTCGATATCGACCTTCACACCGCTATCTACACCTGCGAGCTGACGGAGGCGTTCACCTTCGCGCGGCGCGTGCGAGCGCTGAGCGTGCATATTAATGATCTGCCTGCGTTGCATTTAGACCCCATCGTGCGGCGCGACCTGCAGGAGCATCACATGTGCTTTGAGGATATGCTCCAGCGCATCGAGCGCATGAGCGTGCCCAAGTATGTGGGATTCGGCATCCTGCCCCTGGAGCACAGGGAACCCCCGCACCATCACGAGCCGTCCAATCCCTGATAAACGGTAGCAATTGGGATATAATAGAGACGGCGACCGTGTTCCACACGGCGCATCGGAAGGAGGCACAGCATGCGACAACTCATAGCGGGATTATTGAGCGTGATGGCGGCGATGCTCCTGGCGCAAAGCGGCTGGCAGCCGCTGGGCGGGTGGGAGCTGATCGAACGACTGGAGAATGTGAAGGTGATCCAGGTCTTTCGTCCCGGCAACCTCTTTCAGCCCGTGCTTCCGCGCTGGCAACCCGGCGATCGTGGCGACTTTTTCCCTGCCGACCAGCTGCTTTACTACCGCTGGGCGACCTCGGGTCAATATTACGCCTATGACAGCGAGGGCAAAATCGCGCTGGACGATGTGCAGATTTATCCCTATCTGGATCCGAGCGGGCAGGGACGGTTCCGCGTCAGCCGCGTGGAGGTGATGGTCTACTTCCCGCGCATAGGCTACTACACGATTCAGGGCTTCTGGACGGGCGCCGATAACGACTTTCCGCCCTATCCGAGCTTCGCGCCGCCGGCGACCTTCCTGCGAAGCAATGAGGGACCGCATAACCTCTTTGTGCCGCAGGCAGGCGTATGGCGGCTCGGCACGAACCCCGACCCGAACAACGAGGTGTTCACCGTGCAGGCGGGTCAGCTGGGGCAGGATTTCAACAACATGTTCGTGTTCTATCTCGGCTTGCGCGTCTCCAGCCCCGGCGCGTGGGTGTGCGGCAACCTGCCCGGCGACCCGAACTTTGATTACTTTATTCAGTACGAACCTGACAATCAGGAGGATGTGTATCAGTACTACGGTCTGGAGGGCGGCGTGCAGGCGACCTTCGGGCTGCGCATCTGGGGCGATGCCACACCCGCCACCACTCTGCAGGGCGTTGTGAGCATCGACGGCTTTGTGGGCAGCTATGCGGGGCGTCAGGCGACCATCCGCATCCGACAGGGCAGTACCATCAACACCTACACCACCACCTTGAGCGATTCGGGTATCTACTCAGTGCAGGTTCGCGAGCAGGGCGCTGCCGAAGTGCTGATGCAGGCGCCTCCGGGCTTAGCCCGCAAGGTGAGCCTGACCCTGAACGGCACCACCACGCAAAACTTCACGCTCATCAACGGCGATGTGAACGGCGATAATGTGGTCGACGACGCCGATCTGCTGCAGGTGCTGTTCGCCTTCGGGCAGACGGGTTCGAACCAGCCCGCAGATGTGAACGGTGACGCGGTGATTGACGACGCCGACCTGCTGATTGTGCTGTTCAATTTCGGGCAGGTTGGTGACGGCTTCTGAGTTCACCGCCTCGGAGATCGCTGTCAGGGAGACGCAGCGTGCCGGTACGCAAAAGCGCCGCTTTGCCGGCACGCCCCGCTCGCCCTCGCAAAAACCTTCACCCAGACCCCGCTGCGCTCCAATCCACCTCACAGCAGGTATAATCCCCCTCTGGAACCTGCGATAGGAGGTGTGGACGATGCAGCAGCATCCATGGCTGACACGGATGGCGCCGATTGCCCGCTATGAGATTGGCGGCGCGACGGTCGAACTGTATGCCTTTGCGCACACCAGCCTGCACCGTCTACCCGCCGACGCGCTGATCCTGGCTGCCGACCAGACGCTCCGCATGGTGAAGGGTGTCCGCAAGCAGGTGCGCGACCTGGCGGCGTTCAATCTGGTGGAGGACGAAGCGGTGCGCCTGGCGCCCCTGCCCCCAAAAGGGGTCGCCGTCACCAGCGGCGGACGCACCCGCTTCAAAAAAATCGTGCATGTGAACATCTTTGACGAGCTGCAGACCACCGACGCCGAACTGCAGCGGGAGGCGCTGACCGCCGCGCTCGAAAAAGCCGCCGAACTCAATGCTCATACTGTCGCCATCGCCGACTATACGCCCCACCTGTGTCGCGCCTTCGCCGAAGAGACCGCCTGGACGCTCGCCGAAGTGATAGCGCACCACCGCCCGGAGAGCATCCGTCGTGTTCGCCTGCTCTGCTTCGAGCCTGCGAACGCCTGGGCGTATCGGCAGATACTGGGCTGGATTGCCGACGCAGGCTTCGAGCCGTATCCCTATATGCTGCGTGTACGCCATACACTGCTGCATGTGGAGGAATCGCCTCCCACTGGCTGGTGGCGCAAGAAACCAGGCTGGCTGTCCATCCCCGCCGATGGGCTGTGGCACTTCACCGATCCGCAGCTGAACGCGATAGGGCTGCTGATGCGCGGCGCGGCGTTCGTGCCCATCTCGTCGCTCGGTGCGCCCCTCATCCGGTTCGGGGGCAAGCCGCTGTGTGAAAAGATAAAGGAGGTCGCGCCCATCCTGCCTGGCAGCGCCACCTACACCCCCGGCGGCAACCTGCCCATCCGCTGGGTGGTGCATCTTGCCATCCACGATGAAGAGACGCCCGTGCAACGCGAGACCCTGCATCAGGCGACCACCGCCGCGATGCAACTCGCGCATGAGCAGGCGATGCGCACCCTGCTGATACCCGCACCCTCATGGGAAGACGGTCTGGCACGCGACGACTTCGCCCAGACCGTCATCGATGCCATCAGCGACTTCCTGCTACATGAGAACGCCTTCATCGACCGCATCATTCTGTACGGCGCGACGGACGACGAGGTGCGCCCGTGGCAGCATGCGGTGGACAACCTGCGCGACCGCCTCACCCTGCCACCGCTGGAAACCGTTCAGGAACCCGCTCACCTGAGTGAGTGATGGGCTTCGCGTGGCGGGGGTGTCCCCGCCCCAGAAGATCGCTCACCTTACTCCCACAGGCGCAGCACCACGGAGAAGGGCGCGTCGGTGCGGATGGAGTTGCCAGAGTGATGTACGGGCGAGGCGCGGTAGCCCTGCTCGCGCAAAAAACGAACCGCCTCGCGCGTCGGCGGCACCGAACGGTCTAACTGATCCGCCAGCGCGGGCAGGCTATACACAATCGGCAGCTCGTCCAGCTCCCGATTGAGTTTGGTCAGCATGCGGCGGGCGTCCGCGAAATGCTCCTCGTGCGCCTGGCGGAACATCGCGCCCAGAAAAGCGTGGTCGTGCAGGGGTCCGAGCCAGAGGGGACCGATCCAGCGCACCGTCCGCGACGGGTCATATTCGTGAATCACGGGTGCGGGCACGCCCGCGTGCGCCACCCGATACTCGCCGTCGGGCATCTGCGCGATAAAGCCCAGATGTTCGGCGTTGAACGCGCGCGTGCCCTTGAAGGCGCGCATCAGCACGCGCCAGCAGTAGCCATCGAACAGGCTGAACAGGGGAACGCCATGCATATTCGCCTGCACCAGTCGCCGTTGCAGGAAGCCCACCAGGATTCGCAGTCCGAACTCGTGGCACTCGCGCCCCAGAGCGGACACGGCGTCGTATGACTTCATCGCCTCGCCGCGCTGGGCGCCGCACAGCACGGGCGCATCGGTCGCCGTCACATAGAGCAGCCCCTCCCAGCGAATGACGCCCGTTGTCCACGCCACAAACGGCGCGGGCGAGCCGAACGGGTCAAGGTCGATCCAGTCGAATCGGCGGTCTTCCAGATAGAATCGGGCGAGCAGTCGCTGGGCTAACTCGTGATGCAGTTCGGCGCGCGGCTCGTCCTGCAGGGCTTGCTGGAGGACGGCGAAGGCATCGTAGTTGGCGTCGTTGGCGACGATGTGGGCGACGGGCGCCTCGGCGAGGTAGCGGCGCGTGCGCAGTCCCGCGCCCGCCATCAGCTCCAGCACCTCCAGCGGGCGCTCCAGCCGTTCCGCCTCCGCCCGCATCGCCAGCACGCCCAGATCGCGACCCAGCCGCGCCCGCGGATTATAAAACAGCCGCTTCTCGCGCGGCAACCGAAACTCCACTGCCCCTTCACGGTAGGTTTCGATCTCCATCACAGCCACATGATTGTCAGTCAGCCGCCGAGGTAGGCTTCGCGCACGGCAGGGTTGCGCAGCAGGTTCGCCGCCGTGTCGGTCAGCACCACGCGCCCCGTCTCCAGCACATAGCCCCGATGGGCAATCTCCAGCGCCATGTGCGCGTTCTGCTCCACCAGCAGGATCGGCACGCCCTGCTGGTTGATCTGACGGATAATCTGAAAGATTTCGCGCACCAGGAAGGGCGCCAGCCCCAGCGAGGGTTCATCCAGCATCAGCAGGCGGGGTCGCGCCATTAAAGCGCGTCCAATCGCCAGCATCTGCTGCTCGCCGCCTGAAAGTGTGCCTGCCCGCTGATTGAGCCGCTCCTTGAGGCGCGGGAAGATGGCGAACACGCGCTCCAGCCGCTCGTTCAGGTCGCGACCCCACTGGCTATACGCGCCCAGCAGTAGATTCTCGTACACGCTCATCTCGGCGAAGATGCGCCGCCCCTCCGGCACATGGATGATGCCCATCTGCACAATGCGGTGCGGCGGCAGGCGCGTGATGTCGCTATTTTCGAAGCGGATGGTGCCCCGCGTCGGGCGCACCAGCGCGGAGATCGCGCGCAGCAGCGTGCTTTTGCCCGCGCCGTTCGCCCCGATAATCGTGGTGATCTCGCCGCGCTGAACGGTGAGCGACACGCCCTTCAACGCCTGAATCGCCCCGTACGCCACATGCAGGTCGCGCACCTCCAGAATCGTCTCGCTCATACAGGTTCCCCCAGATAGGCTTCGATCACGCGCGGGTCGTTGCGAATCGCTTCGGGCGGACCCTCGGCGATCAGCTCGCCGTAGTCCAGCACCAGCACGCGCTCGCAGATGCCCATCACCACGCGCATGTCGTGTTCAATCAGCAGAACCGTGACGCCGAACTCGTCGCGCAGGCGACGAATCAGGTGCATCAGTTCCTCGCTCTCGTTCGGGTTCATGCCTGCGGCAGGTTCGTCCAGCAGGATCAGCTGGGGTTGGGTGGCGAGTGCGCGGGCGATTTCCACGCGGCGTTGCAGTCCGTAGGGCAGCGCGGAGGCGCGCACATCGGCGACCTCGCTCAGTTCCAGCACTTTTAGCCAGTGGCGGGCGTACGCTTCCAGCTCGGCGTCCTCTTTTTCCACCGCTTTGAGGCGTAATGCTGCCTGCCACAGGCGCGTGCGATGGCGCACGAACGCGCCGACACGCACATTCTCCAGCACGGTCAGCCCGCGAAAGAGCCGAATGTTCTGGAAGGTGCGGGCGATGCCCAGCCGCGTGATCTGATGCGGTTTCAGTCCCACCAGCGAGCGACCCTGAAAGCGGATGTCGCCCTCCGTCGGGCGATAGATGCCCGTAATCACATTGAACACGGTGGTCTTGCCCGCGCCGTTGGGACCGATCAGCCCCACCAGCTCGCCCGAATACACTTCGAGCGAGAGGCTGCGCACGGCGATCAGCCCCCCGAAACGCATCGTCACCTGCTGCAGCTGGAGTAGCGGCGTCTTCATGGCTGTCGCATCTGCTCCCCTTCGCCACTGATCGAGATGGCTTCAGCTGGCGGCGCACTGACCCGCTTCGGCGAGCGCCACAGCCAGCGGCGCAGGGTCGCCCAGCTCAGCTCCCGATGACCCAGCAGACCCTGCGGACGGAAAATCATCGTGAGGATCAGCACCAGCGCGAACGCCAGCATGCGGAAATCGCTCGGCTGGAACTCACGCCCGAACAGGGTGACCACAGGCAGCAGGCGCAGCAGCTCCTCCAGCATTTTCAGCCCCGCGCCCGCCAGCACCGAACCCGTGATGCTGCCCTGACCGCCCAGCACCACCATCGTCACCACGATAATCGAGATGTCCATCTTGAAATCGACGGGATAGATGGAGCCTTCACGATGGGCGAGCAGAGCGCCCGCCGCGCCCGCGAACATCGCGCCAATCACAAAGGCGGCAACTTTGTAGTAGGTGGTGGGCACACCCATCACTTCGGCAGCGGTCTCGTCTTCACGCACTGAGAGGAACGCCAGCCCGTGCGTGCTTTTGAGCAGGTTGCGCGAGACGGCGATGCAGCCTATCGCCAGCAGCGCGTACCAGCAAAATCCGAAGCCCACCCAGGTGGGGATGCCCGTGAAGCCGCGCTGAGCGCCGAACAGATCGAGGTTCTCAAACAGCACGCGCACAATCTCGCCGAAGCCGAGCGTGGCAATCGCCAGATAGTCCCCGCGCAGGCGCAATGTCGGAATGCCCACAATCAAGCCGAACAGTGCCGCTGCCCCTGCACCGATCAGCGCTGCCATCAGCAGCAAGCCGAACTGCGCCATACCCTGCCATGCGGGCGGCACCTGCGCCAGCCAGCCCGACGCAAAATAAACCGAGAAGCCCGCCGAAAGATACGCGCCCACCGCAAAGAAGCCCGCGTGCCCCAGCGAGAACTGACCCGTGATGCCATTAATCAAATTGAGGCTCACCGCCAGCGTGACGAACAGCAACGGCACCAGAATAAACGCGCGATAGGTGTAGTCGGTGAGCCAGCCGAACCATTGCCCGTAGACCGCCGCCTGTAGCAGGCGATCCAGCGCCCAGCAGATGATAATCGCAACCCCACACCAGAGAGCCTGCCGCACCATCTCACACCTTCTCCTGAACCGCGCGCCCCAACAGCCCTGCGGGGCGGAACAGCAGCACCGCAATCAGCAGGCAGAAGGCGACGGCATCGCGGAACGGGCTGAGCGTCGGATTGCCGCCCACCAGCGCTTCAATCACGCCCAGCAGAAGCCCGCCCAGCACCGCGCCAGGGATATTGCCAATCCCGCCCAGCACGGCTGACACGAACGCTTTGACGCCGGGCATAAAGCCGAAGGTGGGCGTGACGGGTGCGCCGACGAAGATGGCGGTCATCGCGCCGCCTGCGCCCGCCAGCGCCGCCCCGATCGCAAAGGTGCCGACAATCACCCGATCATACGGCACGCCCATCAGTGCCGCCGCCTGAAAATCTTCCGACACTGCGCGCATCGCCCGCCCGAACTGCGTGCGCTTCACCAGCAGTTGCAGACCCGCCATAAACGAGAGTGAGGCAATCAACAGCACCAGCTGCCCCAGACTGACGCTGATGCCGCCCAGCTGCACCGTGCGCCAGGTGAGCGGCACCGTCTTGGGATCCGCGCCGAATAAAATCAGCGCGAGGTTCTGCAGCAGGAACGACATTCCAATCGCGGTGATCAGCACGATCAGGCGTGGCGCATGGCGCAGGGGGCGATAGGCTAAGCGTTCAATGAGCACGCCCAGCGTCATGCAAACCAGCATCGCTGTCGCAATCAGCAGCACCAGCCCACCCGTGCTGGCGTGCGACACCACGCCATACCAGTCGCGCGAGGTGCCCAGCCAGGCGACCAGCGCGCCCACCATATAAACCTCGCCGTGCGCAAAATTGATCATGCGCAGAATGCCGTAGACCATCGTGTAGCCGACGGCAATCAGCGCATAGATCGCACCGCTCTGAATACCGTTCACCAGCTGCTGTGCGAGCGTCGACAGTTCCATCGTATAGCCAGGCTTCTATTTTACCTGTCGTGCGCTCGCGGCAGTGGTGGCAGTTTCGGGCGTGATGCGTGTGACGAACACGAATCGGTTGCCTTTCACCTGCAGCACGACCGCCGACTTGTCCGCATCGCCGAACTCGTTGATGGTGATCACGCCCGTGACGCCGGGGAAATTTCTGGTATTGGCGATTGCGTCGCGGATGGCGGCGCGGTCGAGTTTGCCCGCTTTTTCGATGGCGGCGAACAGCACCCGCGCGGCGTCATACGCCAGCGCTGCCAGCCCGCCCGGTGTCTGCCCGAACCGCTGGCGATACTTCTTCACAAACTCCTGAATCTGCGGGGCGGGGTCGTCGGGTGCATAATGGTCGCTGAAGTAGCAGCCTTCGATGGCTTTGCCGGGACCGCCCGCGCCTTCCACCAGCTTCGGCGAACTCCAGCCGTCACCCCCTGCCAGCGGCACCTTAATGCCCAGTTCCCGCGCCTGACGCGCAATCAGCCCCACCGATTTGTAATAGCCCGGAATATAGATGGCTTCGGGGTTCTTTGCCCGAATGGTGGTCAATTGCGAGCGGAAGTCGGTGTCCTGCGGCTTGTAGCTCAGCACATCGGTGATTTCGCCGCCCATCTTGCGGAAACTTTGCTGGAAGAACTCCGCCAGCCCCTTGCTGTAGTCGCTGGAGTTGTCGTACAGGATGGCGACCCGCTTGACCTTCAGGTTCTCGGCAAGGAACTTCGCCATCACATAGCCCTGAAACGGGTCGATGAAGCACACGCGGAAGATGTAGTTGCCCTGATCGGTCACGGCGGGGTTGGTGGATGAGGGCGAGATCATCGGCACGCCGTACTTCTGGCAGATGGGTCCGCCTGCCAGGCTCATGGTGCTGGCGACCTCGCCAATGACTGCCAGCACGCGCTCCTGCTGAATGAGCTTGGTGACCACATTGCGTGCCTGCTGGGGATCGGAGCGGGTGTCTTCAAAGCGGGCAACCACCGGTTTGCCCAGCACGCCGCCTGCGCGATTAGCCTCCTCCACTGCCAGCGTGACACCGTTGCGCGTCTCCTCGCCGAAGGTGGAGTTATCGCCTGTGAGGTCGGCATAGACGCCAATCACGATTCGATTCTGGTCGGGTTCTGGCGCCGGCTGTACCACCTTCGCCGCGTTGCGTTTCGCCAGCCGCGCAGCGGGGTTCACCATCCCTGAACTGCCCGCTGTGCCTGTGCCGCCTGCAGAGCCGCCAGGACGGCTGGTGCAGGCACTCAGCATCACAATTATCGCCATCGCCATCAGCCATAAGAGCCATTTGCGCCATGTCATCGCTTGCTATCCTCCCGTGCCCTTTCGATTCGCGATTGCCTGCCACTCTCCTGCTGAAAAGTTCCGAAAAAGGCAAGCCCTCGCTTCCGCGCCGACGCCGAGGGGCAGTACCATTTCTGATGAATAAAGCCCGCGCAGGTCGGCTCGGCTTGTGCAGGAACGCCTTCAGCAAGGGAGAGGCAACATGAGGGTATCATGCAACAGGTGCTGAACGATGAAACGCACGGGGTTCACCCTGATTGAGCTGCTGGTGGTGATCGCGATTATTGCCGTGCTGGTGGCATTGCTGTTCCCTGTGTTTGCGACAGCGCGTGCCAAAGCCCGTCAGAGCCAGTGTCTTTCCAACCTGCGCCAGATCGGGATGTCCATCGAGATGTATGCCACCGATCACGACGACCTCTACCCGTTCGCGGTGGACCCGACCGACTACTACACGCCGCAAATCTGGCGCGACTACCCGCAGTGGCAACAACTGATCCCGTCGATGCCCTTTCTGCACGAGGTGCTGCAACCCTATCAGAAGAGCCGCGAAATCTGGCGATGCCCCTCCGATATCGGCTACACCATTCAGGACTTCACGGGTGAACCGTTTGACACTCGCCCCTCTTCCTACAAGCGCTACGGCACCAGCTATCTGTTCCGCACCGAGATCGCCTTCCGCCAGATGCGCGTCGGCAGTTTCCAGTACAGTTCCCAGATTAACATGCTGTTCGATGGCACGGGCAAGTGGCACGGCAGCAGGAGCTGGTTCTCTGGTGATTATCCGCCCGATCCGGGCTACCGCTACAACTGCCTGTTTGCCGACCTGCATGTGAAAAATATCACTCTGGAGGAGATGTGGCGCGCATGGAACACCCCGCTTTGATCCTGCGAGCGAATTGGGTGCTGCCCATCAGTGGCGAGCCGTTGCCGAATGGCGAGGTGGTGGTGGAAAACGGGCAGATTGTGGAGGTGCGTTCGCAGAGCGGCACGCGCAGGGCGAGCGATGTGCTGGATTTTGGCGATGCGATTCTGATGCCGGGGCTGGTGAACGCGCACTGCCATCTGGAGTACACCGCCCTGCGCGGGCTGAACGACCGTGTGCCCTTTTTTGCATGGATTCGGGCGCTGGTGGAGCTGAAAGCACAGACGCCTGTCGACCTCTGGCTGCCCTCCGCGCTGCTGGGCGCCGCCGAGTGTATCGCCAGCGGCATCACTTTCATAGCGGACAACACCGATTCGGGCGTGAGCGTGGAGGCGCTGGCGCGGAGCGGACTGCGCGGGCGCATCTATCAGGAGGTGTTCGGCATCGAATCGGAACCCGATGACGAGACCATCCTGAACCAGCTCAAGGAGAAGCTCGACGCCCTGCGCAGGACGCTGGCGAAGCACGAGGCGACGGAGCGCGTGTCGCTGGGCATCGCACCGCACGCCGTCTACACCGTGCGCGACAGCCTGCTGAAGGCACTGGTGCAGCACGCACGCAGTCAGAGCCTGCCGCTCAGCATTCATGCGGCGGAATCGTCGGAGGAGGTCGCGCTCACCCGCTCAGGTTCAGGCGCATTCGCCGAGCTGTTCGCCCAGCGCGGGATTGACTATTTGCATCCGCGCGTGCCGCCCGTGGAGTACCTGAATCAGGCGGGCGTGCTGGGCGCGGATACGCAGCTGGTGCATTGCGTGCGGGTGGAACCATACGAGATGCGTTTCATTGCTGAAAGCGATACAGCGGTGGCGCACTGTCCGCGCTCCAACGCGCGGCTGCTGACGGGCATCGCGCCGATTTATGAGCTGCGGCGGCGCGGGGTGCGCATCGGGCTGGGCACTGACAGTGTGGTCAGCAGCGGCAGTTTGGATCTGTGGGAGGAGCTGCGTTTTGCGGCGCTGGCGCAGCGGGCGCACGCTTACACCGCCCAACCGAGCTGGCGCGACTGGGTGGCAATCGCCACTCTGGAGGGCGCACGCAGTCTGGGGCTTGCTGAACAGATTGGCTCGCTGGAGGTGGGTAAACGCGCCGATGTGATTGCCGTGCGCACGCATCGCCTGGCGTTCAGCCAGATGCCCGACCCATACGCCGCGCTGGTGCTGGTCGCCCGCAGCGAAGATATTGCCCTCACGATGGTGGAAGGTGCTATCCTCTATCAGGAGGGCACCTGGCACACGCTCGAACCCGACAAGATTCGCGCCAGGCTCAGTTCCCTGACAGCCTCGGGCGCCATCAGATAATCGCGCTCTCGGTGTAGGTTCCGTAGACCTCTTTGAGCGCGTTCACGATCTCGCCCAGTGTAGCGTAGGCTTTAACAGCGTTCAGAATGGGCGGCATCAGGTTCTCCTCGCGGCGCGCGGCGGACTGCAGGTCTCGCAGCGCCTGTGCCACCGCCCGATTGTCGCGTTCCCGCCGAAGCGCCTGCATGCGCTGAACCTGCTTCTCGCGCGTCTCCTCTGGGATCTTCAGGATGCGGAACGGGATCGGCTCCTCGTCCAGCTGGTACTCGTTAACACCGACCCAGATAAAGTCGCGCTCTTCCACACGCCGCTGGAACTGATAGGCGGCATCAGCAATCTCCTGCTGGAAGAAGCCGTTCTTAATGGCAGGGATGACGCCGCCCTGCTGCTCGATACGGCGGAAGTATTCGCGGGCGCCCTCCTCCATCTTGCTGGTCATCCATTCCACAAAGTACGCGCCACCCAGCGGGTCGACCGTGCTGGCAACGCCCGTCTCTTCGGCAATCACCTGCTGGGTGCGCAGGGAGAGCAGGGCGGCTTCTTCGGTGGGCAGTGCCCATGCCTCATCAAACGAGTTCACATGCAGCGACTGCGTGCCGCCCAGCACCGCCGCCAGCGCCTCAATCGTGGAGCGAATGATATTCACATAGGGCTGTTGCATGGTGAGGGAACAGCCAGCGGTCTGCGTGTGGAATCGGAGCCACCAGGAGCGCGGGTTCTTCGCGCCGAAGGTCTCACGCATCTCCTGCGCCCAGATGCGCCGGGCTGCGCGGAACTTGCCGATCTCCTCAAAGAAGTCGATATGCGCGTTGAAGAAAAAGGACAACTTCGGCGCGAACTCATCGATGTCCAGCCCTCTATCGAGGCACCAGCGCACATATTCGAAGCCGTCGGCTAAGGTGAATGCCAGCTCCTGCACAGCGGTGGAGCCTGCCTCACGAATATGATAGCCACTGATGCTGATGGGATGCCACTTCGGCACATAACGACAGCCGAACTCCACCGTGTCCACGATGAGCTTCATATGCGGTTCAGGCGGGAAAATCCATTCTTTCTGGGCAATAAACTCCTTGAGAATGTCGTTCTGAATGGTGCCCGAGAGTCTGTCTAACGGCACGCCCTGCTGCTCGGCGACGGCGAGATACATCGCCCAGATGATGATCGCAGGCGCGTTGATGGTCATCGAGGTCGTGATGGCGCCCAGATCGATGCCATCGAACAGGATCTCCATATCTTTGAGTGAGGCGACGCTTACCCCGCACTTGCCCACCTCCCCTTCCGCTTCGGGATCGTCAGGATCAACGCCCATCAGCGTGGGCAGGTCAAACGCCACCGACAGCCCCGTCTGACCCTGTGAGATGAGATATTTATAGCGCTGGTTGGTCTCTTCAGGTGTGGCAAAGCCCGAAAACTGGCGAATCGTCCACAGTTTGGTGCGATAGCCTGTCGGATACAGCCCGCGCGTGAAGGGGTACTCGCCCGGATTGCCCAGATCGCGCTGGTAATCGAGCTGAGCAATATCGTCGGGCGTATAGTAACGCTTGATTTCGATGCCCGACAGCGATACGAACCGTGTCTTGCGTTCCGTAATCAGTTGCTGGCTCATAGCTGTTCCCTCCTGGCGTCTTCGCCAGAAGATATTATACGCGATTCAGGCGGATTCCGTGTGCGACGGCTGCACAGGGTATACTGGAGATATGGCAAAGACACTACCCCGTGTTTCGCCGGCATACCGTGCGGGCTACCGACGCAAGTTCACCCGCGCCGATCTGGAGCGCATGATTGAGGCGGGCATCATCCAGCCCGACGAGAAGATCGAGCTCATCAACGGCGAACTCATCGCAAAGGAGCTACCGATGAAAAGTGCCCATGCGACCGCGATTCGCTTATGTGTGCGTGCCCTGCGAAGTGTCTTTCCTGAAGAGGCAGGCTACCTTGTCGACACCCAGCTGCCCCTGACCTTGAGCGAGCGGGATGAACCCCTGCCCGATGTCGCGGTGGTGGAGGGCACCATTCGCGACTTCGCTCGTGCACATCCCACCCGCGCCGTGCTGGTGGTGGAGGTCAGCGAGACCACGCTGCGTCTGGATCGCCACACCAAAGCCAGCCTGTATGCATGGGCAGGCATCCCCGAATACTGGATTATCAATCTTGCGGAGCGGGTGGTGGAGGTGTTTCGTGAGCCGGTGCCGATGAGTGGGCGTCCCTATGGGTACGGCTATCGTCAGCAGGGGGTGTATCGCGCGGGGGAGGTGCTGACGCCCGTTGCCAAACCAGAAAGCGTGATTGCCGTCGATGACCTGTTGCCGCCACAGGAATGAGATTGGAGCCTATATTTAGGAGATCACCCTGCAAGCACGAACAGTTAGTCCGGATCTTCAGCATGTGCTGATGGAGACACTTTCGGCGGACTCCTTCGACAAAAGGGGCAGCCCACGGTCGCCGCTCTCCTTAGAGATTTGCGAATCTGGCGCAACCAGTGCGATTATGATAACAGGGTTGATGGGCTCGCGAACCTCACCACCTTATCTCTGCAAAAGGTGCTGATTCACCCACTCCTGCAGGCGTATGTGCATCTCGGGTGACCAGTCATGCCCTAAATCTTCGTAAATCAGCAGGCGTTTGGGGTGGGGGAGGGCGTCATAAAGCGAAAAGACCACTGGTGCGCGGATGCCGGGGTCTTTCAGCGCGAGGCTCAGCTGCACTGGCACGCGCACAAAGGGCGCATGGTTAACCGTATCAAAATATTGCAGGGTTTGCAGCAGCGTTTCGGGGCGGTGCCCCGTTGCCTGCATGTAGTCGGCGAACTCTTTGATGGGGTAGCGCCACGCGGTGGCGTTCAGCAGATACTCCCAGTAGGTGAGCGCAGGCAGTTCCGCAACCACCACGCGCACCAGCGGGCACCATGCGCCCAGCATCACCGCCAGACCACCTCCCTGACTCAACCCCGCCGCAACAATCCGGCTCGAATCGACCTCCGGCTGAGCGCTCAGCACGCGCACAGCGAGCAGGCAATCCAGCATGATACGCCGATACACATAGGTGTGCGGCGATTCGATGCCCTGCGTGAAGTAGCCGTGTTCGGGGCTATAGGGAATGTTCGGCTCCACCGAATAGCCGTGCAGATTGGGCGACAGGGTGACGAAGCGGTCAAAAGCCGTGTTCTCGTTGATGGGGGTGGTGCCGATGCCGTAGCCGGGCAGGTAGAGCAGTCCCACCCGTTTTTCGGTGGCAGGGGTGCGCGGCACGGCGTACCAGCCCTCGCGCCCTTTGCCATCAGCGCCCCGCCAGCGCAAACGAAACACCTTATGGGTGAGCGTGTCATCCGAGGGCTGATGCACACGCTCAGAGATCAGGGGCAGGGTGTCACTCTCGGCGACCACCTCACGCCAGAAGGCTTCAAAGTCGGGCGGCGGCGACGGTCGCTTCAGTAAAACCGCAGGCATCGCTTATTCCGAAACGGAGCGCTCCACAGGCTCCACATGCAGTCCCGTCGTGTGGAGCCACGCCGTTGCCCGCTGAATCTCCTCGACGGGACCCTGCAGCTCGATCAGTGCCCAGCCGAAATCGTCATCGATGTTCGCCTTCAAAATGTTCACCTGCAGCTCAAAATCGCGTCCCAGTCGCCACAGCCATGGCACCTTCACCTGGTCGCGCGTGACGGTCGCTATCTTCATATGCACGGTTGCCATCTATGCACCTCCCTCGCGCTGGGCTTTTTCCTCGAACAGCTCATCCATCACCTCGTAGGCATAGCGCAGGTGCGGGATAACGATGGAGCCGCCGATGATGAGCGCGATGTTCATCGCCTCGTGCAGTTCCTCGCGCGTGGCGCCCTCCTGCACACAGCGATCCAGATGATAGAAGATGCAGTCATTACAGCGCAGCACCATCGATCCAACCAGCCCCATCAGCTCTTTGTATTTGACGGGGATGGCGCCTGATTCGTAGGCGGCGGCGTCCAGCGCGAAGAACCGCTGGAACGGCTTGAAGCCGCTGTTTAAGATTCGCTCGTTCATCTCCAGCCGATAGAGCCGTGTCTCCTGTGCGCGTTTCCGCATGGTGTGCTCCCTCTCAGTTGCGCAGCGGTTTGCCCGTTTCGAGCATGTGGCGGATACGCTCCAGCGTTTTGGGCGTGCGGCAGAGTTCGATGAACGCCTCGCGTTCGAGTGCATGGAAATGCTCTTCGGGCAGGGGGGTAGCCGATTTGACCGCGCCGCCGGTCATCACATAAGCAATCTTTTCGGCGATGAGGCGGTCGTGGTCGCTGATCTGTTCCGCTTTGTGCGCCCAGTGAACCTCCATCATCAGTCGCGCGAAGCCGTTCTCGCCTGTGGCGAGGATGGGCGTGGGCTGAGGTGGTCGGTAGCCTGCCCGCGACAGCGCCAGCACATGCTGCTTGGCTTCGTACAGCAGGCGGTCGATGTTCCAGCAGAGCGTGTCGTGCGGTCGCAGGAAGCCCAGCGTGCAGGCGTCGAAGGCGTTATTTGAGCGCTTGCCGAACGCCAGCGTCTGGAAGACGGGGCGCAGGTGGGGCAGTGGGTCGTCCTCGGGTGGGAGATTCTCCAGTGCGCGGCGGGTCATCAGTGTGGTGCCGCCCCCGGCGGGGATCAGCCCGACCAGCGCTTCGGGCAGACCGAGGCTGGCATCCACATGCGCATGCACATGGGCGCAGGGCAGTGCCACCTCCAGCCCGCCGCCCAGCGCATAACCGTGCACCGCCGCCACCACTGGCACGCCGCAGGTGCGAATGCGCTGGCTCAAGCCCTGCAGAAGGCGCAGACCCGCGTCCAGACCCTGCCAGTCCTCCGCCGTGATATACTCCACGAACAGGTTCAGATTGAACCCTGCCGAGAACATGCGTCCCTGATTGCCGATCACGACACCTGCGAACTCACGCTCCGCCCGCTCCAGCGCATGGTGGAGGAAGCGCATCAAATCGGGCGTCAGCACATTCGCTTTGGTGCGGAACTCGATGCAGACCACATCGTCGCCCAGATCGATCAGGCGGGCTTCAGGATGCTCTTCGATGAGTTTGCCGCCGCGCGCGAGGTCGTCCAGCTGGATGAAGAAGTGGGGTGTGGTGAAGGGCACATAGTCGCCCTCATCATCGCGCGGTTCAAAGTAGACGCGCGTGGCGCCGAGGGTGGTATAGAAGCGGTTGAATCCCGCGTTGCGCAACGCTCGCAGCGTGGCGGGTTCGCCGGGCAGGTTCAGCTGGGCGAGCGCGTCGCGCCCCGCCTCACCCAGCGCGTCCCAGCTCTCAAACACGCCCAGCTCCCAGTTGTAGCCCAGTCGCATCGCCATATCGAGCGATGGGATGTCGTAGGCGACTTCGGGCATCACCTCCGCGCCGTACGCCAGCGGCATCAGGAACGCCTCGCGGAAGAAGGCGCCGTACCGATCGGGCAGATTGAGCAGCGCCTGCAGCCGCTCTGGCAGCGGCAGCTGTGGAACGGACGGCTCCAGCGGCAGCTGCGGCTCCCGACGCGGGCGATAGGTGAGCGTGTCGAAATCGAGGGTCAGGATCTCGCGCCCTTCACGCTTATAAAAGCCCGCGCCCGCCTTCTCGCCCAGCCGACCCTGCTCTATCAGCGCGTGCCACACAGGCGGCAACTGCAGCGATTGAATATAAAAATCGTCGGGCAGGCGCTCCTTCTGATTGAGAATAATGTTATGCGCGACATCGAGCCCCACCAGATCGGCGAGCCGAAAGACCCCACTGCGCGGGCGACCGACCAGCGGACCCAGCAGGGTATCCGCCTCTTCGGGCGTGATGCGAAATTGAATTGCGCTTGCCAGCGCCCGCATCAGCGCATAGATGCCGATTCGCGTGGTGATGAAGCCAGGTCGGTCCTTCGCCAGCACCACGCGCTTGCCCAGCAGCCGTTCCGCGAAGGCAGTGAACTGCACCACCAGGTCGGGGTCGGTGTCGGCGGTGGGAATAATCTCCAGCAGGTGCATCACGCGCGGCGGGTTGAAAAAGTGGGTGCCCAGAAAGCGGCTGCGCAGGTTCGGTGGCAGCGCTTCGGCAATCTCGGCGATGCCCAGCCCCGAAGTATTCGTGCTTAACACGGCGTCGGGGTTCACCCGCTTCGCCACGCGCGCCCACAGCTCCCGCTTCGGCTCGATGCGCTCGATAATCGCTTCCAGCACCCAGTCTGCGCTCTCCACCGCGTCCAGCTGGCTGTCCACATTGCCAGGGGTGATTCGCATCGCGTCATCGGGGTGATAGAACGCGCCGCTCTGTTTCAGTCGCTCCAGCGCGTGGAGGGCGACCTCGCCCACATCGAGCAGGGTAACGCGCCAGCCGACGCTGGCTAACAGCGCGGCGATGCCGCTGCCCATCGTGCCCGCGCCCAGCACCACCGCGTGCCCCTTGCGACGATTAGCGTTCACCATGGTTAGAAGGATACCCCACGCACAGGCAGGAGAGCCGTTGCGGAAGGTGAATCGGGAGAGTATGCGCTGGGGCGTGCCAGTGGTGAGCGCGGCGGAGATGCGCGCCCTCGATCGGCTCACCATCGAAGAGGACGGTATCCCGTCGCTGATCCTGATGGAGCGGGCGGGTCAGGGCGTGTTCCGCTACCTGTGCGAGCGGTTCAGCCCGATACAGGGTCGCCATATCGCTGTGCTGGTGGGCAAGGGCAATAATGGGGGCGACGGCATGGTGGTCGCCCGCTATCTGCATGAGGCGGGCGCACAGGTGCATCTGTGGCTAATGGCGGAGCCGAACGAGTTCACGGGCGACACCGCCATCCAGTGGCAGATGGTGCGCGCGTACGGCATCCCCGCGCTGGCGACGCCTGCCCAGCCCGACCCAGGACTGTTTCAGGGCGAGGACATCCTGGTCGACGCGCTGCTTGGCACAGGGCTGACGGGCGAGGTGCGCGAGCCGTACCGCTCGCTGATTGAAGCGATGAACCGCTCGAACCGCCCGATTGTGGCGGTGGACATCCCCTCCGGGCTGGACGCCGACACGGGGCGCGAGCTGGGCGTCGCCGTGCGGGCGACCTGCACCGTGACGATGGGACTGCCCAAAATCGGCTTCTTCCTGAACGCGGGGCCGCGCTGTGTGGGGCAGTGGGTGGCGGTGCCGATAGGCATCGCGCCGCAACGCCTGCAGGCGTGTGAATGCACGGCGCGACTGCTGCGCCCGCAGGATGTGGCTTCGATGCTGCCGGTGTGGTCGCCCGACACGCATAAGGGTCAGCGCGGAACCGTGCTGGTGGTGGGCGGCTCGGTGGGTATGGTGGGCGCCCCTGCGCTGGCGGGCATCTCCGCGCTGCGAATCGGTGCAGGGCTGGCAACGGTCGCTGTGCCATCCCGCATCCAGCCGCAGGTTGCCGCCTTCTATCCCGAACTGATGACGCTACCCCTGCCTGATGGCGAGCTGGGCGCGCTGACACGCGACGGCGTGCGCTACCTCAGCGAGCAGTGGAGCCGATTCGATGTGCTGGCACTCGGTCCCGGGCTGGGTCAGCATGAGCCGACGGGCAACGCCATGCTGGAGCTGCTGGAGCGATGGAGCGAGACGGGGCGACCGCTGGTGATCGACGCCGACGGCTTGAACTGGCTGGCGCGACTGGGCAACGCCGTGTCGCTACCACCACGCACCGTCCTGACCCCGCATCCGGGCGAGGCAGCGCGACTGCTCCAGCTCGAAACGCGCCAGGTGCAGGAGGACCGTCTCAGCGCGGCTGCCCTGCTGAACGAACGCTATGAGGCGACCATAGTGCTGAAGGGTGCGTACAGCATCGTGACGGACGGCGCTGGCGTGTGGTTGATACCCTTTGCCGAGCCGAGCCTGGCAACGGGCGGTTCAGGCGATGTGCTGACAGGCGCGATAGCGGGTCTGCTCGCGCAGGGGTTGCCGCCGCTAGAGGCGAGCCTCGCAGGCGCCTATCTGCACGCCGCCGCGGGCGCACACCTCGCTCAATCGGGACAACGCACCTGCACCGCTGACGAACTCAGCCGCGCCCTGATCCTCACCAGAAACACGCTGATGACCCAGGCGGATTGAAGAGGGTATACTCGACCGCGATGGCAAGCTACGAGGGCGGTTTGCAGGCGCAGGGATTGCGGTTCGCACTGATTGTCAGCCGCTATAACGCGCTCATCACGGACCGCCTGCGCGAGGGCGCAGTCCAGACCCTGTTGCAGCACGGCGCTGACCCGAACGCGATCGACCTCTACTCTGTGCCGGGCAGCTGGGAGATACCCCTCGCGGCGCAGGCGTGCGCCCGAAGCCAGCAGTATGACGCCATTATTTGTCTCGGCGCGGTGCTGCAGGGCGAGACCGCCCATGCTCACCATATCAGCGCCGCGGTCTGCAACGCGCTGATGCGCACCATGCTGGACACGGGTGTGCCCGTCGCACTGGGCATCCTCACCGAAGCCACCTTCGAGCAGGCGCTCGAACGCGCGGGCGGCAAAGCGGGCAACAAGGGCGCCGAAGCCGCGCTCAGCGCCATCGAAATGGCGAACCTTCATCGACTATCAGGAGGCACAAAATGAGACCCGAATCGCTGGAGTTTTTCAAAACGATTGTGAACACACCGTCGCCATCCGGCTATGAGTATCGGGCGGCAGAGGTGTATCGCCGCTACACGCGCGAGTTCGCCGACGAAGTGACCACCGATGTGATGGGCAATGTGATTGCAGCGCTGAACCCATCGGGCAAGCCGCGCGTGATGTTCGCCGGACATATGGACGAAATCGGCTTCATCGTGCGCTATATCTCCGACGAGGGCTTCCTCTATTTCGGTCCGATAGGCGGGCACGACGCGGTCATCCCTGTCGGGCAGCGCGTCTATGTGCACACCGCATCGGGCGCGATTCCGGGCGTCATCGGTCGCAAGCCGATCCACCTGCTGGAGGAGGACGAGCGCAGCAAGGCGCCCAAACTGCACGATCTGTGGGTGGACATCGGCGCGGGCAGTCGCGCCGCCGCGCAGGAGAAGGTGCGCATCGGCGACCCCATCACGATTGCCGCCGAGTTCACCCCGCTGATGAACGGCTTTGCGACCGCGCGCGGGTTCGATAACAAGATGGGCGCATTTATTGTGGCGGAGGCGCTGCGCCTGCTCAGCGAGAATCGCCCGACGGCTGCCGTGTTCGCCGTCGCCACCGTGCAGGAAGAGATCGGGCTGCGTGGCGCCCGCACCAGCGCGTACGGCGTCGACCCGCAGGTGGGTATCGCCGTCGATGTCACGCACGCCTCCGACTACCCGAGCGTGGACAAAAAGCGCGTCGGTGAGGTAATCCCGGGCAAGGGACCCGTTCTCTGCCGGGGCGCGAACATCAACCCGCGCGTGTTCGACCTGCTGTTGCAGACCGCCGAAGAGGAGGGCATCCCCTATCAGATTGACGCCGTGGGTGGCGGCACAGGCACCGACGCGAACGCGATGCAGATCAGTCGCGCAGGGATGGCAACGGGGCTGATCTCGGTTCCGTTGCGCTACATGCACACGCCCTGCGAGCTGCTCTCGCTGGAGGATGTGGAGAACGCGGTGCGTCTGCTCGCTGCCTTCACCCGCCGCCTCACACCCGATATGAGCTTCATTCCGCTGTGAGAGCGTACCCTCTCCCCCCTTGGGGAGAGGGTTCCGCGCATCGCTCACGGCTTGACCCGCTCACCAGAGAGCGGCGTGCCCCTCGGCCGCTGTGGGGTGATTCCGCCGCTATCCCTCTTGCTCGAAACGGGTTTGTGGTTCGAAGGGGGTGGGGCGGTAATGTTCGCTGCAGCGGCGTTGCTGGCTCTCCTCCTCCAGTTCAAGCAGCAGGGCACGCTGCTTGCGCTGAATGAGTTGCTGGCAACGGTGGTCGGCTTCGAGGGCGCGGTGCAATTTGGGCAGCCACGCGGGGTCTGGCTCCAGACACTCCAGCGTGCGCAGCACCTCTTCTCGCCGCTGGAGCAGCCCCACCACCTGATCCCAGTCGTCCTCCTGCAGCGCCTGCTCCAGCGACAGACTCAGCAGCCAGAAATCATCCAGCAGGGTCTCGATCAGGCTCTTAGCCATGCAGATGCACCTTCCCTGGCGTGCAGGTCTGGGGCGGGGCTTCCACCTGGCTCGCGATGGTGTCCCACGCCTCACGCAGCTCGCTCAGCAGAGCAATTGCGTGCTGAACCTTTGCTTTATCGTCGCTGATGTTCGCCTGCACCAGCTGGTTGTAAAGATAGGTGTAGAGCTGGAACAGGTTCTCGGCGATTTCGCCGCCCTGCGCGAAGTCGAGGCTGCTGATCAGCTCGCTAAGAATGCGTTGCGCTTTCTGTAGATAGAGATTCTGCTGTTCGTAGTTGCGCTGTTCGATGGCTTCTACTGCCAGGTTCAGGAAGCGGAGGGCGCCATCATAGAGCATCACCACCAGTCGGGCGGGATGCGCCGTCTCCACCGCCGTTTGCAAGTAGCGCTGCTGTCCGTTCACGCCACCGTACATAGGTTCCTCCATTTAGAACCCGTGCGGGTTCGATTCAGGCGATTCTCAGTCCTGGCATGCCGCCCAGCATGGCGGAGAGTCGCATGCTCTGCGACTGCATCTGACTGAGGGCGCTTTCCAGGCGAGCAAACTGCTGACGCAGCATCTGCTCGCGACGGCTGATCTCCTCACGAATGCTCTGCATCTGCTCGTCGATGGCTTTAATCTGGTCCTGAAGCGTATTGGTTGCCAGTGTGAGGTCGCCGTTCACGATATCGGTGATCGATTTGGCGTACTGGCGCACCTGGTCGGCGACGCCGCGCGTGAAGATGACCGCGCCGTAGGTGCCGGGCGTGGTCGCCAGCACGCGAATCTGCAAGCCTGCGGTGTTCGGGTTGCCGCTGTTGCCTGTGAGGAACTGTCCCTGACCGGTGGCGGGTTCGCCGTTGATAGTGCCCGCCACATCCTGACCCTGCGCGTTAATGGCGGTGGTGCCGATGCCGGAGCTGGTCGCGCTGGCTGCCTGGTCCGAGACGACGGTGAAACTGCTGGCGGAGCCGTAGTTGCGTGCCTGAATCACCAGCCTGCCCTCGCTATCTTTGCTGGCGACCACCAGATTCTTGAGGCGGGCATCGCTATTGATGCGGGCGATTGTGTCGTCGATGGTGCTGCCAGCAGGGATGACCAGCGTGTAGGGTTCATTGCCGAACAGGCTGCCCGAAAAGGTGAGCCGTTCGTCGGTGGTGCTGGCGCCCGTTTGCGCGATGCTGGCGCTGGCGGTGGCACGGGTTGCCACCTGCGTGATGACCACCTCGTAGCCAGTCGCGGGCGAGGGGCGCGTCGCATCGGTCGCCGACACAAAGGCGATCTGCGTGTTCGTGGTGGTGCCGTTCGCAATAAAAAGGCGGCTCACGCCCGTCAAATCGCTGTTGAGCATCTGCATCAACTTGCCTTCGTCCAGCGTGAGCTTGCCATCCTGCCCCAGCTGAACCCCGACCTGACTGAGCGCCCGCAGCGTGCCGTCCAGACCCTGCACCACATCGGTGATCTGGCGCACCAGTGTGTCCTGAATCAGGCTGATTGTGCTATCCCCAAACAGGATGCCACCCTTCAGGGTCTCTTTGTCAAACGAGGCGTTCTGCTTGATGAAGTCGACGAGGCTGTTGAAGGCATTAATGAAGCTGGTGATGGAGCCTTTGATGCCGTCGTAATCGCGCGAGAGGGTGATGGTTACCGTTTTGGGGTTGGTGGCATCCGCGCTGAGCAGATTGAGCGTCACACCCGGAATCACATCGGTGATTTGATTGGTGCTGCGCTTGAAGTTGATGCCGTCGACGCTGAACTCGGCATCCTGCGCCTGCACCAGCTCGCGCTCGTACTGGTTCTGCAGAATGCCCAGATTTTTGAGGATGTTGTTATTATCGGTGAAGGTGGGCACACCACTGGCACCTTCGATCTTGAGGCGGTAGTAGGTTGTGCCGTTGACCGTCTCGCTGACCACTGACGCGGTGACGCCCGGGATACCCGCGTTGTTGATTCGGCTGGCGATGGTGTTGAGGCTGTCGGTTGCGAAGTCGATAGAGACAGCAACGCCATTAATCTGGATGGTGCCGCTGGTGGGGCTGCTCATCTGGAACAGGGTGCCGAGTGGCGTGCCCGAATCGGTGAACCGTTCGGAGAGGGCGGCGTTGCCCTGCTGGTTGCGAATGAACTCGGCGTAGCTCACCAGCTTGAGCGTGGGCACGATAATGTTGTAGCCGCCCACATCGGCAAGCTGGATTCGGCTCTCCGCGCCCGTGTGGGTGGCAGTGAGCGTCAGGAACACCTGCCCGTTATCGCCGTTCAGGATGGAAGCCGTGACACCGGCATTCGCAGCATTGATCTTGCTGGCGATGGTGGTCAGTGTGTCGCTGGGGTTGACCTCAATAATCTTACCGTTCACCATGAACTGTCCAGTGGCACCCAGCTCAGCGGTGGCGGAGGCGTGCGCACCGCTGATAATCTTATGCGCCTGCGCGAGCTTGCTGACGCGCAGCTCGTAGGTGCCAGGCAGCGCGTCGGTGGACGCTGTTACAGTGGCGACCTGTGTATCCGACGAGGTGGCGCGAATCAGATTGAAGGCGTTTTTAACGGAGAGCGCGCCCGCAGCGGTCTGAAGATTGTTGACCAGCCCGCGAAACTGATCGAACGCGCTCATACGCGCGCTCAGCTCCGACTTGCGCACCATCAGCCGCTGGAGCGGGCGCGACTGGAGCTCGATCAGCTTCTGGATAATCGCCTCCGTGTCGATGCCCGATGCCAGCCCGGCAAAGTTGATGCCTGTGATACTGCCTCCGAACATAGCGATTCTCCCTCCCCCTGTGTCACCGGCTCTGTTCCCTGACCGATTATCGGCAGGCATGGAAGGAGACTGGACTCTGCTTTTTGCGGGGTTTTCTGGGCTTCGACCTGCGCGGTTGAACGGTCAGCCCCGCCTGATCGGACCCGCGTTCCTGAATGGCGCGTGGGGGTGCAGCGTTATGGCGAGCACCGCATCGCGATGATGCTGGCGATAGTGGGGCTGGTCGCCCAATCGGGGAGACGGTGAGCCGCGATGTGGAATGCGTGCAGACCAGCTTCCCCGATCTTGAGAAGGTCATCGCCTCGCTCAAGGCGGGATAACTTCCCCGCACACGGGTGAGAGGGATTTTTGACCCTCTCTCCCGCGTGCGGGGATACGGGGCAAGGATGCTACATCCTGCGCCGGCGCAGACCCAGCAGGCTTGCCAGACCCATACCCAGTGCTGCTATGCTCGCCGGCTCAGGCACAACCTCGAAGTTGTAGGTGCTGGAAGCGCCGCCAAAGCCGAAAGTGATGGTATCAACGGCGCCTGTGAACTGCCCATTCCAGCCAGAGCCGATGCCTGCGTTCACCGAGATAACAAACAGCTGGGCGTTCACTGCACTCGCGGCGGCAACCCACTCGGAGATGGTTTTCAGCACATTGTTGATGTTGACATTCGGGTCGCCGAAGCCCAGCGAGGCGGTCGCCCAGAGCTTGTAGTTGCCTGCAATGATGTCGTCGGACACCCAGGTGTTGGTCGGCGCGGCACCAGAAAACCCGTTATAGACCCGTTCAAAGGTCAGGTAGCCTGTGTTGACCGAGTTATCCGGGTTGACCCGCAGGATCCCCAGCCGCAGCACGGGGTGTAAGTGCCCAATCACCGTCGAGCTACCATCCCGATACCATTCGTAACGGAGCGCGGTAAGCTGCGCAAGGTTGCCGAGAATCGAGGCGGGATTGAACGGATTGGGTACAAAGTTCCCGCCTGCGTTCACAGGATCGGCGAAATACTCGATATCCGCCTTGCCTGTGCCGCTGGGGCTGTTGAAGTAGACTGAGCCGTTGCCGTTGCGCGGGTAGTTAGTGCGGATACCGACGCTGCCGCCCCCGCGCGTATTGTTGTAGACCCAGTTGGGATGCCCGAAGCTCTGACCCTGATTCGTAGCGCCTGAGTTGGTGAACAGGTCACCCGGAGCGGTGTTCTGCGAATAGACCGTCTGTGCGCTGGCATTGACCGCCAGCAGAGCCGCCCATGCGATCAGTATGCTTTTGTACCTCATCATCATTCTACCTCTTGCATCCATCATTTGAGTGTCATCGTATCATCCCGCGATACCGTACTGTATAGACTCGAAAGACTGCCAAAAGCGGACAGGTCTCTGAGCCACTTTGAGTGTTTGATTGGCATCGTTGCCCTGGTCAGCAATCTCTGTGCGAGAAAGCGGTACGCTCTCTGTACAAATCTACAGACTCGCGCCTCGAATCGCATGCATGATCGCCCTGTTTCTGGGGTATCCTTTAACCCATAGACCGATGGGGTATCTTCTTATTAACCGAACAGTCGGTCAAGGCTCAACGAGGAGAAGGGAGGCAATGGATGGATTATCGTGAGACGCTGAATCGGCAGTTGCAGGCGGAAGGGATTGAGATTCGAGGCGCGGTTCCACCCGCCTATGCGCAGATTCTCACGCCTGATGCCCTGCGCTTCGTGGCGACGCTTACGCGCGCGTTCAACCCCCGCCGAAAGGAGCTGCTGCGCCTGCGTGAGGAGCGCCAGGCATGGCTCGATGCGGGCAACAAGCCCGACTTCCTGCCCGAAACGGAACCGATTCGCAACAGTGACTGGCAGGTCGCACCGCCACCTCCCGATCTGATGGATCGGCGGGTGGAAATCACAGGTCCCGTGGAGCGCAAGATGATTATCAACGCGCTCAACTCAGGCGCGAAGGTGTTCATGGCGGACTTCGAGGACGCCAACTCGCCCACATGGGCGAACTGCGTCGAGGGGCAGATCAATCTCTACGACGCCGTGCGCCGCACGATTGAATACACCAGTCCCGAAGGTAAGCAGTACCGCCTGAACGAGCAGATCGCCGTGCTGTGCGTGCGCCCGCGCGGCTGGCATCTGGTGGAAAAGCATCTGTTTATTGACGGCGAGCCTGCCCCTGCGGCGCTGTTTGACTTCGGGCTGTATTTCTATCATAACGCGGCGGAACTCCTTCGGCGCGGCACGGGTCCCTACTTCTACCTGCCCAAGCTGGAGAGCCATCTGGAGGCGCGCCTCTGGAACGAGGTCTTTGCGATGGCGCAGGAGCAGCTGGGCATCCCGCGTGGCACGATTCGCGCCACTGTGCTGATCGAGAATATTCTGGCAGCGTTTGAGTGCGATGAAATCCTGTACGAGCTGCGCGAGCATTCGGCAGGTCTCAACAGCGGGCGGTGGGACTATCTGTTCAGCGTCATCCGCAAGTTCCGCAACCATCCCGAGGTTGTGCTGCCGGACCGTGCCACGCTGACGATGACCGTGCCCTTTATGAAGGCGTACTCCGAGCTGGTGGTGCAGACCTGCCATCGGCGCGGGATTCATGCGATTGGCGGCATGTCCGCATACATCCCCCGTCGCGACGACCCCGAAGCGAACGCCGCCGCGATTGCGCAGGTGGTTGCCGACAAGGAGCGCGAGATCAGCGAGGGCTACGACGGCACATGGGTCGCGCATCCGGGTCTGGTGCCCATCGTGCTGGAGGTGTTCGAAAAGAACCTGCGCGGGGTGAACCAGCTGAATGTGCGTCCCCAGCGAGCGATTACGGCACAGGAGTTGCTGAACTTTCCGCGTGGGGACATCACTGAACGGGGTGTGCGCACCAATATCGGGGTCAGCCTGCGCTATCTGGAATCGTGGCTGCGTGGCACAGGCTGCGTTGCCATCAACTATCTGATGGAGGACGCCGCCACGGTGGAGATTTCGCGCTCGCAGCTGTGGCAGTGGATCTGGCGCAGGGCGACGCTTGCCGATGGGCGCACCTTCACGCCCGACCTGTTCCAGCAGATGTTGCGCGAGGAGCTGGCGAAGATCGAAGCCGAGATCAGCGCCGACGCCTATCGGCGGAGCCGCTATACCGACGCGGCGGCGATCCTGGAGCGCGTGGTGCTGACGCCCCAGTTCATCGATTTCGTCACGCTCGTCGCGTATGAGTACCTTGATTGAGAGGCAGTTCATTCAGCCCTCTCCCCTCTGGGGAGAGGGTCAGGGTGAGGGGTTTGCCTGTCAGCGCGAGAAAGTCTGCCCCCTTACCCGTACTCTCTCCCCCGCCTGCGGGGGAGAGGGCGCAGACCCGACAAAAGAGGAGGTCAGAACCATGCAGATGCGAGAGGTCATCACGGCGATGGAGCGTGAATGGCGCGAAAGCCCGCGCTGGCAGGGCATCCAGCGACCCTATTCGGCAGAGGATGTCCTGCGATTGCGCGGCTCCATCCAGATCGAATACACTCTGGCGAAGCTGGGGGCGGAGCGCCTCTGGCAGTTATTGCACACCGAGCCGTATGTTGCGGCGCTCGGCGCACTTACGGGCACGCAAGCCGTGCAGATGGTGCAGGCAGGACTGAAAGCCATCTATCTCAGCGGCTGGCAGGTCGCCGCGGACGCGAATCTCTCCTTACAGACCTATCCCGACCTGAGCCTCTACCCTGTCAACAGTGTGCCGGCGGTGGTGAAGCGCATCAACAACGCCTTCCGTCGCGAGGACGAGAAACAGCACGCGCAGGGGCACCGCGATATCTACTGGTACGCGCCCATTGTTGCTGATGGCGAGGCGGGCTTCGGCGGCGTGCTGCACACCTTTGAGCTGACCAAAGCGCTGATTGAGGCGGGCGCGGCGGGCGTGCATTATGAAGACCAGCTCGCCTCCGCCAAAAAGTGCGGGCATCTCGGCGGGAAGGTGCTGGTGCCCACACGCGAGTTTATTCAGAAACTCATCGCGGCGCGGCTTGCCGCCGATGTGATGGGCGTTCCAATGATTATCATCGCCCGCACCGACGCGCTGAACGCGACGCTGCTCACCAGCGATATTGACCCCTATGATCAGCCCTTCCTCACGGGCGAGCGCACTTACGAGGGGTTCTATGTCGTGCGTAACGGCATCGAGGCGGCAATCGCGCGCGGGCTTGCCTATGCACCTTACGCCGACCTGCTCTGGTTTGAGACCTCGGAACCTGATCTGGAGCAGGCGCGCCAGTTCGCCGAAGCGATTCACCGGCAGTACCCCGGCAAACTGCTGGCGTACAACTGCTCGCCATCGTTCAACTGGAAGAAGAAGCTGGATGAAGCGACGATTGCGAAGTTCCAGCGGGAGCTGGGCGCGATGGGCTACAAGTTCCAGTTCATCACGCTGGCGGGCTTCCACGCGCTGAACTACATCACCTTCCAGCTGGCGCGGGGCTATGCACAAACGGGCATGCCCGCCTATGCCGACCTGCAGGAAGCCGAGTTCAAGGCGCGTGAGGAAGGCTACCGCGCGGTGGAGCATCAGGCGTTCGTCGGCACAGGCTATTTTGACATGGTGCAGCAGGTCATCACGGGTGGTCAGGCGTCCACGCTGGCGATGCACGGCTCCACCGAAGCGGAGCAGTTCTGAAAAGCCAGCCGTTCCGCGCCTCAGGCAAGCTGTTTGACAGCCGCTCGCAGCGTGCGCTTGACCTCGCGCCAGTGGATGCGCTGGCGCATAGCGGGCATGCGCTCGGCGTCCGCATCGTCGAAGTAGGTCAGCGCACGCAGCATGTGCGTCGTGTCGGATACCCCGTACTTTTGTTGATACAGTGCCAGTGCTTCCGAGAGAGGGATAACCGACATCAGCGCGTAGAGGTCTATAAAGTCGCGCTTTGTGCCGCGCTGGGCAATCGCCAGCAGTTTCATGCAGGCGAGGTCTTCCAGCGAAGCCAGCGAGCATCCGTAATCTACCCAGTGGAGCGGTGGGCGCAACAGGGGGTAGCGATACTCGAAGAAGCTCACGCGAACACCCGCCACACGCAGCGCGAGCGTACCTTCCGCAATCTGGATAGCTTCCGCCGATGCGAGGTGCTCTTTGAACGCCTCTGCCAGTCGCAGGGGGTCAGGCAGGGGTTCGGCACGGAACCAGCCCAGATCAACCGAGCGGCGATGCCCCAGGTAGAGGGCGACCGCTGTGCCGCCCGCCAGGTAGAAACCATGCTGGCGCGTGAAAGGCGCGACGGCGCGCAGGGCAGAGCGCACCCGCGCGTTCAGCGCCGTTTCGTGGAGGCTCGGTGCGTGCGGCGTTCCCATAGGTCGGTCGGGCGCGCGCGAATCCAGCGTGAAACCTGGCGGTGGGGCAGGTCCAGCAGGGCTTCCCAGAAGCGCAACGCGCGGGCGCTCAGCCCACGCCCCTCACGCTGAATCAACCACGCGCGCAGGGCAGGCTTGCCGTAGGTGGCTATCAGCCAGCGAATCGCGGGCAGGTCGCCATGCTCCATAATCCGCACACAGAGGTAGTCCCGATCCCGCTCAGGCGACAGGCGTCGGAACTCCACCTCCCAGAACAGCGGACGCAAAAAATCGGGCAACCAATTGTCGGGCTTCATGACTCTTGCCACCCCGAGTATATCCTAAGGCGAGCGCACGGGGTCACGGACAGGCATGGGTTCGAGCAGCATCTCTTTGGTCGCGATGAACGACTCGCGCGTGTAGTCTGCCAGCTCGTAATCTTCGCGCAGCACAATCGCGCCCGTGGGGCACGCCTCCTGGCAGTAGCCGCAGTAGATACAGCGCAGGAGGTTGATCTCATAGCGTTTGGCGTAGCGTTCGCCAGGCGAATAGCGTTCCTCGTCGGTGTTCTCGGCGGCTTCCACATAGATACAGCGCACGGGGCACGCACCTGCGCACAGCGAGCAGCCGATGCACCGTTCCAGCCCGTTCTCGTAGCGCAGCAGCACATGGCGCCAGCGCGTGCGACGGAACTGCTCCTTGCGCTCTTCGGGATAGAACACCGTCTGCTTCGGACCGAGAAAGTGGCGCAGGGTGATTTTCAGCCCTTTGCCGATGGGCTTGAGCACATCGCGAACCACTTCGCCTATCATCGGGACACCTCCACTGCTATGGGCGTGCCTGCCATGAGAATCGCCTCACGCAGGGCGTGACGCGCCAGGGGGACCCTGGGCAGTTCATCCAGCGTGTAGCAGAACAGCTCGCAGGGCAGCTCCACTTCTTCAAAGTAATCGGCGTACTCCATCGCCCTGTCAAACCAGCGTGGGTGAGAGCTAAGGCGTAATACAATCAGTAAGTCGGCGTCGCTACGCGGAGTCGCCTGATTCCGCGCCAGCGAGCCGAACAGGTAGACCGCCACCACTTCGGGGCGCGTCTGCACCAGCCGCGCCGCCGCCTCGCGAACCTGCTGTAAAGCGGCTTCACGGTTCAGCCAGAAGATTCTCACAGAGCCGTACGATTCTTCGCGCACAATCGAGCGCTTCTTCAGCGTCTTCCTGAGTGTAGTGTTCATAGGGACTGCCCTCCTGCCAGCCGTTCGGATAACGGGCTGGCACATAAAACTGATCCAGTCGTCGCGCACAGCGGCGCAGGGCGCGATATTCACTCACTGGCAGGTTCGTCGCCAGTGGCTTGAGCAACGCTTCCACTGAATGACCCCAAGCTTCCGCACCCATCGACTCCAGCACAGCTTTCAGCGCCTTCTCGGCAGCCTGCTGACACATAAAGCATGCCCATTCATAGAAGGCGCCCTGCTTTGCCCATTCCGCGCCCTGCAGGTCGCGTTGTGCCTGTTCGAGCCAATCCTCACTGCGTCTCATTACTGGATGCGGGCCCCAAAGCCCGCGTGTGGTCGCCTGCGGTAATGGCAGGTTGCTCCTTCGGTTTGAGTTCGAGCAGCATGCCCAGCCGTTGCGCCCGAATCTTCTGCTGGAGTTTGATGAGGGCGTAGAGCAGGGCGTCGGGCGAGGGCGGGCAACCGGGCACATACACATCCACAGGCACAATCTGGTCCACGCCCTGCACAATCGCGTAGTTGTTGAAGATGCCGCCGCAGGAGGCGCATGCGCCCATCGAGATGACCCATTTGGGTGCGGGCATCTGGTCATAGATCTGGCGCAGCACGGGCGCCATCTTCTTGCTGACGCGCCCCGCCACAATCATCACATCCGCCTGGCGCGGCGAGGCGCGGAACACTTCCGAGCCGAAGCGGGCGATATCGAAGCGCGAGGCGGCAGCGGACATCATCTCGATCGCGCAGCACGCCAGCCCGAAGGTGAGCGGGAAGAGGCTGTTGCGCCGCGCCCAGTTGACCAGATCGTCCAGCCGTGCCAGCAGCACGCCGCCCCCCATCGCCAGCCCCGGCAGGCTCGGCGTCGCCGAATCGTGCAGTGCCACCTCTTCAATACGCTTGCTCACGGTTCACCACCATATCGATTGTACCCGATTTCACAAGCGGGTACACTCCATGCCATGCTGCAGGCGCAACTGCTTGCCCCCCGCGAGCTGGTGCTGCGCGAGGTGCCGATTCCGCAGCCGCGTGAAGGCGAGGTGCTGGTCAGAGTGCGCGTCGCGCTCACCTGCGGCACCGATTTGAAGACCTATCGGCGCGGGCACGCGCGATTGCCGTTTGGCGCGTTCGGGCACGAGGGCGCGGGCGATGTGGCGGCGCTCGGCGCGGGCGTGTCGCACCTGAGCGTGGGTCAGCCCGTCACCTGGCTGCCCACGGCGCCATGCGGCGAGTGTTCCCCCTGCCAGCGTGGGCGACCCAACCTGTGCCGACAGCTGTTCGACGCAGTGGTGCTGGGAACCTATGCGGAGTATCTGCTGATTAACGCGCGGGTGGCACAGGTGCATCTGTTTCCGCTCGAGGGGCTGGACTATCGGCGTGGGGCGTTCACCGAGCCGCTGGCGTGCGTGCTGCACGCATGGCGCGTGCTGGAGCCGTTGCCGGGCAGGCGCGTGTGCATTCTCGGCACGGGCGCGATGGGCTACCTGCACCTGATGGTTGCCCGCGCACGCGGCTGCGAGGCGCTGATGATTGGCAGGCGCGCTGAACGCCTGCAGCTGGCACAGGAGCTGGGCGCGGAAACGCTGGTGGCGGACCCTGCGGAACTGCCCGTGCGCGTGCAGGCAGCGACCGACGGCGGCGCGGATGTGGTGATCGAAGCCACGGGCGCCCGCGCCATCTGGGAGCTGGCGCCCCAGCTCTGTGCGCCTGGGGGCAAGGTGCTGCTCTACAGCGGGCTGGCGAAGGGCGAGCCGGTCTGCTTCGACGCCGAACGCCTGCACTACGACGAAATCGCTCTCTTGGGCAGTTTCCACTACACCACGCAGGACGCGCAGGACGCGCTCCAGATACTCCATGACCCGTCGCTGCCCGTCGAACGGCTGATCACCGACACGCGCCCGCTAAAGGAGCTGCCGCAGGTGTTTGAAGCGCTGGATCGGGGCATCGGGCTGAAGGTGGCGATTGTGCCCTGAGGCATGGTCGGGGCGGGCAGATTCGAACTGCCGACCTCTCCCACCCGAAAGGAGCGCTCTACCATGCTGAGCTACGCCCCGACCGCCTTAATTATACCCTGCGTGCCGCCCTTTAAAAGCCGATCCCTGACGGTGTTCGAAAATTCAGGGCATAGCGTCCGCCTGTGGCAGCCCCTCACCCGTACTCGCTCCCGCAGCGTGGGAGGGAGTTGGGAGCGGGATCTCTAACTCACCGTTGCTATCGCGAAGCGGTGGCGAGAGCGTTCGACGGCTTCGCGAAGGGGCTGATGCTCCGGGCGGCTGAGGTCGGGGTCGCGCTCCAGCAGACGGAACGCCTCCTGACGCGCCACTTCCAGCAGCCGCATATCCTTGACCAGATCCGCCACACGGAACGAGGGCATTCCGCTCTGGCGCGTGCCGTAAATCTCGCCCGGACCGCGCAGGCGCAAATCCTCCTCCGCAATGATGAAACCGTTATTGGTGCGGGTCAGAATCTCCAGTCGGCGTCGCCCCTCCTCGCCTTTCGGGTTGCCAATCAGCACGCAGTAGGATTGATGGATGCTGCGCCCGACGCGCCCGCGCAACTGGTGCAGCTGCGCCAGCCCGAATCGGTCGGCGTCCTCAATCACAATCACGGCAGCGTTCGGCACATCGACGCCCACTTCAATCACGGTGGTGGAGACCAGAATATCCAGCTCGCCCGCGCGGAAGGCTTCCATGACTTCCTCCTTTTCGGCGGGGCGCATGCGCCCGTGCAGAAGTCCCACGCGCAGGTCGGGAAACACATCCTTGCGCAGATGTTCCGCCATCTCTTCGGCGGCGCGCACCTGCAGCTTGTCCGATTCGTCGATCAGCGGGCAGATGACATACGCCTGGCGCCCCTGCTCCACCAGCTGGCGTACGCCTGCGTACACCTTCAATCGCTCTTCGGGCAGTTTCCAGTGCGTTTTGACGGGCTTGCGTCCGGGTGGCATCTCATCCAGGATGGACACATCGAGTTCGCCGTAGAGGGTGAGCGTGAGCGTGCGGGGGATGGGTGTGGCGGTCATCACCAGCACATGGGGCATGACACCCTTATCGCGCAGGGCGGCTCGCTGCAGCACGCCGAAACGGTGCTGTTCGTCGATGATTGCCAGCCCCAGTCGGGCGAACTCAACCCCTTCCTGAATGAGTGCGTGGGTGCCGACGGCGACCATGCCGCGCCCGGTGGCGATGCGCTCGCGCGCCTGCGCCCGCTGGCGCGGGGTCAGCCGACCCACCAGCAGCTCCACCGTGATGCCCAGCGGCTGGAACAGCCGATGCAACACAATATAATGCTGTTCCGCCAGTATCTCGGTGGGCGCCATAATCGCCGCCTGATACTGATTGTCCACCGCTGCCATAATCGCGGCGGCGGCGACTATCGTCTTGCCCGACCCCACATCGCCCTGCAGGAGGCGGTTCATCGGGTGCGGACGCGCCATATCGTCCCAGATTTCGCGAATCACGCGCACCTGCGCGTTCGTGAGTTCGAACGGCGCCAGCTGATGCAACCGCGCCATCAGCCGTTCGGCGTCGATGCGCATCGCAATCCCGCGCTCCTGCATCAGCTGCTGACGCTGAAGCCCGATGCCTAACTGCAATAAAAAGAACTCTTCGAACACCAGCCGTTGCCGCGCGGGTTCGATACGCTCCATGCTGTCGGGGAAGTGAACCTGTTGAATGGCTTCCTGAACGGGCATCAGCTGCAGGCGCGTGCGCAGGTCGGCGGGCAGCAGTTCGGGCACAAGGTGCGCATGCTGGAGCGCGTTATAGAGAATCTGGCGCATCCGTTTCTGTCCCAGCCCCTCCGTCAGCGGGTAGATGGGCACCACGCGATTTGCGTGCAGCAGCTCGCTCATGTCGGTGTCGTCGCCGATATCTTCCCATTCGGGCGTTTCGATTTGCAGTCCCCAGCCGCTCTCCTTGACCACGCCGTAGACCACGAGACGGCGGTCGCGCACGCGCAGCAGGGTGTCCTTCATGTAGGGCTGGTTGTACCAGACCAGTTCGATGGCGCCTGTGCCGTCGTCGATGAAGGCTTTGGTGAGGGTCATGTTGTTGCGCACCTTGATGTTGTCGACGGTGATGAGCTTGCCAGCGAAGGTGGCGGCTTCGCCGGGGCGCGCGTGGCGGATTTTGCGGAACTGGGTGCGGTCTTCATAGCGGCGCGGCAGGTGATAGAGCAGGTCGTTCAGCGTGTGGATGTTGAGCTTCGCCAGCAGTTGCGCGATTTTCTCGCCCACACCTTTCACATACTTGACCTCGGTCTCCAGCGTATAGCGGGTCGCCACACTCATGGTCAATAGCAGTATACCTGAAGCAGTGTTATCAGCCTGTGAGCGGTGGGAGCGTCATATCGCTGCTGTGTCCGGGGAACATCTTCGCGCTGGGGTCGAGCCGATGCTTGGCGTGGTTGACAGCGATGCAGACCTCGCCGACGCCCGTCGCCAGCAGTTTGAGCTTGCCCTCGTAGGTGCAGCCGTCGCCTGCAGCATACACGCCGGGCAGGTTCGTCTGCATGAAGCGGTCGACCTTGATGGCGTTGCCTTCGAGTTCCAGCCCCCACTGCTTGATGGGACCGAGGCTGGCGACGAAGCCGAGATTGAGAATCACGGCGTCGACGGGCAGCTCCAGCTCGGTGTGCGTTTGATTATGGAAGATGACGGCGGACTGCACGCTGCCGTCGCCTTTGACGCGGCGCAGTTCGTAGGGTGTGAGGACGCGCACGGGCGATTGGCGCAGCAGGCGCACGCTCTGCTCGTGCGCACGGAACTCGTGGCGGCGATGGATGAGCGTCGTTTCGCGGGCAATCGGGTAGAGGTTGAGCGCCCAGTCGACAGCGGAGTCGCCCCCGCCGACAATCAGCAGGCGTTTATCGGCGAAGAGCGCCTTCTCGCGCACGCCGTAGTAGACGCCCCGTCCTTCGAACTCGGCGATGCCCTCGGCGTTCAGGCGGCGCGGTGTAAACGCGCCCGCGCCCGCGCAGATGACCACCGTGCGCGTCGCGTGCCGAACGCCCTTGCTGGTGAGAATGACCCAGTAATCGCCCTCGCGAATCAGCGTTTCGGCGCGCTCCTCCAGGCACACCGTCGGCTGGAAGCGCATCGCCTGCCGAATCAGCTGCTCCGCCAGGTCCTTCGCCAGCACTTCGGGGAAGCCGGGCATGTCGTAGATATACTTTTCGGGGTAGAGCGCGACCAGTTGACCCCCCAGCTGGGGCAGGCTGTCGATGATTTTGGTGCGCATGCCCCGCAGTCCCGCATAGAACGCGCCGAACAGCCCGACAGGTCCCCCACCGATGAAGGTGATGTCGTACAGCTCGCTCTGCATCGCCATCATGAGTCTACCCGTTATGCCGGTTTGAGAGCGGGTATGATTGGAAGGATGAGCGACCGGGTTCTCCTGCTGCCGAAGCACGGGTTGATCGTGCGCGAACCGTATGCCACCTATCTGGCGTCGGGGCGCAAAAGCTGGGAGCTGCGGCGATACCCCACGCGTGTGCGTGGGCGCGTCGGAATAGTTAGTCATCGTGGCTGGATTGGCTCGGCGACGCTTGAAAAGGTACTGGGACCGCTGACCCTGGCAGAATTGATGCAGCCCGCGGCTCAGGCTTTGCATCAAGCTGACCCGCGCTTTCTGGAAGCCTATGCGCAGGGTAGACCGCTTTATGTGTGGGTGTTTACAGATCCCGAGCTGTTTGAGGAGCCGATTCCGCTGAGGCGCCCACCCGGGTCGGTTGTGTGGGTTCGGCTGAACGAGGCACTACCCGACAGGTCCCATAGCCCAGAATAATCTTCTGATCGGGTTCAAGGGCATCCACGACCTCTGAGCGGTGGGTGGTGGTAAGCAGGGTGATGCCTAACTCCCGGCACACGCGCGCCAACCTGCGAGCCACGCGCGCTGCCATGCTGGGGTCCAGATGTGCACCCAGCTCATCGATAAGCAGTAAGTTCGGGCGCTGTGCCAGTAAATAAGCCAGCCGCGCCCGCTCCTTCTGACCGGTGGACAGCTCCTGAAAGCGGGCACGATAGACCATGACATCCGATAGACCCGTCGTGTTCAGAATCTCCACTGCCAATACCTCGTCATTGGTGAGGCGATAGAGCACTTCAAGCAGATTTGTCCGTCCAAACCGGGGTTCCACTTCGCCTGGCAAATAGGCAGCGACCTGCACATTGGCGGGCATCACGATTCTGCCCGCCTGCAGCTGGTGGAGCGGCTTTTGTTGACTCATTGCCGCACCGTAGATCAAACGCAGCAGAGTGGTCTTGCCCACACCTGATGCGCCAACGATGACTACAATCTGGCGTGGCTCGATCAGGAGCGAGAGATTCCTCAGCACTATCTTCTGAATGGAACGCCTCTGGAGATTGAATGCCTCCAGCAATGCCAGCACAGCCGGCGCCAGCCGCTTGAGTGTGATCCGGTTCTCATAGCGATATTCGAGTCGTTCCAGCTGGATAGGAGCTTCCAGTGGCTTGACAGGCTTCAAGCGGGGTTGGTAGAGCCGACCTTGATGCACGCGAGCAACAGCATCGGTTGTCAGAAAGCGTTCCAGATACTCTCTGGCTTCAGGCGTGAGCGGCAGGAATAGCACAGGGCGCCCGGATGCCGTCTCCCACGCATAGCGGAAGCCTGCTCGCTCCATAAAGGGGTTATACCGGGTCATTTGAGCTACGGTCTCCACCATCACTTTGGAGCGCCGCATTTCGGGCACGCGCCGCTCGCTAATCCAATCGGTCATTGCTCGTAGTGCGAGCTGCCCCAGCCCATCAGCCCGATAATCAGGGTGGACCACTACCCGTGCCAGTCGCGCCACCCGGGTATTGCAGAGAGCTAAAGCCTGCTCCTGTGCCTGCCACCACTGCTCAAAGCGGGAGCGCGCCCGTGCGCCTGCACCCATTTGCAAGAGGCGCTCCACTGAAAACGATGGCTCGAACCAGTCGACGGGAAACACGGCTTGCCGAATGTGGGGCTGAACTGTACCATCGGGCAACAGCCGATGCATGAGCGGAATGGGCGGATCCACACGCACATAGCCGATGTAAGTCGGCTCGTACGGCTGGCGATGCTGCAGTTGCAGCACTAAAAAGCGCGAAGCACGCGTGGCATCCGTCAGATCGCCGAACCGCATCGGTGAACCGCAGCGTGGACACAGCGGACGCACATTCGCACCCTGCCACACCCGATCTACAGGACACCACCAGCGTGCCAATAACTCCTGCGGGGACGCATAGTGATACTGTTCCAGCTCAACAATCATTTCAAAATCGCTTTCCAGACACGCTTCACGCGCCAGCACTCTATAGTGATAGAGTGGTTGTGTGGACAAAGCCGAGGTGCGCTCCAGAGTGTAGGACTGCTGAAACAGCGGCCACACAGGCACCCTCTCGCCCCCAATCTGACGCAGAAGCATATATGAGTCAAAGCTTAACTGTTGCGGGTTCGCCTGCGGCGTTAGCTGCACCAGCACCGTTTCATCCTTCGAAAACCACTGGGCAATCGTGCCCGTCATTGGCAAGCGCAACTCACCCAGCGGGCTATAAACCTCCAGCGCTCCGTACCAGCGATACCGAAACCAGTCCAGAATCGCTCGCTTCACTCGGCATACCAGCCACTCCGTCACTGTCATCGGCTCCATGTTGTACCTGAAGGGGCATACCTCATCGTCTCTCACGGTTGTTGATATAGAGGTGTATTATCTTTAACTTGCTTATTCAGCAGATGGAGAACTTGCTGGAAATCGTCGGGCAGGGGTGCAGTGAAGCGCATCGGCTCGGCGGTGATGGGGTGGGTGAAGGCGAGCGCGTGGGCGTGAAGCAGCTGACCCTGCAGGGCGTCCAGCGCGGCTTGCAGGCGGGCGCTGGCGTCAGGAGGATACAGCCCGGCGGGCAGCCGTCGCCGCCCGCCATAGAGCGGGTCGCCCACCACGGGATGCCCGATGGCGCTGGCGTGAACGCGCACCTGATGCGTGCGTCCCGTGTCCAGCTTCGCCTCCAGCAGGGCGAAGCCGCGCCACCGCTGGCGCACACCAAAGTGCGTGCGGGCGGGACGCGCGTTCGCAGGCGCTCGCTCCGGCGAGAACGCCGCCATCCGCTGGCGATGCACAGGATGACGCGCGATGGGCATCTCCACCGTGAACTGATCGGCTTTCGGCTCGCCCCACACCAGCGCGAGGTAGCGACGCTCAATCGCACGACGCTGTAAGTCGGCGGTCAGCCGCGCATGCGCCCGATCCGTACGGGCGACGATCAGCAGCCCGGTGGTGTCTTTGTCCAGCCGATGGACGATGCCCGGGCGAAAGGGCGCGCTGCCGTGTGCGAGGCGCGGCGCGTACGCCAGCAAAGCGTTCACCAGCGTGCCATGCGGATGACCCGGCGCGGGATGGACGGCCAGCCCGCGCGGCTTGTTCACCACCAGCAGATGCTCGTCTTCGAACACAATCTCTATCGGGATCGGCTCCGGGCGAAGGTCGATCGGGGGCGGTCGGTCGGGCGGCAGGCTGAACTCGATTCGGTCGCCCGCGTGCAGTTTGTAGGCGGGCTTGACGCGCTGACCGTTGACCCGCACGCCGCCCGCCTCAATCCACTCCTGCCACCGCTGACGACTGATTTCGGGCACCTGCTCCGCCAGCCACTTATCGAGTCGGATGCCGCTTTCGGTGGCGATCTGCTTTACCATCAGGTTTGCGCGGTGCGCGGTTGTGCCTGTCGCTGGCAGCTGGGGCACAGCGGTCGCCCGAACTTGGTGACGCTCAGGTCATACTGGGCGCGGCGCAGCGGTCGCCCGCACTCGGCGCAGACCAGCTCTTCGGCAGGTGGGGCTGGCTCGCCCCGCACGGGCAGCGGCGAATCGGCGTAGGCAACCCGTCCCTCGGCAAGTTCACCTTCGCTCAGCTCGGGCGCGAACTGTGTGCCGTAGCCGCACAACGCCAGCGCACGCCCGACCGCGCCCGTCTCCGCCTTCTCCAGAAAGTCGGCGAAGTCGTTGCCCGTCTCCATGCGGGTGGCGGTCGCAATCACGCGCCCGTTATTGTCCTTGATTGTTGCGCGAAAGACCGCTATCTGCCGCTCAAGGTTCAACTCCACCAGCTCGGTCTCGATGCTCCAGTCGGGATGCTCATCTCTGAACCATGCGACGCGCGCGGCAACTGGCAGGTACGCCTGCCCGCCACGCACCCGAATCAGGTACCGCCTCACATTGAACGCCATCTTCTTACCCTCCGTCGGTATACAGATGTCTACTATTGTACCCACCTTTAATCCCTCTTGTCAAGGGGTTGGGAAAGATGCCCCTCACCCCGACCCTCTCCCCAGCGGGGAGAAGGGAGAATAAAAAACCCTCTCCCCCTTTGGGGGAGAGGGTACGGGTGAGGGGGTTCTGCATCCAGGTGGATACGACGCCCCCAAATTTTCGAACAGCCTCAGTGGGTTTAATTCTGGCATGCGGTTCGGGCGTGGCTGGGCGCGTGTGGCGGCGGCGCATCTGGTGCTGATGGGGCTGGCGGCGCTGTTTCTGCTGCCGATTGCGTGGATGGTCTCCACCTCGCTGAAGCCCGATAACGAGCTGTTCACGGAGCGCATCGTGTGGATCCCGTCGCGCGTCGCGTGGGAGAACTATCGGCAGGCGCTGAACGCCTTCCCCTTCTGGCTCTATCTGCGCAACACCCTGCTGATAGCGGGCTTCGTGGTGGTGGGCACGGTTTTGAGCTGTTTGCCGCCCGCCTATGCGTTCGCGCGGATGCGCTGGCGCGGACGCAACTTCTGGTTCTGGGTGATGCTCGCCACGCTGATGTTGCCCCCGCAGGTCACACTGCTGCCCGTGTTTCTGCTCTTTCGCTGGCTGGGCTGGGTGGACACCTTCCTGCCGCTGATTGTGCCCGCCTTCTTCGGGAACGCCTTCCTGATTTTCATGTTGCGCCAGTTCTTTCTGACCCTGCCGCAGGAGCTGATCGACGCGGCTTATCTGGACGGCGCGACCGACTGGACGATCCTGTGGCGGGTGGTGGCGCCGCTGGCGCGACCCGCGATTGCGACCGTCGCGCTTTTTGCGTTCGTGTGGGCGTGGACGGACTTCATGGCGCCGCTGATTTACCTCAACGACGCCAGCAAGTTCACACTGGCGGTCGGCTTGCAATATTTTCTGGGTCGGCACGGCGAGCAGTGGAACCTGCTGATGGCGGCGGCGGTCGTGGTCACGGCACCACTGGTGGTCGTGTTTCTGCTTACCCAGCGGGCGTTCATTCGCGGCATCACGCTCACGGGGCTGAAGGGCTAAAACGGCAGCACGGAGACCGATTTGGCGATCAGTGCGAGCGCAATCGCGAACATACCGATCAGCCCCATGCCGCAGAAGAAGCCTGCCAGCAGCACGGGCGCATAGCGGATCCAGTTGTCCTCGCCGAACCGTCGGCGGAAGTAGCGCATGCCCAGCCATGCGCCGAACAGGCGCGGCAGCGTATAATGCGGGAACTGACCCACACCGCCCACAAACCCGTAGAAGAGCAGCAGCGGCATCTTGAACGCGCTGAACAGCCCGTACAGCCCCAGCCCCATTAGAAAGCCGATCCCGATGCGCGGCAGGTTCAACGCGCCCAGCACCAGCTCGCGCATCTCACTCTCCGGGCGATTAATCTGCTTCCACACGGCGTCCATCTGCGCGAAGTAGGGCCACATCCGCATCGCATAGGGAAACAGCGACGATGGGATCGGGCTGGCTTTCCAGAAGAACGACCAGAACAGGAAGCTGGCGATGAAAATCGTCGGCAGCATCACCAGCTCGGCTTTCAGGATGCTGGTGAACCGTGTGCCGGTGAGTTCCACCTCGCGGAACCGCTGGGCTGCCCAGCCGTGGTCCTGCAGGGGCAGCGGCGCGTACCAGATGTCCACCTTTGGATAGCCGCTGCTGATGACCGCCACCTCCTTCAAAAACGGCACCGACACGCCCTGACCCGTCAGCCCGATCATTCGCGCCGACACATAGCTGTTGAGCGGGCTCCAGAACAGCCCGAACAGCACCACAATCCAGAGGGGGAACTCCGGCACCAGCCAGCGGCACAGCAGAATGTAGGACACCACCGAAACCAGCCAGATGACAACGGGTATCCACAGGGGCGGGTCGCCGCGTCCAGCAGGGGGCGGCATCAGCCCGCGTGCCTGCAACGCCCGCTGGCGACCATGCTCGCGCAGAGTGCGAATCACCATTCCGACGCCAATCGCCGCCACCGCCAGCTGCAACCCCACAATAATCGCCAGCCAGAAGTCGATATCGACGGAGATTTTGGTCTGCAGCGCGGGCGAGTTCGGCTGCCAGCTCCGGATCAGCCCCATCTGATACAGCAGCGGGTTCGCCAGCACATAGGTCAGAACGGAGCTGATGGCTGAACCCAGCACAATCTGATAGGGCAGCACGAAGCCAAGCAGCACCTCGCCCAGATTGAGCGAGACGCCAATGATGGCGGTCGGCAGGAGATTCTCCACATTCTGGGTCAAATCCAGAAACGGGATGGGGATAATCTGCACGGCGTCGCCGAACAGCGTGCCCGTGAACACGGGGATCGCCAGATAGAAGAATCCGAACGCCATGCCGACGACGGCGCCGGTGGAGAAGACGCCCCAGCGCCACGATTCTTCGCGTCGTCCCGCCTCTGCCAGCGCGAGTGCGCCCGACGCCGCCACGGGCGCCAGCGGGAACGGCAACCGCTCCACATCGGAGGTCATCCGAAAGAGCAGGTAGCCCATGCTCATCCAGCTGGCACGCCCCAGAATCTCGGTCAGTATCAGCAGCCCCAGCGGAAGGAACCAGTCGGGATGGAAGAAGGTGCGCTCGCGCAGGGCGACCGAATCGGGCGCGGGCACCGCCCAGTGCGGGATTTCCTTCGCGAAGGGCGTGGCAGGCGCCGACTGAATGAAGAACTGGTCCCAGATTTTCCACTGCAGGGGTCCGCCCGACAGCCCGTACAGCCCCATCGCGGTGAGCGCGGACGCAATATAAAACAGCATGTAAATCTCCTGCCGCTTGAGCGGCTGGAGCGAGCGGCGCATCACCTCCGCGAACAGCACGATGGTGACCCATTCGGCAGCGGAACCCAGCCCCACACCCGCCACCAGCCCCATATAGATGCTGCCGGGCAACATCACGAACGCCACGAACAGCAGACCCAGAAAGGTGCGGAAGGTGAACCCGTCTTCGAATCGGCGCTCTTCGGCGGCGACCTCCTCCGCCGTGCGCCGCGCCCGTTGCAACTCGTCCAGCACCGCCATACAAATCCCGTTGGTTCGCCCCCCGATTTCACTCTCCTGCCACGCTGGGAGTCCGACAGGAAAATCGCGTGCCCGGTCGTAAGCAGGAGGTGGCATGGAGCATGCGAACCTGCAGATGCTGATAGCGATTGGCGCGATTGGCGGGCTGATTCTGTGGGGCATCGGGGCGGCGCGGCGCGGGCGTCCTATCTTTATCCGGCGCATCGCGGGGCTGAACGCCATCGACGAAGCGATTGGGCGCGCCGCCGAAACGGGCAGACCGCTGCTGTTTCACCCGGGCGTGGGCGATGTGCAGGCAATCAGCACGCTCGCCGCGCTCGGCGTGCTGAGCCATGTCGCGCGGCAAGCCGCACGGCTCAACCTGCGCCTGCTGACCGTCACGGCTTTCCCCGTGATGGTGCCCATTCTCGAAGCGGTCATTCGCCAGGCATGCGAGAGCGTGGGGCATCCCGAACGGTTTGAGCCGTCCGACATCCGCTTCATCGCTGCCCAGAGCGACCAGCTCGCCCTCGCCACCGCCGACCTGATGCTGCAGGAGCAGACCGCCTCGCACTTTTTCTTCGGCATGTACGACTACACCTCGCTGCTGCTCGCTGAGCCGGGTCAGCGCACGGGCGCGATGCAGATTGCGGGCACTGACGACTATTTTCAGGTGCCCTTCTTCATCGCCAGCTGCGACTACACGATTATCGGTGAGGAGCTGTACGCCGCGAGCGCCTACCTCACGCACGAGCCAACCATGCTGGGCAGTCTGGTGGGTCAGGACTACGCCAAAATCGGGCTGTTGTGCCTGTTGCTGCTAAGCGTGCTGGCGACCACCCTTTTCGGCGCGGAGAACCCGATTGTTCATGCCCTCACGGGGCGATAGAGGTGGCGGATGGACACGAAACGCCTGCTGATTGCGGGGCTGACCTTCATCACGGGGTTGTACTATTTCCTGGAGTTCGTGGTGCCGCCGACTGTGCCGTGGCGCACCGTGCAGGGCACGGTGGTGGAAATACGCGCCGATTCGGTGCTGCTGCGAACGGATGGGGCGACCGCGCGTGTGCCCCTTCAGCCCGGTATGGCGTTCTATCGCCAGCGCCCGAACGGCAGTTATGAGCGCGTGGAGCCAGCCCAGCTGACGCCCGGCGACCGTTTGCGAGCGGGTCCCACCACCTACCTCAGCGACTGGCTGCCCGCCGTGAACAACTTCTTCGTGGTGCTGATGGCGATGGCGTGGGGCATGGGGCTAATCAGCCTCGCTGTGGTTCACGGCAACACCATCCGTCGGCGACGACCTGAATGGTACAACAGCGTCGCGTTCTTTATCGCGGTGGCGGTTGGCATGATTGCGGGGATGGGCTATGGTCTGCCTGGTGGCTGGCTTAAATCGGTGAACGAGCTGGTGTTCAACTCGATGTTGCGCCCGATGGGGTCCACGGTTTTTTCGCTACTCGCCTTTCATATCACCACCGCCGCCTATCGCGCGTTTCGGGTGCGCTCCGCCGAAGCGCTGGTGATGATTGGGGCGGCGCTGATTGTGATGCTGGGTCAGATTCCGATTGGCTTATGGCTCACGCATGCGCTGCCTGAATCGCTGTGGTTGCCCTCCATGAGCCAGTGGCTGCTCTATGTGGTCAACACGGCGGCGGTGCGCGCGATGTGGTTCGGCATTATGCTGGGCGCAATCGCGACGGGCTTGCGCTACTGGCTCTCGCTGGAGCGCGGCGCCTTCTTCGGCGATTCGGAAGGGAGGTAGGTCGATGCAGCGCCTGATGAGCAGTCTGGCAGGTTTACAGGACATCGATCGGCGCTGGCTCTATCTGGGTCTATGGCTCGCTGCCTGCCTGCCGTTGCTCATTCCGATGCGCCTGCCCATCTATGTTACGCCTGAAACCCGTCGCCTGTATGAGTTTATCGAGCGCTGTCCACCCGATAAGGTGGTGCTGGTGGATAGCGCGTGGGACGCGGGCAGTATGGGCGAGAATGAAGGGCAGGTGGAGGTCGTGTTCGAGCATCTGTTGCGTCGGCGCATCAAGTTCGTGGTCATCTCGGTGGAGATCACGCCGCTTGGACCCCAGTTCGCCGATCGGGTGATTGAGCGCCTCGTGCGCGAGAAGTTCCCTGACCGACGCTACGGCGTCGATTGGGTCAATCTGGGCTACACGCGGGGCGGCTGGCGCGCGATGCAGCAAATCGCCAAAGATATTCGCCTGCAGTACCGGCAGGACACGCGCGGCTATTCACTGGACGACGCCCGGCACCTGCCCCTGATGCAGCGCGTGCGCAACATCAACGACATCTACCTCATCTACTCGGTGACCTACTCGCCGATGGAGGACTGGATTTCGTTCGTGCATGAGGTCTACGGCACGCCGATTGCCTTCGGGTGCGCGGGCATTCAGTCCACCACTTATTACCGCTATCTGCTGTCGGGTCAGCTGACGGGGATGCTGGTGGGCGTGCGGGGCGCGGCGGAATACGACGCGCTGTTGCATCCGAACCCGCGCGAGCGCACCAGTCGCGCCACACGCCTGATTGTGCCTCAATCGTTCGGGCATCTGATGGTGATTCTGGCGATTTTGATTGGCAATCTGGGCTACTGGGGTGCGCGCGGGCGCGCGCGTTAGAGGAGGTGCTGCCTGTGGAGATGGAACGGGTCGGGGTCTGGCTGGCGGCGATTGTAACGCTGGGCATCTATTCGTATCTGTGGCGCGAGAATCGATTCTATCGCCTGCTGCTACATCTCATGATCGGGCTGGGCGTGGGCTACAACTTCGTGATTACCTGGAAGCAGGTGCTGGCGCCGTTGTGGTGGCAGCCGATGGTGGCGGGCTTTGCGGCGATCGGGCAGGGGTTCGCGCCGGGCAGTGCACAGGCGCTATGGCTGCTGGTGGGCTTGCTGGGTCTGCTCTGGTACTTTCAGCTGAGCCGTCGCTACTTCTGGCTGGCGCGGATCGTGATCGGGCTGATGCTGGGCGCGAGCGCGGGCGTGGTGTTCAAGCAGCAGCTGTTGCTCAACATGCCGCAGTTTGCCGATTCGTTGCGCCCGTTGCTGGCGCGTGCGGACGGCTCCCCGCTGGTGAGCGACTCGCCCGCGCCCTTCTCGCTGGCGATGTCGCTGAATAACCTTATCTTCGTGGCGACGCTGGTGTGCGTGATGGTCTATTTCCTCTTTTCGTTTGAGCATCGTTCGAAGCCGGTGCGGGGGGCAGCGCGAGCTGGGCGATGGCTGCTGATGTTGAGCTTTGGCGCGTTTTTCGGCAACACGGTGATGACGCGCCTGGCAGTGTTTCTGGAGCGCGTGGAGTTCCTGTTGCGCGACTGGCTGCGGCTGATTTAGCGGCAGGGCAGGGGATGCCTGCCCTGCGCCGTCAGCGGCGTGCGCCCACGCGCTGCTTGAGATGGTCTTCCAGGAGCGCCTTACCGTTCTGCACGGTGCTCATCACTTTGGCGAGTGCGCCCTCCAGCTGGGTCAGCACCTCATAGGCGTACTCATCGGCGCCCTGTCGAATCTGCTGTGCCTTCTGGCGGGCGGTCTCCACGATTTCGCGCGCCTGCGCCTCTGCCAGCTGGTAGACTTCAGTCTGCGCCAGCATGCGCTCCTGCTCGGCGCGGGCGCGTTCCAGAATCGCCTCCGCCTGCTGTCGCGCCTGCTCGATAATCCGCTGGGCTTCCTCCCGCGCCTGTTCGAGGGTCATGCGCGCCTCCGCCTGCGCACCGCCCACCAGCCGATCCGACTCGCGCAGCACCCGCTCCGCCTTGTCCAGATCCGACGGCAGATTCGCCAGAATCTGCTGGACCAGGTTCAGGCATTCGCCTTTGTTCAAGCCGAACACGATGGGTCCGAAACTGCGACTGTTCTCCAGCATCTGATCCAGCTCACGCAGCCATCGCCTGATAGTTATGACATCCGTGTTAATCATCGCCCGATCCTCCGTCGCTTGCGCCAGGGTTAAATGGTTGATTCGCGGTTCAGTGACCGTCTCCTGCCGATGGTGGAGCAAATTTTTGTTGCAGGCGGGTCTGCACATTGGGGGGCACCAGCTGGCTCACATCGCCGCCGAGCCGCGCCACCTCCTTCACGATGGACGACGACAGAAAGGCGTACTGTTGATGCGTCATGAGGAAGCAGGTGTCCACTTCGGGCGCCAGCTGGCGGTTCATGGTCGCCATCTGGAACTCGTATTCGAAGTCGGATACGGCTCGCAGCCCGCGCACGATGGCGCATGCGCCTGCCTGCTGCGCGAAGCGTGCCAGCAGACCTTCCAGCGGCATCACGCGCACATTCGGCAGCTGCCTGCAGCACTCCTCCAGCATGGCGACCCGCTCCTGCAGGCTGAAGAGGGGCTTTTTGTCGCTGTTGATGGCGACCGCGACGATGAGTTCGTCGAACAGTCGCGCTGCCCGCGTGATAATATCCAGATGCCCCATCGTGGGCGGGTCGAAGCTGCCAGGGTAGATTGCCCGCCGCACGGGTTGACTCGCCTCCGCCATCCCCCAGAGTGTACCCCACGCGCACCTGCGCGACGGCTTCGAGCGCCGAAACTCCCGATTTTGCCCGAAATTTCCCCCGATTCGCCCTCGAAAACCCCCCGATTCCCCCTCGACCCCTTGACAAAGCCGTCATCGGTGTGGTATAATAGGGATGGTTATCGGGGAAACTCGATGACCGTCGCCCGAGCGAAGGCAGGTGTCCCTGCCGTCGGGAGCCTTGCTCGGAGCCATCGACGCCCGTTGCGCCGGCGACGGGCAGCCGATGGAGAGACCGTGCGGGGAGCAACACGCGCAGCCCGCGCCCCAGTGTTGGGCGCGCGTGAACGGCGGATAGGAACCGCCCGAAGCCTGCTGCTCACTCGTGGAGTGGCGGCGCCTCAGGATCGGCAGCAATGTCGGTCGGGGCACCGAGTCCGCAGGACGGCAGCAAGCCAGGCGGAACCGAAAAGGGCAGACCGATTCGCTCGGGCTCTTTTTTATCTCCCTATCAGGTACAATTCCAGCGATGGAACAGCAACCGATTCGGCTCTCGGCGCAACTGCGCCCACCACGCCCGCAGGAGCTGACCCTGCGATTCTCCGAACGCGCCGTCCGTGAGCTGGAGCTGATCCTCCAGCACTACCCTGACCGCAAGTCGGCGATGTTGCCCGCCCTCTGGATTGCCCAGCGCGAGTACGGCGGCTACCTGCCACCTGAAGCGATTGCCGAAGTCGCCTATCGGCTCGGACGCTCCTGCGCCGAAGTGGAAGGCGTCGCCACCTTCTACACGATGTATAACAAGCAGCCCGTCGGCAAATATATGCTGGAGGTCTGCACCAACCTGAGCTGCATGCTGTGCGGCGCGTACCGAATCCTGGAATATCTGCAGCAGAAGCTCGGCATCCAGCTGGGCGAGACCACACCCGATGGGCTGTTCACGCTGACCGAAGTGGAATGCCTCAACAACTGTGGTGACGCGCCCGTGATGCAGGTGGGCGACATCTACTGCCGACAGCTCACCCCCGAAAAGATCGACGCGATTATAGAGGAGCTGCGCAACAGCAACGAACACACGGTGATTCAGCTGGCGGACGCCGAAGTGCAGCTCCACCTGAGCGAGCAGGAGCGGGCGACACTGCCCGATCAGGCAAGCTGAATCGGCACGCCTGTCTCCACCACCACATCCCATAGCGCGCCAATCGTCGCGCCAATATCAGCCAACGAGCGGCGCGTGCCCACCGCATAGCCCCGCTGAATCGAAGGCGAGTAGAGCAGCAGGGGCAGATACTCGCGCGAATGATCCGTGCTGGGCGTGGTGGGATCGTTGCCGTGATCCGCCGTCAATATCAGCAGGTCGGTGGGTCGGAGCTGCTCCAGAATTGTCGAGAGCATCGTATCGAACTCGGCTAACGCCCGCGCGAAGCCCGCAGGGTCGTTGCGATGTCCATAGAGCATGTCGAAATCCTCGAAGTTGGCGAAGATGAAGGCGCAGTCGCTCGCCATCGCCCTCAACAGCGCCTCAAAATGCTGGGGATTGCTCTGCGTGCGCTCGGCGTGCCTGAAACCGCGATAGGTGAAGATTTCGGGCACGACGCCAATCCCATATATGCCGATACCCCGCTCGGCAAGGCGATCGATCAGGTTGGGCGGTGGCGGCAGCGGGAAATCGCGCCGTCGCTCCGTGCGACGGAAGGTGCTGGCGTCGGTGCCCTCAAAAGGGCGAGCAATCACCCGCTGCACATGATGCGGCGGCTGCAGCAGTTCGCGGGCAATCTCGCACATGCGATACAGCTCCCCGACAGGGATAACCGCCTCGTGCGCCGCAATCTGGAACACGCTGTCGGCGCTGGTGTAGACGATGGGATAGCCCGTGCGCAAATGCTCCTCGCCCAGCTGCTTAATGATTTCGGTGCCCGACGCGGGATAGTTGCCCAGCACGCTGCGCCCGATGCGCCGCTCAAACTCGGCAATCAGCTCTGGTGGGAAGCCGTTCGGATAGGTGGGGAACGGTTGCTCGGTGAGAATGCCCATCATCTCCCAGTGCCCTGTAACCGAATCTTTGCCTTTAGAGCAGGGTTGCACCCTGCCGAAGCAGGCGCGGGGCGTTTCGGCAGGCGGCACCCCTTTCAGGGGGATGATATTGCCCAGTCCCAGCGACTGCAGGCAGGGCAGGTTCAGCCCGCCGACCGCTTCCGTTAGATGCCCCAGCGTGTTGGGGCTATTTTCCCCCGTGTCGCCATACTCCGCCGCATCAGGTGCAGCCCCCACCCCACACCCATCCACTACGATGAGAATCACACGCTCAATAAGCATGGCACTGCCTGTCCCTCGCCAATCTGTAAAGCGTACTGTCGGGAGCGGAGGTACTCCTCGATGCGCTGGCGGGCGATGGCGCAATAGGCAGGCTCAATCTCCACACCAATCGCTTTGCGATGGTTCTGAATCGCCGCCAGCAGGGTTGTGCCGCTCCCTGCGAAGGGATCCAACACCGTGTCGCCCACATAGCTGAACAGTTTGATACAGCGTCGGGGCAGCTCCAGCGGGAACGGCGCCGGATGCCCCACCCGTTTCCGGCTCTCACCGTTGAAAGTCCACAGCCCATTTGTCCACTCGATAAATTCGTCCTGTGTGATGTCGGAGATGCGCGAGCCGGAGCTTTTTTTCCACTCGTGCTTGTAAAGCACCACGATCAGCTCCACAGGGGCAATGACATAGGGTGCCGATGCGCTCAGCCATGAACCCCACGCTGTGCGGCGCGAGATGTTGCCCTCATTCCAGACGATGGTCGCATGGTAGTGAAAGCCCAGTCGTTTTGCCAGCGTTGTCAAATCGGCGCCGACGCTCTGCTGACCCCCTTTGTTTTTATCAAGCGGAATATTGAGGCAGAAGCGACCATCGGGCTTGAGCCACTCGTAGCAGCGTTTCAGCCACGCTTCCGAGAACTCCAGATACTCTTCATAGCTCAAATCATCCCGATGGGCGCCGTACACCACCTCCACATTGTACGGCGGTGATGTGACGATGAGATCGACCGATTCGGGCTCGATCTCAACCGTCAGGACATCGGCGTTATAGAGCCGACATTCTGGCTCGCTGATGGCAAAGTAAGGCTGCATTGAGTGCATTATACCTGCTCTGTGGCTTCAGAACTCCCCGCGTCTGATGGCGGAGCCAGCTGTGCCATCAGCAGGATGAGTTCGGGGAAGAGGTGGGGCGTGAAGGGGGTTTGAGCGTCCACTGCCTGCCGTCGCAGGTAGCCTTCAGGCGTCCACTGATACTCTTCCAGCAGCAGCGTCTCCTGATCCACCAGCCACACCCACGGCACTCCGCACGCCGCATAATCGCCCATCTTCTGCGTGCGGTCATAATCGGCGGTGGAAGGCGATAGTATCTCCACAATCAAATCGGGCACACCCCGCACATAGCCGCGCGCCCTGTCATAAGCCCCCAGATTCTCGCGACTCAGATAGAGAATGTCGGGCGCATAGATGTTGCCGTTGGGGAGTTCCAGATTGCAATCGCCGACCACAAGCCCCTGCTGACGCGATTCCACATGGTTCATCAGCAAACTTGCCAGCCGAATGAGGAGATACTGGTGCTGAACCGTCGGTTTGTTCACCTCGATAGCCTCCCCGTTCACATAGTCGTAGAAGGGCGGACCTTCGGGCAGTTGCAGGAACTGCTCGCGGCTCATCGGTATTCGGCGTGCCTTCACCGAAACGCTCATCGCTCTCACCATCCCCATGATACCGCTTGATGCCTCACGCGCATGGCAGATTTCTGTCCGTTCAGCCCCCTTCTGAAGGCGGGATCAGCTGTGCCATCAGCAGGATGAGTTCGGGGAAGAGGTGGGGCGTGAAGGGGGTTTGAGCGTCCACTGCCTGCCGTCGCAGGTAGCCTTCAGGCGTCCACTGATACTCTTCCAGCAGCAGCGTCTCCTGATCCACCAGCCACACCCACGGCACTCCGCACGCCGCATAATCGCCCATCTTCTGCGTGCGGTCATAATCGGCGGTGGAAGGCGATAGTATCTCCACAATCAAATCGGGCACACCCCGCACATAGCCGCGCGCCCTGTCATAAGCCCCCAGATTCTCGCGACTCAGATAGAGAATGTCGGGCGCATAGATGTTGCCGTTGGGGAGTTCCAGATTGCAATCGCCGACCACAAGCCCCTGCTGACGCGATTCCACATGGTTCATCAGCAAACTTGCCAGCCGAATGAGGAGATACTGGTGCTGAACCGTCGGTTTGTTCACCTCGATAGCCTCCCCGTTCACATAGTCGTAGAAGGGCGGACCTTCGGGCAGTTGCAGGAACTGCTCGCGGCTCATCGGTATTCGGCGTGCCTTCACCGAAACGCTCATCGCTCTCACCAGCGAGATTATACCGCACCTTTATTGCTGGCGCAGAATCACGATATACTCCGTTGGGTAGGCGACATAATCGGTTGGGTTCGATCGCGCTCACCTTCGCCTGCGCAATCCAGCAGGCGACGGGATTGATGTCGACGCCGATGCTGGGTCGCCGCAGCCGTTTCGCTTCGACCAGCGTCGTGCCTGAACCCATAAAGGGGTCCAGCACAGGGTCGCCTTCGCTGGAAAGCTCCTCTATCAGCCGCGCCGTTAGCTGGGGAATGAACTTGGCGGGGTAGCGATGATAGCCGTGCGTGGCGTATCTGGTCTCGCGCTGGGTCAGATGCCAGAACGCCCAGCTGTCGTCGGGTTTCAAGCCTGTGAACCGTTCCTGCAGATCATCCGTCTGTAAAGCCGCGTTTGCCGTATTGACTTCCGTATTGACTTCCATGTCGATCTATCTATCACCTCCTGGCTAATATTACCTCTGGACTGCTGAAGCCCTGCTTCAGCAATCCATATACCGATAGACGGCAAGCCTGTGTGCCATAATAGGGGGAGGGAAAGTGGGGATGGAGCCAGAGGGCTGCGAGCGGTGCGCATGGTGGACAGCAAAAGAGGCAGGGCGTGGCTCCAGCGGGCGATTCGGAAGGTTGCTGCCTCTGGATAGCAGCCGCGCAGGAGCCGATAACAGGCATTGAGGAGATCGGAGAATGAACACGATACTTGTCTGGCTGAGTATGGCGGGCGTATTGCTGATGCTGGTGCAGGCGCCGTCGCGGGAGCCGCGTCTACATAAATCGCCCCCAAAAGCGACTTCCGCCCTCGATCAGCCCCTCACGGGCTATGAGGTCGCCGTGCTGACTGCGGAGTTCATTCAGAATCTGGAGCGCGGGCTGAGCGAGGCGTTCGAGAAGCCGATTCGCACGGCGGGCGCGGGTGAGGTCGCGCTCACGGGCAGGCATCCTGCATGGGCGCGCGACGCGCTGATCGAGCTCAAGCGGCGCGACCTGATTCCGCGCGATTTTGATGGGCACAAGCCGATGAGACGCTATCAGGTGGGCATCCTGTTAGCCCGTTATGCGCAGCGGCTCGATGCGCGCATGCGGGCGCAGGTGGGTGAGCCTGTCGGTCGCACGCGCTTCCAGACCCAGCCGCGCATCGCCCTATCCCCTCGACATCCTGCCTATTCTGCGCTCAAATATCTGGCGGAGGGCGCGTGGGTGGGTGCGGAGTCACCCCTCTATCGCGAGCCAGAGGGCGTCCTGCGCGGGCGCGAGCTGCCCGACATGCTCCAGAACCTCGCTCGCCGCATTCTGGAACGCTACACCCGCGAGAAACATCTGGAGGAACCCGGAAGGCGATGAGCGAACGACTCCAGCAACAGATTGCGTTTCTGGTGGAGATCGATCGGCTGAAGGGGATATTGCGGCGCACGCGCCTGATGGACGGCTCGCGCTATGAGAACAGCGCGGAGCATTCGTGGTACTTTGCCGTCGCGGCGCTGGTGCTGTCCGAATATGCCCATGAGCCAGTGGACCTGTTCCGCGTGGTGAAGATGGCGCTGGTTCACGATATTGTGGAGATCGACGCGGGCGACACCTTCGTGTTTGACGAGGACGCCCGTCAGACCCAGCATGAGCGGGAGGCGCGGGCGGCGGAGCGCATTTTCGGCTTGCTGCCGCTGGAACAGGCGCAGGAGTTCCGCGCGCTCTGGCAGGAGTTTATCGAGCGGCGCACGCCCGAAGCGCAGTTCGCCGCTGCGCTCGATAGCCTCGTGAGCGTGCTGGCAAACGCGCACACAAACGGCGGCAGCTGGCGTGAGAACAGCATACCCCTGGAGCGCGTGCTTCAGTTCGACCGACGCATCGAACAGGGCGCGCCTGCACTCTGGGAACTCGCCAGGCAGCTGATTGTTCAGACCTTTGAAGAAATCGAAGGGAGTCCGCCATGAATCGTGCGATAAACCTGTTGCCGCTGTGCCTTGCCGTGCTGTTGATTGGGGTCGGGCTGTGCCTCGCGCCGCGCCCGAAGCCCGAACTGAACGAGCAGCAGCGGCTGGAGGTGTTCGATTTCGTCTGGCGCACGGTGCGCGACTCGCATTTTGACCCGAAGATGGGCGGGCTGGACTGGCAGGCGGTGCGTCGGCGCTATGAGCCGAAAGTTCGCACCGCCCGAAGCGATAGCGAGTTCTATCGCCTGCTGAACGAGATGGTGGGTGAACTGAAGCAGTCGCATATCGCGGTCATCCCACCCACCAGCCTGATTGCCACCCGGCAGACGCGCGGGCGACTAACGGAGGGTGAGGTCGGCATCACCGCGCAGCTGGTCGATGGGATGGTGTTGATTGTGCGTGTTCGCCCCGATAGCCCCGCCGCCCGAGCTGGTCTGCGACCGGGCGACCAGATTCTCGCCATCGACGGCACGCCCGTCCAGCAGTGGTTGAACGAGCTGGAAGACCCCATGCGCCTGTCTCTGCCGAACCGTTCCAGCAACTCACCTGTGGTCAACCGTTTCCTGACCTACTATGTGATGCTCACGCTGTTGAACGGTGCGCCCGGCAGCCAGGTGCGTTTGCGCTGTCGCACGCTGACAGACGAGGAGCGCGAGGTCACGCTCACGCGCGTCCCGATAGAGGGCGTGCGCCAGCAGATAGGGTTATTGCCGCCGCTGCCCGTGCGTGTGGAGAGCCGACGGCTGACGGGCAATATCGGCTATATTGCCTTCAACGCCTTCATGCCCGCGATTATGGAGCCTGTGCGCAAAGCCGTTCGTGAGTTGAGCGACACCCGCGCGCTGATTATTGACCTGCGGGAGAACATCGGCGGGATTGGCATCATGGCGGGCGGCATTGCCGGGTTGCTGACCGATAAAGCGATCCCGATGGGCGTGATGCGCCTGCGCGAGGGCGCTATCCCCATCGTGGCGAACCCCCAGCCGGGCGCGTATACCAGGGCTGTGATAATCCTCACCGACGAAGTAACGGTCAGCACGGCGGAGATTATGGCAGGCGCGTTGCAGGAGGTGCGCCGCGCGGTGATTATCGGCCGCCCGACGCCGGGCTACGCGCTGCCGTCCAAAGCCGTACAGTTGCCCTATGGTGGGCTTCTGCAGTGCGTGATTGCCGACTATCGCACACCGAAAGGGCGACGGCTGGAAGGGGTCGGCATCAAGCCCAACATCGCGGTCGCGCTCACGCGCGACGCCTTCCGCCAGAGCGACGACCCCATCCTGCAGGCGGCTCTCGATTATCTTAATCGGCACGAGTCGACCGCGAGGCGAGGTGGAACGGGTGGCTAACTGGTGGCAGCAGCTCAACAAAGGCTTCTGGCGGGCGACGGAGCGCGCCGTGCACCAGATGCCTGGCGTGCGTCAGCGGCTGGAACGCGAGTACGAGCGCGTCAGCGCGGTTGTGCGTGAACAGCTGCACCCCTACACGGGCGAGCTGCCTTCCTTCACCCGCCTGCCAGAAACGGGGCTGTCCCAGGCGCAGGTGCTGGGATGGATGCAGGCGCTGCGGGAGCGCGAGGCATCCGCATGGCAGGCGGGGCAAACTTCGGGCACGGTCTATCACGGCGGCGAGGCGCATATCGAGTTCCTCAATCGCGTCTACGCGCTCCATTCGCAGAGCAACCCGCTGCACGCGGACCTGTTCCCCAGCACCATCAAGTTCGAGGCGGAGATCGTCGCGATGACGGCGCATCTGCTTGGCGCCGAGCCGACCGATGACCCCGAACAGCAGATTGTGGGCACGGTGTCGTCGGGTGGCACGGAGAGCATCTTGCTGGCGATGAAAGCCTATCGCGACCGGGCGCGTGCCGAGCGGGGCATTCCCCAGCCCGAAGTGATTGTACCTGTCACGGCGCATCCCGCCTTCGACAAGGCAGCGCACCTGTTCGGCATTCGGCTGGTGCGCACGCCAGTGGACAGCCAGTTCCGCGCCGATGTGGACGCGATGCGTCGCGCCATCACGCGCCACACGATTGCGCTGGTCGCCTCCGCACCTGGCTACCCGCACGGTGTGATAGACCCTATCCCGGCGATAGCGGAGCTGGCACAGGCGTACCGAATCGGACTGCATGTCGATGCCTGTCTGGGCGGCTTCATCCTGCCCTTCATCGAGCGGCTGGGCTACCCTGTACCGCCGTTCGACTTTCGCGTGCGGGGCGTTACCTCGATGTCGGTTGACCCCCACAAATACGGCTACACGCCCAAAGGCTTATCGGTGGTGCTGTATCGGGGGCGGTCGCTGCGCCGCTATCAGTATTTCACCTGCACCGACTGGCCGGGCGGGCTTTATGCCTCGCCCACCCTGCCGGGCAGTCGTCCGGGTGCGCTCAGCGCGGCGGGCTGGGCAGCGATGGTCACGCTGGGTGAATCGGGCTACCTTGAAGCCGCCCGCCGCATTATGGAGACCGCTACCGCCATTCGCAGAGGCATCGAGACGATGCCAGAGTTGAAACTCATGGGCGAGCCGCTTTTTCTGATCGCCTTCACTTCCGACACGCTCAACATCTATTCGGTGCTGGACGGCATGGCGCGGCGGGGCTGGCATCTGGTCGCGCTTCAGCGTCCGCCCGGCGCGCATATTGCCATCACCCTGCGCCACACGCAGCCTGGTGTCGCCGAGCGGTTCCTGAACGACCTGCGCGAGTCGGTTGACGAAGTGAAGCGCGGTGATAGCGCCAGCAAAGAGGCGGGCATGGCGCCTATCTATGGCATGGCGAACTCGTTGCCCCTGCGTGGCATAATCGACGAAGTGCTTCTGCGCTATCTGGACGCACTGTACGATATCGATGGAATCTAATTTCGAGCAGGAATCGGGTGCGAGATGGTGTATAATTCGATCTGATGAAAAGCGGTGCGGTGTTATGGTGGCTTTATGGTGGCTTGCCCGCGCTGCTGATGGGGCTGGTGTGGCAGACGCCCGTGCCTGCGCCCAAACCCGCCCCGCGCAGGGTGGACTTCGCCCGCGAGGTGCTGCCCATCTTCAAAGCCTCATGCTTCCCCTGCCACGGACCCACCCGGCGCAACGGCGGTCTGCGCCTGTCGAACCGCGAGGACGCCTTCAAGGGCGGCGTCAGCGGACCCGTGATTATTCCTGGCAACGCTGAAGCCAGCCTGCTGGTGAAACGCATCAGCGGCGAGGAGCTGGGACCCCGCATGCCGAAGGGACTGACCGCGCTCTCACCCGAACAGATTGAGACCATCAAACGCTGGATCAACGAGGGTGCGGAGTGGCCCGAAGGCGCGGAGAACGCCAGGCACTGGGCGTTCATCAAGCCCGAACGCCCGCCCATTCCCGAAGTGAAGAACCGCGCATGGGTGCGCAACCCCATCGATGCGTTTATTTTGCATCGGCTGGAGCAGGAAGGGTTGCAACCGTCGCCCGAAGCGCCTAAAGAGGTGCTGATACGGCGCGTCTATCTCGATTTGATTGGTCTGCCGCCCAGCCCCGAGGAGGTGGACGCCTTTTTGCGCGACAGGCGTCCCGACGCCTACGAGCGGCTGGTCGATCGTCTGCTTCAGTCGCCGCACTATGGCGAGCGTCAGGCGCGAATCTGGCTGGATCTCGCCCGCTACGCCGACACCGACGGCTACGAGAAAGACCTGCGACGCTCCATCTGGCGCTACCGCGACTGGGTGATTGAGGCGTTCAACAAAGATATGCCGTTTGACCAGTTCACCATCGAGCAGATTGCGGGCGACCTGCTGCCGAATCCAACGCTGGAACAACGCATCGCGACAGGCTTCCACCGCAACACGATGCAGAACCTGGAAGGGGGCGTGGATCAGGCAGAAGCGCACTTCATGAAGCTGGTGGACCGGGTGGACACCACCGCGACGGTGTGGCTGGGGATTACGCTGGGCTGCGCCCGCTGCCACGACCACAAGTACGACCCCTTCACCCAGCGCGACTATTATGCGATGCTGGCGTTTTTTAACAACTCAAAGATTTACCCTGTGGGCGATGCGAGCGTCGGTGAAGAGAAGTGGCTGGAAGCCCAGATCAGGGCGCCCACGCCCGAACAGCAACGCCAGCTGGAGGCACTCGAAAAACGCCTTGCGCAGCTGCGCCAGCGATACCCGAACCCACCTGAATGGCGAACGCTGTCCGTGCTGGCGGTCAAAGCGGAGAAGGGAAGCCTGCTGAAGTCGCTCCCCGATGGCTCCCTCAAAGCTGAAGGCGACACATCGGACCAGGAGATTTATCATCTCAAGCTGCGTCTGTTAGCGGGGCGCTATCGGGCGATTCGGATTGAAGCCATCCCTGATGAGAGCTTCCCGCAGAAAGGTTCCGGGCGTGCGGTCAGCGGCAACTTCATTCTGACGGGTGTGTCGGTCGCGCTGAACGGCGAGCCGTTGCGCCTGCGCGTGGCGTTCGCCGACTTCGTGCAGGACGGCTTCGATATCAGCGTGCTGACATGCACCGAGCCGCAGCAGGAGCAGGGCTGGGCAATCGTTCCGCGCGTGAGTGAGCCGCACGAGCTGGGCTTACTGTTTGAGAAACCGGTGCGTGTTCGGCGCGAAGGCGTGCTGGAGCTGACCCTGCGCTTCGAATCGCAGCGCTGGAAGCAGCATGTGCTGGGGCGGTTCCGCGTCAGCGCGTCAGGTTCCGACGCCCTGCAGGTGCGCGAGGTGGAGGAAGCGAAACGCCAGCTGGAGGCGCAAATCCCCACCACGCTGGTGATGGAAGATAACCCGCAAAATGGATCACTGAAGGCTGCCATCCGCATTCGGGGCGAGTTCACCCATCCAGGCGAGGAGGTGGAAGCGGGCACACCAGCGGTGCTGAATCCCTTCCCGCCCGATGCGCCGCGCAATCGGCTGGGGCTGGCGAAGTGGCTCGTCTCGCGCGAGAACCCGCTCACCGCGCGCGTGCAGGTCAACCGCATGTGGGAAGCTTGTTTCGGGCGCGGGCTGGTCGAAACCAGCGATAACTTCGGCACGCAGGGCGCCTACCCCACCCATCCCGAACTGCTCGACTGGCTCGCCGTGGAGTTCATGGAGCGCGGCTGGAGCATGAAAGCCATCTATCGGCTGATTGTCACCAGCTCAACTTATCGGCAATCGTCGCGCGTCACGCCCGCACTGCTGGAACGCGACCCCAAAAACACGCTCTACGCCCGTGGTCCGCGCCACCGTCTCGAAGCCGAGCTGATTCGGGATAACGCGCTGACAATTGGCGGGCTGTTGAGCCGCAAGATTGGCGGTCCGAGCGTGTTCCCCTATCAGCCTGAAGGCGTGTGGGACATCCCGTACAATGCCGACCGCTGGGTGATGAGCGAGGGTGAGGATCGCTATCGGCGCGGGATTTACACCTTCTGGCGGCGCTCGGCGCCCTATCCGTCGTTTGTCGCGTTTGACGCCAACTCGCGCGAGGTCTGCACCGCCAACCGCCCGCGCACCAACACGCCCCTGCAGGCGCTCGTGCTGCTGAACGACCCTGTATATATTGAGGCGGCGCAGGGGCTGGCGAAACGCATGCAGAAAGCAGGGCGCGGCTCCGTCGAAAAAGCCATCCGGTACGGCTTCCGCTGCTGCACTGCGCGCTTCCCCCAGCCGCAGGAGCTGAACCGATTGCGCCAGCTCTACGACCGCATGCTCGAACGCTACCGCACCAATCGGGAGGCGGCGCGCAAACTCGTCGGCAACGACGACGCCAGCCTCGCCGCGCTCACCATGGTTGCCCATGTGATGCTCAACCTGGACGAAACAATCACGAAGGAGTAAAAAACCATGCGCTCACAAAAACTGGATCAGGAGACATTGAAGCAGATTACGCGCCGCCATTTCTTCCGGATGTGCGGCTATGGCATCGGTGCGCTTGCGCTGAACGCCCTGCTGAATGAGAAGCTGTTCGCCGCGATTGACCCGCTCGCGCCGAAACAACCGCACTTCAAGCCGCGCGCCAAACGGATTATCTTCCTGTTTATGGCAGGTGCGCCGTCCCAGCTCGACCTGTTCGATTACAAGCCCACGCTCCAGCGCTATGACGGTCAGCCATGTCCTGAAAGTTTACTGCAGGGCGAACGGTTCGCTTTTATCAAGGGGCGTCCGACTCTGCTTGGCTCGCCCTACAAGTTCAGCAAGCACGGTCAGTCGGGTCAGGAAATCTCCGAGCTGTTGCCCCATATCGCCCAGATTGCTGACGACATCTGTATCATCCGCTCGATGCAGACCGATCAGTTCAATCACGCGCCCGCGCAGATTTACATGAACACAGGACACCAGCTGCCAGGGCGTCCCAGCATGGGGTCATGGCTCACCTACGGGCTGGGCACGGAAAATCGGGATTTGCCAGGTTTCGTGGTGCTGATTTCTGGCGCGAACCGACCCGACGGCGGGCACGCCTGCTGGAGCAGCGGCTTTTTGCCCACTGTCTATCAGGGCGTCGAGTTCCGCAGCAAGGGTGACCCTGTGCTGTATGTGTCCAACCCCGACGGCATCGACGCCGAAGTGCGGCGCGAGACCGTCGAAGCCATCAGCGACCTCGACCGCATGAAGTTCGAATCGGTGGGCGACCCCGAAATCGAGACGCGCATCAACGCCTACGAGCTGGCGTACCGCATGCAGAGCAGCGTGCCTGAGCTGATGGACATCAGCAAGGAGCCAGAGCATATCCACCAGCTGTACGGCACGACGCCGGGCAAGCCCTCGTTCGCGAACAACTGCCTGCTGGCGCGACGGCTGGTGGAGCGCGGCGTGCGGTTTGTGCAGCTCTACCATCGTGGCTGGGACCATCACGGCGCGTTCGAAAGCGACAGCATCTCCAAAGCGTTGCCGCGCCTCTGCAGCGAGGTGGATCGCGCCTGCGCCGCACTGATTATTGACCTCAAGCAGCGCGGGCTGCTGGAGGATACGCTGGTCATCTGGGGCGGTGAGTTCGGGCGCACGCCGATGAAAGAGGGGCGCGGCGGCTCCACCTATCTCGGACGCGACCATCACCCGCGCGCCTTCACCATCTGGATGGCAGGCGGTGGGGTCAAGCCCGGCATCACCTACGGCGCCACCGATGAACTCGGCTACCATGTGACGGAGAACCCCGTGCATGTGCATGACCTGCACGCCACCATCCTGCACCTGATGGGCATCGACCACACCCACCTGACCTACTGGTATCAGGGTCGCAACTTCCGCCTGACCGATGTCGCCGGGCGCGTGATTGAGGATATAATTCTCTGAATGTTGCCGTTTGCCGGCATTGCGACCTTTTTGCGGGCGCCCCATCGCCCGCTGAGCGAATCGTGGCAGGCGGATGTGGGCGTGCTGGGCGTGCCGTTCGACATCACTGTCGGCTACCGTCCGGGCGCACGCTTCGCGCCGCAGGCGGTTCGGCAGACGAGCCTGCGCTACGCGCTCTCGCCCGACGGCTACTATCACCCGCGCGAGGGCTGGCGACTGCGCGGGGTGCAGGTGATCGACGCGGGCGATGTGGACATCCCGACGCTGAACTACGAGCTGGCATTTGACCGCATCACGGCGGCGGCGCGCACCCTGCGCCAGCGTGTGAAGCTGCCCCTCTTCATCGGCGGCGACCACAGCATCACTTACCCGCTGCTGCTCGCCTTCGACGATGTGCCCGGCCTGCATGTGGTACAGATCGATGCGCACCTCGACTTCAGCGACGAGCGGGATGGCACGCGCTATTCCAACTCCAGCCCGTTCCGCCGCGCGGTGGAGGCGATGCCCAACCTTGCGCATATCACCACGATTGGGCTGCGCGGTGTGCGGTTCGACCCTGAGGCGGTTCAGGCGGCGCAGGCGCGCGGGCACACGCTCCTCTTTTGTGATGAGTGGCGCCAGCAACCCTCGCCAGACGCTCTGCCAGCGGGCAAGCCAGTCTATCTCTCGCTGGATGTGGATGCGCTGGATCCCGCCGTTCTGCCCGCCACCAGCAGCCCTGAACCCGACGGACTGAGCTTCGGTGAAGTGGCGCAGATTATTCAGCTGGTCGCCCGGCGCAACACCCTGCTCGGTGCCGACCTTGTGGAACTCACCCCTGCGCTCGACCCCAGCGGCAACAGCGCTCTGATCGCCGCGCGCCTGCTGCTGGAAGTGATGCTAACCGCGTAGCCGTGCCGCGCAGCCTGGCAGGGAGCCATTCATACTTTCAGGTGTCGCCTCGTGGATCAGCCACAAACTGTTTCCGCTCCCAGAATCAGCGCGGAGCCAGTCGGGTATAATTGTTTACGATGCGACAGACGGCGATGCCAGTGGAGATCACGGCGCGGGCAGTGGCGCGGATCAAGCAGCTACTGGCGCGGCGGGGCAAACCCGACGCCTACCTGCGTATCGGCGTGCGCGCGGGTGGCTGCTCCGGGCTGGAGTATGTGATGCAGCCCGAAGAGTCGCCGCGCCCCAACGACCTCCAGTTCGAGCTGGATGGGCTGCGTATCCTGATCGACCCCAGGAGTGCGCGCATCCTGCAGGGTACCACCATCGACTACACGGGTGAACTCATCGGTGGCGGGTTCCGATTCAATAACCCGAACGCGAAGCGACAGTGCGGATGTGGCACTTCGTTCAGCCTGTAGCAGTACTGCACTCGCCCTTACGGGCAAGTGAGGATTGAAACGGCCTGTAGCAGGAAACGCGCATCCGGCGTCTAACCAGTGGCGTGTGGAGGCAAGCATGAACCGATGGACGCTATGCTTACTGGGCGGATGGCTCTGGCTGATGGCGGCGGCACAGGTGCCCACGGTGACCTGGCAGTTTTTCGGCAATCCTGCCCGCAATAACCCCGCGATGCCGGGTGTGGGCAGTCGCACCATCTACTACCCGTGCCTTAATCGCCTCTATGCCGTTAATCGGGCGGATGGCACGCTGCGCTGGCAGTATCCTGCGGATGCGCCCCTGAACGCTAACTTCCTGGGGCAGCCGGTGGAGGGTGAGGGGCTGGTCTACATTGGCGCCAGCAACGGGAATGTATACGCGCTGGATATTGAGACAGGCAAGCTGCGCTGGGTCTTCACCGCCGACAGTGCGCCCACAGCCATCCCTGTGCTGGAGGAGGGCACGCTCTATATCGGCACAGGGCGCGGGGAGGTGTACGCTCTCAATGCCCGCAGCGGGGAACCGCTCTGGAAGGAACCCTACCGCGCGGGCGATTACATCACAGGGCGGCTGGTCAAGGTGGGCGATCTGATCGTGTTCGGCACGAACGGTGGCAGCCTGCACGCCATCACTGCGAGTGGTGGTCGCCGCCGCTGGGCGCTCAATCTGCCCAGCCCTGTGTATGACGCCCAGCCCGTCTACGCCAGCAACAGCCTCTATGTGACGGCGAACGACCAGCTGATTGCGCTCAATCCGAACAGCGGCTCGCCGCGCTGGACACGCCGATTCACCACCGAGCTGCGCCTGGCGCCCGCTGCCGACGAGAACTATGTGGTCGTCATCACGCGCGAGAACCGCCTCTATGTGTTTGACCACAACGGGCGAATCGTGGCAGGCGACCAGACTCCTGTTGAGACGCGCTACCCACCGCTGGTCGCGCCGATCATCCACAGGGGCGACCTGTGGGTCAGCACGGTGCGGGGCACGGTGGTGGTCTACACCCTGCCCGATTTACAGATACGCTGGCTCTACACGCTGCGCCCGCCCGAAGGCACACGCGACGCGAACAACCGTCCCCTGTATTATCTGCCGATCAACCGCAACCCCGTCTTCATGGAGGAGGGTCTGGTGATTGCCAGCGATGATGGCAGTCTGACCGCCTTCGCCTACGACTGGCTTGATCGTATCCCGCCAGTGGTGCTGCGCACGACGCCGGCGATTGGCGAGATGATGTCGGGTCAGTTGCCGCTGACCTTCGGGGCGCGCCTGCGCGACGACCAGAGCGGCATCAATCCCGACTCGCTCAAGCTGCTGCTGAACGATGAGCCGCTTGCGTTCGTGTATGAGCCGTCCACTGGAGAGCTGACGGCGGAGCTGAAAGCGGGTGGTGGCAGCACGGCAAAGCCCCTGCCCGATGGACGCCACACGCTCACCGTCATTGCCAGCGACTGGGCAGGCAACAGCCTGCGCTTCAACTGGGGCATCTATGTGGATAACAGTTTGAGCAAGAGCGTGCCGCGCCCGACGGGTCAGCAGCAGCCGTCATCGGGTGGCGGGCGAGGTGGCTACGGTGGCGGACGCGGGGGCTATGGCGGCGGCGGTCAATGAACCCGCTGCGATGGCGCCCGTTGCCATCCGCGCCGAGAAGCTCACCAAAGAGTTCCGCCTGACCCATCAGCCCTACTCGTCGCTCAAGGGGCTGCTGCTCTCGTTCCTGCCCCGGCGGGTGGAGCATGTCGTCGCGCTGAACGCCGTCTGCTTCACGGTCCATCGCGGCGAGACCGTTGCGATTATCGGGCAGAACGGATCGGGCAAAAGCACCCTGCTGGGGCTGATTGCGCGCGTGTACCGCCCGACCAGTGGCACGCTGGAGGTGAACGGGCGGGTGGCGCCCCTGCTGGAGCTGGGCGCAGGCTTCCATCCCGACCTCACCGGGCTGGAAAATATCTACTTCAACGGCGTCATTCTGGGGCTGAGCCGCAGACAGATTAGCGAGCGGCTCGACGCGATTATCCAGTTCGCCGAGCTGGAGGAGTATATCGACGCGCCGGTGCGCACCTACTCGTCGGGGATGCTGATGCGACTGGGCTTCGCCGTCGCAGCGTATGTGGACGCCGACATCCTGCTGGTGGACGAGGTGCTGGCGGTGGGCGACGCCCACTTCCAGCAAAAATGCTACCGCAAAATCCGCGAGTTTCAGCAGCAGGGGCGCACGATTCTGTTCGTGTCGCACGATATGGCGGCGGTGCGCCAGATTGCGCCCCGCGCCCTCTGGCTGGACAAAGGGATTTTGCGTGCCGACGGCGATTCGGAAACGGTGGTGGCACAATACTTACAGAGCCTGACCCCAGAGGTGACGCCCTGAATGGGTATATAATTTAAAGGCGCGGAGGGGTGGCCGAGTGGTTGAAGGCGGCGGTCTTGAAAACCGCATCCCACCTCGTGTGGGACGGGGGTTCGAATCCCTCCCCCTCCGCCAGAAAGAATTAATCGCCCCCTCCTGCATACAGGAAGGGGCGATTTGAGGGGTGAGATCGGGATTAGTGTTCGCGGCGGAACACGAGGATATCGCCGCGTGCCAGTGTGCCCCGATAGGCGAACACCGGATCGGTGCGATCGGGCACGAAGAACGCCACCGCGATGGTATCGGGGTCGCCCTCGTCGCTATCGCGCGGGCGGTTGTCCTGGACCCGCACGCGCACCAGCCCGCGCACATGGCGCACGCCCTCGCGCGTGCGAACCGTCATCACGGCATGCCCGGCGAACTCCGCCACCCGATGCTCGGCGTTGACCGCCAGCTGGGTCAGGCGAACCATGCGAATCTCCACCAGGCGGTTCTCAACCCGCGCTTCGAAGCAGAATGCACCCGCGCGGAACTCCCGATCCCCGCAGGTGGCATGGATCACATTCAGCCCGAAACGGGCGTTCGGGCGATCGGAATGCTCCGACACGGCTGTGCCCGCGCCGAAGGCGCCTTCAACGGTGCAATCCTGCGCCACCGCGATGGCGCCTGTTAGCGCCAGCACCGCCATCCACCAGAGTTTGCGCATCGTACATCCCTCCTTCCGATAGTCAGGAACACCCACAAATTTCAGGGGATGTCCCTGCCATACTGTTAGACGATGAACAGGGGTCAATTGTTCAGTGCTTAACCAATTGGGGAGCCATTAACGGTCAAATGGAATCGGCAATCGATGGCTTCGGCGGCACGGCGGCACATCACCATCCGCTCCAGAAAAATCTCGAAATATTCCATCAGGCTGGCGACCGTCGTGTCGATCTCCAGATTGAGTTCGATGATACGCTCTTTGGGCAGCACGCGCAGGCGCGAGCGCTGGGTGGCGAAGTTGACCCGATCGTGGATGTCGAACTGCTCGCGGTGCGGGTTCTGCACGCGCGAGAAGTGGACATCGGACTTATCGGCTAAGATCACGGTTGCGGCGGCGTAGTTGACGGGGTAGCCGGATGTCTCCTCGTGATTGCCAATCGCGCTGATGATGATGGCGATTTCTTCGGCGGGCATGCCCATCTGGGTGAGGATGTGAAACGCAATCACGCCACCGATTTGCGCATGGTGGTCGCGGGCAATCACATTGCCGATATCGTGCAGGAAGCCCGCGATCGCGGAGAGTTCCGCCTGGCGCTCGGTGTAGCCCAGCTTGAGGCAGAGGCGGCGGGCGTTATTGGCGACGATACCCGCGTGGCGCAAGCCATGTTCCGTGTAGCCCATCGCGTATAACGCCTGATTGGCAGCCCGAATATAGGCGCGAACGGTCGGGTCGTTGCGCACCTGCTCCAGAGTCACGAGGTTCATCGTGATATGCATTTTCGGCGCGGCGGGCGCGGTTCCTTGCAGGCGAACCGCCCTCTTGATTTTTCGCGCGGGAAACCGATATAATCTGGGGCAATTGGCAGGAGGGTGACGATTCATCGCGAATCGATGGGTATAATCTTGAGAAGGAGGAAGGAGGCACGATAGCGTTGGCACAGATACAGGTTCGTCCGAATGAGTCGCTGGACAGCGCGCTCAAGCGCTTTAAGAAGTTGCTGGAGCAGAGTGGGATTTTGCAGGAGTACAAGCGGCATGCCCACTATGAGAAGCCGAGCGAGCGTCGGCGGCGTCAGAAGCAGCGCCGTCGGAAGAAGTGAGGCGTTTGGGAGGGCTATGCGTATCGGTTGGGCGGCTCTGAGGCAGGGTCGCAGGCGCAGCAATGTTCGAACCGCGTCCCGCAAGCGGTGGCTGCCCGCGCTGCGCTGGGAGCCGCTGTTGATGGGCATCCTCAGCCTGCTCGCCCTGACCGTGTTGAACGGTGAGATCACCGCGCTGCCGCAGCAGTGGCTCCAGCGTGTGGCGATTGCCGCTACGCAGGTGGCGCTGGTGATGATGCTGATTCGCCAGCTGGGGCTGTTGACGCCCTCGGGGCTGGCACTGCGCTCGCCGATTGCGCCCAGCGCGCGGGAAGTGGGGCTGATCCTGCTCATTTTGATTGGCTTTTTGAGCCTGCTGGGCGTGCGGGTGCTGGCTGCGTTAAGCAATGAGCCGAGTCTGGGCAGTGAGCGCGGCTTTGTGGCGTTCGCGCCGCTGATGGCGGGCGGCATGATGCTCAGCGTGCTGATTCATCCCCTGCTGGCGGTGCTGACCTTCGCGGTGCTGCTGGGCGGGGTTGCCGTCGCGCTGAATCTGCCCGTGCTGACGGTGGGCATCGTGGGGCTGACTGGCTGGATCGCGATGTTCGCGATTGCCTCACTGCGACGGCGCACCGACCTTCTGCTGACTGGCACGCTGTTGAGCGGGTTGCTGGTGGCGGGCGCGTTCGCCGCGCAACTGCATACGCACGGCGAGTGGCTTCGGGCGGGCGTCGGCGCGTTCTGGGGCGCTGTGAGCGGCACGGGCACGATGGCGCTCTTCTGGCTGGGGCTGACCCTGCTGGAGCGACCGTTCCGACTGGCGACCCCGATGGCGCTGATGGAGCTTGCCTCGCTGGAGCATCCGCTGCTGCGCGAGCTGCGCGATAAAGCGCCCGGCACCTACTTCCACAGCCAGTATGTGGGGCAGCTGGCGGAAGAAGCCGCGATAGCCATCGGCGCCGATCCGATGCTGGCGCGAGTCGGCGGCTACTATCACGACATCGGCAAGCTCACCCGACCCGACTTCTACATCGAGAACCAGACGGGCCCCAATACGCATGAGCGCATCAATCCTGCGCTTTCGGCACGCATCATTGCCTCCCATGTGCGCGATGGGCTGGAGCTGGCACGCCAGCATCGGCTGCCCACCGCTGTGTGCGACATTATCGCCCAGCATCACGGCACCTCGCTCATCACCTACTTCTATCACCAGGCGGTCAGCGATGGGCATGACCCGGTGCTGGAACAGCACTTTCGGTATGACGGACCCAAGCCGCAGACGCGCGAAGCCGCGCTGGTGATGCTGGCGGACACAGTGGAAGCCGCTACCCGCTGCCTGGAGAACCCAACCCCTGCCCGCCTTGCCAACTATGTGCATGAACTCATCGAGATGCGTCGCCAGGATGGGCAGCTGGACGAAAGCACGCTCACTTTTCGCGACCTGAAACGGATTGAGGAGGCGTTCGTGCGCGTGCTGGTCGCCCTGCGCCATCGGCGCGTGGAGTATCCTGGCGTTCGATCGGAGAGTGAACCTGTCTATGTTGCCCATCTGCCCTGAGGTGAGCGTGTCGGCGGAACTCGACCCGGACGCCGACCGTTATCTCGCCCAGCTGCTCCCATCGTCTGCCGAGCGAGAGTCGCTGATTCAGCACCTGCTGACGGTGGCGATTCCGCAGGCGGTTCAGCGTCTGGTGGCGCGTGCAGGTTTGCCGACCCTCACCTCCATCCCCTCTGCCACGCGGTGGGAGATCAGCATCTGGCTGACCATTAGCGAGACGATTGCCGCGCTGAACGCCCGCTATCGGGGTGTGCCCCAGCCGACCGATGTGCTGAGCTTTCCGCTAATAACGGACGGCGAAGTTATTCTGCTGAGCCACCCGTTCGGTGAAGCGCTGCAGCTGGGCGAGGTGGTGGTTTCCATTCAACAGGCGGCGCAACAGGCGGAACCGAACGGGCACGACCTCATCACCGAGATCCTGATGCTGTGCCTGCACGGAACCCTGCACCTGCTCGGCTACGAGGATGAGACCGACGCCCAGCGTGCGCAGATGAACTGCCTCGCCGTCGAGACCCTGCGCGAGCTGGGCTACGCAGCAAGGGAGGAGTGGTACTCACGCCATTATGAGAGATGACTCGCGCGAAACGGTGGAACGCCCAGAACCATCCGACCTGACGGAGCCATCGAGTGATGGCTCGGAGTTGAGCGATTCGGCGTCGACGGGGCATCCGTGGCGGCGCAATGCGCTGGATAGCTTCCGCTACGCGCTGGAGGGCATCATCGCCGTCGTGCGCACCCAGCGCCACATGCGGTTCCACTTCTTCAGCGTGGTGCTGGTGCTGCTGATGGGTTTCCTGTTCCGCCTCGATAAGCGCGAGATGCTCGTGCTGCTGTTCACCATCTCCATCGTGCTGATTGCCGAGATGTTCAACTCCGCGATTGAAGCCACCGTTGATCTGGCAACGCAGGAGTATGACCCGCGCGCGAAGTTCGCCAAAGACATCGCGGCGGGCGCGGTGCTGGTCGCCACACTGAACGCGATTGTGGTCGCGTGGGTGCTATTTATGGGCGACCTGCGCCTGGAGCAGATTCGGCTGCGCATGGAGCGGGCCGAGCCGACGATGACCGTCGCCGTCACCATCGGCACCATCCTCATCTTTGTGATTGTGTCGCTGGCGAAGGTGCTCTCCACGCAGGGTCGGGTGCGCCTGTTTCACGGCGGGGTGCTGAGCGGGCACAGCGCGCTCGGCTTCTTCTTCGCGATTGCCATTATTATCGTGTCGGGCAACCTGCTGGCGTCGATCCTGGCGCTGCTGCTGGCGACGCTGGTCGCGCAGAGCCGTGTGGAGGCGAAGGTGCATACCCTGCGGGAGGTCATTCTGGGCAGTCTGCTGGGCATCGGGCTGGCTGCCCTTATCTACTGGCTCGTGCCCCGCTGAGGAGGTTGAGACGCCCTATGGAAGACAGTTCTGTCCGAGTGAGCGGAAGGGGGCGGAAACGCCTTCTGCTGACCGCGCTGCTTGCAGGGCTGCTCATCTGGCTCTTTTATGGGCAATCGCCCGTTGAGAGTGGGGCAACCCCTCCGGCGGGCGGGCTGACCCCGACCACCAGCCTGCTGCTGATTCTGGTGCTACTGCTGGGCAACGCCTTCTTTGCGCTGGCGGAGACCGCGCTCATCTCCATTCGCCACAGCTATGTGCGCCTGCTGATGGAGCAGAAGCACCGCATGGCGGCGCATTTGAACGCGCTCAAGAGCGAGCCAACACGCTTCCTCTCCACCGTGCAGGTGGGCGTGACGCTGCTGGGCTTCCTGGCATCAGCAGTGGCGGCGACCAATCTCGCTGAGCCGCTCTATCACGCACTTAAACCGTTAGAAGCCTCCATCGAGTCGCGCCTGCTCTACGGATTGAGCGTGATCGTCGTCACGCTGCTCACCGGCTTCGCGAGCATCATTCTGGGCGAGATTGTGCCCAAAAGCATCGCGGTGACCTATCCGGAGCGGGTCGCGCTCGTCATCGCGGCGCCGATGGTGTTCATTGATCGGGTGCTGGCGCCGCCCGTGTGGCTGGTGAACACGCTCACGCGCCTTATTTTGCGACCGTTCGGCATCCAGCCGCAGCGATTGGCGCCCGTTGTGAGCGAGGAAGAGTTGCGCGTGCTGGTCGAAGCGGGCGAGGAGCAGGGTGTGATCGAAGAGCAGGAGAAGGAGATGATCCAGTCCATCTTCGAGTTCACCGACACGATTGCCCGCGAGGTGATGACCCCGCGCGTCGATATGAAGTGCATCCCTGCCGACGCCACACCGCAGGAGGCGATTGCGCTCATTCGCAAGACAGGGCACTCGCGCATCCCTGTGTATGAGGGCAGTGTGGACAACATTCTGGGCATCCTGCACGCGAAGGACCTGCTGCGCCTGTGCGAGGGCGCACCGCCGAAGCTCTCCATCCGCGAAATGATGCGTCCGCCCTACTTCGTGCCCGAAAGCAAGCGCGTGGTGGAGCTGCTGCAGGAGCTACGCCGCCAGCGCGTCCATATGGCTATCGTGCAGGACGAGTACGGCGGCACCGCAGGGCTGGTAACGCTTGAAGACCTCGTGGAGGAGATCGTCGGTGAGATTCAGGACGAGTACGATGTGGAGCCGGAGGAACCTGTGCAAACACTGCCCGACGGCTCGCTGCTCATCGATGCCCGCATGCACCTCGACGACGCCAGCGAACTGCTCAATACGCGCCTGGAGTCAGAAGAGTTCGACACTCTCGGTGGCTTCGTGTTCGGCATGCTGGGGCATCAGCCGAGCGAGGGCGATGTGGTGATCGCCAACGGCTGGCAACTGCGCGTGCATGCAGTGGAAGGACACCGCATCCGACTGGTGCAGGCGATACCCCTGCCACCTGAGGAGCCGACCACTGCCGAGAACGGACGGGGGAACAACAATGGCTAATACCCGCACAACCCTCTTCTATACCTTTGGCAACCATATGCACTGGGTCGATATGGAGTGGCTGTGGGGCTACGGTGTGCTGCCCGACTCGGTGCGCGATATGTTGCGTTTTTGTGCGGAAACGGGCGCGAAAGGCAATATCAACTTCGATGCGGTCGGCTACGAGCGGATGGCAGCGGAGGCGCCCGATGCGCTCGCCGAGCTGCGTGATGCCATCCAGCGCGGGCAGATTGAGGTGGTGGGCGCATCATACGGTCAACCCTACGGGCTGTTTCACGGGGGCGAGTCGAACATTCGCCAGCGTGTGTATGGCGTGCGGACGGTGATGCGCTTGCTTGGTATCCGCCCGCGTACCTTCTGGGAAGAGGAGTTCGACTTCTTCCCGCAGCTGCCCCAGATTCTGCGGGGTGTGGGCTACGAGTATGCCTGCCTCTTTTTCCAGTGGACATGGCACACGCCCGCGCTGCCTGTCGAGGAGGTGCCCGCCATCTACTGGGAGGGTCAGGACGGCTCGCGCCTGCTGACCGCGCCGCGCCATCAGCTCAATCTGCACCAGTGGCCCGAGGATTTCGCCGCGCTGTTAGATAGCCCTGAGCTGCATCAGATGCCGATGCCGTGCATCGTGCAATGGCTGGAGTTGATGCCCTCACCCGACTGGATGTGCCGTGCGGAGCTGATGCTACCGCCCCTGCGCGCGCTGATGAGCCGACCCGAGTTTGAGCTGCGCTTCGTGACCCTCTCTGAATATCTGGAGCAGGCTCGCGAGCTGGCACAGCCGCGCCGCTACACGCTGGATGATGTGTTTCACGGGCTGAGCCTGGGCAAGAACGGCGACCTGTTTCGGCGGTTGAGCCGTCGCGCGGAGCAGTCGCTGCTCGCCGCTGAAACCGTGTGCGCACTGATGGGGCTTTTCGGGCGACCCTACGCGCACTGGGATGTCTATCCCGTGTGGGAGCTGGAGGAGGCGTGGTGGGAACTGCTTGCCGCCCAGCACCATGATAACGATGAATGCGAGGGGCTGTGCGGGCACATCGGGCGACGCTCCTACGAGCGCAGCCTCGCGCTGAGCGGGCATGTGCTTGAGCGCACGATGCGCCTGCTCGCGACGCGAACAACGGGCGCAGCAGGGCGACTCGTGGTCTACAACCCGCTCGGCTGGCAACGCGACGCCTGCATCACCGACCCCGCCACCGGGCAGCGCCGACTCCTGCGCTCGCTGCCACCCTTCGGCTATCGCGTGGTGCAACCCTCTGACGATTCTGAATCGCCCCGCCCCGTGCAGATCGAAGCAGATGGCGCCACCGTGCGCTTACAACGCGGCGCGTTGCAGGTGGTTATCGACCGCGCTCGCGGCGTCATCACCCAGCTATTCAGCGCGGAGTTCCCCGAAGGCATCCTGCGCCCCGACGAACCGCTCGGCACGCTGCAGATGATACGCCAGGGCGAGGTGGAGCGCTTTGAGGAGGCATTCGTGCGCGTGCAGGGCGAAACGGTTCTCATCGAGCGCAACGGCAGGGCGGGCGCCCGCATTCAGATGGAGGTGAGCCTCGCACCCGAATGCGACGCGCTCGATTTATGCTATCGGGCACAACGCCTGCCGCGCCCTGATGGGGGCATCCGAAACGCGCTGATGACCACGCTCGCGCCCAATCTGCCCGAATACCGCCTCATTCATGACCATCCCTACGGCGTCAGCCCGATTCGGGCGGAAGGAACTTACCTGCGCAAGTACCCCACCGGCGACTGGATGACCTCCCCGCAGGTGTTTGAAGAGGTGCGCAACCCCTTCACCGCGCTGCAACTGCTCGATTTCGACGCGGGCGAGCGCGGACTGCTCTACCTGCATGACGGGAGTCAGGCGTTCCTGCGCGATGGCGAGCGCGTGCGCCACATCCTGACCCTGTATGACCCCTGGGATGAGGATTACTTCGTGGACACGCTGGAGGTTCGCGTGCGTCTATTGCCCCATCGCGCGCTGACCCACGCTGAGCGGTGGCGGCTGGCGCAGGAGTTCAATCGCCCCGTGCTGGTAGCGCGAAGCGAGACGCCATCGGGCGATTTGCCACCATCCTTCGGCTGCGTCTGGTGCGACGCGCCCAATGTGCTGCTGACGGCGCTCTATCGCGAATCGGAGCGGTTCGCAGGGATGAACCTGAGCGATTACGCCGGGCGCGGGATGGAGTTTCCCATCGTGCTGCGGCTGGTGGAGTTTAACGGCGAGGCGACGCGCGTGCGCCTGCGCGTGGCGGGCGAGGTCGCCCGCGCCATCCGCACCAACCTGTTAGGTGAACCCATCGAGTCGCTCATGGTGTCCGAATCGCCCCCGACGGGGGATATTCACCCCTGCAGCCAGCTGGAACTGAAGATGCGCCCCTACGAGATTGCCACGCTCTATCTGGACATCGTGCAGGCACGCAAGCAGCCGCGCAATCTGGACGCTTATCGCCATGTGTGGGCGACGGTTCACCGCGTGGAGAGCCGCTAACGGTGCGACTCGAAGAGAGCCACTAACTGGCGTGTGGCTTCGGCAGGATCGGGCGCCGTTAAAACGGCTGAAATCACACAGATGCCGTCCGCGCCCGCCTGCAGCACCTGCGGGGCGTTCGCCAGCGTGATACCGCCGATGCCGAACACAGGAATGCGCACGCGCTGCTTGATTGCTCGCAGGCGTTCAGGTCCGACGGGCGTGCCGGCGTCGGGCTTGGTGGCGGTGGTGAACATCGGTCCGACCCCTAAATAGTCGGCGCCGTCCGCTTCGGCACGCACTGCCTCCTCGACGGTTTCCGCCGACACGCCGATAATCAGCCCTTCGCCTGTCAGCCGCCGCGCCAGCGCAATGGGCATGTCGTCCTGACCCAGATGCACGCCGTCGGCTTCCACCGCTAACGCCACATCGAGGCGGTCGTTGATAATCAGCAGGGCGTCATAGTCGCGGGTGAGCGTGCGCAGTGCCAGAGCGTACTCTATGAGCTGGCGCGTGGTGGCGTGCTTATCGCGCAGCTGAATGATGCGTGCGCCGCCCTGCAGCGCCGCCCGCGCCCCAGCGAGGTGCCCCCCACCTAACTGCGGGTCAGTGATCACATACACGCCGCGCAAACGCTCACGCTTCCAATCGCCCATCCAGGAAAGTGTACCCTCTGAGAAGCGACCTATGAATTGTCGCTCCCCTTCGGTCTGAGAGGTCTTGCCGACAAGCACAGGAAACCAGCGCGCCCCCTCCTGCAGGTTTCCCTGCTGGCAGGGGGAACCTCACGGAGGGGTACTGGTCGGTTTTGATTGCGTCGTCTGGCGTGTGGTTGCCCAGAAGCATCTCAGCAGGATGAAGCACCTCTACTCCCCGCTATCTCAAGTAAGCCGCCAGTCGCATCGGCAGCGGCGCGTCTATGAGCCATCTCATGCCGTTCCTATGCGACGAAGCCGACCTGCGTCAGCTGGCTTGGGGTGCAGGCATACCGAGTCGTGATGGTCAGCGAAGGCTAGCTTCGTCTATTAGGAACAGGTTCGGCCGTCTTCATCAGGCACGGAATTACTGGACCGCCTCTCACTGGTTCGCACGTAAATCCTTTAAGTAATCGCTGATGTACAAAGATGGCTCATCCAGAATCTGGATACCCTGTAAAAGTACTTGCTCTGCCAGATCCTTCTCATCAAAAGCAGCATAAACACGCGCGGTTAGCACATAAAGTGTCTCAAGCACATTCATAACAACCCCTGCTGTTGGCGGATAGCCCCACTCTGCGTTTTTCAGGCAACCCCATGCTCTTTTCAAATGGCGCACGGCTTTATGCAGATGATTTTGTGCTAGATCAATCTGCGCTAAACCAAGCCAAGCTTCTATGCTGCATGGATGCTTTTCAGCAGCTTCTCTGTAAGCACGGTACGCCTTTTGCCCGTTCTCCATCTCCAACCATAGAATCTCTGCACGCCTGATCTGAGGATAGAGCGCGTTGGGCTGAATGGCTAACCACTGTTCCAGATAACCCAGTTCACCTTCCGCGTCGCCTTGATCGTGACTCTGATCTGCCAGTGCTTCTAGGGCAAGCGCGGCGATCTTCCTGGCTCGCTCCACTATCCCATCATCGCCCTTCACGATCACGGGAAGTACCATATTCAGTGCTTCCCCGAAATCACCCTCTGCCAGTAGGCGCTCGGCCATGTCGCATGCACGTCCTGACAGAACTGTAGATCGCGCTGCACGATGGTCTATTATGGCTGCCAATGTGCCCAAGCCCATAATTGCCTTATTTCCGTTGCGACTGCCCCTCATTCGATAAGCCTCCACATTACATGATACCAGTTCGGCACTCATTGAGCAAAGTCAGGGTAGGCGGTCAGGTGGTAACTCATCATCACGAATATTGCGCGGTTGCTTGTATCTGGGGCGAGGGGCAGGTCGCTCATCCCCTTCCCGAAGCCGCCTTTCCATTTCATCTTTGTGTTTTCGCCTTTCTTCGTACTTGCGACGTCCGTGTTCTCGCTCACGCGCCCTATCCTTAGCAGGGTCATCACCTCCGCTTCTTCCCCTTGCCAAACAAACTATAATCGCACCAATCACAACAGCTGCCCCGATAATTTCACCAACCGGCAGAGGTCCATCAGCAAGTGCCAAAGTTCCACCGACAGCAACCGCTTCCGCAACCTGCTCACCATCTGGGTCGACCCATTTTAGCGGATCATTCAAGCAATACCCATACGCATTCAGCGTCAGCGGCGCATAAAGAGACCCCAACCCACGGATCCAGCTGCAAAAACCGACCCACTGCAGGGTCATACCACCGAACCCCTACCTTCTGCAACCCGCCCGTGAACGCCTCGTTCCGATAACCCCACGCACCGTTCCAGTCATAGGTATCCCGCGCTGTCTCACTCACCAAATCGCCAAAAGCGTCCGTAATCGGCGCAGGCGAATATGCACCACTGGCACCCGACTTCGCCATCAGGTCCCCACGCCAGCTCCAGTGTTTATACTCCATCCCTGTGCTGGATGTCTGGGCGTACATCGCACCACCGTAGCCGTAGTATACCCAGTTGCCGTTAGTGCGCTCGGCAACAAGCGTATCCCCTGAATAGAGATACGCCACCTCCAGCGTGCCACGCACCGAACGCACCCGACGACCTAAACCATCATATTCATACACCCAACCCACAGCTTCGCCCTGCTTCTGTAAACTCACCAGGTTCCCCTCCGCATCATAACCCAGCAACCAGGTCTCCCCGTTCGCCCGACGCACCACCCCATTCCCATCTAAATCATACTCCCAGCTCTGACCGTTCCACGACACCAACTGGTTCGCCTCGTTATACACCAGCGCATCCTCAAAACTCTGCCCGTTCACCACGCGCGTGCGCGTCAACCGATTGCCCACCTTATCATACCCATATGCTATCGTGTACGCATTCGTGCCCCTCCGCACCTCCCCAACCAGCTGACCCTGATGGTCGTAAGTATACTCCACTGTCGCCTGCCACTGCCGACGGCTCCCCTGCCACACATACTCGTGCTTGCGCCAGAGCCGCCCTAACCCATCCCGCTCATACTCCACCGCCCGATAGGGCGTGCTGCCCACCTTGTAGGTCTCGCTCCGCACCCGATCCGCCCCATCATACCCATACTCCACCACCGTGCCGTTCCCATACCGCACTCGCCACAATCGCCCAAAGCCATCCCGCTCATACTGCACCTCCACCTGCCACGAACCGTTCACCAGACGATCCACTCGCTCCAGCTCGTCTGCTGCGTTGTAAGTATATTGCCACTCCTGTCGCGTCCCACCCGCAGGCTGCACCACCACCGTGTGCAACAGCCCGTTCTGCCAGCTGTACTCTATCGTGCCCTCAGGCGAGGAGACGCTCTCCAAAAAGCCTGTGCTATCCTGATAAGTCCAGGTCGTCGTCCGTCCCGCCTCCTGCATCGTCAACAACCGCCCCTCTAAATCATAGGTGTATGCCACCACCCGACCCTCCGGCAACACCTTCGCTCGCAACTCGTTACCCTCCGGCGGACGCCCCTCATACTGGAACCAGACACAGCGCGCCCCACTGTAGCCATAACTGGTCGCATAACCCGCCCGATCCACCACACGGGTCAGCCGCTGATACTCCAGCTGACCGTCCAGGTATTCTAGCCGATACCCTGCGCCCGAGCTCTCCACCACGCCACCGTATGCCAGATCGGGATAAATCACCCGCTGCAAATAAACCCTGCTCGGTTCCCCTTCGCCCCCTGTGTTCCCACCTGTCCCACCTCCACCCCCACTGCCACCATCCGCTGGCAGCGGCTCATACACAAACCGCCACACACGCCCCAGCGCATCCTGCACGCTCTTCAACTTCCCTACCCACGCCGCAGGCACAGGCGTGTTCGTGCCCGGCACCCGATCCGACGCCTCATAGTACGCCAGCACCGCCGAACGGTTCACACTATCTGTTATCTGCACCACACGCCCAGACCCATCATAACTCAACACCACACCCTGATTGTGCAAATCCCGAATCGCCACCAGCCGACCTGTGCTGTCAAACACCCACCGCTCCTGCGACGGACGAACCAGCTCATACTGCCCGTCCTTGAAGCGCAACTGCGCGTAGACCCCCCGCATCGCCACATAACTCCCATCCGGCTGCTGCGCATACGCCAGCTGCCGCCCATCGGGTTCGTTCACCACCACCAGCGGCGGATTGTTCTGGGGCACAAAGCTCAGCGATGCCTCATAACTGTGCCGCCAGCCCACGCCCAGAACCCCTTCACGACTATCCTGCGCATTATAAAACAGCCCAAACGCCACCCCCGCCTGACCGCCCCAGCCAAACAGCGGCAAACTCAGATGCAGGTTGCCGTTCCAGATATTCAGCACCCCATAGGGTACAGGCAGGCTCCCCTGCCACCCAAACGGCGCCCCATAGGTGTCGGGCACGGGCGCCGTCGCTGGCACCTCCTTGCGTGTAATCGTCAGCCACCGCTCATTCGCTGGCGCCACCACCTGCACGATATAAGCGTTGGGCGTCGGCACCCCCACATCCACCACCAGCAGCGGGGCAGTGCCAAATGGCTGCGCCAGCGCAAAGGTCTGCCCCGTCACGCTATCCTGCAGCTGGATGCGCACAGCAAGCCCCGCGGCTGACCCGTTGTAATCGCCCAGCTGCACCGCAAACTGCAGCCGATACCAGCCTGCTGGCGCGGGAAAAGAACCTTCCCACACCGTGTCGCTTTGCAGCCCCTTGTTGGCTTCGATGATGGCTAAACTGCCTCTTGTATCAGGAAAGCCCTTGACACCCCTCGCGCCGCATTGCACGCGGGTTGACTGCCCGCTCTCATTTGTTGCGCCACTCGCGCTCAAAATTCATCGGGCAAGCGAGGGCGGTGTCCGCTGGATACCCTTTGCCGCTACGCTCACCTCCTGTGTAGGGATAGGTTCGGCAGGTAGAGGAAGATTCCTGCACAGACAAAGCCCACCTGCGCTGGCTATCAGCCGACGAAGGTCGGCTTCGCGGGTACAGGCACGGCTTGAGCCGCCAGCGATAGGTGGCTATTGCACTGCTGGTATTCCACCCGCTTCGGGAGATTGGACAGTCTCTGAGCGCGGAAGCTTTGCTTCCGCAGTCCAGAGGTAGAGCCTCCACATGGGGTAAACTTTCACCTGGATGAAGCCGATGAGAGTTGCCCTGATAGGAGGCTTGCTAATGGTGGCGCTGGGGCTGACGACGGCGCAGCCGATTCAGAGCCGGCGCCCCATCAGCGATACGCTTCGCCGCGATCTGGAGCGGGCGCGCGACCGGGTGTTTCCCGCACTGGTGAATATCCTGACCGTCACGCGCTATTACGAGGGTGGGCGCGCCCAGTACGGGCTGAGCGGCGGCAGCGGCGTGATTGTAACGCCTGGCGGCGTCGTGCTGACCAACTACCATGTGGCGGAAGATGCCGTGCGAATCTTTTGCACCCTCAGCACGGGCGAGCGGTTCGAAGCGCGCGTGGTGACGCACGACCCCCTCACCGACCTCAGCATCCTGCAGATTCAGTTCCCGCAAGAGAATGCGGGCGGCAGGCGGGCAAAACGAATTCTGCCCTTTGCGCCGCTGGGCGACTCCGATAAGGTGCAGACAGGCGACTATGTGCTGGCGATGGGCAATCCGCTGCTGCTCTCGTCGTCGGTGACGCTGGGGATTGTTTCCAACCCGCGCCGCGTGTTCACCGATGTGGTCGGCTCCCAGATCGAGGCAGCCGAGTTTGAGCGGGGTGACCGCTCTGGCATGCTCACCCGCTGGATTCAACACGACGCGCTGATCCTGCCGGGCAACTCTGGCGGACCGCTGGTGAACCTTCGTGGGGAGGTCATCGGCATCAATCAGCTGGGCGGCCGGGGCGTCGGCTTCGCCATCCCGTCCAATATCGCTCGCAAGGTGCTGCGACAGGTTCTGCAAACGGGCACGATTCGGCGCGGCTGGCTGGGCATCTCGGTGCTGCCAGTGGAGAAACTGCGGCGTCAGACGGGTGCGCTGATTGCCTCCGTCACGCCCGAATCGCCCGCGGAGCGCGCCGGTCTTCTGCCCGGCGATATCCTGCTGAAGCTGGATGGCAAGCCTGTGCGCGTGCGCTTCCTGGAAGAGGTGCCGCTGGTCTATCAGCAGATAGCCGATTTGCCTGTGGGCAAGCAGGTGGTTGCCGAGCTGGAGCGCAAAGGGAAGCGGTTGCGCCTGACGCTCACCGTCGCCCCGATGGAGCCGTACTATGGTCAGGAGCGCGAGTTCCGCGAGCTGGGCTTCACTGCGCGGGAGATCACCCGCCCCTTCGCCTACGCGCGCAAGCTACCCCGGCAGGGCGCGTATATCACCGGCATCCGACCGGGCTACCCGCTGGACAACGCGGAGCCGAGCTTCAGCGTGGGCGATGTGATCCTGCAGGTGGGCGACCGACCCATCCGCACCCTGAGCGACCTGCAAGCCGCGCTCGCCGCCTTCAAAGGCAAAGAGCTGATCCCCATCACCTTCCAGCGCAAAGAGGAAATCATCATCAGCGCGGTGCGCAACAAGCCACCGAGCGAACCCAATCCCAGCACCGAGCTGCCCAAACCGTGGATGGGAATCCGCACGCAGGTCATCACCCGGCAGGTCGCCGAATCGCTGGGCAAGCCTGACCTCAAGGGCTTCCGGATCACCGAAGTGCTGCCCTGGTCGGAGGCGAGCAAGGCGGGGTTGCGCGTGGGCGACATTATTCTCGCGCTCAACGGCGAGCCGCTGCAGGCATCGCGCGTGCAGGACGCCCGCGATCTGGAGCGGCGCATCGAACAGCTCACGATTGGCGAGACAGCGACGCTGACCATCCTGCGCGGGGAGCAGACGCTCAAAATCGCGGTCCGACTGGAGCCGACGCCCGACTCCGCCCAGACCAGCCGAATCGTGCGCCAGAAGGAGCTGGAGTTCGCCGTGCGCGATGTGACGCCGATGGATCGGATGCGCAACCGCTGGCGCCCGGATCAGATGGGCGTCATCGTGACGGAGGTGGCGAACGGCGGCTGGGCGCAACTGGGCGGATTGCGCCTGAACGACCTCATCCTCGCCATCAACGAACAGCCCATCCGTGACACAAAAGCGTTCCAGCAGGTGATGGAACAGATTCTCAAACGGCGCCCGCCCGTTCTCATTCTCTTCGTCCGGCGGGATGATGACACCCACTTCGTGTTCCTCGAGCCGGACTGGAAACAACTGAACCTGTAGGAGGAAAAACGCAGATGAAACCGATCGCACTCTGGCTTATGAGTTTGAGCGTGCTGTGCGCGCAGGAGCCGTCCAGCGGTCCGAAGCAGCTGCTCGATAAAATCGCGCCGAGCATCGTCACGGTGCGTGTGGTGATGAAGTACGAGTTCAAGTCGGGTGAAGAGAGCCAGTCGACCGAGCAGAAGTTCAGCATGCAGGGCGCGGTCGTCTCGCCCGACGGCTTGATTCTGCTTTCCGCGATGCCGCTGTCGGCTGAGAGCCTCAAACAGATGATGGGCGTCGACGAATCGGATCAGGAGGACCGCTTCGACTTCAAGCTGACCCCCCAGAGCTTCAAAGTTATCTTTGGTCAGGAGAGCAAGGAGTACGAGGCGACGCTGGTGGCGACCGATTCGCAGCTGGGACTGGCATTTTTGAAAATCAAGGAGCTGGAGGGTCGCACGCTGACGCCGGTGCAGTTTCGCGACGCGCCGCCGTCGATTGGGCAGGAGCTGTTCACCGTGTCGCGCCTGCCGAAGGGTTTTGATTACGCGCCTTACTTTTCCAGCGGGCGCGTGATTGGGGAGGTGAGCAAGCCGCGCAGGGCGTTCCTGATGGAGGGCAACATCAGCGAGGTGGGGCTGCCCGTCTACACGCTTACGGGCGAGGCGGTCGGTGTCGCCGTGCTGATGGGGCACGGCTTGAAACAGGACGACGAGAGCGATTTCGGCTTCTCCATGAGTTTTGGCGGTCAGGGCGGCACCACGCTCTTTGTCCTGCCTGCCGCCACCATCAAGCCGCTGATCGAGCAGGCGGTCCGACGCGCAAGCGGTTCATAACCCGCCTGACCCCTTGACAAAGGGGGGAGGGCGCATGGTGCTGCCCGTGACGGGCAACAGGCATGCGTACGCGGTGATGTTCCCGCTAATGTCGAGCCCGATGTATTTCATTTCTCCTCCTCCGTACTTGACTTTTTCGCCAGCGAGAGGGTATATTAATAGCGAGCAAGGTGCGGGCGTGGTGGAATTGGTAGACACGCTAGATTCAGGTTCTAGTGGGCGTTCGCCCGTGGGGGTTCGAGTCCCTCCGCCCGCACCATTCTGGCGGCGTAGCTCAGTTGGTGAGAGCGACCGGCTCATACCCGGTAGGTCGGCGGTTCGAATCCGCCCGCCGCTACCACTCTATGCTGTGGCACAGCCCCCCTTTTCGCCCCACCTGTGAGACGCCTCTGCAGTGAAAATCGGGGGAGCCTGACCCTACAAACAGGCAAGGCGTGTTCGAGGAATCTCAGCCTCGTGCGTTTCGCAAGAGGCGCGAGGTATGAGAAGCACAACAGGTAGGGGTATCAGAAACGACAGGGAGTATGGAGCGGGCAGCGGGAATCGAACCCGCACCGCCAGCTTGGAAGGCTGGAGCTCTACCATTGAGCTATGCCCGCTCGCTTCCTGTCAGTTCCCTGCTGCTGGTCAGCAGCAGGGCTGTCTGGGCGCTCGCCTGGAAGGCTGGCGCTCTGCGCTTAATTATACCCGCTTTTGCATGCACCCCTCACCCGTACCCTCGCGTGACTTGGGCGTCTCACCCCGGAATGCCCCCTCATCTGTACCCTCTCCCCAGAGGGGAGAGGGAGCCTCCGAACCCCTCTCCCCCAGCGGGGGAGAGGGTACGGGTGAGGGGGTTTCTGAAGCCCCTTTCCCCCAGCGGGGGAGAGGGTCGCCTCTTTTACTCCCTGATCCCGCACAGCCGCTTGTAGACGGCAATCACCTTGCGGATATAGTTTTGCGTCTCCCTGTAGGGTGGCACACCGCCGTGCTTGCGCACGGCGCCCGAACCCGCGTTATAGGCAGCCAGCATCAGCACCACATGCTCCCATGTGTTCGGGTCGCCTCCCACCTGTCGCCAGTAGCGCTCCAGATGCCCGCGCACCAGTCGCACCGTGCCCGCCAGGTTCTGAATGGGGTCATAGGGGTCCACCACGCCCAGCCCGCGCGCGGTGCCGGGCATCAGCTGCCCCAGTCCCATCGCGCCCTTGCGCGAGGTCGCTTTCGGATTGAAGCCCGATTCGACCAGCACAATCGCCACGATAAAGCGCGGGTCAACCCCGTAGTGCGCGCTGAAGCGCAGGATGGCGCGGGCAATCTGTTCAGCTTGATCGGCGGGCAGGCGCGGATTGAACCGCCGAATCGCCTGATAGTAGTACGGCACATAGAGTTCCAGGTTTGCCGCGAAGGTCTGCCAGTCGGTGATGGTGGGCGGCTGAGCGGCTGCGCCACGACTGGAGAGCGATGGGCGCGGCGACCGCGCCCGTACCGTGGTATTGCGGGCAGCAGGCTTCGCCGGCGGCTCGGCGGGCGGGCGCGAGCGCACCTGCGCCTCATAACGCGCCATCATATCGGCATAAATGGCATCGACCAGCCGATAATCGGGCGTCACCAGCTCGCTCGCGCGGGCGACCTGCACCAGCGCACGGATGCGAACCTGCCCGCGCGTGAGCCAGTTATGTCCCTTGCCAATCTGGATTACCAGGCTGCGCGACGGCTCCACCTCCAGCAGAATCGATTGCTGGTTATCCACGGCAATCGAGCCGCGCACGATGCCCTCCACCTCCAGCACGCGCTTGCCGACGGCAATCTCCAGCGCGGCAATCGGCGTAACGCCCTGCACCTTATGCAGGCGCCGCAGATGCAGATAGCGCTCCAGCTCCTGCGCCGACGCCTGCGCCATCAACAGCATCAACCCAGAACCTATTAACCACCAGCGCATTCCCACGCCAGAACTATTCCATGCAGCGCGGGCGATTCCTGCATCCTGTGAAACCCGATAAGTGGCGAGGCGTCTAACAATCAGCACCAGGGGAGGATAAGGCGATGCGAGGAATCGGCGTCGTGGTGGCGGGACTGATTATGCTGGGGATGGCACCCGCTCTGGCACAGGCGCCGCGCCCTGCATGGATCAACACCTTCAACGGCGAGCCGCGGTTCAGCTCTCTAACTGTCTCCCATAGCCTGATAGATGAGTCGGGCAATTTCTATCTCGTTGCAGACTTGTTTTCCGGTCCCGTGATTTTAGTCCAGAAGTTCAGCGCCTCCGGACAGATAGTCTGGCAGCGGGAGTGGCGGTATCCACAGGGACTTTACCACACCCTCATCGGAGCCGCCCTCGATTCATCAGGGAATGTGAACCTTTTCGTGAAGGTTGTTGTGAGCCAGAGTAATCCCGACCTCAACCGAATCGGTGTGGTGCGCTTTCTGCCATCAGGCGAGCTGCTTGATGTGCATTCATATCGGTTCCCTATCAGCAGCACGATTGCTCCGTTCGGGACCTACGGCACAGATGTGGCCTTTATCGATCAAGCGGGTAATCGGTACATCATGTGTATGGATGCGGAGGGTCGCTCTGCGGGTACGGTTCTCGTCAAGTTGACCCCTACATGGGGGCTGGCGTGGAGACGGTTCCTGCCCGCGTTCTATGTCGGCGCCGCCTCTGTGGATAGCGACGGAGGGCTGTTTCTGATCGGTTCGGGCTATAATCTTGAGAGACCCTCAGGTCTTTTTTATGCCCGTGCGAGGCTCAGCGCAACGGGTTCCGTCCTCTGGCAGATTCTGTCTGATATACCGCTCCCACCCAGTTCAGGTTTTCCGCCGGCGAGGCCCGCATGGGCTGCCGGGGCGGATCGGTTCGGCAATCTGTATGGGGTTTACCCTGATCTGAGGGTCGAGAAGTATGCGCCTGACGGCAGCCGGCTGGCACAGTGGGCTTATTCTGGCTCGCGCCCAATCACCTGGAGTGCGCACATCGACGCAGCGGGCAACCTCTTTCTGGGCGGTTCTGATGGGTCAACACGCCTTGTGGCGCGGTTGAACCCTTCACTGGCACTCGGCTGGCTACGCAACGACTTCGGCACCTTATTAGGCGGGCGCGTCGCGATAGCAGCTCACCCCTCAGGAGAAACCTGGGTGATGCTGCCTGCAGCCACTGCATGGAGTTTCGATGTTTATCGTCTGGCATGGGACGGCAGCACAATATGGACTCGCACGGTTCGTCCCGGCAACTTCTCCCTCGATGCTATCAAGATTCTGGTTAACGCTGCGGGTCAGAGTGTTGGGTTGGGGAAGGTATTCTCCAGCGAAGTTTTTGTGGTCAGTCTGGATGTTATGGGTGATCTGCTCTATAGTCAGCGGGTCAGCCAGCAGCGCTCACCATCGGATGCAGCGCGGGGCTTATCGCTCGATCGTGCCGACAATAGCGCGGTGCTGGTCGATGCAGGGGGCGACTTTCAGGGGCTGAGCTATGCGCCAGGAGGTACTCTGCGCTGGCAGGTTCCCGCACTGGAGCAGGCAGGCATCGATGGTGCAGACAACTGGGTGACAGCAGGCAGCTGGCTCACCGATTCCACGACCTGGAGCGACCCGCGTGCGATGAAATATGCCCCCAGCGGGCAACGGCTCTGGGATCGCACCGAGCGTCTCAGCGGCACGCAGAGCTTTGTGTCGATGGCGATTGCGCCTGACGGCTCGATTTTTGTGGGAGGCAGCCACATCGAGGGAAATGCCCAGCAGTCGTTCCTGCTGAAACTCGCTTCGAACGGGCAGCGTGTCTGGCATTTTACGCAACCCTTCAGCACCACTCCGCTGAACGAATTCGTGCGGGCAACACGCGATGGCGGCGCGTATCTGCTGGCTCGCGCAGAGCCCGATGGCGGAACGCTGCTGATCCGCTACACGGCGGACGGAGCCGAGCAGTGGCGAGTCGTTGTGCCCCTCTTCTTACCTGCTTTGCTGACAGACGGTCAGGATAATGCCTTTGTCAGCAGCTTTGTCAACGATGCAGAGGCGGGTCGCTCGTTTCTGACCATTATCAAGATCAGCCCCGCAGGGGAGTTGCTCTGGCAAAATCGGCTGCCAATTAACTCCGGGCGGTTCGCGCAGGTGGTGGCGCCTTCCGGAGACCTGTACGGCGCGGTGCAGCAACCTGAACGCCTGCTTGCCTATCGGATAACACCGGACGGCGCGCTGCGCTGGCTCCGCGGATGGCTGACCATCGGCGATCAGGTAACGGTCGCCACCGATAGCGCCAGCAACTTCTATATAGCGACCTCCAGCTGGCTCGATGGGCACGATGGTGCGAACACGATGGTGGTGCGCCAGCTGAACCCTGTGGGGAATCAGCAGTGGCGTCTGGTGTCCACCCTGCACCCGGAGGGGCGCACCATCCTCTCTGCAATCCGCGTCGATTCGGCAGGGCGCGTGTTGATTGCTGGCTCCTTCACCCGTGAGACAGGGGATACCGATGCCTTTGTGATGCAGCTGCGCCCGTCGCTGCCAGGGGATGTGAACGGGGACGGCTGTGTGAACGACGCCGACCTGTTCGCTGTCCTGCAGGCGTTTGGCTCCAGTGCAGGCGGCGATGCGGACCTGAACGGCGACGATGTGGTCGATGATGCCGACCTGCTACGCGTACTGTTCCAGTTCGGCAACGGCTGTTGAGAGCCAGCGGGTATCCTCTCCGCGTGGAGGGAGAAACATGGAGACCGCAGGTCGAATCGGGCGCATGCTGACGGTGCTGATGCTGGTGCAGCTGATCGCACTGGTCGTCGGGTTCTGGTTTATCTACCGCGCACAGTTAGCCATCATCGAGCGACTGGACACCATTCGGCAGGAGATGCAGAAGACGAACCAGCACATGAGCGACCTCAAATCGGGTCTGCAGCGGCTGATTCCGGGCATCTGACCGCAAAAGCGCGATTTTCCGCGCGCATTAAGCAGGAATCGCCGCGCGGATGGGGTATAATCTAAAACGAAGCCACCTTCTGCTTCTTTATACCGAAAGGGTGGGGCTGAGAGGCTCCATTTGGCTGTAGTTGCGGTTTCCTGGTAACTGGGGCGTTCATACAGGGGATGCTCCTGTATGGGCATGCATATGGCGCGGTGTGGGTCGCTCGTCTTTCTTCCGGTCCCGTGCCTGCTGGACAGGGCGCGGGCGTGGAGAGCTGATTTGCCACGCGCGCCAATAACGGCAGGGACGGCAATGAGAGCGAAGCGATTGATGGCAGGGATGATGGGCAGCGTGCTGGTGGCAACGACCCTTGCCCAGCCGCCACGCACGCCCGACGGACAGTTGTGGGCAGGAACGACCCTTACCTTGCAGGCGGTGGCAACAAGCGCATCGGGGCAGCCACTGAGCCTCTCCAACAGCGCTCAGGTACGGGTGGGGCAACTCGTGCGCTGGCAGTGGGAGCACGAATCCCCACCCTACCTGACCGTGCCATCAGGCGACGGCTGGCTTTCGGTGCTGGTGCGCAATAAGGGCAACGGTGTGGATACCCTGCGGCTCAAAACCGCCACCAGCGAAGGTGTCGGCACCACCCCATGGCAAATCAATCTTTACGAACAGCGGGATGCGAATGACCTCTTTAACGAGGCAACCGCGATTGGAGAGGAAATGAGCCCCTTTATGCCCTCTGAGAGTCGGCGGCTATTCATTCAGGCGCGTCCACCGTCGGATCGCAACACCGATGGGGTCTTTCTGACCCTGAAGGCGATGGCGGTCAGCAACTCCCAGTGGTTGAACTCGCTGGAATTTGTGGCGGGTATAGAAGCCAGCGTTTCTGCCCACACCACGGCATCCACCTGGCAGAACTATCCCCTCGCATGTCCGCCGCAGCTGCTGAACGGGCGACTCTTCTGGCTTGCGGCGAGTGGCAGCGATATACGCCTCTTCTCAACACCCCAGCCGCTCAGCACCAACAGCACCTTCCAGAATAACATCCGTTACGAGGCAAAAGTGACGGGGCTGCTACCCAGCGGACGGGGCACAGTGGTGGGAGCACGCTGGTATCTGTTCAACACGCTGGGGGCGATTGCCTGCTTCGACTGGACGCAGGCGACAGGCGGGGCAACGGTCGCCGTCCAGTGGTTACCGCTGAACGGGTTGCTGGCGAACCCGAATCTGCCCCTCCTCTCGGATGGCAGCCGTCTCTACTTCGCGCTGCCCAACCAGCATATCGGCGTTTATGAGCTGGCAACGAATGTGGCTCGGGTAGTTCTGTTCACCCGCACCAGCCCGATTGTACAGCTGCAGGCTTTACCGAATGGGCTGGTGTTTGTAGGGCGTGCGGATGGGCGCTTCGATCTGCTCTATCAGGGGGTGGCGCTTGCGAGCGGCATTGCGACGAACGGCTCCGCTGGCGTTACAGGGGCTGCCCTGGATGAGCGGCGTGGCAATGTGATTATCGTGAGCGGTTCATGGGTCGGCTGTTACAGCCCCCTGCGCAATCTGTGGCTCTGGCAAAGCAGCCTGCACGCGCCTGTCATCACCGCGCCCGCCTACGATGTCCGAACGGAGTGTGTCTATCTTCTCACCCAGGACGGCTGGCTCTATGCGCTGAACGCTTCTGCTGGCGACCTCTGCCCGCTCTATCCACAGCCCATTCTCACGGGCGTCGCCCTGATCAAAGCGAACATCGCTGTCGTCAACCGTTCCGACCGCAAGGTGTCGTATGTGTATGTGGCAGCCCAGTGGGCGGAGAATGGCACGCCCAAAACCCGCGTGATGTTCATCACGGCAAGCAACCCCTTCAATCGCTTCTATAGCCTTGATGTAGTGGACGGCGCATTGCTGGGCGATAGTCTGCTTTTCACGGGCGACACGCCAGACGCGCTCTGCCTGGTCTGGTGCTGGAGCGGCAACGATCCCAATCGGGGACGGTTCTACGGCTTTCGCCTGCGATAGCTCGCCCCAGAAAAGGTATAGTTCGATTCCATGTGGGCTATCGAGACGCGCGGGCTGCGCAAGGTGTTCCGTCCGCTGATCGGGGGCAACCCTATTGTGGCGGTGGATAATCTGGACCTGCAGGTGCCCGTCGGCTGCGTGTTCGGTTTTCTGGGACCCAACGGCGCGGGCAAGACCACCACCATCCAGATGCTGATTGGCAATGTGTATCCCACAGCGGGCAGGGCGTGGGTGCTGGGCTATCCTGCTGGCTCCATCGCCGCCAAGCGGCGACTCGGCTTTTTGCCCGAAAAGTTCCAGTTTCACGACTTTCTCACCGCCGAAGAGCTGTTGCGCCTGCATGGGCGCTTAGCCCGCATGGAGCGGGGTCGGCTCCAGCGGCGCATCGACGAGGTGCTGGAGCTGGTGGGGCTGGCGGAACGCCGCAAAAGCAAAATTCGCGAGTTCTCCAAAGGTATGCAACAGCGCATCGGGCTGGCACAGGCTATCCTGCACGACCCCGACCTGGTGATACTGGACGAGCCGACCTCCGCCCTCGACCCGCTGGGACGACGGCGCGTGCGCGAGGTCATTCAGTACCTCAAACAGCGCGGCAAGACCGTGTTTCTCAACTCACACCTGCTCTCTGAAGTGGAGCTGAGCTGCGACTATGTGGCGATTCTGAACAAGGGGCGTGTGGTGAAGCAGGGTCCGCTGGAGGAACTGCTGGTCAACCGCTCGGTGGTCACCATCGAGGTGAGCCAGATCACGCCTGCCATCATGGAAGCCCTGCAGCGCGTCGCCCGCAAGGTGCAGCCGCTCGATGGGCGACGCATCGTGGCGGAGGTGGAGCAGGAGCAGCGGGTGCCCGAGCTGGCGCGCGCGGTGGTGGCGGCGGGCGGCGAACTCTGGAGCTTTCAGGCACAGCGCGAAACGCTCGAAGACCTCTTCATCCAGACCATCGAGGAGGAGGGCAAGTAGCGATGCTCACGATTACCATGCTGACCATTCAGGAGGCGTTGCGCCGTCGCGCCTTCATCGGCACGCTCATTCTGCTCGTTGCCTTCTACGGGCTGAGCTTCCTGCCGAAAGCGTTCCATCAGGCGTTCGGCGGCAGACCCGAAAGCTTCGAGATGGGCGTCAATCTGATGATTCTATTCGGCGTCGATATCATCAAATTCTTCTCGTCGGTGCTGGCGATTCTGCTGTGTGCAGGCGCCATCACCAGCGATATTGAGCGAGGCTATCTGGCGGCGATCCTGCCGCGCCCGCTGCACCGTTTCGAGCTGTTTGTGGGCAAGTGGCTGGGTGTGATGCTCTTCTGCAGCGCGAATGTGGTGGTGTGGACAGCGATGCTGTGGCTGTCGGTCGCGTTGCAGACGAAGCCGCGCGCGGAGATGTGGCATGCACTGCCGTGGGTGCTGCTCTACCCTGTGCTGTACGGCACGCTGGCGATGGCGCTCTCCAGCTTCTGCAGCGCCGCGATCGCGTCGATGCTCACCGTGGCAGCAGGCGCGTTCGCCTACTTTGCGGACCATTTCCTGCGCCCGCTTGCCGCCTTTTTTGATGTGAAGCTGCTGCAGACGGTGGTCTATCTGTCGGAGTGGGTGGTGCCGATGGCGGTGCTGAAGCGGCTGGTGCAAGCACGGGTGGACGCGCTCGTGCCGCCTGGCATGGACGAGGCGCCCCCATTCGGCAGTGAAGCGGTGCTGATGTTCCTTAAGCCGCCTGTGCGTGCGTTAGATATAACCTATGTTCTGCTTTACATCGTCATCGCGCTGATTGTGGGGCTTATCATTTTTCAGCGGCGCGATGTGCAATGAGCCTACTTGTCCGATGCACCGATGATTTGCAGCTGGGTTGAGAGCGTGTAGCTTTGTCCGTCGATTTCGAACACCAGCTCGGCGAAGCCAGCGGACCAGCCCTCGTTCGGTTTGGGCACGATGGCACGCCAGCCATCGCGCGTGCGCTCCATCGGGCGCGATTGCCATCGGGCATCGCGGAAGTCGTGGACGCGCGTGCTGGCGGTCCACAGGTAGGCTTCTCTGGCGGGGGGTGTGCTCTGGACGCTCAGCTCCAGCCCCTGCTCGCTGGTGCGGAACTCCCACTTGAGCCGGGGCAGCGAGCGTCCCTGCGCCAGCGTGCGCACGAACGCCGCCATCGTGTTATACACACGCACGCGGTCTTCCAGCCCGTGCCCGCTGTTAGGCACATACAGCACCCACTTCGGTTCGGGTAGCCCATCCCAGTAGAGATTGAGCGCGTCCAGCGCCCAGTAGCGGTCGTTGGTGCCGTTGATGATGAGCTTGGGCATCGTATAGCGCTCGCGATAGCTGTAGGGGTCTTCCAGCGCGACCAGCTTGCGTCCTTCGGGCGTGTTGAGCTTCTCCAGCATGCCCGCCTGCGTATAGTCGCTGATCTCTTCGCTGGGCACGCCACGATAGAACTCCAGATGGTGTGGCACCTGCGCGGGCAGGTTGAGCGTGTCGATGACCATCGGTGCGATGCCCGCCACGCGCTTATCGCGGCTTGCGCCCACCAGCCAGGTCGTCCAGCCACGCTTCGATGCGCCTGTGATGAGAAACCGTTCCGGCGCGGGCTTGCCCGCCTGCTTCAAAAAAGCCTGCACAGTGTCCAGGCACTTCAGCACCGCCTTCGCCATCGGGAAATGCAGCGGCCAGGTCGGGTCACCCGTCTCGATGAACTTCTGCCAGGTGTAGACAATCAGCGCGTCCTCGTAGAGACCGCCATAGAGGGGCTGCTTCGGGATGCCGTACAGGATCACGAACGGCGCACCGCTGCGCTGGGCGACCAGCATGCCAATCGCTTCGTTGCCCGCGCTGGGCGTGCCACCGGTGTTAAGCAGGGTGGCGAAGCGCGGAAAGCGCGGCTTGTCCGGATAGAAAATCTGCACGAAGTGATCCCATTCAATGCCCTGCCATGTCTGCGAGATCATAAACAGGGTGTAGATGGTTCCGCCTGACACGCGCTTCTCGTCGCGCTTCTCCCAGCGGTAGGCGGGTTCGGAGCGTTTGAAGTAGTCGTCCAGCGGCGTCTGCGCGATTGCGAACGCTACCGTTAGAAGCCACAGTCCCAGAGCCAGCTTCGCCCGCATGCTCGCTTCACCTCCCATTAGCCTGCCACCTTGCCCATGCGCTTCATCGCCTCAAAGCAGAGGCGGATGGTCTCCAGCGGCGGATGGGCATAGGTCTCCTGCTCCACGATGTACCACTCGGTGCCGCCGACGGTCTCGCACGCCTCAAAGAAGTCGCTCCAGTTCACCTCGCCCTCGCCGATGACCGCGCTGGGGTTCGTGCGCGAGAACTCCTTCACATGCACTGTGATGGCGCGACCGGGATATTTGCGCACGAAGGGTGCTGCCTCCGCACCGCCATGCAGCGCGTTGCCCGTGTCGATCTGCATAATCACATCGGGGCGGGTGCGACTGAAAAAGATGTCCCACGGCAGCTCACCTTCCAGCGGCTCGAACTCGATCCAGTGGTTGTGATAGCCTGTGCGGAAGCCGTAAGGCTCCAGCCGCGCAGCGATTTGATTGAACAGCTCGGCGGTCTCGACCCACTTCTGACGCGAGCTGCGGTACGATTCGGGCAGTCCCGGCACGATGAGATAGGGGCAGCCGAGCGTCTGATGGAACTCGAGGGTGCGCTCGAAGTTGTCGCCCAGCAGCTGGTCAATGCCGATGTGCGTGCCGCAGCAGAGCAGACCGTTATCGTCCAGCATCTGGCGCAGCGTTTTCGCGTCGTAGCCGTAGTAGCCTGCGAACTCGACGCCAGCATAGCCGATTCGGGCAATCGCTCGGAGCGTGCCCGGCAGATCGCGCTGGCAATCCTCCCGTACCGAATAGAGCTGAACACCCACTTTGATACTCATCGGTTTTCCTCCATGCTATGGACTGCGGAAGCGCAGCTTCCGCACTCAGACTTATACCCGTTGATCGATGGGCACGAACGGCAGGTCGCGCGGACCGGTGTAGTCGCTGCGCGGGCGGATGAGGCGGTTATCGTCGTGCTGTTCGATCACATGCGCGGTCCAGCCGACGATACGCGCGGCGGCGAAGATGGGCGTGTAGAGCGGGATGGGAATGCCCATCAGATAGTAGACGACGGCGGCAGGGAAGTCCACATTCGGGTGCAGGTTCTTCTCGCGCAGCATCACGCGCTCCATCGTCTCCTGGATCTCGAACAGGTCCATCCGCCCCGCCTGCTCCGCGAGTTGGCGCACATAGGCTTTGAGGATGACGGCGCGGATGTCGCCCGTTTTGTACTCGCGATGCCCGAATCCCATGATGCGCTCTTTTCGGGCAAGCCTGTCCATCACCCAGCTTTCGGCGCGGTCGGGCGAGCCAATCTCAAGGATGCTTTCCATCGCGGCTTCGTTGGCACCGCCGTGCAGAGGACCGCGCAGGGCGCCAATCGCGCCCACCACCGCCGAGTACATGTCCGCCAGTGTGGAGGCAATCACATGCGCGGTAAAGGTCGAGGCGTTGTAGCCATGTTCGGCGTAGAGGATGAAGGTGAGGTTCATCACGCGCGCGTGCAGCGGGTCTGGCTCGCGCCCGAAGAGCATATAGAGGAAGTTGCTGGCGTGTGGCATGCCGGGCTTTGGCGGCACTGGCTCCTGACCCTGCACGATGCGGTAGCCGTTCGCCACCAGGGTGGGCATGCAGGCGGTCAGCCGAATCGCTTTGCGCAGGTTCGCCTCATGCGTGTTCACATCGGCTTGCGGGTCAAGCATCCCCAGCGTGGCGACACCCACCTGCAGCATTGCCATCAGGTTCGCACCCGATGGCAGCGCGCGCAGCACCCGATACACTTCGGCGGGCAACTCGCGATGCTGTTCCAGCTGCGCCTTAAAATCGTTCAACTCCTGACGGTTCGGCAGTTTGCCCAGCAGGATGAGATGGGCGACCTCTTCGAACTCGCAGTGCGCTGCCAGATCGCGAATGTCGTACCCGCGATAGATGAGACGATTCTCCGCCGCAATCACATCCGAAATCTGGCTGATACCTGCCGTTACGCCTTCCAGTCCCGGACGGTACGGAATAATCTCCCTGTCGCTCATGGTTGCCTCCCTTGCCGGCAGGCGCCCTCGCCCTGCCACCTCTAAGTGTACCCAATTTAACCGACTCGCAGGTCAACAGCCGGCACCGAACTGGAAAAGCACGACGAGCATATCGCTGTCATCCACAACGCCATCCATGTTCACATCCTCGGGCAGGAATAGCCCGCGCTCGCCAAAGGCGAACAGCACGGCGAGCAGGTCGCTGTCATCCACACAGCCGTTGCGGTCCACATCGCCCTGCAGGGGCACGGCTTCTGTATCAAGCGCATAGTGAACCCGCGCAGCAAGCAGACCACCCTGATTGAGCGATGCACTCCACTGGAACGCGCCCGTTAAATCGCCTTCAAATGGCAGGGTTCCATCCATCAGCGTGGAGGGCATTGAATCGGTCAGGGTGAGCAGGGTCTGCGGATAGGGCGTCACTTCCCAGTGTGCCGGGCTGGGAAACGGGGTGAGGGAGGCATAATGTCCCTCTGCGCCATGAACCCGGATGTGCTGCCCGCTCCCGTCTGCCCGATTGGTGGCAGAACCGCCTATATCCGGATCGAAGTAGTGGAACAGATGGAGCGTGACGCGCTCGGTACGCAGATTGTAAGCATAGAGGGTGCATTCCAGAATAGTGCCGCCCGCTGAGCGCTCGCGCAGCTCATAGTGGAACGCCATGAACAATCCCTCTGGCTCCTGATAGATGAGAAACGCGCGGTTTGGCTCCTCCTGCGCGACCATGTTCAGCGTGGACGGTGCGTACTCTCTGCCATTGATGCCCTCCAGACGATACCACCAGCCCAGCTGGAACAGGTGGTCGGCGCCGCTATACAGCCAGTCGGCATCATTGCTGGGGATTCGGTCGCGTCCCCCTGTGAGATTGCGCAGCCGAAATAGTGTGCCTCCATCCTGGAGGGTGATCTCCGAGGGCAGTTGCGCCAGAATTTGTAGCCGATAATAGCCGCCCCATCGACCATAAGTGCGCACTTCAACCACATATGTGCCCGCGCCGCCCAGCGGAATGTAGACCTCCGATGCGCTGCCGTTGAGTGTGTCCCATGATGAATCATCGTTGTCATAAATGGTGCCGTCGGGCGCGGTAACCCGCAGCACCGTATCGACATAGGTCTCGGTACGAATGCGCAGCCCCGAGATGGGCATCGCGCTTTTGAAGAGATAGACATCCACATCGCCGCCGCCATAGGTGCTGAAACCGACATCGGAAAACAGTTCACCGCCTGTGAAAGCGCCCAGCCAGATGCCCTGATCCGTGTCGTTATTCGGTTCGGTCGGGTCAGCATCCGGCGCCTGCACACCCGGAAAAAGGCGCAGCGCGTAGCGGCAGACGCCGCTCCAGAAAACATAACGCACCTCCACCACATAATCGCCTGGCTCCAGCGCGAGGCTGAGTCCCGAAGCCATCGCGTTCGGGATGTCGGGATTGCCACCATTATCGTTGCTGGCAATCAAAGTGCCTGCACCGTTATAGAGGTTCAGCACCGTGTCGCGGTTGGTGTCCACGCGCACGGAATAGATGCCTGCCGAATCGACATGGAACCGGTAATAGTCGCGGTCGCCCGCAGGCGAGATCGTTGCCGGATAGAGCACCACGCCGCGTGAGGCGTTCAGCGACGGGCTGAGGATCTGTGGCGCGGTTAGAGAACTGTTCGGCTCCTGCTCCGCAACCAGCACCATCCGAATCTGAGCATCCGCCCACACCATCACACCCAGTATGCCTGCCAGAATCGAATAGAAGCGCATGGCGATTTTCTCCTTTCGCCCCAGCAATTCATTATACCATGCAGGAGTCGGCGGGCATGGCTCGAACAGGGATGTTCGTGATGAAGGAGCGAACGAGTTCAGATATGAGCGTGACTTTTTCGCGGCGCGAGTTTGTGCGGGGCGCGGTCGGGTTGGGCGCGACCATTGCGCTCGGCGCGCTGCCTGTTGAGCTGTTTGCGCACGCGGCGGGTTCCGACACGCTGAAAGCCGGACTGATTGGCTGTGGTGGGCGTGGCACGGGTGCAGCGATGGACTGCCTGCGTGCCGACGAGGGCGTGGTCATCCACGCGCTGGGCGATGTGTTCCAGGATCGGCTCGACGCCTGTCGCGAGGGGCTGAAAGCCGAGTTTGGCGCACGCGCCGATGTGCCCGCCACCCGCTGCTTTATCGGGCTGGACGCCTATCAGCATGTGATCAACAGCGGGGTAGATATTGTGCTGCTCTGCACGCCGCCAGCGTTCCGTCCCATCCACTTTCTGGCGGCTGTCGAAGCGGGCAGGCATGTGTTTATGGAGAAGCCTGTCGCCGTGTGCCCGGAGGGCGTGCGCATGATTTTGCGGGGCGCGGAAATCGCCCGTCAGAAAAAGCTGGGCGTCGTGCCCGGCACCCAGTACCGCCACCATCCAGGCTACATCGGGGTCATCGAGCGCATTCGGGAGGGGCATATCGGCACGATTCGTGCCGCCTACGCCTATTACCTCGCGGGCAGCCCGGGCGTCAAACCGCGCCAGCCCAACTGGAGCGACCTGGAATACCAACTGCGCAACTGGCTCTTTTACATTTGGCTGGCGGGCGATCAGCCTGTGGAGCAGTTCGTGCATAACATCGATGTGATGAACTGGGTGATGGGCAGTGTGCCCGTCAGAGCACTGGCGATGGGCGGACGGCAGGTGCGCACTGCGCCCGAATACGGCGATGTGTACGACCACTTCGCCATCGAGTACGAATATCCCGGCGGCGTTCGGGTGCTGGCGATGTGCCGCCAGATGGACAACACCACCTTCAAGGTGTCCAACACGGTGGTCGGCACAGAGGGCGAGGCGCTGCTGGAGCAGTTCACCCACTTCTATGTGCGCGGCAAGGTGAGCTGGGAGCCCGGCACCGACTGGCCGAACCCCTATGTGCTGGAGCATCGCGACCTGATCCAGAGCATTCGGCGGGGCGAGCCGATCAACGAGGCGAAGCGTATTGCGGAAAGCACGCTCACCGCCATCATGGGACGCATGTCGGCTTACACAGGCAAGGAGGTCAGCTGGGAACAGGCGATGAACTCCAAACTGAATCTGGTGAAGCGGGCAATGAATGCTCGCTTCGACGCGCCGCTGCCAGTGGACCCCGTGCCGATGCCCGGCAAAACGCCCCTTATTTGAATCGGCAAGCCTGGGCATCCGGCCCAGGCTACGGTTCCGAAGCAACGCTGGCGAAGGAGAACCGTCGAATCGAGATGATGACGCGAATCGGGCTGTGGGCAGCGACGCTCTGCCTGTTGATGGCAGGCTGCGGCAAGCAGCAGAGGGTCGGCATTATTTCAGGCACCGTCACCGATGTGGAGGGCAACCCGGTGGCGAACGCCGAAGTGATTGCGCAGGGCAACTTCGTCAGCTCCACCCGCACGCTCCACAACGGCACCTTTTATCTGACAAATGTGCCGGAAGGCTTCACGCCCATCATCGCGCGCGCCCGCATCAACGGCACGGAATACACCGGGCGCCAGATCGCGCAGGTGTTCCCTGATGAGCAGAGCAAGAATATTAATATTATGATTGCGCCTGCGGACCAGCAGGGTTCGGTGGAGGGTTTCGTGCGCGACCCGCTGGGAAGGGGTATCGAGCGAGCGCGCGTGTTCGCAGGTGGCGCATTGAGCAGCGCGCTCGCCATCACCGACCGCAACGGCTACTATCGCATCGACGGGCTGCCATCGGGCTACGAGTACCCGATTGTCGCCTCTGCGCCGGGCTATGAGAACGACCGCCGCACGGTGGTGATTCGCGCCCGCGAGACCAGCATCATGAGTTTCACACTGAACTATTCGAGCAATCGCCCGGTGAACGCGCCGCAGAATCTGACGGCGACGGCGTGGACGATGCCACAGGCGCTCGCCGCCACGCGCGACAATCGCCAGCTGCGTGCCTGTAACGCGATCCGTGCGCTGTTCGATGAACGCCTTCGCAATCGCCCGCTGCGTCCACCATCCCGCGCTAACGGCGACTACTGGATCGAGATCGACCTCTCGTGGGATTTTGAGCAACAGATCAGCCTGCTGGGCTATGGTATCTATCGCGGGCGCACGCAGGCGGAGCTGCAAACGAACGCAATTGCCTTCCTGCGCGACCCATTAGCCGACTTCTTCGCCGATTTAGACCCTGCCCTGCAGCCGAATGTGACCTACTACTATGAGATGGTCGCGCTCAACACCGATTATCTGGATGACCTGCCTGGCTCCTCGTCGGGGCGCAGCAATCGGGCGGCGGCGCGACCGTTTGCGCCGATTCAGATTACGGCGCCGCTCCCCGACGAGAGGGTCGATTGGCGCTCGCTGATTATCTCGTGGACGCCTGTCGAGCGTGCCGACTACTATCTGGTGCTGATTTATGACCGTTTCCCCGACTATCAGGTTCAGCCGTTTTATCCGTCGGATCTGAATAATCCGGGCGCGGCGAAGGTGTTCGCGCCGAACACGAGCCTGGTCTACACGGGACCGCCCTTCATTTCGGGGCGCAACTATTACATCGTGGTGCTGGCGTTCAGCAACGATAAGTCAACTCGCGCTATCAGCCCGCTGGTGACGGTGCGAGCGTTGTGAAGGAGCTTGAGCGAGACGCTCAGGCCGCGGTGAGGCTCGGCTCGCCGACGATGACCGCGCTCATGCGGTCCAGCGGCAGGTAGCGGGCGCAGGCGTGCTGAATGGCGTCCGCGGAGACCGCCTGCACCATCTGCGGGTAGCGGTGCCAGTAGTCCAGCGGCAGGCGATGCACAACGGCTTGCACGAAGCGATCGGCGATGCCGCCCAGCGTGATCCAGCCCATCATGTGGCGTCCGAGCATGTAGTTTCGGGTGGCTTGCAGTTCCGATTCGGGGATGCGCTGAGCGATGAGCTGCTCGATTTCGTGCTGAATCTGGCGCAGGGCGTCGCGTGTGTTTTCGGTGGCAGTCTGCGCCTCGGCGATGAAGGCGCCGATGCGCCGATAGAAGTCGATGTGGGCGCTGACGCTGTAGGCATAGCCGTACTGCTCGCGCACGGTTCGGAACAGGCGGGAGCTGGCGCCACCTCCCAGCAGGTTCACCCCGATCAGCAGGGGGAGGCTATCGGGCGCGTTGCGCGGGGGCACAAGCGTGCCCAGCATCAAATGGCTTTGCACGGAGCCGTCGCGTGGCACAAACTGCTCACCCCGTTCGGCAGGCTCACCGAACGGCGCGGGCAGTTTATCATCGGGCGGCTCGCCCTGCCATTCGCCCAGAGAGTTCTCTATGAGAGTTCTAAAGCGCCTGATGCGGAAGTCGCCTATTGCGATCAGCGTTGCGCCCGCGGGGCGATAGCGCCCGGCATGGAACGCCTGCAGATGCTCCGACTGCCAGCGCTGGAGGGCGTCTTCATCGGGCGCAATGCGATGGTAGGGATGCGTTCCGAACAGGGCTTTGCGCAGGCGTTCCTCCGCCAGAAAATCGGGCTGAGTGCGTTGCAGGCGCAGTCGCTGGAGGGTGTTCGCCCGATCGATCTCCACCTCTTCGGGTGGGAAGGTCGGGTTCAGCAGCACATCGGCGATCAGGTCGAGCATCGCGGGCAGGTGGTCGCTCAGGCAGTGCGCCTGCAGCAGGGCGGTCTCGCTGTTCGCGCTGACGGCAAGCGCGCCACCGCAGCGGTCAGCTTCCTCTTCAATCTGGAGGCTGGTGCGTCGGCGTGTGCCTGCGGTCATCAGGCGTGCGGTCGCCGCTGCCAGACCAACCATTGTTTCGTCGTCGAAGGCGCGTCCAGCGGTGGGGATGATGAGCCGGATTTCCACGCGCGGCGCCCGCGAATCGGGGATCATCAGCAGGCGCAGGCGATTGGGCAGTATCTGCTCCTCTGGCAGCGGCAGATGCAGCTCGCCCATCGGATGATCGGGTGGTGGCGTGGTGGGGAAGCTCATACGACACCTCCTGTGGCGCCTGGCACGATGGTCATCACGGTGCGGTTGCGTTCGGTGTTCAGGTAGTGCTGCACCGCCTGCTGCACCCGCGGGCTGTCGACAGCGAGCAGGCGTTCCAGCTCGTGGTTGATGGCGTCGGGGTCGCCATCGAACACGGTTGCGAACGCCAGCCCCAGCGCGCGTCCCAGCGGGCTTTGCAGACCGTAATAGAGGTTATCGCTCCAGCGCCGGGCAATCAGTTGCGTGCGGATGCGCTCCAGTTCCGGGTCGGGGACACCCTCGCTGGCAAGGCGCTCGATTTCTTCATAAACAATGCGTTCGATTCGCTCAGGAGGCACATCGGGGCGGTGCAGGATAAACAGCTGGAACAGGCTGGGCGCGGGGCGCGCTTCCGCGCCGCCCGACACGCTCACGGCGACCGCTTCCTGTTTGACCAGTCGCTGATAGAGGCGTGAGGCGCGCCCGCCGACCAGTATTTCGGCTGCAATCTGCAGGGCGTCGTTGTCAGGCGAGCAGCGTGGTGGGATTTTCCATGTGAGGGCGATTGCGGGCACGCTCGCCAGCGGGTCGTGAAACAGCTCGCGTCGCTCACCGCGCTCTGGCTCGGTGAGGTCGACAGATGGCGGCGACGGCTGCGGTGGAATATCTTCAAACAGCTCGCGAACCAGGCGCCCGTCGCGCCGCAAATCGTAGTCGCCCACGATTACCAGCACCGCATTATTCGGCGCGTAGTAGGTGCGGAAAAATTGTTGCACATCCTCCAGCGTCGCACGATCCAGATCGTCCATCGAGCCGATGACCGAGTGCTGGTTGGCGAAGTTATCGCAGGCGATTTCGCGCAGGCGTTCCAGAGCGCGCGCGTAGGGACGGTTGTCGATGCTCAGTCGTCGCTCCTCTTTGACCACTGCCCGCTGGTTCTCTAAATTCTCCTGTGAGACCTGCAGAGAGCGCATGCGGTCGGCTTCGAGCCACAGTCCGAGCGGCAGCTTGGCGGCGGGCAGCAGTTCGAAGTAGGCGGTGCAGTCGTAGCTGGTGAAGCCGTTCAGGATGCCGCCGTTCGATTCCACATATTCGAAGTGTTTGCCGCGCGGCACATTGGCGGAACCCTGAAACATCATATGTTCGAACAGGTGGGCGAAGCCCGTTTTGCCAGGCGGTTCATCGCGCGAGCCGACCCTGTACATCACCAGTATGGCGACGACGGGCGCCGCGCGATGGGGCGAGAACAGCACGCGCAATCCGTTTGGCAGCTGGAACTCCCGAAATTCGATCCGTGTTCGGCGCGAATGCTCCATCCCCTCAAGGATACCTGATGCGGTTATCGGTCGCGGTGTTTGAGCTGGGGTCGCTCGTCAAAATAGAGCAGGTTCGCCTCCGAGAAAATCTGGTTCTGCAGCTTTTTGAGCAGCAGCTGGGCTTCGGAGGCGAATCGGAAGGAGCCTGTAACCTCGCCCTGCCACACATCTTCAATCACCCAGTCGGGCACGGGCATATAGACGATGGGTTCTGGGGCGGGGATGCGAATGGTGAGGATGGCGGGTGGCATGCTCGGCTCGGTGAAGATGAACTCCAGCAGGATGCTGTCGGGTCGGTAGTGGGTGGTGCCGATCTGGATGGTGGCACGGCGCATGCACTCTTTGAGTGTGGCAGGCTCATACTCGCCGACGGGCGGGGGTTGACCCCGCTGCAGCGCCTCATAAATCTGCTGAATCTGTTCCCGAACGAACTCACGCAGTGTCATGTTCGCCTCCTGTAGCGCAGGAAGAGTTCATCGCCTTCCAGGTAGGCGGAGATCAGCTCGAATTCAGCGATGCGCTCGCGGGGCAAGCCCGCGCCATCGACCATTGTGGGCAGGTGGGCGCCGCCCTTTATCTTCGGCGCCAGCGTCAGGAAGACCTCGTCGACCAGCCCCGCATCGAAAAAGTAGAAGTTCAGATTGCCACCGCCTTCCACCAGCAGATAGCGTACCGCATAGGTGGTGTGAAGGATGCGCACGGCTTCGCGCACATCGACCTGCGTTTCGCCGGTGAGGTGGAGGGTGGCGACGCGCTGGAGGGCTTGCTGGCGGTCGGGCGGCAGGTGGGTGGGCGCGAACACGAGCGCGCGGCGCGGGTTGCTGAAGAAAGGATGTTCCAGTGGCAGTTCGCCGCTGGTGGTCAGCACCACCCGATACGGTTCGGGCGGGTAGTTGAGGTGCCAGTCGGCTCGCAGGGTACCGCTACCAATCGCGATGGCATGGGCGTGCGTCTGCAGGCGGTGCATGAGGAGCTGGTCAGTTGGACTACCCAGTCCCTTCGCGGTGGAGCCTGGCTCGCCGAGAATGAGTTTGCCGTCGAGCGTGGTGACGGTGTTGGTGAAGATGTAGGGTCGGTCAGCAGGTGGAGGTGGGAACTCCACCTGTTCATAGAGTTGCTCCGGCGCGCCGGTCCAGCCTGTTCGGTCAATCAGTCGTATCATGGTGATTCCATGCGTTCGGGTGCGGAGACGCCCATCAGGTTCAGGGTGTTGCGCAGGGTGATTCGGGTGGCGCGAATGAGCAGCAGGCGTGCGCGGGTCAATTCCGGGTCTTCGCCCAGCACGCGGCACTCGGTGTAGAAGCTGTGGAAGGCGCGTGCTAAATCGAGGGCGTAGGCGGTCAGCCGATGCGGCATAAGTTGCAGACCTGCGAGGCGTACCTCTTCAGGGAACTCTGCCAGGCGTTTGACGAGGGCGACTTCTTCGGGGTGGGTCAGCCTCTGCAGGCTGGCTTCGTTCGGGGCGGGCATCGGGACGCCCTGCTCGGCAGCGACCCGCTCAATGCTGCGGATGCGAGCGTGCGCGTATTGCACATAGTAGACAGGGTTTTTCTCGGATTGCTCCTTTGCCAGCTCGATATCGATATCGAGATGACTCTCGTGCGAGCGCAGGAGATAGAAGAATCGGAGCGCGTCGGTGCCGATTTCATCCATCACCTCGCGCAGGGTGATCAGGTCGCCGGTGCGTTTGGACATGCGCACGGGCTCCGCGCCTCTGTACAGATGCACCAGCTGGTAGATGAGGATGGTGAGGCGGTCAGGGTCGTAGCCGAGCGCAGCGATGGCGGCTTTCAGTCGCGCTGCATAGCCGTGGTGGTCGGCGCCCCAGAGGTTAATCAGTCTGTCGTAGCCGCGTTCGTATTTGTGGATATGATAGGCGACATCGGAGGCGAGGTAGGTGGGTGTGCCGTTGGCGCGTACCAGCACGCGGTCTTTTTCGTCGCCGAAGGCGGTGGAGCGCAGCCAGAGCGCGCCGTCCGATTCGTAGGCGTAGCCCGATTCGCGCAGGCGCTGCAAAGTGCGTTCGACAGCGCCGCTCTCGTACAGGCTCTGCTCGGAGACCCAGCGGTCGAACAGGACGCCAAAATCGCTCAGGTCGCGCTGTTGCTCCTGCAGCATCAGCGTTTTTGCCCATGATTCGAACCGCTTGAGCAGGTCGGGATCGCTGAGCTGGATCTGGTCGCCGTACTGCTGGTGGATGAGCTGGGCGAGTTCGGTGATGTATTCGCCGTGGTAGGCGTCGTCGGGCATCGGGACAGACTCGCCGAGCAGCTGGCGATAGCGGGTCAGCACCGAGAGGGCAAAGTTTTGAATCTGGGTGGAGTGTTCGCCGTCGTTGATATAGAACTCGCGTTCGACCTGATAGCCGAGCGCGGTGAACAGTCGGGCGAGCGTGTCGCCGATGACGGCGTTGCGTCCGTGTCCGAGCGTGAGCGGTCCAGTGGGGTTCGCGCTGACGAACTCGATGAGAACGCGCTGACCGGCGCCGAGCGTGGCTGTGCCGTAGTGTTCGCCCTGCTCCAGAATGTGGCGCACAACGGCGCCTGTCCAGCCCGGTTTCAGATAGAAATTAATGAAGCCTGCGCCAGCGATTTCGACGCGCTGGAGCCAGTCGCTGGTTTCGGGGGGCAGGTGGCGCATCAGCAGGCGAGCGACCTCCTGCGGGTTGCGCCGTGCCGAGCGTGCCAGCACAAATGCCAGGTTGGTCGCATAGTCGCCGAACTGCTCGTTGCGTGGGGTTTCGACCTCGAAGGCGGGCGCTGGGGTTTCGGGCAGCTCGCCCGCCTGCTGTGCCGCGCGCAACGCCTGCTCCAGCCAGCTCCGAATCGTCTGCCGAATCACATCTGTGAGTATACCCCCCTTCAGGGTCTGGGCGGTTCCAGCTGCTGCGCCTCGCCTGACCATTCGATCAGGGTTGGGTAGGCGACCACCTTGCTGTAGGGGCGATAGAGGGCGCCGCCAGCCTGGTTCCACAGTTGCTGGGCGCGTTGCAGGCTCTGCAGCCATGCGGCGGTGGCGCGTGCACGGGCGTGTCGGAAGTAGTCCGGGTTCAGCGCGTACTGCCACAGGATGACCCGTCGCCTCTGCTGGCGAGCCAGCTCCAGCAGTCGCTTCAGCTCCGATTCGGGATCGCGCCAGTATTCGGTGGCAATCACCCGGGCACGGGGAGCGGTGTAGCAGCGAAGTAAATCCGCCAGCCGACCCGCCGCAATCACGATATCGCCCTGCTGAATGCCTCCATACGCAGCGACCACCTCCTGATGCTCCGAATCGTGGTCAGGCGAGCGCAGAGTGCCCATTTTCATCAGTCCGAAGATAGCCATCACCAGCACCAGCGGCGCCAGCGCGTAGTTCAATCGTGCCGTCTCTTCGGGCGCATAGCTGGCGAGCCAGCTCCCCAGCGCCAGCACCGCCCAGAAGCCAGTCCACAGATAGAACGCCTGCCGCTCGCCCTGCCAGAGGATCAGCACAGCGAGCATCATGAGCAGGCTCCAGCCCGATAGCTGTTGCAGTGCCCGCGCGGAGCGCTCCACCGGGATGCGCTCACCGCTCGTCTGCAGAATAATCAGCATCAGCACCGCGACGGCGACCAGCGCCAGGAACGCGCCCTTCAACAGCGTGATGAAAGTGCCGCCCAGAAAGTATTGATACACATCGCGCACGCGGAAAGGTCGCCCCAGCGCGAGCAGGCAGTTCTGCGCCTGCTCGCCCATCGCCAGCCAGTATGCGCCCGACAGCGCAGGCGGGTCAAACTGGGAGCCGCCATCGCCTGTCCAGAGCCAGCTGATGAGCGAGGGTTTCGCCCGCTCCACACCGCCTGCCTGAACCTGCGCCGGCAGCACAAGGAAGTAGACGCCCAGATAGACCAGCAGGGTGAGCGATAGCAGGGCAACCCAGTACGCGCCCGCCCGAAAGCGGCGCAGCGCCAGCATGCCCAGCACGAGCGCGGGCACCAGCGCGAAGAGATTGATCGCGCCAAGCAGCGCGCTGGCAACTCCCATGCGGATGGCAACAGCTGGCTCCGTTTCGCGCAGGGTCAGAAAGCGCACGGCGGAACGCGCCCAGAGCGCCATCAGCAGCAGGGTGAACGAGGCGTAGCCCAGCATCGTCGCGCTCACCAGCGCCACATTCGCCGTCAGGAACAGAAAGGTGAGCCAGCCACATAGCCCCATCGCCAGCCCCGTGAGGCGCAGGAGCCGATACAGCACCAGCCCGGTCAGCCCCATCGCGACCGCCGCCAGCAGCTGGGTCGCCTCCAGCACCGGCATCACGAGCGAGAGCGGCTTCACAATCAGCCACAGCAAGAGCAGTCCCAGCGGCGCGTGCCCGTTCCAGAAGAATAGCGAAGCGCGGTTCAGCCCTTCACTGAGCGTCGCCGCCTGCCGCACGCCCTCCGCATCCACATAAGACGCCCGCAGCACCATCGCTATCAGCGTATAAATAATGCACAAAACCCACATCCCTGTGGGAACCTGCCAGATTTCCCGTTTAAGCATGGTCTCCATTTTCGCGCCCATTCGAATCTTTCCTGCCGAACAAAACCCATCGGAGGGCGTCTAAGAGGGGCGAGGAGGAGATGACAATGCGAACCCGATGGCTATGGCTTGGAGTGGCTGCGCTGGTAATGACCAGCCTTGCGCTGGCACAGCAACCTGAACGACCCCGCCGACCGGGGCTACCCGGTGTCGGCTTCGGCGGACGCATGGGTGCGAACCTCTCCTGGACGCTGCTCATGCGCGACGATGTGCAGAAGGAGCTGAACCTCTCCGAGCAGCAAAAAACAAAGCTCAACCAGATGCAACAGGAGATGAGGCAGGCGATGCAGGAGTCGCGCAACCTGCCGCCAGAGCAGCGCCGCGAGCAGATGCAACAGCTGCGCCAGAAGTATGACCCGACCAGCATCCTGACCGACGCCCAGCGCAAGCGCCTGCGCGAACTGGAACTCCAGTGGCAGGGCCCAATGGCACTGCTCGACCCCAACATTGCCCGCGAGGTGGGGCTGACCCAGGAGCAGCAGGCGAAGATTCGCGGCATCGTGCAGGAGACCTTCCAGTCCACACGCGGTCAGCCGGGTCAACCCCCTCAGCCCGGTGAGCGGATTCAGGAGCTGCAGAAGGCACGCGAGCAAGCCGAGAAGAAGATTCTGGAGGTGCTGACCCCCGCCCAGCGCGAGAAGTGGCAGCAGATGACGGGCAAGCCGTTCGAGTTTCAGGGCGGGCGCGGCTTCTTCGGCGGCGGTCGCGGCGGCTTTGGCGGCGCGCCCCGCGGCGGCGGACGCGCCGGCGGCTTCGGCGGCTAACCCCGCTCACCCCGCTTCCTTCCCCAATCCCCCACCCTGCTGAAGGCGTGGGGGATTGTTTTTATGCCATGCGTTAAGGGCTGCCTGCCATACCTGCTGGAGGGGGATGTTCTGTTCGCGGGCGAGGCGGGCGCAGTCCTCATATTCGGGCGCGACATGCAGCACGCGCTCGCCATCCCGCGCCAGCTTGACCCGCACCGCACCATAGGGTGTCTGCACCTCCCGAATCTCGCGCTGGAGACAACGGCGATGGAGCAGGGTGTAGCGCACGCCCAGCGTCGGCGTCTCGGTCAGCAGTAAGTTAATGAGCGCGTCGGCGCGCTCCGGCGGCGCCAGCAGCGTGATTAACACACCCGGGCGGTTCTTCTTCATCTGCACGGGCGTGAGGAAGGCGTCTAACGCGCCCTGCGCCAGCGCCTGCTCCAGCACATAGCCTATCAGCTGGGGCGTCGCGTCGTCGAGGTTGGTTTCAATCTGCACGATGCTCTGCCAGTTGCCCTGCGCGTCCTGCAATCCGTACGCTTCGCCGACGAACAGGCGCAGGAGGTTGGGCAGGGGACGCACGGCGGCGCCCGCGCCGTAGCCGACCGCCTCGTAGCGCATCGGGGGCTGAACCCCGAACGAATCGCTGAGCGCGACGGCGAGCGCCGCGCCCGTCGGCGTCACCGTCTCGCCCTCGATCGGAATACCGCAGGTCGGCACGCCGCGCAGCAGCTCCACCACCGCGGGCGCGGGCAGAGGCAGATGACCGTGTTCCGCCTTCACGAAGCCGCGCCCCATCGGCAACGGCGAGCAGACGATTCGCTCGACGCCCAGCTGTTCCAGCCCCCAGCAGCTGCCCACCACATCCAGAATGGCGTCGATGGCGCCCACCTCGTGAAAATGCACGCGGTCGGGCGTGGTGCGATGCACGGCAGCCTCCGCCTCCGCCAGCCGTTGAAAGACCGCCGTCGCGTTCTGGCGCACCCGCTCCGAGAGCGGCGCACGCTCGATAATCGCCAGCACATCGCTCAGGTGGCGATGGGGCTGGTCTTCCACGACGCGAATCTGCACGCGCCGCGCATACACCGCCTCCACCTCCACCTGCTCCGAGCGCCACTCCCAGCCCGTGAGGTTCAGCGAGCGCAGCGTCTCCACGAGCGCCGATTCAGGCACACCCACCTCAATCAGCGCGGCAAGCATCATATCGCCCGCGATGCCGCCGATACAATCGATGTAGAGTGTCCTCATAGCGTTTGCAATACCTCCTGTGCGGCGCGCTGTCCCGATTCGATGGCGCCGTCGATGTAGCCCATCCAGCGTGTGGCGGTCTCCGTGCCTGCCCAGTGGATGCGTCCGACAGGCGTGCGCAGGGCGTGTCCGAACTGGGTCCATGCGCCAGGCGGGAAGTGAGCGCCGTAGCAGCCGCGCGTCCACACCTCCGCGCTCCAGTCGTGATCCAGATAGAGTTCGGGGTTCGCCGCCCGCTCGCCAAAGTAACGGGTGAAGCAGGCTAACGCCGCCTGACGCCGCTCCGCTGATGGAACCATGCTCATGCGGCGGGCGTCGGCGCCCTCCATAAAGCCCAGCAGAATGCCAACTGAGCCGTCGAGCGGCGAGTTGTCAAACACCAGATGCACGGGTCCCGTGTCGCTGGTCACGAAGCCGTTCAGCCCCTGCTCGCGCCAGAAGGGGGTCGGGTACACGGCGAAGCATTTGATGACGGAGCCGTTGGGCAGTCGCTGGGTGAGCTGGTCACGCGCGGGCGGCATGGGCGGGTCATACTGGATGCGCCCTGCGAGCGTGGGCGGGATCGCCACAATCGCCGCCTTTGCCCGATACGCCTGACCGCCCGCATGCACCGTCACGCCCGTCGAATCGTGCTGAATGAGCGTCACGGGTCGGTTCAGCAGCACGCGCTCGCCCAGCTCTTCTGCGAGGCGTTTCGCGAGGCTCTGCGCACCTGGCACGAATCGATCCTGCTGCGCGCCGCCGCGAATGCCACTCAACCGCTCCACGCCGCCGCCTGAACGGATGTAGAACAGCGCGTGCAGGAGCGAGAACTCGCACGGCTCGGCGGCGAACACCGCCTCCGCAAACAGGGAGAGTCCCCACCGCCCGATAGCGGTGCGCGTGAAGCCCTCAATCCATGTGGCAAAGGTGAGCGAGTCCCACTCGCGGGCGCGCGGCGCGTTCCAGGGCGCGTCCAGCGGCACCTCCTGCGCCATCCGATCCAGCCGCGCGATGCTGCGCCCAAAATCGAGCAACGCCAGCAGCCCGATGTTCGGCACCACGCCCTTATAGCGGCGCAGTCGCCCCGCCTGATAGATGAGGCTATCACCCTCGTGATAGGTGGGGAACAGCTCAACGCTCAGCTCGCGCGCCAGGGCGTAGGCGCGCTCCTGCGTCGGACCGAGCCACTGACCGCCTAAATCGATCCAGAGGTTCGGCGCGATTTCATGGCTGAGCAGTCGCCCGCCCACGCGGTCGCGGGCTTCCAGCACCAGCACCGCCCTGCCCGCCCGAACCAGCTCGCGCGCGGCGACCAGCCCCGCCACGCCCGCACCCACCACAATCACATCCATTTCCTGTGCCCGTGTGAACGAATCTCAGCACGATAAGCGGCTCTTGCGCGTTTGCAGCTGGGCGTCAAAAATGCTTTACATAGTCTCGTCGCATCGCTGCTTCCCTCCGCTTTATGGGGTTCGCCTCCGACGCCCCCATTCCTGCACGCTGTGTCCCGCGCGACTTTGGGAGCCTCCCTGGCGACGCTGGGGCGCTCTCCGCGCGGGCGATTGCCCCGATTTGCCCCTGACCCCCTGACACTGGGCGAAAAGCATGCTATCATTATGGTAGCCTGTGCACTGCCTGGGTGCGGGGCAAATCAGATGAGGGGAGGTACAACGATGACGCGATGCGCAACCAATCGGTTCTGGGCGCTTGTGAGCGCAGGGGTGCTGTCGGTAGTGGCGACCGCAGGCTGGTCGCAGTCTATCACTTGGTTAGGCACGCTTGGCGGCAATGAGAGCTGGGCTTATGGCGTTTCAGCGGACGGCGCAGTGGTCGTTGGCAGGGCACGCAACACCAGCGGTTATCTTCGCGCCTTTCGCTGGACGCGGGAGACCGGGATGGAAGACCTGAACCAGACCTACACCAGCCTGCTCTCTGACGGCTCGGTGCTGGTCATTGCTTACGGCATTAGCCCTGATGGGCGCTATATCGTGGGGTACGGCTACAACGCGGCGACGGGGCGTAGTATGGAGG
>JBBIJY010000004.1:0-124673 GCA_037445735.1 Armatimonadota bacterium | reverse complement strand
GGCGAGCGGGAGCGAGGTGACGACCTATATTTATGACGCGTGGGGTCGGTTGCGGGGGATAGACTATCCGCGCAGTGCCGATGTGCGCATGGGCTGGGACGGTGAGAACCGTCGGGTGTGGGTTGCGGATGGCGTTGGGCGGCGGGACTACACCTACGATGCGTGGGGTCGGGTGCTGCGCCAGCAGGGATGCTGCGGGAGCGAGTCTGGCATAGAGGTGCAGGTGGTGTCGGCGGAGTACGACGCGGCGGGCAGGAAGCGGTTTGAGAAGGAGCGTCGGTCGGACGAGAGTGTCGTGCGCACGATTGAGTACACCTATGATGCGCTGGGACGGCTGCAAAGCGTGGGCGATTATCGGGGCAGTGTGGTGTACAGTTATGAGCGGGGCACGGGGCGGCTGCAGCGAGAGGATTACCCGAACGGGAGTTTTGTGGCGTATACTTACTATGGCGCGGACAATCCGTCGCAGGTGGGGCATGTGTGGAAGGTGGAACACAAGCGGGGGGATGGGAGTTTGTTGATCGGGTACGAGTACACTTATGACCTGCTGGGTCGGGTGGAGCAGAGCGTGGAGCGTCCGAGTGGGGACACGACGGTTTACAGCTACACGCCTGCGGGTCGGTTAGGGAGCGAGGTGCGCACGGGTCAGGTGGCGTACAGGCGGGTCTATCAGTACAACCTGGATGGCAGTCGGCAGTGGGTGGAGCGGGAGGATATAGTGAACGGTCGGCATCGGGATGTGTATGGGTATGACCCTGTGTCGGGGCGGCTGGTGTCGGTGACGGATGAGGTGCCGGACCCCGATGTGGTATATAGTTTCAGCTGGAACCCGGAGGGCATGCTGGTGCGGTGGGTCGGTCCTGTGCCAACTCCAGAAGGACAATCTATCATCTATGAACGGTTCTTTGAATATAATGAGGCAGGTTTGCTCACTCGCTTCTGGCGCCGCGAAGGAGAAAGCGAGATGCGCCTGTTGCAAGAGTTTCGGTACAATAGCGACGGTTGTCTGGTACAAATGATCAACAATTGGGAAGAGAAGGAATATCGCTTTGGGTGTAGTCTGAGCTGTGGGGCAGGCATACGACGCACCTACAGTCGTCCACTGTCGGGTTTGGGGGGCGATTGGGTGGCTCAGGAGGACTATGTGCATACGCCGACCAGCTGGTGGTTCAGCGATCCGTTTGCGAGCAGTGAGTTGCGTTCGCCGAATGCGGTATGGGTTCAGGATTTGCGCGAGGATGGGACTGTGTATGCTGGGTATGTGAAGGATAGTTTTGATGAACCTGTTGGGATCCCGTCACCGATAGGTTCTCCCTATCGTCCGATGCCGCCGTATTATCATCCTGTGCCGCCGCCGTTAGATTTGCCGTATCCGTATTTGCCGGGCAATATATGGGAGCTCATTCCGTGTCGTTTGAAGGCGGTTGGAGTGGTTGTGATCGTGTTTCCACCTGTGGTCACACCAGGTGAGCCTATAAGTCCGCCTACTTCTCCTATAAACCCACCTTGGTTGCCGTTTCCTAGTCCTCCCGGCTCACCCAGCCGACCTATCAGACCAAGTCCTGTGGTGGTTATCCCAGGGGGTATACATGGTAACTGGTGTGGCCCGGGGCACCCTCCAGATAAGTACCGTCTCCCTAATAGGGGGGGTGGTATTCGACCTGGATTGCCTCCCATAGATGCCTTGGATTCATGCTGTTTTGCTCATGATGATTGTTATCATCAGAATAATTGTGGAATTGTTCAAATAATTATATCACCGATGTGTATGTTATGTGACTGTAGTTTATATAAATGTGCCATGCAGGTCGATTGCAATCAATCTCCGAACCCGACGACCTGCTTACTTGCTAAAATGTTGATTGGTTTGCTACCAGAGGTTCGTCCCGCTTGGTGTTTCGTTCTAGCTCCCTGAAAAGCGATGCGACACAAACAGCCATCGGTTCGTACAGGGTTACTGATGATGATGATAATAGCACTATGTCCGGTGCTCTGTCTTTATGGCACCTTTTGGCGGGCAGACACGATTCGCGCGGATGAGATCAGCCCTGTATTTGACATAGCACCCTCCGGAAGGATAATTATTTTCAATAGTAAATCAGATAAATATGATATTCTTTTTAAGTTTGATCGTCTAAATGGTCAGCTCAGACGCTTGATGCAAATAGCAGGTAGTATTGAAGAGATTTGTGCGATCAATGAGAATCAAGCAGTATTATCAGTGCGCTTGCAACGCAGTCGGGTTAGTTCAGATATATATGTTTATCTTGTAAATTTGCATACTGGCGCAATGCATCGGCTAACGGACGCGAGGCGTGTTTGGGAAGCACGAATTCAACAAATTTCATCTCAAAAGTTTATTTTTAGACAACATTATATTCATATATATCTTACAATATTTGGATGGGAAATTTATGGACTTGAAAAATCGACCATAGTTATTGATGCCTCGAACGGAAGCAGAACCTTTTTACAACTGGATACGAGTCCTTATCAATTAGAGCAAATTCTTAGTGATAAATATGTCATCATTTCCTTTTACACCAGTCGTGGAAAAAGATGGTTTCTTGCAGAGCTGGACAAGCCCCTCACGATGCCAGATGCTCGAGTCATGCGCCGGCAGCCTCTACCTATGTATAGTGAGACTTTAGTTGCCAGTAGGGATGGGCGATTCTTTTGTTATCTGCTTCACGATCCAGCCGTGAACAACTACGAAATTTACTGTTTCGATCGAAAGGTTCATCAAACCAAGAAACTGGTGAAGTTCCGAAATCGGATAGTTCAACTGAAGTGCATTGGAGACAATCTTTTCTTCTTATCAGATACAGGATATCCAGCTCTATGGCAAGTGCAGCTGGATGGTTTAGACTTGCATAAGATCCTTGATATAGGATCATTGCATTAGAATATGTGAGCTGCCAGATGAGAATCTGATTTTTGATAGAATTGTTGTGTAATTATGTAGACGCTTAGTCGATACAGATAGAACGCGACCATGGTGGTAAAAACTTGCAGGTGGCATACGAGTATGGGTACAATAGTGATGGTGTTCGGGTGTGGAAGCGGGATGGTCTGGCTCAGCAGGAGTATCGGTATGTGTGTCGGATAGGGTGTGGAGGTGTGCCGATGCGGGTGTATGTCAGGCAAATAAGTGATGCGAATTGGGCTTCTATCAGCTGGGTGAAGGCCTCTCAAGCAACCTTATGGGGCGGAAACAACATAAGCATCTTTGCTCTGCATATAGGAAGTATCTTTCTTTTGATGTCAATGAACAGCTCGAATAATTCATATTTCATCTATCGCGACCACTTTGGGCAACCAGCAGTTTCTGCTCCCAGTGTCCCCATACCATCATTTATTCTACACGAAGACTACCCAATATTTTGGTTACCCTTCTATCCATACCTACCGCAATTTGGTCGCTCAGCCCGATTGCTATTCCCAAAGCCGCCCTTAGTTCCTGTACCTGTTCCACCACCTCCATCTTCGCCTGCGCCTGCCCCTCCATCCCCAACACCCTACCCCTCAACCTCCTGCTCCGCCCGCGCTTCCGGCCCCACCTGGGGGTATGCTTTCAGACCCACAACCGCCCCATGATGGCTCTGCTTGCTTGGAGTATGATGCCAATTGTAAGGAGGCAAAAGCGCAGGATTACAATTGGGGTGACTGTGCCCTAACCTGCATAATGTGTTGTGGTGAGAAGTGCGGTCCCGCAGCTTACTCCAGGTGCGCAGCTTCATGTCCTGAAGAGCCAGGCGATTGTGGTGTGACGGTCATCGATCCACCTACAATCCCTGAAGATGAGTGGGACTGGTTAGAGAAAATTTGTGAGTTGCTAAAGGCATGGCACCAGATACCAGAACGCACTCCGTGCGAGTCGCTTACATGGGTTATTGAGAATTTATAAAATCGCAGCAAGGTGAATAGTTATGCGTAATATATATTTGATAATTTTTGTTTTATTTTTAACTCTATGGATAGGTTGTCAGCGGCAAGCGCGCGTTGCCAATCCTGCAGGCTGGCAAGTGCTGGCTTTTGAAATGACGGCATCAGGTGGATCTATGCAGTATCTGCGAGTGGACGCAAATAGTTTTGAGATTCGAGGTGAGCGTCAAGTGCGAGGAGAAACGATGAGGACAACCGTGCGCGGGAACAAGCAAGGTCGGATAATTATTGTTGAATGGTTTGATAGAGCAGGTCATCGTCGAACTGATCCGCCCATTCAGATCAACGATAACGGTCAATCGTTACAATCATTGCAGGCAAACTATTATGTTGGTTCTGTTTTCCCCTCATCTCAAACAATACGCGCACGCCTCGGCAGCAATCTAATTGCAACCACTTACTGCGGTCGTCAAGCATATGAGGTTCGTCGGGCAAGGCAGGTGGATATGATTGATGCCCAAACGGGAATCCAGCTGGCAGTTTATCGTCCTTCTGATAGAACCGTTATCTGGTCGCTGCGGTCTGCGAAATGGATGCTGCGCAGCCGTCAGGGAACGGTAACATATGAAATAGTGTGTGCACCGTAGTAGAGGAGGTGGGTCATGCGTCGCAAAGAGCAGTTTGTTAGTACGGTTCTTTTGCTGGGAGCAGGGTTGTGGGTAGCGACAGGAATAATGCTTGTCGATTCGCTATCGCCCCATCCGTATCGAATCAATCGTTATCACAGATTGATGTTGATAGGTAATCTGTTTATGATAGGAGCGTTTATTTTCGGCATTGGCATTTTCTGCTTAGCAGTTGTCTATCTCACGCGCCGATGGGGTCAGAAATGCTCTATCGAGGGTGTGGTAGTGATCAGTCGCTTTGCAATCAATAGTGAAGGACAAATATGTTTTGATTGTGATGGATTAGAGACACTAATGCAAGGGTTTTATGCACACTTGCAGCTGCCAGATGGCAGCGTAGAGGAATATGAGTGTACTTACAGCTTGTATAGGCGGCTGAAAGAAGGGGCGAAAGGCAAAGCAGTATGCCAAGGTAACCAGTTGCTGGCTTTCTACGAAGAACCGTGTTAGCTCATATTAGAGACTATCCAAGAAAGTGAATGGGGTATAGTCGCCTCACTATGCCTTTGTCCCAACAGATAACGATAGCGAACGATGTTGGACGAGGTTTTCAAACGCCTGGGATGCTTTCGAAGTGATCCCAGCCGCCTGCGGGCATCGGTGTGCGGTTGCCGTCCGCATCCTCCAGCCATAGCCCCTTCTCTTCAACGAGGTAGCCGATGGGTGTGAGGGAAGTTCCTGTCTGGGCGGGCAACATCTCCATCAGCGGTTGGGCAGTTGCGGGCGCGGCGGCGATCAGCAGCTCATAGTCCTCACCGCCCGATAGCGCGAAGAGCGTGGGGTCTTCACTCCTCTGCTCGCACCAACGCTGTGCGGCTGGATGAACGGGTATCTGCACCGACTGAACGACGGCGCCACAGCGGGAGGCGTACGCCAGCTTTGGCAGGTCCGCCGCCAGTCCGTCGCTGATGTCCATCATGGCATGAATGCCGCCTGCGCGCAGCAGTTGCCCTTCCGCAAGGCGCGGCACGGGTCGGAAATGCGCCTGCAGGGCTTCGCTATCGGAGCGGTCGCCCTGCATCAGGCGCATCAGTCCTGCCCGCGAGCCGCCCAGCGCGCCTGTGACCAGCAGCCAGTCGCCTGGCTGACCGCCCCGCCGCAGCACGGGCGCCTCCTGCACGCTGCCCAGCACGCTCACATCGATGATGAGGGCGCCGTTCGCGGACGCAGCGCGGTTGGTGTCGCCACCTATCAGGGGCACTCCATAGCGGCGGGCGCACTCCAGAAAGCCCTCGATGAATCGGTCGAGCCAGTCGCCCGTGCGTTCGGGCGGCAGCGCGAGGCTTAGCAGCGCACCGAGCGCTTCGCCCCCCATCGCCGCTATATCGCTCAGATTGACCGCGAGCGACTTCCAGCCCAGCTCGCGGGCGTCCATCCAGTCGAGCCGAAAATGGACGCCCTCAACCAGCATATCGGCTGTCCACAGCAGCAGGCGGTCGCCCACCTGTAGCACGGCGGCGTCATCGCCGATACCCTCTATGAGGCTGGCACCCGCTGACAGGTGAAGCGGGTCGCTCCCGCCCAGCGCGGCGCGAGCGATGCGCCCGATCAGCGCGTATTCGGCGCCCAGTTCGGACCAGTTATTTAGCATACGGTTGCAGTTTGGCGGCGACGGTGGGGATGACCTGCGCGCGCAGGTGGATGCCCTGCTCGTGATAGTCGACCGACAGCACGCGCCCCAGCTCGTAGCATTCGGCGACGAGCGCGCTCGCCTCATACGGCAGCCACACATCGACGCTCACCAGCATCCCCTGCAGCGTGCTGACGATGCGATCCATCAGGTGGGGGATGCCCTGCGCCTGCTTCGCGGAGATGTAGACCGAGTTCGGATGCTCGGCGACCAGCTGGCGCAGCCAGTAGGTATCGCGCACGCGGTCCGCCTTGTTGAACACCAGAATGGTGGGCTTCTGATCTGCGCCCAGCTCGACGAGCGTGGTCTCCACCGCGTCGCGCTGGAGTTCCCAGTGCGGGCTGGAGATGTCGATTACATGCAGCAGGAAATCGGCTTCCAGCACCTCTTCGAGCGTGGCGCGGAAGGCTTCTAACAGCATCGGGGGCAGATTCTCCACGAAGCCCACCGTGTCGGTCAACAGCACCGACCAGCCGTCGGGCAGCACCACACGGCGTGTGGTGGGGTCCAGCGTGGCAAACACGCGCGAATCGACATAGGTGTGCGAGCCAGATAGCACATTCAGCAGGGTCGATTTGCCTGCGTTGGTGTAGCCGACGATGGCGCCGCTGGGGAAGGGCAGTCGGCGTCGGGACGCGCGCTGATGCTCGCGCTGACGACGGATTTCGTCGATTTCGTGGCGCAGGTGGGCGATGCGCTCGCGCACGCGCCGCCGATCCATCTCCAGCTTGGTCTCGCCAGGACCGCGCGTGCCGATGCCGCCGCCCAATCGGGAGAGCGCGTTGCCCTTGCCCGACAGGCGCGGCATCAGGTACAGCAGCTGCGCCAGCTCCACCTGCAACGCACCCTCGCGCGAGCGCGCCCGCCGCGCAAAAATGTCCAGAATCAGCTGCGTGCGGTCGACCACGCGCGTCTGGGTCAGCTCCTCCAGATTGCGCTGCTGCACGGGGGTCAGTTCGGTGTCAAAAATAATGAGGTCGGCTTCCTTTTCGCGAGCCAGCACGAACAGCTCCTCCGCTTTGCCCCTGCCGATGCAGGTGGCGACATCGGGGCTGTGGCGTCGCTGGCGCATCTCGGCGATAATCGTCACACCCGCCGACTGGCTCAGCGCCCGCATCTCGTCCGCCCAGTACGATTCTTCGAGGTCGGTGTGGCACAGCACCAGGATGGCTCGCTCTGGCTCCGCGATGGCTCGCACCTGCGCGATACGGGTCACCTCCTGCTAATCTTCCAGCTCGCGACGCGAGAGGGGCGACTGCAGGCGGGCACGCTGCCAGTGGCGGATCAGCCCGTACACGACCAGCCCCGCTCCCACCAGCAACAGCAGTGGGAACAGCATCGCCACCAGTCGCATCGCGATAGCCAGAACACGAAACGCGACCTGAAGCAGAACCACGGCGAGCAGGATCAGCAATCCCAGCCGCACATAGCGGTTCATTCGCGCCCCTCCTGTGAACTGCTGCTATCGGCTTGCGTCGTGCTGGTCTCAGCGGCGGGCGCATTCGCCGTCGCATCACTGCTAACGGGCATCGACGCAGCCGCTTCTGTCGCCGCCTTCGCCTTCGCGCTTTTGCGCAGCTCCATCGCCAGCCCGATCAGGATCAGCGCGACGCCCGCACCCGCGCTCCAGGGCAAAAACCACTGGATATAGTTCAGCAGCACCGCGCCCAGATAGAGCAGCACCGATGCCGACAGCACCAGCACCCCAAGATACATCACCCTGTTTTTCGGCATAGCCACCTCTTTATAATACCCCATTTGCCTGCCGAACGGCACCATCAGGGTATCCTTAGATGATGATAGAAAGGCTGGGCACTCTGTGGGAGCGATGGTCGGAGCCAGTGCTGACAGGGGCGCTGAAAATCGCGCTGGTTGTGGCGCTGGTGCTGATTGTACGCTGGCTGATGGTGCGCGCGATTATGGCAGCCCTGAACGCCCTCCAGCGTCGCTTCGAGGTGTCCGAGCGACGCGCCGCCCAGCTTCAGACCCTCACCGCCCTGCTCATCAGCATCCTCAACTACACCCTGCTCTTTGTGGCGCTGCTGACCATCCTGAGCGTGTTCGGCGTCAATCTGGGACCCGTGCTGGCGACAGCGGGCATCACAGGGCTGGCAATCAGCTTCGGGGCACAACGGCTCGTGCGCGACCTCATCAACGGCTTCTTCATTCTGCTCGAAGACCAGTTCGCAGTGGGCGAATATGTCACGGTGGACGGCATCAGCGGCACGGTGGAGACGATGGGCATGCGCATTACCCGCCTGCGCGACGACGAAGGACGACTGGTCACGATTGCTAACGGCGACATCAATCGCGTGATCAATCACAGTCGGGGCGAGCGGCGGCTGGTGCTGGAGGTGGGTATCGCCAGCACGATGGAACTGCCCGCCGCGCGCGAATGGCTGCAGCGCACCGTCGAATCGTTCCAGCATCCCGCGCTGCGCACACCCCTGAGCGTGCAGGGACCCGCCTCGCTGGAGAGCAACCGCTACCTGTTCCGCATCGAGGGGCGCGCGGTCAACCAGCAGGGTACAATTGTGCAGGACGCGCTGCGCGAACATCTGCTGCTGGCGGCGCGTCAGCACAACATTCCACTGGCATAGGAGCGAACAATGCGGGCGCATGTGAACTTTCTGAAGGAGCTGCTCATCCAGGCTTATGAGGGCAGCCGCTGGCACAGCTTCAAAACGGCGGTCAAAGGGCTGACGCCCGAAGAGGCGCTCTGGAAGCCCCCAGCAGGCTACAGAGGATTCCGCTGGGCGGACGGCTCCATCCTGAAAATCATTTTTCATCTGGGCGCCGATAAAATCGTGCAGATTTCCACCGCCTTCGGCGAGGGCGCAGTCGACTGGAACGCGATGGAACACCGCTTCCGGGCGATGGGAGGCGACCTGAACGCCGCCCTGCAAATCGCGCAGGAAGGCTACGAAACCAGCCTCGATGCGCTCGCGCCACTGACCGACGACGACCTGCAACTGGAGCGACCCTACTGGGGCGGCGGACGCATGCCCACCGGCGACCTGTTCCTGATGCTGGCAGAACACGACCTCTACCACGCCGGACAGATTCAATACATCCGCGCGATGTACGCCGCACTGAAGGAGGCAAAATGATGAAGAAGACCGTTCGCGATATTGCGGTGCAGGGCAAGCGTGTGCTGGTGCGCGTCGATTTCAATGTGCCCATTCAGGATGGGCAGATCACCGACGACCGTCGCATTCGTGAAGCGCTGCCGACGATTCAATATCTGCTGGAGCAGGGTGCGACGGTGATCCTGATGTCGCATCTCGGTCGCCCGAAGGGGCGGCGCGACCCACAATATTCGCTGCGACCCGTGGCGCAACGGCTGAGCGAGCTGCTCGGTCGCCCCGTGCGCTTTCTGGATGATTGCATCGGCGACGCGGTGGAGCAGGCGGTGCAGGCAGCGGCGCCCGGCGAAGTGATCCTACTGGAGAACCTGCGCTTCCACCCTGAAGAGGAGGCGAACGATCCTGCCTTTGCGCAGGCGCTGGCGCGGCTGGGCGAGATTTATGTGAACGACGCCTTCGGCTCGGCACATCGAGCGCACGCCTCCACTGAGGGCGTGGCACACTACCTGCCTGCCGTCGCAGGACTGCTGATGGAAAAGGAGCTGCGCTACCTCAGCCATGCGCTCGCCAGCCCCGCACGCCCCTTCATCGCCATTCTGGGCGGCGCGAAGGTGCACGACAAAATCGGCGTGATCCAGAACCTTCTGCCGAAGGTGGATCGGCTGCTGATTGGGGGCGGAATGGCATTCACCTTTCTCAAAGCGCAGGGCTACGGGATCGGGCGCTCCCTGCTGGATGCCGATAGCCTTGAGTTCGCGCGACAGGTTCTGCAGCAGGCAGGCGATAAGATGGTGCTGCCCGTCGATGTGGTGGTGGCGCCCGCGCCCGAATCGGAGAGATGGCAGATTGTGCCCGTCGATGCCATTCCGCCCGACCAGATGGGGCTGGACATCGGTCCCGAAACGGTCGCCCGCTTCAGGGAGATAATCCGCACGGCGAGAACCATCGTGTGGAACGGACCGCTGGGGCTGTTCGAGCGGGCGCCGTTCGCGCAGGGCACGCGCGCGGTGCTGCAGGCGGTCGCTGAATCGGACGCCATCTCCATCCTCGGTGGGGGCGACACCGCTGCCGCCGCCGAGCAACTGGGCTTCGCGAACCGCATCACCCATATCTCCACGGGCGGCGGCGCGGCGCTGGAGTTCCTTGAGGGGCGCGAACTGCCCGGCGTGGCAGTGTTGCAGGACAGCTAATAGAGGCGTTCGACCTCTTCACGGCTCGGCAACGAGGGCTGGGCGCCCCAGCGCGTTACGGCAACGGCAGCCGCACACTGCCCGAACCGAACCGCCTCATGCAGGGGTTTACCTTCGGTCAGCGCGACGGTGAAGCCTGCCACGAAGGCGTCGCCCGCTGCCGTGCTGTCCACCGCCTGCACTGCCAGGGCAGGCTGATGATGAACCGCTTCGGCAGTGCCGTAGAGGGCACCGCGTGCGCCCAGCGTGATGACCACCGTCGGACAGCCCCATTCCAGCAATCGGCGTAAGATTTCCCGCTCATCGGTCTGCTCGTCCACACCGGTCAGCTGGCGTGCCTCCGTCTCGTTGGGGATCAGCACCGCCGTCTGGCGCAGCAACTCGACGGGCAACGGGCGCGCCGGTGCGGGGTTCAAAATGAAGGGCACACCATGCCGCCTTGCGATCTGCGCCGCCACCTCCACCGCCTCTAACGGAACCTCCAGCTGGGCAATCACCGCATCGGCTTCCGCAATCGCGGGCGCTGCCGCTTCAACCTGCTGCGGACGGAGCGCCATGTTCGCGCCGGGCGCGACCACAATCGCGTTCTCGCCCCGCTCCGAGACCGCAATCAGCGCGACACCCGATGGATGATCCGCCGTGCGCACCAGATAGCGCGTGTCGATGCCCTCTCGCTGCAGGTTCTGCAGGGTCTGCTCGCCGAACTGATCCTGCCCGATACAGCCGATGAAGCACACCTGTGCGCCCAGCCGCGCGGCAGCCACCGCCTGATTGGCCCCCTTGCCACCCGCCACCACACGCAATGCGCCGCCCAGCACCGTCTCACCTGGCGCAGGGATCGACGGCACCTGCACCACCAGATCGGTGTTCGCACTGCCGACAACAACAATCCGCTTTCGGCTCGACATCGCTGTCTAATCGATCGCGCTCTGGTGCAGCCGCCTGTCCACCCAGACGACTTCTACATGCGGGTTATCCAGCAGGTCTACCATGAAATCCAGCACCGCCTTCATGTTCAGTCCGCGTACGCGGCACAGGGGAATAAACTCTGCCAGGATGTAGTTATGAATTAACCTCTGACGAGCCGTCTTGAATAACGCGACAGCATCCGCGTGCTGCGGCTCGCCCCGATGATGGCAACAAAGCAGCCCGGAGGTGTCTATCAGCATCGGTTATCCTCTTCGTGACTACGCCCGTACTCCCGCACCAGGTCAGCGTCGATGCTTTCGTTATCAGCGCCAGTAGGATAGCCTAAATTTTGAGCGCCCATATGACGCATCAGCCGTTCCCAGGCGGCTTTGCGCTCATCCTCTACCGGCTGCGGTTGCGGTTTGAATCGATGCTCCAGCACGAACTCCAGCACAAGCGCCTCCACCGGGCGCCCCTGCTGGCGAGCCATCTCCTCACACGCCTGATACACCTCATCCGGCACCTCGATCGTGATGGTTTTCATCGGATCCACTCCTCTGCAGGAATTATACCGTCCCGTGAGTATAATCGGGATGAGATGAAGCGCAAAATCACGATTGAGGACCTGTTCCGCATTCGGCTGCTGGGTAGCCCGCAGATCGCGCCCGACGGCAGCCGGGTGGTGTTCGTGCAGAAGTGGATCGATGCGGAGAAGAACAAGTACTTCTCCAACCTGTGGCTGGCGCCGTTTGAGGGCGGCGAGGCGCGCGCCTTTACCTGTGGCGAGTGGAGCGATTCGCAGCCGCGCTGGTCGCCTGACGGCAGGCAAATCGCCTTCGTCAGCAATCGCCAGAAGCCCAAAACGCAGATTTATCTGATCCCTGTCGACGGCGGCGAGGCGCGTCCCATCACCAACCTCGAGGAGGGCAGCATCGGCGAGATTGTCTGGTCGCCCGACGGCACCCGAATCGCCTTCACCTATCGCGCGACCGCCCCTGAATGGCGCGAGCAGGCGGTCAAAGAGCGCAGGGAAAAGGGCTTCTCGAACCCGCCGCGCGTCATCACCCGCGCCTACTGGCGACTGGACGGCGATGGCGCGTTCGTCGACCAGCGCTATCACCTCTATGTGGTCGATGTGCGCACGGGCGAAACGAAACCGCTCACCACCGACCCCGCCTATGAGGAGTACAGCCCAACCTGGTCGCCCGATGGCAGACAGATAGCCTTTCTGTCGAACCGCCGCCCCGACCCTGATAACGATCCGAGCCGCATCGACATCTGGCTGATTTCGGCGGAGGGCGGCGAGCTTCAGCGGGTGGAGGCACCTGAAGGTCCGAAGTACGCCCTGCGCTGGTCGCCCGACGGACGCTATCTGGCATATCTGGGACACACCTATCCCGATGACCCTTATCCCCGCTGTGATCATCTCTGGCGCGTATCGCCCGCAGGCGGCGACGCGACCAACCTCACGCCCGAACTGGATAACCTGATTGGCGTCGCGACGCTCACCGATGTGCGCGAGTTCGGCGGTGGCAATGGGTTCTACTGGAGCGCGGACAGCCAGCGGCTCTACTTCCTCGTCAGCGAGCGGGGCGGGGTCTATCCCTATCGCGTCGATGGGAACGGCTCGCGTGTGGAGCGGCTGCTGGAAGGTGATTTCGAAGTCGCCGATTTTTCGCTGGCGCAGGACGAAACACGCTTCGCCCTGCTCTACGGCACGCCAACCGCCCCGCACGAGGTGTACGCTGGCACTCTGCAGGGCAACACGCTCACCCTTCGCCCGCTGACCGCGCTCAATCAGCCTTTGCTGGACGAGGTGCAGGTCGTGCCGCCCGAAGAGTTCGAGGTGGAGGCGGACGATGGCGTAAAAATTCACGGCTGGTTGCTCAAGCCGCCCGATTTTGACCCCTCGCGCCGCTATCCGACCATCCTGATGATTCACGGCGGACCACACGCGCAGTACGGGCGCGTCTTCTTCCATGAGTTCCAGCTGACGGCGGCACAGGGCTATGTGGTGGCATATACGAACCCGCGCGGCAGCTGGGGCTATGGCGAGGCGTTCGCCCGCGCCATCAAGGGCGATTGGGGCAATCGCGACTTCCGCGACCTGATGCATGTGGCGGACTATCTGGCAAGCCTGCCGTTCGTTGACCCTGAACGGATGGGCGTGGCGGGCGGCAGCTACGGCGGCTATATGACCAACTGGATTGTAGGGCACACCGACCGCTTCAAAGCCGCCATCACCGACCGCAGCGTGGTGAACCTGGTGAGCATGGGCGGCACCTCCGACTTCCCGATGATTCCCAACCGCTACTGGCAGGGCAACTTCTGGGACGAACCGCAGAAGCTGTGGGAGCGTTCGCCGCTGGCGTACGCGGGGCGCATCCGCACGCCGCTGCTGATCGTGCATAGCGAGGGCGACCTGCGCTGCCCCATCAGCGAAGCCGACCAGCTCTTCGCCGCGCTCAAACGGCTCGGACGCGAGGTGGTCTATGTGCGCTACCCGCAGGAGACCAGCCACGGGCTATCACGCAGCGGTCCGCCCGACCTCCGCGCCGACCGCCTCCAACGCTACCTGGAATGGTGGGCGAAGTATCTGTGAGGGCTGTCCCTCAGCGTGGACACTGGTGGATTGCTGAAGCCTCGCTGAATTGCGCAATCCACCTGTCAAACTCCTGTTCGATGCGCTTGAAGCCGCGCAGGGAGCCGTGGTAGTGGAGGGTCAGCGCGCGCTCCTGCTCTTTGAGTTCGATGAGCAGGGCGCGGGCGCGTTCGCAAAAGCGCAGGTCGTCGAGCTGGCTGTAGCGGGCGCGAAGTTCGTCCAGCGGGATTTCCGGACCCAGCAGCGGTTGAAGCATCTCCGCCACTTCTGCCATCAGCTGGAGCCGTCCCCACACGTCTTCCAGGCTCTGCCCTTCGCTCTCGAACGCCTCCCGATTCACCCGTGCGAGTTCCTGCCAGCGGGCGCGGGCATGGTTCAGCAGCTCCTCCGTGACGGGTTGAGCGGACGATTGGGCAAGCCGCTGGGATAGACCCCGAATCTCGTTGGGCACATAATCCTTTCGCAGCTGGCGCCATGCCAGTTGCGCCTTGCTGAAGAGCCTTTCAACGCGCTGTTGCAGGCGCAGGTGGACGCGCCCGTCGGGGATCAGCGTCAGCAGGCGCTGGCAGTCGCGCAGGGCGTTCAGGGCGCGGATCAGGCGACGCAGGCGACGCTTCCAGAACGCTACGCGCGTGGGCGGATAACATGGATAAAACAGCGTCAGGCACGCCTGCAGGCGCACCGCTGCCCGCCGAAGGGTCGCCGTCTCATCCAGCAACGGCGGGCGTTCCAGCACGGGCAACGCATCCAGAACCTGCTGGGCGCCATAGGCGCAGAAAGCATGGCATCTCATCGTGACAGCTGCTCCATCTGGCGCAGGAGCTGTTCGAGCGTTTTCATGCGGGCGCCGTAGGTTGCCCAGTCGCCCTGCTTGAGCGCGTCCTGCGCCTCGCGATAGACCCGGTTCGCCTGCTGAACCAGCGCACGCATGTCGGTTGTCGGAAAGGGCGTCGGCGCCGGGGCGGTTGCACCCGGCGGGCGACGAACACCCGGCGACGGCTTCGCCTCGCCCAGCAATTGAGCCAGACCCTCCTCCACCGTGTCCGTCATCACCACGCGACTGCCACTGGCTAAAATCACCTTCTTCAGTTCGGGGATCGCCGCCTCATACGCCGCCTGCAGATAGATCGGCTCAAAATAAAGCATCGAGTTGCCCAGCGGAATGACCAGCAGATTGCCCCGAAACACGCGCGAACCCTGCTGGTTCCAGAGATTGAGCTGCTGCGCGATTTCAGGATTCTGATTGATGCGGGCTTCGATCTGAGCGGGTCCGTACACCAGTCGCTCCTTCGGGAAACGATAAAGGATCAGCTCGCCATAGCGGTCAGGGTCGCAGTGCGCTGCCAGCCAGCCGACCAGGTTATCGCGGTTGAGCGGCGTGAAGGGCAGGGTCAGCATATAGCGTGGCTCCGATTCGCCCGGCGGCTGCATCATCACATAGTAGGGCACCATCGGCTTCGGCTCCTCATTGACCAGCACCTCGCGTGCCACCTGCCAGGCGTCCTCTTTATTGAAGAAGATGCGCGCATCAGTGGTGTGATAGAGTTCCAGCAGCCGTGCCTGCACCGAGAAGAGATCGAGCGGATAGCGGATATGGGACCGCAGCGCGGCAGGCATCGCATCGAGCGGCTTGAACAAGCCCGGAAATGCCTGACGATAGGCACGGATGATGGGGTCGCTCTCATCGGCAATATAGGCGTTCACCTCACCCGTGTAGGCGTGGATGGTGACCTTGACGGAGTTGCGCAGGTAGTTGAATTGGCGCAGGCGCTGATCCGCCGAGAGGAAGGGCTTGCTGTAGGGATAGTTGCGGCTGCAGGTGTAGCCGTCGTACACCCAGACGATCTCGCCATCGGCGATCACAGGGTAGGCATCGTCATCCCACAGAAAGAAGGGGAACAGGGCGCGCACGCGCTCCGCGATATGGCGACGGAACAGCAGGCGTGACTCCGCCGTCAGGTCGCGTGAGAGCAACAGGTTCGAATCCTGCAGGCGGATGGCGAACATCAGCCGTGAGAGGAAGCCGCCAATCGGCACGCCACCATCGCCCGCATAGGTGGTGTAGACATTCTCTTCGCTGCCGCTGCCTGTCAGCATCGGGTAGTCCAGCTCCTTCAGGCGCGAGCGCACGATGGCATATTGCGTGATATTCTCCCCGAAGTAGACGGCGGGGTTCTTGAGCGGGATGTCAGGCGGGGTCACGGGCGGTAGATCACGAATCAGCAGCAGCGGTTGACCCTCGCTGGTCGCCGCGTTGACCGGGTTCATCACCAGCCCATAGCCGTGCGTGTAAAGCAGGTGCAGGTTCTGCCAGCGCTGGGCTTCCGCTGGCAGACCCTCCAGATTCAGCTCGCGCACCGACAGCAGCACCTGCCGAACCTTGCCCTCAATCCGATAGCGGTCGACATCGATATCCACGAAGCGGTAGTAGGGCTTGAGCGCCTGCAGGCTATTGTAGACCTGACTCAGTGGGCGATAGTCCCACAGGCGCAGGTTCTCCAGCGAGCCTTGCGCACCCCGCAGGTCCGCTGCGGTCAGCTCCTCCCGCACATTCATCGTGCGCACCTTCACCCGGTCCAGCTGATAGGCGCGGCGGGTGAACTCCAGATGGCGCTCGATATAGGGACGCTCCCGCTCCAGCTGGTTCGGCACCACCACAAAGCGCTGCACCATCGGCGGATAGAACATGCTGGCGACCACCCAGAACAGGATCACTGCCCCAAAACCGCCCACGGGCAGCAACAGACCCGCGCCCGGGCGCAGGCTGATCAGGCACAGCACCGCCGCGATCAGCAACCCGAACACTGTCAGGTTCAGAATGGGTAAAGTGGCATGCACATCGGTGTAGCCCGCGCCAAAGAACTGGTCATGATCCGAGAAGACCAGATCATAACGCCCCAGCCACAGATACCAGGCGAAGGTCAGCAGAAAGAGCGTCGCCAGTATCAGCAGGTGGGGCTTCACCGACGGCAGGAAGGTGGGCATACCCCCCAGCCAGCCCAGCGCCCGATTGAAATAGTAAAAACTGCCGATGCCCACCAGCACCGCGAGCGTGGCGAATACCATCAGCCCCGTCAGGAACGACAGGAACGGCAGGCGGAACACATAAAAGCCCACATCCTGCCCGAATAGCGGCTCCTTGACACCGAACAACTGCGCATGACGGAACAGCAGGAACTCGTTCCACGCGCCCACCGCCGTCAAACCCAAAAACAACGCAAAGACCAGCACGCCCAGCACCAGCAGCCAGAAAGTGCTCACGCGCACCGCCCGCGTGATGCGCACAATGCGACCCCCGCGCAGCGCAAACGCCGGCTCCTCCACCGAACCCACCACCCGATTCGCCACCACCAGATTCACCAGCGCAAACAGAAAGAATCCGATGCTCACCGTCAGAAAGAGGGTCAACTTCGCGCTTAGCACACGCCCGAACACCTGCGGATAGCCCACATCGTGGACAAACCACAGGTAGTCCGTATACAGCCGCACCAGCATCCCACCGAAGAAGAGCAGAAGCAACGCGAAAACAATCAGCCCTGTCGCCACCCGCTGCCTGAGCGCCATAACCCAATTGTACCCTGTATCCCCGACTCCAGATTTTTGACAGCTATCCCGATAATCGCCATCGAAACACGCTTCCGATGTGCAGATTCGCTTCGAAAGCCACGCCTGTCTCCATCGCCTGAGAGTGCTGCCGATCCGTTCCCTGTAGAACGGGCATTCTGCCACGCGCTGAATGCATGGGGGTAGGGGTGTGGTGACCACGCCCCTACTGAGCGGCGTGCGAACACGCTGGATTGGCTTGCCCGATGGCGACGGCAAACAGGTGTGGCGGAGGTGATGGTCATGCGTTCAACTGGCTGGACACTGATTGAGTTGCTGACTGTGGTGGCGATCATCGTGATTTTAATTGCGATTCTGCTACCCGTATTGTTTTCGGCGCGACGCGCTTCGTATGGCAGCGTGTGCCTTTCCAATCTGCGTCAGGTCGGGCAGGCAACCCTGCTCTACGCCCAGGATCACGACGAGTGCTTCGCGCTCGGCTTCTATCGCACGGGTGCGGGTCTGCGAACCGTGTGGGGTCTTCTCCGCCCCTATCTGAAAAGCGATGCGGTCTACCTCTGCCCTGCGGAGCCGCAGCCCATTCCAACGACCGCGCTTTTGCCGCTCATCGACGCGGAACTGGCAGAAGCGCCTCTTAAGGTCGCTTCCGTGCCCAACTGGTGCCTGTTTGTGAACGAAATCGCCTTTCCAGACACGCCAGCGGTTTCGCTGTCCCAGATGGTTTACCCGTCAGATACCGTGGTCTGGTTCGACGGCTATCTGGTGGAGGGCAATCGGGCACGGTTTGAGCCGGGCAGTTCGCTCTCGGCGCGGCACGGTGCGCCAGTGGAATCGCTCTATTTTCAGACAGTTCGGCAGTCGCGCATCGATCGGGTGCAGGTGGTGGCGCTGGACACGCATGCGAAGAGCCATCCTGCCCGATTGCGACCCGACATCGCAAGAGAGGGACGCGATTTCATTCAGTACCTCGCGCGCCCTGTTGCGCTGGATGGACGGCAGGTGCCTGTGTGGTTGGTGCAGGGCACGGTCTATCACGGCAAGTCGAGCTTTATGGGCTGGCCCAGTCGTCCTGATCCCGACACGGGACGCATGCTGTTGCGCTGCTACCATCGGACATTCTATTGCGACGAGTGGTAGCACGCCAGATAGAGGGCGGTTGCAAATTCCTCGGTTAGCATGAGCGCGGGGGTGGTCGGAAACCTGACCGCCTTCGGGCGGGTATGCTATAGCTATGCGACAGCGATGGCTGGGGTTGATAACGGCTCTTCTGCTGGGGGCGGGCGCGACGGCGCAGATGCCCGACCTGAAGTTCCCCGCCCGATTCGTGACCGAGCGCAAGAGCTACGCGCCGAACTCCACCGTCAGAGGGCTGCTCGTGCTGGAAATCCGCGCGCCCTACCATGTGAACGCCAATCCCGCTTCGGAAGAGTATCTGATCCCGACCGAGCTGAAGTTTGAGAAGAGCAGCGCCTTTACCGCGCCTGAAGTGGAGTATCCCGCGCCCATCGAGAAGGCGTTCGAGTTCTCGGCGGGCAAGCCACTCAAGATTTACGAGGGGCAGGTGCTGATTAAGTTTCAACTGAAGCTCGCGGCGACGGTCAAGCCGGGCAAGCTCAATATCCCTGCCACCCTGCGCTATCAGGCATGCGACGATAAGGCGTGCTATCCCCCGCAGCGGCTGAAGCTGACGCTCACCCTGCCCATCAGCCAGCGGGAGGGCGCGCTCAACCCGGAATATGAGCGACTGATCAAGCAGGACTCAGGCGCGTCGCGCAAGCTGAAGGAGTATTCCAGCGGTGCGGGCGGCTTCGCGGGTTATATGGAGGCGCAGTTCCGTGAGGGGCGGTGGCTACCGTTCGTGGCTGCCCTCTACGCGGGCGGGCTGGCGCTCAATCTCACGCCATGCGTGCTGCCGCTGATTCCCATCACACTGGGCTTCTTCTCGATGCAGGCGCGGGGTCAGCGCGGGCGGCGCGTGGGGCTGAGCGCGCTCTATGCGCTCAGCATGGCAGCGGTGTACGCCCTGCTGGGCACCATCGCGTCGCTGGCCGGCAAGGCGTTCGGGTTCCAGTTCCAGAACCCTGTGGTGGTGGGTGTGCTGGTCGCCCTGCTGGTGCTGCTGGCGCTGTCGATGTTCGGCGTGTACCAGTTTCGGGTACCGCCCGCGCTGATGCGCGCGGTGGGCGCGCGGCAGGGCTGGCTTGGCGCGATGATGATGGGCATGCTGGCAGGCGTGGCGGCGGCGCCCTGCATCGGTCCCGTGGTCGCCGCGCTCATCCCCATCGTGGCAGCGCTGGCGAACCCCACGCTCGGATTCCTCTGCTTCCTCGCGCTGGGGCTGGGACTGGGCACGCCCTACTTCATTCTGGGAATCTTCTACGAGAAGCTCCAGAACCGCCTGCCCCGCTCCGGGGAGTGGACGATTCTGGTGGAGCGGCTGTTCGGCGTGCTGTTGCTGGCGGTCGCGCTCTTCTTCGCCCGCAGCCTGATGGCGCCCAAGCTGTACGCCATCGCATGGCTGCTCTTCTTCGCGCTGGTGGCGCTCTACTTCTTCGCGTTCGAACGACGCGAGTTCACCCAGCTCCCGGTGGTGCGGTTCAAGCAGGCGCTGGGCGCAGTCTTTCTGATTATCGCGCTCAGCAACGGCTACTCACTGCTGCGCCCGAAGGTGCATGTGCGGTGGGAACCCTACACCGAAGCGCGACTGGAACAGGCACTTCGCGAACGCAGACCCGTGATCATCGACTTCACCGCCGCATGGTGTCAGGCGTGCATCGAGCTGGAGGAGTACACCTACACCGACCCGCGCGTGGTCAAAGAATCGGAGCGGTTCGTGCGCCTCGTGGTGGACGCCACCCGCGAGAACGACCCGAAGATTCAGCAGATTCTGCAGCGGCACGCGGTGGTCGGCTTGCCGACGGTGATTTTCATTGGCTCCGATGGTCAGGAGCGGCGCGAGCTGCGCCTGACAGGGTTCGAACCCGCCAGCGCCTTCCTGAAGCGCATGCAGAAGGTGCGATAGGGGTTCAGGGACAGAGGCGATGGATTTGCAACAGTGCTTTGAGCGGCTGAAGCGCAAAGGCGAGGCGGCACTGATTGTGTATATTACGGCGGGCGACCCCAGCCTCCAGCGCCTGCCGGAGGTACTGCGCATGCTGCAGGATGCGGGCGCCGATATGGTGGAGGTCGGCTTCCCCTTCAGCGACCCGTTAGCTGACGGCGCGGTGATCCAGGCAGCGATGGATCGCGCCCTCGCAAGGGGAACCACACCCGCGCAGATTCTGGAAACGGTCGCGGCATGCCGCTCGGAAATCGCGATGCCGCTGATTGCCTTCACCTATTACAATCCCGTTCTGCGCTATGGGGTGGCGCGGTTCGCGCAGGACGCCCATCGCGCCGGCTTCGACGCCTGTCTGATTACTGACCTGCCGCCCGATGAGGCGGATGAATGGCTCCGGCACGCTCGCGCCGCGGAGTTACAGACCATTTTTCTGCTGACGCCGACCAGCACCCCTGAGCGCATTCGGCTGGTGGCGGAGCGCGGGACGGGCTTCGTCTACTGCGTGTCGCGCACGGGCGTCACGGGCGCCCGCGACGAGCTGCCGCCCGATTTGCCCGACCTGATCGCCCGAATCCGCGAGCAGACGACCCTGCCCATCGCGGTGGGATTCGGCATCGCGCGCCCGGAGCATGTGCGCGCGGTGGCGCAACTGGCAGACGGCGCGGTGGTGGGCAGCCAGGTGGTGCATTACCTGCACGAGTACGCCGATTCGCCTCACTGGGCGCAAGTGGTGGGCGACTTCGTTCGCGCGCTCAAAGCCGCCTGTCAGCGGTAGATGGGATGGCATGGGCGACACCTGCGTCGCCCCATGCTTCAGCGACCCTGCACCTGAAACACATCGAGCAGCGGTACGGGCGCACCAGCCGACACCACTGTCGGCAGGCGTCCGTCCCACTTCTCGATGGCTTTGAGCTGCGCTTCGATCTGGCGCAGGCGCACCAGCTCCGGCGTCACATTCTGCTTCTGGATGCGCAGCGCTTCGGCTTCCGCTTTGGCGCGCTCAATCTGCTGCATCGCCTCCAGCCGCACGCGCTGCAGATCACGCTCCGCCTTCAACGCCTGCTGCTGCGCCGTTACCTTCGCCTCAATTGCCGCGTTGAATGCTTCACTGAAGTCGAAGTCGGTGATGGACATCGCCACCACGCGAATGCCGAACCGCTGCAGGCGCTGCGACAGGCTCTGCTCGATCGCCTCGCGCACCTCTGGTCGTTTGGTAATCAGCTCTTCCGCAGTGAAGCGGGCGGTGGTCGCCTTCACCGCCTCTTGAATGGCGGGGCGAATCACGCGATCAACATACTCGTGGCGCAACTCGCGATAGATGCGCACCAGCGCGCTGGTATCCAGCGTGTAGTTCAGTGTCACCTGCGTTTTGACCACCTGCAGGTCGCGCGAGGCTGCCTCCGCCGGCGCTTCATAGGCGTGGATCTGCACGCTCATCAGCTCCACCGTCTTGATGTACGGCGGGAACACGGTGTAGAAGCCCTCGTTCAGCACCTGTCCGGTGGGCGCGCCAAACTGCAGCACAATCCCGCGATAGCCAGCGGGAACCTGCCCAAAGCTGGCGGTCAGCAACGCAGTGAAGATGAGAATGCCCACCGCCAGAGCCAGCGAGAGCAGCTGTGTGCCCGGCGATTCGCTGCGCACCGCTCGCACTCCAGCCACAATCGCCAGCACCAGCCCGATCAGCCATACAATCAGCTTCAGAAACTCCATCGTTGCACCTCCTCCAGACGATACTATAAGAGTACCCTCCAGTACTCCCTGCCACACACCAGTGGTTGCAACCGCTGGCAGGGAAGTGCGCCCAATGGGGCGTATAGAATCGCCAGTGCTGAGAGAAGCGGTGTGGAGACGCTGCGATGAGAGCGAGACAGCGTGGGTGCTGGGGTTCAGAGCAGGTTTCGGTGCTGCGGCTTCGCCTGACTCTCTGGTGGATGTGGCTGCTGGTCGCCCCCGATGGGGTGGCGCAGGGGCGTCCCGACATCCAGTGGATGGTGGGCGGGCATACCATCGCGGTCAGCGCCGTCGCCTTCTCACCCGATGGGCAGTATATCGCGTCCGCCAGCAGTTTTGATGGCACGGTCAAAATCTGGCGCGTGGCGGATGGGCAACTTATCCGCACAATTGCCGAACCCGGTTCGGTTTACGCGGTTGCCTTTTCGCCCAATGGACAGTTTCTGGTGACGGGGTTCGAGGATCCCCTCGTAAGGGGGCACACCCTGCACCTCTGGCGTGTGGCGGATGGCAGCCTCGTCCGAACCTTTGTTGGGCATATAAACTGGGTGAAGACGGTTGCCTTCGCGAGCAACGAGTATCTGGCATCAGGTGGTGGCGACGACACGACCCGCATCTGGCGCATCGCGGATGGAACCCAGATCCGCTCCCTGCCAGGGCATGCGTTCGGGGTGCGCTCGGTCGCCTTTTCACCCAACCGGCAGTATCTGGCGACGGGCGGCGGCGATAACACCGTGAAGCTCTTTTCCACTTCCAACTGGAACCTGTTGCGCACGCTGAGCGGACACACCGGCATGGTTCTGGCGGTTACCTTCTCACCCGATGGTCAACATGTGGTGTCGGGTGGGCTGGACAGCACCATTCGGTTCTGGCGTGTTTCGAACGGGAGCCTGGTGAGGCAGCTCAGTGCGCCCAGCAGCGTGCAGGCGCTCGCCTTCTCGCCCGATGGGCAATATCTGGCGGCGGCGCTGGGGAACGGCACGGTTGGATTCTGGCGGGTGTCCGACTGGAGCCTGGTGCGCCAGCTCTCTGCGCACACCGATGAGGCGAAAAGCATCGCCTTCTCGCCCGATAGTCAGCTGCTGGTGTCGGGCGGGCTGGATGGCGCCGTGCGGCTCTGGCGCGTGGCGGGTGGCAATCTGCAACGCACGCTCACCGTCTACACCCATGAGATCAGCGCGGTGGCTTTTTCACCCGATGGGCAGCTGGGGGCTTCAAGCAGTTACGACAGCACCATTCGGCTCTGGCGCGCGAGCGACGGCAGCCCGATTCGCACCCTGAGGGGGCACACCGACGCCGTGCTTGCCGTCGCCTTTTCACCCGATGGCAACCTGCTTGCTTCAGGCGGTCGGGACATGACGGTGTGTCTCTGGCGGGTTGCTGACGGCGCGCTGATCCGCACGCTCAGCGGGCATACCGATCAGGTCAGGGCAGTGGTCTTCTCACCCGATGGGCAGCATCTGGCTTCAGGGAGTGTGGAGGGACAGATTCGCCTCTGGCGGGTTGCTGATGGCAGCCTCGTCCACGCCATCGTGGGTCCGAGCTGGGTTTTCGCGCTCGCGTTTTCGCCCGATGGGCGCCTGCTCGCCTCGGCAGATGGCAGCTATGTCGGTCTCTGGCGCGTGGCAGACGGCACGCTGGTGCGCCGCATCGACTTCCCCGACAGTGGGCTGGCGGTCGCCTTTTCGCCCGACGGTCAAACGCTGGCGGTGGGCAGCACAGGGTCTTCGAACGGTCCTGCCCTCGCGCTCTGGCGTGTGGCGGACGGCACGCTGGTGCGCTTTCTGGACGGGCACAACGGGTATGTGTTTTCGGTTGCTTTCTATGGCGAGTATCTCATCTCCGGTGGCTGGTGGGATCGAACGATTCGTTTGTGGCGGGTCAGCGACGGCTCCCAGCGAAGGCTCTACGATCAGGAGACAGGCAACGGCATTAACTCGGTGCGATTCTCACCCGATGGGCGGTTCTTTGCGGTGGGGCGCCGGGATGCGACCCTGCTGGTCGCTCGCAGCCCTCTCCGACAGGAGGGCGATGTGAACGGCGACGGCTGTGTGGACGATGCCGACCTGCTGACCGTGCTGTTTGCGTTTGGACAGACAGGCGCGAATCTGCCCGCTGATGTGAACGGGGATGGCGTTGTGGATGACGCCGACCTGCTAATTGCGTTGTTCGCGTTCGGTTCAGGTTGCTAACTCAGAGTTCGACGCCGCGCTGGCGTAGCTGTTCCCGCAGGCGTTGCAGTTCGGCTTCGGCTTGCTCGGCGCGCTCGGCATGAGTGGGCACAAGGCGACCATCGGCGCGATAGAGCCTCAGCCAGCGGGCCCGACGCTGAAGGTAGTCGCACTCCTGAACGCCCAGATAGGCTTCCAGCACATTGCTCCAGAGCCAGCCCTGTTCGTTCGGCTCTATCGGTACATACTCCAGTCGCTGCACATCCAGCCGAAAGCCGCGCAGCTCGTTTCTGTCGGGGTCATACCAGAAGTATTCGGGCACCCGCAGCACCGTCGCATAAAACCGCAGGTTCTCCTCTTTGTCCTTACGCACCGTTTTGGGTGAGACCAGCTCGATCACCAGGTCTGGATAACGCCCGCCCTCCTGCCATGTGACCCAGTATTTGCGCAGTTGTGTGCCGTCCACATCCCGCACCACGAAAAAGTCGGGTCCCTTGAAAGCGGCGCGGTTCTCACGCACCGCATCTGCCTGCTCTTTGCTGTAGTAGATGAACATGTTGCCCGCGCAGTAGTAGTGGTGTGGATCACCCAGATGCTGGCGCACCAGTTCGATGAGGAGTGGAATCTGCAGGGCATGCCATTCGCTTTCCAACGGTTCGCCGTCCTCCTCCAGTAGTTCGATGCTCTCCGCCTGGCGGATAAGCTCTTCCAGGTCGGGGTCGTAAGGGGGTGCGCCCGTCGACGCCTTCTGGCGCATGCGGGTTCGCGTGCTGGCGAGCGCTGTTCCTTTAGCCGATGCCGCTTTGCCTGGCATGGTCGCTATCAGTATACCCCCTTCCTCTCAGAGTTGGGAAGCGCTCCGCTGGGCGGCGCGGAGGGTGTTCTGCAGCAGCATCGCGACGGTCATCGGACCGACGCCGCCGGGCACAGGCGTGATGGCGGACGCCACGCGCGCCGCCGATTCAAAATGCACATCGCCCACATCGCCCGTGCGCCCCTCCACCCGATTGTAGCCCGCGTCGATGACCACCGCGCCAGGCTTGATCATCTCGCCCGTGATGAACTCCGGCTTGCCGACCGCCGCCACCAGAATGTCCGCCTGACGGGTGTGATAGGCGAGATCGCGCGTGCGCGAATGGCAGATGGTGACCGTCGCGTTGCGGTTGAGCAGCATCAGCGCCATCGGCTTGCCCAGAATCACACTGCGCCCGACCACCACCGCATGCCTGCCCTCGATCGGAATCTGATAGGCGTCCAGCAGGGTGAGAATGCCCAGCGGCGTGCAGGCGCCGAAGGCGGGTTCGCCCGTGAGCAGTGCGCCCAGCGAGGCGGGCGTGATGCCGTCCACATCTTTGTGCGGCGCCAGCCGCCGCAACAGCGCCGCCTCGTCCAGCGGCGCGGGCACAGGATGCTGAATCAACACGCCATGCACCGTCGGATCAGCGTTCCAGGCGTCGATCTGCGCCTCTAACTCGGACTGCGAGACCGTGGCAGGATAATGATGGACAACCGAGCGGATGCCCACCGATTCGCAGGCGCGGGCTTTGGTGCGCACATAGGTATGCGAGGCGGGATCGTCGCCCACCAGCATCACGGTGAGGCAGGGCTGTACCCCGCGCTGACGCAACTGCTCCACCTGCTCCCGCAACGATTCGCGAATCTGCTGGGCGACTACTTTGCCGTTCAGAATCAGAGCCTCGGTGCCTGGCACGGTTTCACAGGGTGGGTTCACCATCGCTGAGGCGATTATACCCCGACAGGGCTTCATAGCAGCAGGAGTGGCTGGGATGGGGGCGAATAAAGGAGACGAATAAAAATAAAAGGCAGGTACAGGGGGAAGCGAGATGCTTGCAGGGAGGGATGCAAGGCTATGAGGCAGAAGCCGACGGAGCTGGAGCAGCGGCGCGCTCAGCTCATCGAGTCGCCCCTCTTCACGCAGCTGCCTGCGCCCCAGATGCTCCTGCTGCCCGATAGGGAGCGCGTTTATCGGGCGAATGCAGCTGCCCAGGCGCTGCTGGGCTATTCGGAGAGCGAGCTGTTGCAGATGCGCGTGTCGGAGTTCCTGCTGGATATTCGGCAGGAGATGCTCCCGGAGTTCGCGCAGCCAGCGGGTATCAGCTCCAGCTACCGGTTAATTATCGCGCGCAACGCCACGGGTGAAATCCGTCATCTGGTCGCCCTGCTCACCGAGCTACCTGACTATGAACTGCTGCACCTGCTGTTTGGCGACTTCACGGAGCTGTACCTCTCGCGCCAGTTGCTGACGAACCTCATCATCAGCACGGCACGGCTATCGGGCGCCGACTATCTGCGCCAGCTGCTGCAGCAGACCGCTCAAACCCTTAACCTGCGCCACGCCTATCTCGGCGAGGTGGTGCCCGGCGAGGAGCGTGTGCGCGGACTGTTCTACTGGGCGGAAGGCGAGTTCCGCGAGCCACCCGATTATGAGCTTCCGGGCACGCCGTGCGAGAATGTGATTATGCGCGAGGCGTGCCTGTATCCGCACAGCGTGCAACAGCTCTTCCCCACGGATCGGGAGCTGCAGGCAATCGGCGCCGAAAGTTATTTAGGCGTGCCGCTGCGCGATTCGAAAGGGCGCGTGATGGGACTGGTATGGTTCGCGGACACCCAACCGATGCCCAACACGCCCATACTGCTCGAAGTGCTGAACCTGTTTGCCGAACGCGCCAGCGCGGAACTGGAACGCCTCCGGATCGAGCAGGAGCTGCAGCAGGTGCGGGGACAGCTCATTCAGGCGCAGAAGCTGGAGAGCATCGGGCAGATGGCGGGCGGAATCGCCCACGACTTCAATAACCTGCTGACCGCCATTCTGGGCTATGTGGAGCTGGCGCAGGCGAGCATGCCCGAAGAGTCGCAGGCGTATCAGTTTCTGCAGAACGCGCTGCGCGGCATCGAACGAGCGACCGACTTCACACGCCAGCTGATGACCTTCGCCCGCCGCCAGCCGATGCAGCTCCAGCCCGTGAATCTGAGCCAGCTGGTGCGGGATACCGAGCCGATTATGCGCCGATGGCTACCCTCCAATATCAACCTCGTTACCTTCCTGCCAGAACACATCTGGCTGGTGGAGGCGGATCCTGCCCAGCTAACCCAGGTGCTGTATAACCTCGCGCTGAACGCCCGCGACGCGATGCCGAACGGCGGCACGCTCACCATCGAACTGGCGAATGTCTCGCTCGACGCTGAGTATGCCCGTGTCCACTACGATGTAGTGCCCGGCGACTATGTGATGCTGGCGGTCTCGGACACAGGCGTCGGCATGACGCCTGAGGTGCAGCGGCGCATCTTTGAGCCGTTCTTCACCACCAAGCCGCGCGGGCAGGGCAGCGGGCTGGGGCTGGCGACCGTCTACAGCATCGTGAAGCAGCTGGGCGGGCATATCTGGGTCTACAGCGAGGTGGGGCGCGGCACCAGCTTCAAAATCTATCTGCCCCGCACGCCCGCCGTCGACCACGCGCCCATCGTCACACTGCCACCGCCCGTGATGCAGACAGGCACCGAAACGATTCTGCTGGTGGAGGATGAGGCGGAGGTGCGTGCCGTCGCCACCGAAAGCCTGCGCATGCTGGGCTATCGCGTGCTGGAAGCCGCCACGCCCGCCGAAGCCCTTCAAATCGCCGAACAATACACCGACCCCATCCACCTGCTGCTAACCGATGTGATGCTCCCTGTGATGAGCGGGAGCGAGCTGGCAGAACTGGTGCGACGGCTCCATCCCGAAACCAAGATTCTCTATGTTTCGGGGTACACTGAAAATACGATTGCCCATCATGGGGTGCTGGATGAGGGCATCCGATTTCTGCCGAAGCCGTACACGCCCTCCCAGCTCGCCAATCGGGTGCGCCAGGTGCTGGATGAGGGATAAACGATGAAGATTCTACTGGGTGTGGACATCGAGGGTTCTTATGAGAGCGCGCTGCAGTGGGTTGTTCAGCTGCGCTTCCGCGAGCCAGAAGTGTTGCTCATGACCGTGCTGGAGCCTGTCAGCCCGCTGGTGGTGGGCGTGCTGGCGCCGATGCCAGAGGAGATTGCCCTGCAAAGCCTTCAGGCGCAGGAGCAGGCAGCCCAGCAGGTGTTGCAACGGGCGCAGGACGCGCTCACCGCGGCGGGCATCCCCGCCACACCCCTGATCAGGCGCGGGCATGCCAGCACCGAGCTGCTGCGTGCCGCCGACGAGAACGGCGTCGAGCTGATTGCGCTGGGCAGCAAAGGTCGGCGCGGCTGGCGAGCATGGCTGCTCGGTAGCACAGGACGCGCCGCCGTCACGCACGCCCACCAGAGCGTGCTGATTGCCCATCAGCCACCCATCAGCGAGAAGCCCCTGCAGGCGGTCGTCGCGACGGACCACTCAGAGTACAATCGCCGCTGCCTGCAAAAGTTGCTGGCGTTCGCGCCCGCAGGCATCCAGAAACTGCTGCTGACCACCGCCTTCGAACTGGACAGCGAGATGCTGGAGATTTTAGCCCGCACCACACCCGCGCTCAAAGAGGCGGGCAACGAATGGGTTATCGAACAGCTGCATGAGCGCAATCGCGAGCTATGCGAGCAGTTGCGTCCGTTAGGCGCGGGCTGTGAATCGCTGGTGGTGGAGGGCGCGACCATCCCCGCCCTGCGCACGGTGCTGACCGACACCGGCGCCCAGCTGCTCATTCTTGGCGCGAAGGGGCACAGCCTGCTGGAACGCCTCACGCTCGGCAGCATCTCCCACCACTTCGCCACCGCCGAGTCGTATAACCTGCTCATTTTGCGAGCCTGAATCGGAGAGGCACCGATGGAGCGCACCTATCGGCGTGTGATTGGCGTAATGGGCGGCTCGCAGTGTAGCGAGGCGCAGTACCAGATGGCGCGGCGCGTCGGGCAACTGATTGCCGGGCGGGGCGCCGTGCTGCTGTGCGGCGGGCTGACAGGCGTGATGACCGCCGCTGCGCAGGGCGCTAAAGAGGCAGGCGGGCTGACCATCGGCATCCTGCCCGGCGCCAGCGCGCACGAATCGCCCCCGAACCCCTATATCGATATCGCGCTGTTCACGGGTTTGCGCGAAGCCCGCAACTATGTGAATGTCTGCGCCGCCGACGGACTGATCGCCATCGGCGGCGGCTACGGCACCCTCTCCGAAATCGCGCTCGCCCTGCGACTGGGCAAGCCCCTCGTGCTGCTGGACAGCTGGCAACTGCAGATCGAAGGAACCACGCCCGACATCCCCACCGCCCACACGCCCGAAGAAGCCATCGAAAAACTGTGGAGCATGCTACCGTGAGGAAAGCCATGAAACGCATCGAGTGCATCATCCGACCCATTCGGTTCGAGGCGGTCAAAGAGGCGCTGAACGAGATTGGCGTCTACGGGATGACCGTGACCGATGTGCGCGGCTTCGGGCGCCAGCAGGGGCACACCGAGAAGTATCGCGGCAGCACCTACACCATCAACCTGCTGCCGAAGATCAAGCTGGAGATTGTGGTGCCCGATGAGCGCGTGGAGGAGGTGGTGGCGACGCTGATTGAGGCTGCCCGCACAGGTGAGATTGGCGACGGCAAAATTTTTATCACCGAAGTGCTGGATGCCGTGCGCATCCGCACAGGCGAACGCGGCGAAGCCGCCCTGTAGACCCGATGCTCACAGGCAGGATGCCCGTGCTACGAGAGCATCTGCCACTCGCGCCGCCAGCATCATGATGGTAATTTGCGGGTTGACCACCGTCGGTGTGGGGATCAGCGAGGCGTCGGCAACCCACAGATGGGTGCGCCCACGCACACGCCCGAAGCTGTCCACCGGGCAGCGCCGCTCGTCCTCACCCATACAGCATGTACCGCCGGGATGGTACGCGCTCAGGTTCAGCAAACGGGCGTTGCTCTTCAGCAGGCAATCCAGCTCGTCGGGTGTGCGGAGCTGTTCCGCGCCGGGCAAATCGGTGTAGACGCGCTCCGCGCCGCCCGCAAAGAAGACCTGCGCCGCGCGCGTCATCCCTTCCAGTATACGCTGGGCGTCTGCCCGATGCAAGCGATACACAATCACGGGTTCACTGGCGCCTGGCAGGTGCAGCACGCGCCCCTCACTCCGCTCGTCTGCCGTCAGCACGCCGACCCCCGTCAGATGCGCGACATCCTCCAGCAGGCGGCGATGTTCCGAACCCCAGAAGGGCAGCGGATGAAGACCGTAGCCAATCGCCAGCGGTGGAAAAGTCGCCTCGATCAGCGTGCCCTGCTCTATCCATTCCGTGACGCCGTATGACTGCATCACGCCGCTCCACGCCCTGACAGGCTCTGGCATGCGGGCAAACACGCTCGCCGAAGGGTGGATGTGCAGGTTATGCCCGATGCGCGGGTGGTGAACCCCTGACCGATGGAGCAGCCAGGGCGTGTGGATCGCGCCCGCACACAGCACCACCTCCTTCGCCCATATCTGGAAGCGTCCGTTGCCGTTCAGCACCGTTCCCTCCACCCCCACCGCGCGCTCGCCGTCAAACAGCACGCGCTCCACGTGACAGCTGGCGAAGATGGTGGCGCCGTGTTGCTGGGCGGGCAGCAGCATGCTGAAGCGCATGTCGAGCTTCGCGTCGCGCGGGCAGATAAGGGCGCACACGCCCGTGCCATGACAGTCGCGCTGCGGGCGATTCAGCGGCTGATGGCGCACCTTCAGCCGCTCCGCTCCCCGCCGAACCACCTGCCCGTTCCCGCCCAGCACCTCGTCGGCAACAGGCGCGATCCGAAGCTCCTGCTCGATCCACTCAAAGAGGGGTTCCAGCACCGCTGGCTCCAGCCCCTGAACGCCGAACTCCTTTTGCCAGCGTTCCAGCACGAAGCGCGGCGTGCGAAAGCAAGTGCCAGAGTTGACCACTGTTGTGCCGCCTACCGTGCGTCCCATCGGCATGATGATGGGTGGCATGCCCAGCGCAACGGTGAAGCCGTTCTGGCGATAGAAGCGGCGTGCCCGCTCCAGCAAAGGGAGCCGGGTATGGGCGCGGGTGGCTAACTCGCCCTCCTCCACCAGCGCGACGTTCAACCCCGCCTCCGAGAGACGGCGGGCAACCGTTGCCCCGCCTGCGCCCGTGCCCACAATCACCACATCATAACGCGCCTCGAACCCACCCGAAGGCACCTCCACACGCAGGGGCAGCTCCGGCGGCAACGGCGCATACGGCTGTTTGTAAGGCTGGACACCATAACCCAGACGCTCGCTCAACGCCTCCGCCGAAAGATACGCCACCCCACACAACCCCTTCACCAGCCGCAGGATCAGCAGGCGATAGGGATCGCGCACTCCCTGCACGAAGCGCGTCAGCGCCTCGTCCGAAAGCCAGCGCAGCGGCTTCCAGCACGGCGAGATGAGTGGCAGGGCATCGCAGGCAACCATTAGGGCGGTCAGCATCCGCCGTACCGCCGGCTCCAGCTGAGCCAGCCACTGACCGAATATTGCGCACGCCTCTGAATCGAGCTGCCCGTCCCGCCCGAACAGATGCTGTCCCAGTCGCGTCAGCACAGGATGGATATCCGTCATCGTTCAGACCCACTTCTCGATTCGCGCATCGGGCGCGGGTTCCACCCATTCAATCGCGCAGCTGTTTTGCGCGTGCAGGCTCCGAACCATCTGCCAGCCGCTGCCCACTCGCCGAAAGAGCTGAAGCGTTGCACGCCCGATTTTGGTGTTATGGCACCATCGGCGCGAGCCGTCAGGGTCGGTGTAGCACGCGCCCAGAATCTGGAACGGTTCGGCATCCAGCTCACCTGTCAGGCGCAGATTGCCCTCTATGGCATCGAATCGCCATCGACCTATGGACTGCTGAAGCTGCGCTTCAGCAGTCCAGACTTGCGAAGGACCGCCACGCCTCTGGATGATGGTTCGCCAGCGGCGGGTGAAAAACTGGATTTCGCTGGTGCGCAGGTAGAGCATGCGCATCGGCGGCGTTCGCCATCGCCCCAGCTGCACCTGCACCTCCAGCCCTTCGAAGACGGCATCGGGCGCGTCGACAAAGGTGTTGCAGTGCGCCCACACCCAGCGTTCGGCGTAGCGGGTACCCCAGATATGCGCCTGCTGAGCGGGCGCGTCCCGAACCTGCCAGCTCTGGTCGCCCCAGCGAAGCATGCCGCTGACGCGCACATCCCAGTGCGGCGACACATATTTAGTACGGGGAAACCGCGCTCCATACATCCAACGCATCGGGAACAGCCCGATTGCCGACCGCGCAGGCTCCCAGTGAAGCGTCCACTGCAGGGGTTGCCCACCCACGAGCAGCGTGCCTGTGGCGCCTGTGTGCGTCAGTTCTCCTATCGCGCCGATCCGGATGGGGAACTCCGCCTGCCAGCGCACATCCGCAGGGGATGCTGCTCCCTTTGCACCCTGATTGCATTCGGGCGTCTGGGCATCGAAGATGAACGCCCACACCTCGCCAGTCGGTGGCTCGCCCTTCGTGGCGGTCAGCGTGTAGCGTATCCAGAGGGCATGGCGCCAGTCGGCGTGTTCCGTGCCGCTTCCCGTTGCAGGCAGGTTCAGTTTGAGAAAGTAGACCTCGTAGAAGGGCGACTGCCCATACCAGCGCGGACGGTTCCATAGCAGCGGATCGCCCAGTTCGGGACCGCTCATTGGGCAATCCCTCCCGCCGAATCGGCGCCTCGCAACACTTGCCGACACCAGAACACGATCAGCGCGATGGAGCCATCCACCGCAAAGTTGAGCAGGTAGATAAAGTGGGGAGCAACCAGCCAGTAGAACAGCAGCGCCAGCAGGGAGGAACTGAGCTTGCCGAGGGTCAGCACCATCAGCAGGGCGGGACGCGCCGGAGTCGGCTGTGCGCCCCAGAACGCCAGCACCGTCACCATCACCATGAAGGCAACCGCCAGCACCCGCCAGAGTCCGCCCTCATCGAGGGGCATCGGCTCCTGCCAGCCCAGCGCCTGACCCCAGCGGTTAAAATATTCGAGGGTGCCCGCCGGCGCGAAGGCGAACAGCAGCCCGAATACCAGAAAGCCCACGCCGAGCAATCGCAACACCCATACAGCGACCGTTGACGAACGCACAGGGCAGTCCCTCCCGTCAATAAAAAACGGTCAGCAGATCAAAGCTCCAGCGGCGGCTAAAAGTGGACCATGTGAGCGCGAGTTCGCGGAATCCGAGCCGATAGGCGATGGTGTAGGTCTGGTCGCGGAAAGCGGAGCCGTGAAACTGCTGCCAGGTGATGCCCGTGCCGATGCGCCAGCGTGTGCCCAGCCGCCATGAGAGGTCGGCGATGAGGCTGGTGGCGTCCCGATCGAGTGAGCGGCTGCCATAGGCGGTGGCGTAGAGGCGGTCGCCAATTGCCCAGTTGAGGCTGCCCGACAGCCGGTGCTGTCCCAGCAGGTTGATGCCGAGCGGGTCCTGCGCGTAGTCGTAGGTGAGCGTGAGGGCGCCGCTGCCCAGCGTATGCGAGATGCCCAGCGAGCCGAGCAGTTCCCAGCCTGCGTTCGGCAGGTTGCCCAGAAAGCGCCCGATGCTCAACCCGCCTGTCAGTGTGGTACGGCTGTCCAGATCGAGCGGCACGAGCGTCCAGCGGGCGCGCAGTCCCACCCCGTCGCGCCGCGTGCCCGATGAACCGCTCAGGTGCGTGCGCGCGGAGCTGAGATTCAGCGAGACGCTCTGGCGCAGCGGCCAGTTAGTCACCTTGCGCGGGTTGCTCTCCACATAGAACTCGGTGCGCAGGGTGCGGGCGCGAGTGCCCTCCCAGAAGGTGCTGCCCGCGAGCGTCAGCCCGGTGGAGTAGCCCCTGCCCTGATGCGACAGCTGCGCGGAGGCGAACAGACCCCTGTGCGCGGGCGAGTCGAGCCACAGGTTCAGGCGCATCGACGCGCCCAGCGGCTGATAGTGGCGCCAGCTGACGCCCCAATCCTCACGGGCAAGGCTGGACAGCGTGAAACTCCCCCTGCCCAGCCCGAAACGGTACTCATGCTCCAGATCCAGGAACAGCCCGCGCGCGCTGCTGACGCCGCGACCGCCCCGCTGCGCCGTGCGCAACCGCAACGCGCCTACCTGACCCGGCTTGAGCGCATAGTAATACGGCAGATCGAGATAGAGCTGACCGCCCTGCACGCCAATCAGGGTATCGGTGCCCACACCGCCCCCCCACAGGCTGTGCGAATAGAGCGGCAGGCTCATCACCCGCACTGCACCCACATAAAAATCGGCACGATGGAACTGCAGTCGCTCGCCCGGATAGAACCATATCTGCTCCGCCTTGATGACCATCTCCGATTGGGAGATGTCCTCGAAGCGAAACATCTCTGGTGGAAGCGGCGCCTGCACAGGGGTCGCCTGAGCGCCCTGAACGCGCATCACCTGCCATCGCCCCTCCTGCTGAACCGTTCCATAACCGTCGCCCGTGCGCAGGTTGAAGGCAAGCTCATCGAAGCTGAGCGCGGCAGGTCCATACTGGAGCGCCGCGTTGCGGGCTTTCACCTGCAGGTCGTCCACCAGCAGTTGCAGGTCGTCGGCTTCGATTCGGATGAAGCCGTACTGGATGGTTGCGCCTTTGTCGCGCCCGCTGGCGGCAATCACGCGCTGTTCGTTCGCGTAAGCCAGATAGTCGGGGGCGGTCACCTGCACATAGTCGGTGGCGGTGCGCAGTTCGCTGGCGTCGCGCACCATCATCACCTGCGTTTGCGCCACAAGCCCCTGCCCCAGCGCGGTGGCGGTGACAAGCGCGACGCCGGGCAGCTGGCTGGCAATCAGCGTCGCGCGCGCCACACCGCCTTCAGTAGGAACCACCGATTCGCGCAGCGTGCCCAGCGTGGTGCTGAAAGTGATCTGGGTGCCGTCAGGCACCGGTTTGCCCTGCGCGGTGCGTACCTCGGCTGTCAGCGTGATGGACGATGCCCCATCCGCCACGAGCGCGGTGGGATATGCCGTGAGCCGAATGGTGCCTGAACCGCCATGAGCAAGCAGGCAGAGAGCCAGCCATAGACTCCCTGCCCAGCTCAAACGCGCCCTGCACAACAACCCGATTCGCATGCGTTAGAAAACGGTGAGCCGTAACCCCACCAAGATCAGCAATCCGAAAAGGGCAGCAGCGGCTCGTTCCGTGCGACGGGTGGACGCTTTCGGTGTTCTGGGTGGCTCGGCAGGCGCCGGTGGGGTCAACCGCTGCTGCAACGACGCACCCAGCTTCTTAGCGACATCGGCAATCGCGGCTATATAGGCAGTGTTCGGGTCATCGCCGCTCAGGCGTCCCTGACCCGTCTCCGCCAGTGAGACCAGCACGGCGCCGTCCGACACCTGCACCAGGTCCAGGCTCACCGTGATGGTTGCCGTTCGGGTATTGGGGTCATAGCGGAACTCTTCGATGGTGCCTGCCAGCGCGTAGGTCACACCCAGAATCTGCCCGATTCGGGCGGAGCGCCATGTGCCGTCCGCCTCACGCACATTAAAGGGCGGGTTCAGACGGTCGCGGCGCAGGCGGTTCTCATCCAGCGCACGGCGCACCGCGGGGTTCGTCTCCTTGAAGCGCATCACATACAGGTCAGGGATCGCCTTCAGCTGGGCGTAGAGCGCGTTCGTCAGCTCCGTATTCAGGTTGAAATCCTGCGGCTGCTGCACGCCGCTGCTCATGCCGAAGGGGAAGATGACCAGCTCGCGCGTGCTGGCGAACGCGCATGCGAGCAGCAGAATCATGAGTGCCCCGGTCAGAACAGTCCGTTTCACCGATTTGCCTCCCTGTTCGGTTTGGGGGCAGCTTTGACGGCTACCCCCGTCAACTTTAGCGCGTTACGATCAGCGGTCGTACCGCGCGTGCGATTTGCCCGTCGGAGTCGCGGGCTTCGATCTGCACGCGATAGGTGCCGGGTGGCACCGCGCGTCCGGCGTTATCGCGCAGGTTCCAGACGACAGTGTTCACGCCGCGTGTGGCGGCGCGTCCCTGTTGCAGGCTGGCGATGAGGCGTCCATCCGCGCCCAGAATCTGCACATTGGTCTGGGCGTCCTGCGCCAGCACATAGGAGATGCTGACGCTGTTCGCGCCGCGCCCCACTGCGCCCACGCTGATGCTGGTGATAAGCGCGCTACCGCGCACGCCGCGCTCCACACTCAGCGTGAATCGGTTGCGCCCGCTGGAGGTAAAGCGATATTCGGGCGTGTTGCGCAGGTCGACCGTGCGCCCTGTGCTTTGATCGGTCAGGCGCAGGCGGTAGGTGCGCGGCACGGTGCGCACATTGGGCGCACGCAGGCTCACTTCTGTGCCCGCGGGCGCCTCCACCAGCAGTTCGAAGGTGTGGCGTGTGGCGGAGGCAGGACGCACATCCTGCATCAGCGGCGTGTTCGTGCCCGATTTGAGAATGGTCAGGCGCACGGGCACCTCGGCTAATGGTGCTGGCGGCTCCTCCACCTCACCCGTCGAGCGACCGCTGGTGATGCCGATATAGTTCTGACTATCCTCGCCGCGCTCGGTGCGGGCAATCAGCTGCAGACGCCACTCGTTGGGGCGATTCGCTGAATCGACCGACCGATTCGGCAACCTGCCAAACCCCGTGCCCGGCAGGAACACCGGCGGGAACACCAGATCGATATCATCGTTGCACTTGATCCAGTAGCCCCTGTGCGGAATCAGGGGTGTGTTGGGGTCGGAAGTGAACTTATATTCGGCAGAGAACTCGTCCCAGTAGTAAATGACGCCGCGAATGACCCCACGCTGGGCAGCTTCGAAGAAGCTGAGGCTGGTGCGTGGATCGCTCGCGCTCACCACCACAATCTGCCCCAGCACCAGCGGATACGGGTAGGGATTGCCAATCTGGTTCCATCCGCGGCTGAGGCGGATGGGCACGCCGGTGGTGAAAGCCATGCTGGAAGAGAAAGATACATTGTTCATGGTGATGGTCGTGCCCTCGTTGGGCAGGTAGAGCCAGAAGCCGATGCCAGGCTGCAGGACATCCACCGTCTCGTACACTTCCCGATTGGGGTTCCAGCGTTTGGCAAGGTAAGTGCCTTCTGGCAGACCCAGCACATCGACCAGCGGCGCCGTGGTTGTGAATGGGATAGAAATAATCTGGAATCCGCGTTTCAGCTCGCGGCGCGCTGTGGCGGAAATCAGGATGGTGCGACTGACCGTCTTGGGCGGCGCGGGCGGCGCATTCACCGAGACACGAATGGTGGCAAAGCCCACCGCCTTCGGGTCAGCAATTACCCGCCAGCTCACGGGTCGGGTCGCCTCGGATGGAATGCTGGGAATAATCCTGGTGCGCGTTTCACCCGGGGCAAGGCTCAAACCTGAAGGCAGCGCAATATCGACAGCCACATTTCGGAGATCAACCTCTTTGTTCACCACATGGAACATGTTGGTGACCGAGACATTCACATCGAACACGCCTCCATTAGCCAGCTGGGACAGGTCGCGCTCATTCGGCTCAATCACGGGTAAGGTTTCCACACCCACCGCCAGGGGCGGCTGCACATCGATATCCACAGGGGTCAGCATCACATAGAACACATAGACACGCTCTTGACCCGGCGCGAAGTTGCGCGGATTCACAAACATGTTAATCGCCACATCGCTGATAAAGCTGTCGGGGAACAGCACCGGCTCCCAGTTGGTGGTTGCCTGAATGAAGAACCACTCGCCGAACACCAGACGGTCGATGGGGGTGGCATCTTCGAAGCCAGGCATCGGGCGCAGGATGTAGCGTGATGCGCCGTTGAGATCGCCGCGTGAGAGATAGAACTCCACCGCAGGCGGCACCTGCACGCCGCGCAGATCGGTATCTACCCTGATGGGGCGCTGACCCTGCACATAGACATAGGGGGGTCGCGACGCGCCGTTCGGGTCCACGCCTTCCTCGACACCCACCTCCACATCGGACGCCATACGCAGCGCTAGCGACGCCGATTCGGTGCCAGTGTTGCGCACGCGCAGCTCGATTCGCGCCACCGACTGAATCAGCTCGATACGCATGTCGGTGTTCCAGCCTTCCACATACCACTGGCGGCGAATATAGACACCGCTGGCGCCCGGCCAGGCACGATCGAAAATCAGGCTGGGAGCGCCCTGTTCGCGTCCCCACACGAAGGTGCGCGTCTGGTTCCCACGCCGTTCCTGCATGCTGATATAAATTCCACCAGGATAGACTGCCCATGGGTAGCCAGAGGTCATCGCGATATTATCATCATTACTGCGCAGCAGGCTGGTCCCGCCAGCGGTTCCAAGCTGGATACTGCCCTCTGCCTGCAGCGTGATGCACCGCGTATTGGTCATCGGGAAGCAAGCTGTATTCCACTGAACTGTTCCATCTATCCCCAAAGTGGCACCCAGCACGCCATTTGTTACACTGATATCGAAGTAATCATCACTGACTGGTCTCTCGACGCAGGTGCCCTGATCGGTGGGGCAGCAGCAACCTGCAAGGCTGAAGGGATCGTACACGCGCTGCCCCCATAAAGGCGTCAGGCTCATGACGACCAGCATAACGCTTAAAACCCATTCCGATATGCAGAACCGCCTCATAGTCTTTCCTCCATTAGCGGGTCATGACGAGCGGGCGCACGGCGCGGGCTGTGTCGCCCTCCTCGCCCGTCGCGATAATCTGAATCTGATAAGTGCCTGGTGGCACGGCGATACCCGAATCGGTGCGCCCTGTCCAGGTAACACTGTTCAGCCCTGCCGAGCGGGTGCCGCCTGTTAGACGCGCAATCGTTCGCCCCGCCGAATCCTGAACCAGCACCTGCACGCTGGCGGCCGCGTTCAGCGCGTACTGGATGGTGACCTGGTTGCCGCGCGTGCGGGCGACGGTGAAGTTCGTGATGCGCAGCTGGCTCAGGCGTGCAGGGTGTGCCTCGACAATAAACCGCCGGCGGCTGTTCTCATCGGTGCGGAAGGTGTACGCGCTCTGGCGATTCATCGAGATGCGCTGCCCTGTGAGGCTATCCACCAGCGTCAGTCGCATACTGGTTGGCAGCGGCACCTCCTGTTGCCAGCGGAGTGTGACCTCCGCGTTGGGCTTGTCGGTGGTGATTTCCAGTTCCCAGCGCATTCGGCGTTTAGCAGCCCGTCGCAGGTCCTGCGCGAGCGCAGCGCGGCTGCGCGGTTCGATTACACGCAGCTGCACATATGACTGGAACAGCGGTGGCTTCTCCACATCTTCGCTGCCCATCTCGTCGCGGGCGCGCAGGCTGACTCCGATGAAGTTGTTGGCGTCTTCCCGATCGCCGCTGCGGGCGATGAGGCGGATCAGCCAGCCGTCGCGCGTGTCCGGTGTAACGCGCGGGTTACCGGAGGCTGACTCGTCACGGCTGCGGGTTGTGCCCAGCGGCGGCACAATCAGCGTGCAGGGTTTGAGTGCCCGCACCCAGTGCGCCTGCCAGGGCAGCAGCTCGCCCAGCGGCGCCGTGCGCCATGTGTATTCGCCCGTGAGCGTGATATAGCGATAGATTTGCGGGCGAATATATTCTTTGTCAGCAGCCTCCAGAATGCTGAACCGCTGGCGCACGCCTGCCTGCCCTTCCACCTCAATCTCGCACGCGCTCCAGGGTACCGGGAATGGGAACGGGTTGCCAATCATGTTCCAGCCCGGTTCCAGCGGGATCAGGTAGGCGGTGTTCGGATCGATGAACTCGTCACCCAGAATGAAGGCGGGGCTGTTCGTGCGCAGGAAGTAGCCCAGTCCGCGTGGCGGGGTGGGAATCGCGCTCCCTTCAGGGCGCACGCGCGCACCCGGCGGATTGAAGCTCGCTTCCGGCTCGCGTGTGCCGCTGCCAGAGTAGCGCGCGTAGCGACCCTGCGACGGCAGGTAGCGCGCCAGAATCGCATCCGCGCCGAAAATCTCTTCGGGTGTCCCGCTCACACGATAGGGTGTGGCGAACATCGCCAGACCTGCTGGCTGCTGGCGGGAACGCACAGTAATTGTGGAGGTCGCACTCACGGGATTGCCGTCCTGTCCCACTGCTGTTACGGTGAATTCGAAGCGCCCCTCACCCGGCGCGACCAGCTCATAGCCAGAAATGGTGATGGTTTTGCCATCGCTGGAGACACCTGCGAACGGCTCCCACTGCGAGCGCGGGATTTCCTCGCCCATGAAGAAGAGGCGAATCTGGGGCAGCGTGCTGCGACGCACAACCACATTGATTCGCATGCGTCGGGTGTCGGTGAAGGTGTTGTTCGCGGGGCTTACAATCGTGACGCTGGCGCCGCCGAAGCCCCGAATAGCGGAACCCACATCAATGATGCCCCAGCCCAGCTCGGGATCGGGCACTGTGCGCTGCATCGTATTGGCAGTCTCCTGCAGCGCCTCCTGGGCAGGGGGGATGGGGTCCCGATTGGGGTCATGCACAGGCGCGCCAGCCGAGATCAACAATGCCACCGCTGCTGCCACATACGGTGAGGCAAGGGAGGTACCCACATTATACTCATAACGCCCGCCGACTTCCGTACTGAGAATCCCGTCACGCAAACTTGTTTGGAAATCGCCGCCGGGTGCAGCCAGATCGATGCGGTCATAGTTCGAGTAGGATGCCTTCAGACCGGATGGACCAACTGCGGACACCCTGATCACGTTCTCGTAGTCAGAAGGATAGAGCGGCGAGGAAGAGTTTTCATTCCCTGCAGCAGCGACCGGCACCACCCCGCGCTGATACATCTGCTGGATCAGGCTGTTTTCCTGCGGGTCAGGGAAGGAGCTGCCAAAACTCATGTTCACCACATGAATTTGTTGATTGCCGCTACTGTCGCGTGCATTGTCGATCACATGCTGCATGGCTTCCAGAATATTGTCCAGCGGTAGAAATGTGTCTTGCTTGGTAGTGGTTAGGGCGACGACTGTAACCCCTTGCCAGCATAGCCCCGCAATGCCAACCCCGTTGTTGGTGCTGGCAGCCGCAACACCCATAACCGCTGTGCCATGAGAAAAAGAGACCCCTGGATCAGGACCAATATTGTCATCGGGAGGGTCTGCCACAAAGTTGCGCGAGAGGGGGTCAAAACGCGCGGTCAAATCGGGATGATTGCGGTCAAAGTTCGTGTCGATGATGGCGAGCCGAACACCCGCCTGCCCCTTCTCCTGATCCCAGGCTTCGGGTGCCCGAATCAGAGTGAGCGCCCACTGCTCGCCAAAGCGCGGGTCGTTCGGTATATCGGCAGGTCGGCGGATGTAGTTCGGGCGGACATACAACACATCCGCATCCTGTTTAAGCTGATCCACTGCGCGCTGAACCCGCTCCAGCAGCACGGCGTCCGTTACGCCCTGCTGGTCGCGCAGGCGCAGTACATAGGTGGCGGGCACACGGATCGGGCGCAAATCGGCATTCACACTGTTTGCCAGCGCACGCACCTTCTCAATCGGGCTGCCCGCGCGCATCGTCAGCAGAATCTCGCCAGGCACCACATCGTTGGGTGTCAGCGTCTGGGCTGCCGCGCAGCCCACGATCAGCACCCATCCAAGCCACAGTCGCCACATCCATCTCATCGGTTGCTTCCCTCCCGATTGGTTCCCAATCGCACTCTCATCTGTTCTGACGCTCAAACGGGTATGCCGTTTCGGGAGAGACCTCCCGAAACGGCTTGAGAATCGTACTGCGCTCAGGGTGGTGGCGGCAGCTCCTGCGTGGTGAACTCGAACGGTCGGCTCCACACATAGCGCAGACCACCTGGACCCGCTATGGGACCGGGGTTATCGTTCAGGTTGCGGGCGCCCACGCGCCAGTAGAGCGTGACGCGCCGACCCACCAGCCCCAGCCGCTGCAGCAGCGCCGATTCAATATTGATTCGGTCTGGTGGGCTAACGGGGCTACCGCCCACCGCTGTGGAAAGGATCTCCGCCGAGACGAAGGTTCGGCTACGGTCGCGGAAGGTGGGATCGGTGGAGACCTCGATGCGGTAGGCGTTGGCACCCTCCGACGCCAGCCAGCTGAAAAGGATGTCTTTCGGGTCCACATCCTCGCTGCGCTGGACAGGGGTCAGCAGCTGCACGGGCTGAATGACGGTCGCCTGCCCGGAACGCACCCGATCCGACATCAGGAAGATTACCTGCTGCTGCTGCCCGCCACCGCCTCCCGTGCCACCACCTGCCACATCACGCACCTCACGATAGACCAGAGCCAGCTGGTAAGTGTAGGATCGTCCTGGCGCGACGCCTGGCGCGGTATCGACCTCTTCCAGACCCAGGTCCTCACTGCCCTCGCGTGGCAGGCTGGCGTAGTTCACCACGCGCGGCACAGTGGTGTCAATAAAGGAGTGCTGATTGCCCGGCACCACACCCACCGGGATCATATTGCCGTTGCCGTCGATGTCGATGAAGTCGGAGCGGTAGATTTGCCACTGGATCTGGTCGCGGTTGCTCTTGGCGAAGAGGGTGGTCTTCCATGAGATCCGCACGAAGGGTTCGAAGTTGCCGTCGGCACCCGCTTCGGCGATGACATCCTGCACGGGTGTGTTGCCGCCTGATGCCGCGCGTGCGACGCCGAACGCAATCAGCCCCAGCACAAGGATTGGACCCAGCGCTTTGAGCGCCCGATTGCGCTCCGTGCGACTGCGTGGCTCCTCTTTGATCACTTTGCCCGCTTTGATTTTGACTGAGGGTATTTCGAACACGGCACGCGCTTTGTCTTCGGTCTGGATGCCGCGCAGCGACTGGATGATCACGCCCACGGCGTCGCTATCGGACACTTCGGTGATGCGGATGCGCCCGACTTCCTCGCCGTTGCGGATAACAATCATTTCCATGCCGGGCTTCAGCCCGCCGCGAATGCCACGATTGAGCAGCACCTCCTTGCCCGCGCGGGTGGTCAGCACGGTCGCTTCCGGGATGGTGTAGGTCTGAATGGTGCGTACCGCTTCGAAGGCGGCGTTGCGCACAGCCTCCAGCACCAGGGTATCGTCGTCGCCGCTGTAGCCCGGGCGCGGGTTGCTGGAGCCTGTCACGACCGCGCCGTTCACCGGCTCACCCGATGCCACATCGATCACCTTGACCGTGAGGGTTACCTGTGCCTGCTTCGGGGAGCCAGTGAAGGTGACGGCTTCCACATCGCCCGCCACAATCGATTCGAGCTGGAGGGCGCGTCCCAGTCGCAGGTAGCCCGTTTTGCTCAGCGGGGGAGCTAAATCGAGGTCTTTGAGCTGCTGTTCGATCTCGCCCCGCGCCAGCACCTCGTAGCGCCCCGTTTTCTGGAACTCGCTGGCAACGGCGTCGGTGGCGGCGCGCGCGATGCTGGCACCGCCGTAGCCGCTTTTGTTCTGGAAATCGATAACCGCAATGCGCGGCAGTTGCACCAGCTGTGCCCGTGCAGGTGGTATGCCAAACGGCGTCAGCAGCCACATCAGCAGCATGCTGACGACGCCCACCAGGCTCCAGCGTTTTGCCCAGATTCGTCGCCTCCGTGTTTTCACTCTGGTCGTTCCTCCTTACCGTTGTCTATTTTCTTTGTGAACGGCTTGCTTCCTGCCCGTTCCCCGCGCGGGGGAACGGGCGAAAGCGTTATCGGGTGAGGATGATGGTGGTGGCGGCGCGTGCCACCTGCCCATCCTCGCTCACCGCTCGAATTTCGACGGTGTAGGTGCCAGGTGGTAGCGCGATGCCGTTCTGGTCGCGCCCATCCCAGCTGACCTGTTGCACGCCCGCGCTGCGTCCGGCACTGGTCAGCAGCTGGCGCACCACTCTGCCGCCTGCCAGCACGCTGACCTCCACGCTCGCCTCGCCCGTCAGGGTGAAGGTGATGGTGCGCTGGTTGCCACGCCCACCTGTAACCTGCACATTGCCGATGCGCAACAGCCCTGCACTGGACGCCAGCTCGATTCGGAATCGGCTGACACCGTTTTGCGGGCTGCGGAAGGTGTAGGAGCCGGTGGTGCGCAGGTAGCGGCGGGCGCCCGTCTGCAGGTCCACCAGCACCAGGTTCGCCGAGCGGGGCAGCAGGTGGATGTTGGGCCAGCGCAGGGTGATTTCGCGATTGGGCTGGGTGGTCTCGACGGTGAACTCCCAGCTCGCGCTGCGCGAGGGCGCCTGCACATCCACGCCGTACATACCGCTCTGCGCGCCCCAGTTCAGGCGCGGCATGCTGATATACACATAGTCGCGCCCGACGGGCGGCGGCTTGAGCAGGTCGTGCGCGGCGTCATAGCCCGGCGATGCGCCACGCGAGACACCGATGTACGCCTGATCCATCAGCTCGCCCGATTGCACCTGCAGCGCGAGCGTCCAGCCAGCAGGCGTCGGTGCGTCCACACTGCGACTGACCGCCGAGCGCGCCCGCGCTGTGGGCGGGATCAGCAGCGTGGTGTCCTTATAGGCGTAGACCCAGTAGCCCTCCCAGATTTTCATGCGGCGGGTGGCGTTGTAGGTGCCGAACGCATAGCCCCACAGCGCATTCGCGATAATCTGCTTGCCGACCGCCGTCGCGTTGGAGATGGGCGTGTTGGTGTCGGGGTCAATCACCTGGGTCTGTTCCCAGTCGATGTCGAATCGGAACGGCGTGCCAATCAGGTTCCAGCCGCGTCGCAGAGGTATCGGGAAGCTCTGATTCTCGTCGGCGGGTGTGCCTTCGGTTGCCAGCGGCAGGTCCTGCGTGGTCTCGATGAAGTAGCCGCGTCCGAGCGCGAAGCGGTTGGCGGGCGCGTCGGGATAGAAGATGTAGCGGCTGTTCACCGTGTCCCAGGTGAAGAATCGGAAGTCAGGGAAGCGCCGCTGGTCGGGTGGCACATCGAGCAGGTCGGCAATATCCTGACTGTAATCGAAGGGCGCCGACACCAGGCTGCGCCCGCGGAAGAAGGTGCGCAACGGCTGCGACTTGAAGTCGCCTACGGTGGTCGTCTGGTTCGGTTGAACCGTGATGGTGCGTGTAGGCGGCTCGAAGGTGAAGCCTGTCTTGGTCGGGCGCACCACATAGTCGCCCGGCTCCACGCTATTGAGCGTATAGGTTCCGCTCGAATCGGTTTGCGTGCGATACACTGCTGTGTTGCCAAAGAGCAGTTCGATCGTGACACCGGGCTCGGGTGCGCCGCCGAACTTGCGCACCACGCGCCCCGTCACGCGCCCTGGTGGCAGTTTCGCCAGCTGGAAGTTCACCACCACTTCGCCTTCGCGGGGCACGGTGACGGTTTGGGTGCTGGGTGCGAAGCCGGGCGCCGTCGCCGTCACCTGGTATTCGCCGCCGGGCACCTGGAAGCTGTAGTTGCCGCTGGCGTCGGTGGTGGCGGAGCCGCGCTCCACATTATTGGCGATGGCGACCACGCGCGCGCCCTGAATTGGCTGCCCGTTATCGGCGCGGGTGACCTGCCCGCGAATGGTGCCGGGCAGTGGCTCCAGCACGAAGGGTTCGGGTAGTTGCGTGGTCTGACCTGCTTGCACCTGCACATTGCGGAACACGCCGTCGGGCTGCGGGCGAACAGGCGGTAGTGTGTAGCCACCCAGCGCCAGCGAGACCACGGCCACATTCCAGGTACCCACTGGCACGCGTGGCATCAGGAAGTTGCCGTCGGGATCGCTCAACACCTCGATGGTGAGGGTTGGGTCGTCCACATTGGTGGCTCGTACCAGGGCATAGCGCACGGGCTGATTGTTAATATCGATGACCCGCCCGCTGATTTGCCCGGGCGGCACCTTCAGCATCACCAGATTCAGCTCAAACTCCTGCGCGACTAAAATCACGGTCTCCGGGTGCTGCACACGATAGCCAGGGCGAATGGCGTCCACCAGGTAAAGCCCCGCCTCTATTCCGAAGATGGTGTATTCACCTGCCGAGTCGGTGATGGCGTAGCCCACCTCCACACCGTTGACACTGTTCGGCAGAATGCCCGTGACCCGCACGAAGGCACGCGGCAGCGGTTGATAGGTGCGGGTTTCGGGATCGTACTCGCGCACGACGCCGCGCAGCACGCTGTGCGTCATCCAGCCGAAGGCGTTATGCAACACCTTATTGCGGAAGGCGCTGCACCAGATGACGCCAGCAATCTCCTCGTAGCCCGAGTCGACACCTTCCAGCCCGAAAGCAAGGTAGAGGATTTTGGATTTGTTGGCTGTGTTCTCGTAGTAGGTACCCGCACGCTGGCGCTGAGCATCGTTCGTGATGCCAGGGTTGGTGTACTTGTAGGGCGCTCGTTCGTTCGGATTGGTGAAGATCGTGTCAAGCCAGATCTGGTTCCAGGCGCCGTCGCTGTTGATGCCGTTAAGTGCGGTTGGCGGTATGATACGCAGGATCGCACTACTGGGCAACATCGTGGCGGGGTCAGCGATTTGCAGATTTTCTGGTGAGGCTTGAACCCCACCGTCCACGATGAACCAGATGGGCATTCCGCCGGGGTTGAAGGCAATCGGGTTCGGATCGTTATTATCGGGGTTGGTTTCCAGCCCGCTGGAGTCGAGCTGGTGGCGCAGGCGAGCGAACGGGATGGGCAGGAACACATCTTCGGCTGTGTCGGTGTCGAACTGTGCCTGCAAAATCTGCTGGAGGAACTCGTTGGCAGTACCACCTGCGAGGGTCAGCGCCCAGGCGACATCCTGACCACTGACCACCAGGCGACCCGCTCCTGCCAGGAAGTTCCGCAATAGTGTCTGGACTTCAGGATCCAGCAGATGCCCTGCTCCTGCCCACAGGTCACCCGTGTAGGGGCTTGCCCATACCACAATACGCTCGGCATGCAACTTGGTGCGGAATCCACCCTGCAAATCGGTTGGCTCCCGCTCATAGCGGGGTAGATAGCCTGCCAGCACCGAGGGCGAGATCGGGTTCCGACACTGCACCCGCCAGATCTCGTACAGGTTACCGTAGGTCGTGTTGCTCCCCAGCGTGTCGGAGCGAATGAATTGGAACGGTACCGTGGGGCTGGGAATGGCTCCGTCCCCGATGATAGGCACACCAGCTGGACTAATGGCAATATCAAACGGTGGCTTGCCTGTCGGGTTATCAGTCCAGTAGCTTTCCACAGGGAGCCAGGTCGGGCGTCCCACCGAGTTGCCCACCACACCGATTCGGTTCTGCACGAACATCTGTCCCGCCGCATAGTCCGACACCAGCAGGATGCGGTTGCCACCCGTGAATATCTTCGTGGTGAAGCCGGAGATATTGTCGTAGAGGAACTCATTCCCCGCATTGTCGCGCACGATAACATCGATGTAGAAATCGCTGGCGACATCGGGCGTGCGCCAGGTGACCTCCCACCAGCCCGATTGGGTGGGATCAGGGTTGTTCGGATCATCGGGCACATACCGCAATGCCAGTGTGTCTTCCAAGCGACCATTGAAGCCCAGCGGCGCCAGCACATAGGGGTCTTTATACTCATAGGTCTCCGGGTGAATCGCCTGCTGACCGATCTCGATAAATACCGGAATAATAATATTTTGGGTATCAACCACCTCTGTCGAGAAAAGATAAATTTTATGTTCCAGCCCTTCCTCGTCCTGTTCGGCGCTATCGGGGTCTTTGATCTGGATGCGCACGAACTGAACTCCGCTCTGGAAGTCCACCACGCGGATGCGGATAGTCACATTCGAGCCGGGCGGATAGACCTCTTTCGGGTTGACGACGGGCAGTAACTCCATTACGGGTGGGATAGTGTCGGTTCGGAAGGTCTCCCAGAGGTCGTGTGGGCCCTGGTTTTGTTGTTCGTTGAGGCGAGTGGACTGATAGGCGACGCGGTTGCGCTCGCGGAAGGCGCCCGTCGGATACAGGGCGCCTGCCAGCTGCTCGGTGTCGCCCGGGTAGTTGGGGCGTGCCAGTGCGGGCGTGCTGGGATCGGCGGTGATGGAGCGTACAACGGCGCCCAGCTCCTCAGGGATGTCGGTGCCAATCTCATAGATATCGAAAATCCGATTGGTGGTGTCCACGCTGTTCGACGGCTGCTGTCGCTGGTGGCGCCCCTGATTATCGAGCGACTTGCGCGTGGAGGCAAACACCAGATGCAGGGAGCCGTCGGTGTCGATGGTCCACGCAGGCTGGCGATCTTGCGGACGGTTATTGTTGTTATCCACGAAGTTCGTCCATTGCCCGATATTGAGGTTGCGCACATCCAGCATAAAGATGTAGCTGCTGCCGTCCGCAAAGGTTCGCACGAACGCCACCCGACTGCCATCGGGCGACCATGCCGGTTCGATGTCGTTCTCGCCAGGGGCAGGGGTCGTGAGGCGTTTCAGGAAGAGCCCGTCATCGAAGGGACGCCCATCCGCGCGTGCCATGTAGAGCCGAAATCGGCGGTCGGCTTCCGTCTCGCCTGCCTCCAGCCGATTCGAAGAGAAAATAACCAGCCCTCCGCCCGGATCCAGCGTTGGACGCAGGTTCTGCGTCACGCCGTTGTTGTCGGTGGTGAGAATCACCCGCTGGTTGGTGGTCAGGTTCCGAATGATGATGTTATAGCTCCCGGCAGCGGAGCGGGAGGCATAGGCGAGGAGGTGCCCGTTCGCGTTGGTGCTGGGCTGAATCTGGGACGAGAACTGCTCATCGGGAGTATCGCCCGTGATCTGGGTGTAGTTGGTCAGCTGCCCCAGGTCGGGGTTGCTGCCGTCGTCCAGGTCGCCGCGCCAGATATGATAATAGGGACCGGGGTTTGCCAGGCGTCCATCCACGACGGCGGTGGCGTTGCTGGCAAAGAACATGCGGGTAGCACGCGATGCATAGACAGGATGCAGCTCGTCGGTGGGCGCGTTGGTCAGGTCGCGATCCCAGCGCGGCGCGCGCGAACGCTGCTGTTGAGACTGCCGCTGTTGATGGAATCGCTGCGGATCGAACAGTCCGCCCTTTTGCCATTGAAGGCTCCCCTGCCAGCGGGGGAAGGGCGGCACCTCCCGATAGTTCTGGCGTGGAATCGTGCGCGGACGCGCGTTCGGCAGCACGTGCCGATTGGGACGGTTGCGGTACACCTCCTCCCACGGACGCTCGCTTGCCGTGTTCTGCCCAAAAGCAACGCTCCCGATGATCAGTGCCGTCAGAATCAGCCACCATCGCTTAGCCACTGTTGACTAAACCTCCTCTTCTGCGTCCAATTGGTTCGGCAGGCGTTCCCCTATTCCTGCCTGCTTTTTTGACGGCTAATCGCCCCGAATGGTTGCGCTTCGAGACGAAGCGCGTCCCTCTTCGAGGGCAGATAAGTATACCCTGCCCCTCGGCAACGATTGCCAGATTCGGCGCACCTGTTGCTCCACTTCGGCGAGCGAGCGCTGGGTGCGCACAATCCAGTCGGCGAAGGGCACTTTGGCGCGGGTAGGCAGCTGCGAGCGCAGCATCTGGCGCGCCAGCGCCGGCGAGACGCCCCGCATGAGCAATCGTTGCCGCTGAAGAGCAGGCGTCGCCTGAACCACGATCACCCGATCGAACAGCCCCTGCAAGCCCACCTCGATCAGCAACGGCACTTCGATAAACAGCGGCACATCCCTGTCGCTGCGGGCAATCGATTCTTCGATTGCCTGCACCACCGCTGGGTGCAGCAGCTGGTTGAGGCGTCGGCGCTGGCGCGGGTCGCCAAAAGCGAGCGCGGCGAGCCGCTCGCGGTTCAGCTCGCCCGCCGATGTGCATACTGTCTCCCCAAATTCCCTGATAAGCGCGTGCCATAGGTCCGTCCCTGGACGTAACAGCGTTGCGACAATCCCGTCACTGCTGATGGTTTGCCCGCCCAGCGCGCCAAACAGGTTCAAAACGGTCGTTTTGCCCTCGGCGATGCCGCCCGTGATGGCGATCCGCAACGGCGATTGACCGCTGCTGGTGGGCTGCGCCACGACGGATGAGCGATTCATTCCGTCTTCGCCGATTCCTGTTCGTCGGCTGCCTCTGAAGTTCCTGCATCGCTGGACGGTTCCTGCTCGGAGGGTTCATCGGTAGCAACGGGCGATTCGGCGTTTGCCTGCTCGCTGTCTTCGGAAGGCGCAAGGCTCTGCTGCAGTTCCTGCAGTTGTGACTGGAGGCGTTGCCCGATGGTGAAGCCGCCGGTTCGGGCGGGTTGCGCGGCGCGCTGGCGGGCATGTTCCTGCACGGCTGCCTGCTCTTCGGCATTACGCACGCTCAGCACCATGCGCCGTCGGCGCGGATCGATCTCCGTGATACGCGCTTTGACGGTTTCCCCGACCGATGTCACCTCCTGGGCGCTGCGCACGCCCCGCTTGCTGGTCAGCTCGGAGAGCGGAATGAACCCTTCCACGCCTTCGGGCAGTCTCACAAAGGCGCCTGTGCGCTCCACGCGCGAGATGGGCAGCTCCAGCACCTCACCCACGCGATAGCGCTGGGCGACTTCCGTCCACGGATCGGGCAGCAGCTGGCGGCGGCTGAGCGCCACTTTGCCCCGCTCCGGCTCCAGCCGAATCACCACCACTTCGAGCTCCTCGCCGATTTTGAGCGCGTCGCGCGGGTTCTCGATGCGCGTCCAGCTGATTTCGCTCACATGCAGCAGCCCTTCGTAGCCGCCGATGTCCACGAAGGCACCGTAGCCGGTGAACCGCTTGACCCTGCCTTTGAGCCGCTGTCCGACCTGCAGCTGGCTGAAAATCTGCTCCCGGCGGGCACGCTCCTCGGCTTCGCGCTGGCGCCGCCGCTCTTCCTCCGCCGCCACATTCGATGCCACCGCCTTCCGACGCTCATGGTCCAGATCGATAATCTTAATGGGCAGGGTCTCGCCGATGAGCCGATCCAGTTGCTGCGGTGGCAGCTTGCGAGCGATCAGGCTGGCAGGCACAAAGCAGCGCACGCCGATATCGACCACCACACCGCCTTTGACCCGCTCGGTAACCATCGCTTCCAGTGTTTCTCCCTTCTCATAGGCGTCCACGATGCTCTGCCAGAGGCGTTCGAAGTCGGCGAGTCGTTTAGACAGCACGGGTGCACCCTCTTCACCGCGCGGGCGCACCACCATCACTTCGATCTCGTCACCAACCTGCACCACCTCTTCAGCGGAGCTGACACGCTCGCCCGACAGCTCCGACAGCGGGATTTTGACCTCCGTCTTGGTGCCGACATCGACTAATGCGCCCTCGCGGTCGACCTGCACCACCGTCGCGCGCACGATCTCGCCCTGTTCAAACGAGCGAAAGCTCTGTTCGAGGGCTTCCTCCATCGAGACCTCTTGCTCGCTGGTTGCTGCTGGGGCTGGCGATTCGGCGAGGCGGTCCGCAGGTGCCTCGCTCGCCGCACCCTCTGGCGTGTTCGTCGCGTCCGTATCACCCGGTTCTGGATACCCGTCGGTACTGGTCGTGTCCGGTCGTTGCTCGTCTACTGGCTCGTCGTACCACATCGCTCTATAACCTCCTCGTAGAGTGCATTCGAACAAGATTCGCTATGCTCGTAGCGATTCCTGCCATTTGGGGCAGCTGCCGACCAAACGCGCACGCACGGGAGAGGCTCTTCTCCCCTGGCGAGCGGCATGTCAGCCCAGTTGAACCGCTCGATAATCTGCCCTATCAGGTTATTCGACACTTTCATGGAGATTCCTGCCGTTGCCCGCTGATGTAGGTGCTTTCCACCTGCTGGCGTTCGGGGTTCCAGAGGACGAGGTCGGCGTCGGCGCCCGGGCGCAGCGTGCCCTTGCGCCCTTCCAGCCCCAGCGCCCGCGCAGGGTTCGCACAGCAGAGCATGGAGGCGGCAGCAAGGCTAAAAGTGTGGGCGCAATGACGCAGGCAGGCATCCATCGCAATCGCGCTGCCTGCCAGCGAGCCGTTCTCGACAAGGCGTGCCGCGCCCGCCTGAACCACCGCCGCATGCCCCCACAGCTCGAACCGATAGCCGTCGGGCATGCCGACGCCCGTGGTGCCATCCGAGATGCAGATGACGCCCTCCACGCCCTTCGCCTGAACCAGCAGGCGGGCGGCGGCAGGATGCGTGTGGATGTTGTCCCAGATGAGTTCAGCTTTCAGCTCGGGATGCGCCAGCACTGCGCCCACCGTGCCCGGCTCCCGATGCTGGAACGGGCGCATGGCGTTATAGCAGTGCGTGGCGTGGCGGGCGCCCAGATCAATCGCGCGGGTGACCTCTTCATAGCGGGCGTCGGTGTGCCCGATGGACACAATCACGCCCTGATTCGCCAGGTAGCGAGTCAGCTCGTAGCCGCCTTCGATCTCGGGCGCCAGCGTCACGATGCGCACCTCCTCCAGCAGCGGACCCAGCTCGCGTTCCAGCTCAGCAACACTGGCAGGGCGAATATATTCGGGCGGCTGAGCGCCCGCTCGCACAGGATTGATAAAGGGACCCTCCAGATGGCAGCCCAGCACCTGAGCGCCGTCGGAACCGTGCTGGCGTACCTGCTGCGCGGCGCGAATCGTCGCCCGAATCGCCTCCCACGGACCCGTCAGCGGCGTCACCAGAAAGCCCGTCACGCCGTGGCGGGCAAGATGGCGGGCGACCGCCTGCACCGCTTCGACAGTGCCCTCCATCAGGTCGCGCCCACCCCCACCATGAATGTGAATATCGATCATGCCTGGCAATACGGCGCAGGCACGCGCATCCACATCGGGCGGCTCGATGCGCAGGTCGCCCTTATTATTAAAGGATTCCCACGCTACCACACGCCCTTTATCGATGAGCAGCGCCACATCCCGATAGAGTTGCCCATCGGTGATGAGCTGCCCGCAAAAGACCCGAAACGCCATCGCGCGAGATTGTACCCGAAGCCCCCCGACGGGTACAATCCCTGCTGGAACCGCAGCGGGTGGTGCGGGTCAACTGTTTCCACACCACAGTACCGCATGGGGAGGTTGAGAAAAATGACGCAGGTTCTGCAGGGCGATTGTCTGGAACTGCTGCAGCGGGCAGTTCTGGAGCAGGCAGGGATTAAGGGCGAAATTTGCCTTACCTTCCTGGATCCGCCGTTCAATCAGGGCAAGGAGTATGACTTCTTTGAAGACAGCCTGCCGCAGCAGGAATACTGGCGCTGGATGGTGCAGGTCTGCCAGCGTGTGTATGCGCTGACCGCCGACGGCGGCGCCATCTACTTCATGCAGCGCGAGAAGAACACGGAGTATGTGCTGCGTTGCCTGCGTGAGACAGGCTGGACGCTTCAGAACCTGATCATCTGGACAAAGCGCACTTCCGCTGTGCCAGGCATCTGGCGTTTCGGCAAGCAATATCAGATTATCGCCTTTGCGACGAAGGGGCGCAAGCCGCGCGTGTTTCATCGGTTGCGTGTTGATGCGCCCCTGCGCCCCGAATACAGATATGAGCGTGAGAACGGAATGTATCTCACCGATGTGTGGGACGACATTCGGGAGCTGACTTCGGGCTACTTCGCAGGAGAAGAAGCGCTTCGACTACCAGGCGGGGAACGGTTCCACAAACAGCAGTCACCCGTCGCGCTTTTGTTGCGGATTATCCTCTCCTCCACCGATCCTGGCGATCTGGTGCTGGATCCCTTTGCAGGCACGGGCACCACGCTGGTTGTTGCCGAGCAGTTGAACAGATCCTCGGTTGGCATTGAAATCGACCCCAAAAATGTGGAGCTGATTCGCTGGCGACTGAGGGTGAAGCGCAGTGCCGATTCCGTTCAGCCCCTTCGCCACTACTATCGCTTCACACCGAACCTGGAGGCTATCTGGCCTACAGGCTCGCTGGAATGGACGGGTTCAGACCAGCAGATGACTCTATTTGAGACTCGCAAGGAGTACAACTGTGGGAATTTTTAGGCTGTTTGTCTCTATCTGTGACGCCTTGCGCATATCGCCAGAGCGCATGGTTAGCGATAGTCTGGATAAGTTGGCTGCCACTTACGGGAGCTTTGCTTATATTGGCAATCGCCGCACGCTAAGAGATTTAGTGCTCGATCAGGCGCGATTAATATGGCAGCGTACACAGTCTTTATCACAAGATGAGCTGGATAGATTGCTCGAGTATCATCGGGACCTTCGCGAAAAACTTGCACGGATTAGATTTCTTCAGGCTCCCGAGGATGTTGCTGAGTTAACGGCTCGTGAATGGTTTGGGGTTCACTGGGGGAGATTCGGTCTACACTGAGGGTGTCCTGCTGGCACGAAGGTTGCAAAAAAAAATCGTCCTTTTGGCCTTGACAAGCAGAGGGATTATGTGCTATTATAGGGGCGTATGGAGGTGACAGACAATGAGACGAAAACAGTTTGACTGGCGAAACCTTACAATCGTGATGAGCACAATAATTGTCGGAGTCCTGTTAACAACAGCTGCTCTGTTAGCTTGGCCGTGTGACCCAAGACAGCCTGGGACTCCCACACCATATCCAGTTACGCCCATAATTCCATAGCAGAGGAAGAGGGAGAACGATGACTAGGTGGCAACGCCTTGTCCGAATAGGAATTATTATTGCGGGGGCTATGCTCTACCTTCTGGCGATAGCGTGGCTGTATGGTCGCCCTGAAGTCCGCTTGCCGCTATGGAGTATAGCTCCTCTTCCCTCCGCTTGGCAGAGTACGGAGGAAGCAGGATGTCGCCAAAATCAGGGGAATCTCTCTGAAGCAGCTATTCGGAAGCAACTGAAACAGAATCGGTTGCAGACTCAACGAGGGCGTCAGTCCGATACGGAGGGACGGCAATGAGTTGTCGGGGTTGGACGCTGAAACAGTTGTTGGTGGTACTGGTGATTATGGCGGCGCTGATGGTGCTGGTATTTCCTGTGTTTCAGATTGTGCGCTATCGTGTGCTGGAGGCTAAGTGCCGCACCAATTTGTGGACAATCTATACTAAGTACAAACTGATGAAACAGGAGAATGGTGGGCGATGGAACCGTGCTTTGGCACGCGAGCTGAACCAATGGCTCCACAGACAAGAAGGTTTAAATATCTTTTTCTGTCCTCTCAGTGGTGAGAATTACGACGTTCCGGTTGCTAATAGGTATTGGGATAGCAGCAATCTAATATCTAAGGTCCTAGAAGGTGATTTTGGGCTCTATCTCCGTGAGAATCTGGTAGCGTGGTGCCCCTGTCATACACGCCCGCCGCGTCCGCGTTGTGGCAGACCCTATGTAGGAGGAGCCTGCGCATTATTGGTGCTGGACATTGGGGATGGCAAGATGGAATATGGCTTTACAGTGTACACCAAAAGGCTTTCCACCGGCGAGATTATTTGGCCTAAAGAGAATGATCGATGTCCTGACCCGCGGTGGTTTCCCGATGTATCGAAGGGCTATTGAAAATTACTGCGGGGATTTGCAAGATCGCAGAGGGAGGCGAGGCGGTGATGGTACGCGGAGGCTGGAGTCTGAAAGAGTTGCTGATAGTGGTGGCGATTATGGTGGCGCTGGTGGCGCTGCTCTTGCCGATAGGTCTTCGGGTGCGGATGGCGGCGAAGCGGGCGGATTGTAAGACTCGGATAGCGACGCTGGGTGCTTGGCTGGTTCAGGAGTACAGTCGGACAGGTTCGCTGCCCATAACGCAGGAGGAGTTTGAAGCTCTGGCGAAACGGGCAGGCATTGAACCCCGATGCCCCATTAATGGGGAACCATACCGCTATTATGCCGCGTATCTCCCTCAATTCAATGCCGATGGCACCATACCCGCTGACTACGATGCACCACACAGGCGGCATGAATGGCAGCGGTTCATTACAACACTGCTGAAGCAGTATCCCTATCACCCAATGCTACAGTGCAATTGCTGTTACGCTCCATGGCTCGAGAAGGAGGTGGTTAGATGGGATTGGAGCGGTGAATGGTGGTATCCCGTTTTCTCGGAGCGTGTTCGTATCAAAGATCATCGCTTTCTCGGTGTGAACTTCTATGGATGTGTGGGCTATTACCACGACCTCTTACTGTCGGAGATTATCAATCGAGAATGGGTATTTCGCTCGGGCTTTGATCCCTCCAAAAAGTTTGGGGGCACACCTCTGCCCTATGAGATGGTCAAAGCCTGGGAGGGGGCAATAAAGCAAGGAGGTGATTCAGAATGCTGGTGAAACGATGCGTGATGGCGGTAATCGGTTCGCTTCTGTTGACGGCTCTGCTGGTTCAGGCCCATGAGTGTCAGAGGCCGAGACCCAACTGTGATAGTGCACCGCGACCAGAATCGTCGGGCAGGTGTCGTGATGGCAAGCCATGTGTTTGGAAACTCGTAGCAGAAATACATTATGCAAGCGCTTTTTGTTCCAAGAAGTCGCCCAGATGCCCCAATCACAATCCAGGGGCTGGTCCATGTACGGAGCGTATCATATGGGAGTACACCATACGGGTACTGGCTTGTAAGGATAGAAATGGTAATCCGTGCAGGGAGGCTACATGCATCAAAGATGTTCGTGAGCGCGAAACAACAGGTACAGACTGTCAGGGTCATCCCTGCCAGGGGCACCCAACTGGGGGAATTGGCATCGCCCCCACCACCTGAATCGGCATTTCCGTATCTGTAGAGTGTAGAGCAGGAGAGGGCGCGAGCGCGGCGAATAGAATCGGCGATGACGCCGTTTTTGCGCAAAGTGGTGGAGTTCCTGCGCGAGAACCCCGATGGGGTGCGCGTGGTGCGACGACTCACCAGCGAGGACATCATCGAAGTGCCTGAAGAAGAGGGCTGGTCAGGCGACGCGCTGCTGGTGCCCGAACCCGACCGCAAGGAGTTCGGCATCTTCGAAGTGCCGCGCGGCAATCAGCCCACCGCCTTCACCCACTTCATCGATGGCATCCAGCACTCACAACTGCTCTATTATCTCTGTGTGGAGCAGGCGTTCCTGCCCGTGGTCTACGGCTACATCGCGGCGATGGTGCTGGAGCGGCGCGAGCGCACGCTCCATCCCTGCCCGCAACTGCACGCCGACGAGGAAGCGCTCTACCTGCCTGCCCGACTCATCAACCCGCGCACCTTCCAGAAGCACGGCATCATCATCCACGACACCTACGAGCGTGCGGAGGTGGAGACCGCCTCGTTCGCCAGCATGCTGCAGAAGGCGGGGGCGACCGTCGCCCGCATGCGCGACCAGCTGGAGCGCGAGATGGCGATGCGCTGGATCGAACGCTACGGCGACAGCCCCAATTGCTGGCTGCTGGTGGACGGCTCCATTTCGGACCTGATGCGGGAGCAGCAGACGCGCCGATTCCTGCGGGTGGTGGGCGTCTCCAAATCGCATCGCACCTCCTATCTGCGCCCCGACTGGATGCTGCAGGTGCTGAACATGCCCACTGGCTACAGGAGCAGTGTGTTTCGCCCGCGCCGCCCGCAGGTGGAGGAGGTCTACAGCTGGTATCTGCGCCTGCGCTGGCAGGAGGGCGCCGCGCCGACCTACGGGCTGGTGCGCGTGGAGATGTCGCCCACACCGCAGACGCTGGAGCTGGTGGATACCATCTCCGCCTGGCTGCTGCAGGAGACGCGCCCGCTGAGCCTGCCCGACCCGCGCTATGACCGCCTGCTCTATCCGTTCCGAATGTGCGAGTATCACCTGCGCAGTCGGGCGCCCAGCCGCGTGCTGATCGAGACCGCCGTCGCGAACCTGAGCGTGTAAGCCACCTACTGCGTCACAAAGGTGGTGAAATAGACCTCCAGCACGCTCTCCTTCTCGCGCGTCTTCTCGTGCAGCACTTCGTTGACCCGCTCGCGGATGCGCTCCTTGATTTTCTGTTTGCCCTCGTAGGTGTTGAGTTCGGCGCGTCCGCTGCTAACAAGCGCCATCAGCACCGCGTCGCGCAGGGGCGCGGTCTCCTCCTTGAGCTTTTCAGCGGGGATGCCCTCTTTGAGACCGAGCGCGACGCCCGCCTTCAGATAATGCTCGCTGTCCAGATTGACCAGGAACTCGCCGAGGTCGAGCGTGTGCCCGACTTTAGGCTTTTCGGGTTCCTTCGCGCCCTTGCCCGCGAACAGCATCTTGCCCGCGAAGGCGCCGCCCATCAGCCCCGCCACCAGCACCGCTATCACCAGCACGATGGGCATGCCGCCCTTCGACTTCGGCTCCTTGCCCTTGCTGCTACCTGCCTTCTTCTCTGCCACCGTCGTTCACCAGAGGCAGTTTTTCCACATCCGCGGCTCAGAAGACCAACAGGGAATCAGGTTGCCCTCACCCCGTGCCCCTCTCCCCGCTGTGGGAGAGGGGTCAGGTTCACACCCAGTGGGGTTGCGTCGGCGCGGCGGCGCGTGAGAGGTACTTGCGAGCCTCCTGCGGACTCATCGACGGGTTCTTGTGCGACAGCCCGAACAGCTTGAGCATCTTGTAGAAGGCATCGGTGTTGCGAACCAGCCCGTGGAACTCCTCGCGCCCGACGCCAATCGCGGTCAGCCACACATAGTCGGCGGTGTGGCTGGTGCCTGTCCAGCCGATGCCGTTGTAGTTGCTCAGAATCTCGCCCAGTAGACCGTTGAGGTTCTGGTGCTGGCGGTTCCACACCGTCGGCATGCGGTTCGCCACCGCGCTGGACAGCGCCTCCGCTTCCTCGCGATTGATCTCGATGCCCAGCTGCGCCCTGATGACCTCGCGAACCGAGTCGGGTGTGGCTTGCTGAAGGTGGCGGGGCAGCTGCTCAAAGGAGCATTTCGCCAGCGCGAGCCGCTCAAAGCAGGCGTTGCTCTGGCGATATTCGATCCCCATCCCGTTCAAGCCCGGATTGGAGTTGCCGTGATCGCTGGTGATAATCACCAGCGTGTCGTCGCGGCGGGCGGCGAAGTTGTAGACCACCTCGATGGCATCGTCGAAGGCGAGCTGGTCCCACATCAGTGCGGCAGCGTCGTTCGAATGGGCGGCGTGATCCACGCGCCCACCCTCCACCTGCAGCAGGAAGCCCTCGCGGGAGCGACTCAAAATCTCCAGTGCCTTGCGCGTCATCTCCGCTAAAGTGGGCACCGTGCGCTTCAGCTCCTCCGAGTGGATGTGATCCACGGTGTAGGGCAGATGGCTGTTGTAAAACAGCCCCAGCACCTTATCGGGGCGCTCGTCGCTGATGACCTGCTCGCGACGGTTCCAGAAGGTGTAGCCCTTGCGCGTGTATTCGCTGATGAGGTCGCGCTTATCGGCTCGCAGGCGCGGATCATAGTGGCGCAAGCCGCCCCCCATCAGCACATCGACCACATCCAGATATTGCGGGGCAATCTCATCTTCGGCGTCGCGACTGCGTTGCACCGCGGCGAAGCCGGCGGGCGTCGCGTGCGTGATGCGCGTGGTGGTCACCAGCCCCACCTTTTTGCCCGCCGCCTTCACAATCTGCGCAATCGGGGTCAGGCGCGTGCTGTCGGGCAGCATATTGACCCAGCCGTTGAAGATTCGGCTGCCACTGCCCCACGCCGACGACGCCGACGAGGAATCGGTCACCAGCGAATCGAGCGACGCCATATCGAAAAAGCCGAGCGTGGCTTCGGGGTTCTGGAGCAGTTGATGCCAGAAGGAGCCTTTGCCGCGCACCAGTTTGCCGAACGCATCGGCGAGCGAGGGCACGCCCGCGCTCATGCCATCCGCCACCATGAAGATGATGTTGCGCACGCGCCCGCGCGCCCGACGCTGGGGGGCTATTGAGGGTGCAAGCGCGAGACCTGCCACGCCCGCGATGCCCCACCGAAGCAGCTCCCTGCGTGTCAGCTTGCCGTCCATGGCAGGGATTATACCGCCTCTGCCCAGGGAACCCCCCATCGACGCTGGAGAACTCTCCGCAAAGCCGGGAGAGCTATACGCGATCGCCGGGGAATTCTCTCGGCACAGGTCTTGTAGCCCCCTCACCCGTACCCTCTCCCCCGCTGGGGGAGAGGGATTTAGTTTCTCCCTCTCCCCGCTGGGGAGAGGGTTGGGGTGAGGGGCATCCTCCCGTAACTCTCCCGAAAGCCGGGAGGGAGTGGTCTCTACTCGCGCAGCTGCGGGAAGAAGATGACCTCGCGGATCGAGTCGGCGCCCGTGAGCAGCATCGCCATGCGGTCGATGCCGATGCCCAGCCCGCCTGCGGGGGGCATGCCATACTCCATCGCGCGGATGAAATCTTCGTCAAACGGGTGCGCTTCCTCGTCGCCCGCCTCGCGCAGCGCCTGCTGTGCCAGGAACCGCTCCCGCTGTTCCAGCGGGTCGTTCAGCTCCGAGAAGGCGTTCGCCACCTCCTGCCCGAAGATGTAGCCCTCAAAGCGGCGGGTGAAGCGCGGGTTGTCGGGTTCGCGCTTCGCCAGCGGCGAGGTGTCCAGCGGGAAGCCATAAACAAAGGTCGGCTGCTGGAGGTGATGCGCCACGCACTTCTCCAGCACCTTCTCGATGATGCCGCCGATGGTGTCTTTGCGCTCGATATGGATGCCCAGCCGCCCGGCAGCCTGCGTTGCCCGCTCCAGCGTCTCAAAATCGGCTTCCGTCAGCCCCGTATGCTCCCGAATCGCCTCCATCAGGCGCACGCGCCGCCACGGCTGGCTGAAGTCGACCTGCACGCCCTCCCGTTCAAACACGGTCGTGCCGAACACCGTCTGCGCCACATGCCGAAAGAGCCGCTCCACCAGCGCCATGATGTCTTCCAGGTTGGCGTACGCCTGATAGAGTTCCAGCATGGTGAACTCGGGGTTATGGCGGGTGGAGATGCCCTCGTTGCGGAACACGCGCCCGATCTCGAACACCTTATCGATGCCGCCAATTAGCAGCCGCTTGAGATGGAGTTCGAGCGCGATTCGCAGCTGGAAGGTGCGATCCAGCGCGTTGTGATAGGTGATGAAGGGGCGTGCCGCCGCACCGCCCGCCAGCGGCTGAAGCACGGGCGTCTCCACCTCCAGAAAGCCCTCCGCCTCCAGAAATCGGCGAATGGCGGACACCATGCGGCAGCGGGCAATCAATCGCCGTCGCGAATCGGGGTTCACCAGCAGGTCCAGATAGCGCTGGCGATGGCGCAGCTCCACATCGTGCAGACCGTACCAGCGCTGCTCGCCCTTCTCTTTGGGGAACGGCACAGGTCGAATCGCCTTCGCCAGCAGAGCGAACTCCTGCACATGCACGGTGATTTCGCCCGTGCGCGTTTTGAACACGACGCCTTTCACGCCCAGATAGTCGCCGATATCCCACAGGTCGATCAGCGCATAGCGCTCGCCCAGCTCATCGGCTTTGAGATAGATTTGCAGTTTGCCCGTGCTGTCCATCAGGTGGGCGAAGGTGGCGCGTCCCATCGGGCGAATAGAGAAGATTCGCCCCGCGACGACCACCGTCTGACCCTCCAGCGGCTCGTACTGCTCATGCACCTGCTGGAGGGTGTGCGTGATGGGGTAGCGTTCGATGGCGAAGGGGTCCAGCCCCTGCGCGCGCAGCTGCTGGAGCTTCTCCAGTCGGACCTGAACCAGCTGGTTCTCCTCTTCAATCGGGTGCAGCGGCTCCTGCATACGCGGGCTATTTTACCTGATTAGGGACCTGCCTGCTCAGGATCACGCTATCGTTCGCGGGTGATGACATAGTGAGCTAACCAGCGAAGGGGGTCTGCTTCGGTGCGGAAAGGCTGGAGGGCATCGAGGGCGGTTTGTAGTTCCTGCTGGGCGCGCTGGCGAGCGGCGTCCAGCCCGTACAGGCGCGGATAGGTCGCCTTCTGGCGCGACCTGTCGGTGCCCGTCGCCTTGCCCAGTCGTGCGGGGTCGCCCGTCTCGTTCAGAATATCGTCCACAATCTGGAACGCCAGCCCCAGCGCACGGCTGTAGGCGTCCAGCGCGCGCTCGGCGTCCGCATCGGCGCCACAGAGGATCGCGCCCGAAAGCACCGCCGCGCGAATGAGCGCGCCCGTCTTGCACGAATGGATATAGGCGAGCTGTGCCGGGGTTACTGGCTCCCCTTCAGAAAGAATATCTTCCACCTGCCCGCCCACCATGCCGTCCACGCCAACCGCATCGGCAATCAGTTTGAGCACGCGCACCACCCGTTCGGGCGGACTGATCTCCGCCTGACGGGCGATCAGACCGAAGGCGTGGGCGAACAGCGCGTCGCCTGTTAGAATCGCCATCGCCTCGCCGAACTGCACATGGCAGGTGGGCTTGCCGCGCCGCAGGGTGTCGTTGTCCAGCGCGGGCAGGTCGTCGTGAATGAGACTGAAGGTGTGAATGAGTTCAAGGGCGCAGGCGGTGGGCAGAACCTGTGCGAGCGTGCCGCCGACCGCCTCCGCCGCCGCGATGCACAGAATCGGGCGCAGCCGCTTGCCCCCATCCAGCGTCATGTAGCGCATCGCTTCTGGCAGGATGCGCGGGCGCTCGCCAGACGCGGGTAGCCACTCGTCCAGCGCCCGCTCAATCGCCTGCAGGCGCGGCTGGAGATAGGCGTCCAGATTCACCAGCCATGTCTCGCTTCTCAAGCAACCGCCTCAACTCGCGAAATAGAGTTCGTTGAACTTGTGTTCGAAGTAGCGCAGGAGCGGCTCGGCGCTGGGCGGCTGACCCGTGATACGCTGGATCAGGTCGGCTGGCGCGTAGCGCTTGCCCTGCCGATGCACCTTTTCGCGCAGCCATTCCAGCAGGGGCACGAACTCGCCCTTGCGGAACATCGCGGGCAAATCGCCCAGATCGCGCGCCGCCGCCTCGAACAGCTGCGCCGCGTACAGATTGCCCAGCGTGTAGGTCGGAAAGTAGCCGATTAACCCGCCCGACCAGTGGACATCCTGCAGCACGCCTTCGGCATCGTTCGCAGGGCGGAAGCCCAGATACGACTCGAACCGCTCGTTCCATGCATCAGGCAGGTCATCCACCTGCAACTGACCCCGCATCAGCGCCAGCTCCAGCTCGAAGCGCAGCAGGATATGCAGGTTGTAGGTCACCTCGTCCGCTTCCACACGGATGGGCGACGGCTTGACCTCGTTGATGGCGAACACGAACTCGTCGAGGCTCACATCCTGCAGCGCGGTGAAATACTGCTGGGCGATGGGGTAGAAATGTTCCCAGAAGGCGCGGCTACGCCCCACGAAGTTCTCCCACATGCGCGATTGCGATTCATGGACACCGAGCGAGACCGATTCGCCCATCGGCGTGCCGAAATGCTCTTCGGGCAGTCCCAGCTCATAGAGGGCGTGCCCCAGCTCGTGGATTGTGCCGAACAGCGCGGGGCAGAGGAAATCCTCGTAGTAGCGGGTGGTGATGCGCACATCACCCGGACCAAGCCGTGTAGCAAACGGATGCACGGTGGGGTCCAACCGCCCGCTCTGCCAGTCGAAGGTGAGCTGCTCGGCGATCAGACGGCAGAACGCTTCCTGCTGAGGTCGGGGGTAGTGGCGGTGCAGGATCGCGCTGTTGGGCTGGCGCGGTGCGCTCTGCAGGCGCTGAATCAGCTCCGGCGTGCGCTCGCGCAACGGCGTAAACAGGCGCTCCACCTGCTGCGCCGTCATACCCTGCTCATATTCGTCCAGCAGGGCGTCGTACGGCTCCGATTCGTAGCCCAATCGCTCGGCGATTTCGCGGCTGAGCTGAACAATCTGCTCCAGATAGGGCTTGAACAGCGCGTAGTTCGACTGAGCGCGTGCCTCCTCCCATGCCTTTTCCGCCAGCGAGGTGATGCGCGCGAACTCCACCACCAGCTTGTGGGGCAGCCTGGTCATGCGGTCGTAAGTGCGCCGCCACTGACGGATGTTGACCGCCTCGACGCTTTCGGGATCAGCGACGAGATCGCTCTTTTCGAGCGTGGCGAGCCACTCGCCGATGCGCGGGTCGGTCAACCGCTGATGAACCATACCCGCCAGCAGCGCGATCTGGTTCGCGCGGTGCGGGGCAACACGGGGCGGCATCATCACGCGCTGATCCCAGCCCAGCACGCCTATCGCTGAACTCAACAGCGCGGTCTCCCGCGACCACACCTCCAGCTGCCGATATACCTTCTGTGGATCTGCCATCCTCTGCTCCTCAACTGGAGAGGATTATACCCCCACACCATCGCCGGTGGGAATGGGGTATAATATCTCGCCTGAGAGCAGGAGAGAACGGAGGCATCGCGAATGTTAAGGATACGATTGATGCGCATGGGCAAAAAGAAGAAGCCGTTTTACAGGGTTGTGGTGGCGCCGAGCCAGAACCCGCGCTCGGGCCGGTGCGTGGAGGTCGTCGGGTACTATAACCCGCTGCCGAACCCGGCGCAGATTCAACTCGACGAGGAGCGCGTGCTGTACTGGCTGCGTGTCGGAGCGCAGCCGACGGAGACCGTGCAGCGCCTGCTGACCCTGACAGGCGTCTGGCAAAAGTTTTCAGGGCGGGAAGGGACTCAATCCGAAACGAGCCCGACCTCCTGAACCACACACCTTAAGGAAGGGGATAAACCATGCTCAGAGAGTTCCTGGAAGCCTCGGTGCGGGCACTGGTCGATGACCAGAACTCGATCCAGATCGAGGAGGAGCGCAACGGTTCACTGCTGCGCTATCGCATTCGGGTCGCCGAATCGGACCGCGGGCGTGTGATCGGCAAGAACGGGCGCATCATCAACGCCCTGCGCACCGTCGGTCAGGCGGTCGGCAGCAAGAACCGCGTGCGCGTGCAGATTCTGGTCATTACGGATGAAGGCACGCCAGCATCGGAGAATGAACCCGAAGCGTAGCCTATGCCCGAACGCCATGTGCCCAAGATAGTCAGGCGCTGGGTCACGGTCGGCATTATCGTGCGACCGTTCGGCATACGGGGCGAGTTGAAGGTGCGACCGGAGACCGCTTTCCCGCAAGAGCGGTTTCGCGTGGGTGCGCGCCTCTACTGGTGGCGCCCACCTGAACCGCCACTTGCGCCCGATGAAACGCCCACAAACCCCTCGCGCAGCAAGCGCCCCCCGCGCACAATGCAACCCCAGGAATGCTTCGTCGAATCGGTACGCTGGCACGGGCAGTGGCTGATTGTCAAACTCGAAGGCATCGACACGAGAGAGGACGCCGAGCGGCTGCACGGCGCACGACTGATGATCCCGCCCGAAGAGCGCATGCCCCTGCCCGACGATGAGTACTACTTGGACGACCTCATCGGCATGACGGTCTACACCGAATCGGGCGAACGACTGGGCATCCTGAAGCGTGTGATTGCAGGCGCCGCCTACGACTTCTACGAGGTCGGGCGCCATCTGATCCCCGCGCATCGCCAGTTCATCCTGCAGGTGGATGTGCCTGGCAAACGCATGGTGGTGCGCCTGCCCGAAGAGGGTAGCGCGGTATAATCGGAAGCGTGGAGCAACAGCCATCGGAACCCAATCGGCGGCGAGCCAGACGGCTGGGACGACTGATCTATGCTCTGGCACGCAGTATCGGCACAACCCTGCGCCTCCATGTGGAGGGCTGGGAACCGATTGAACGCCACCTGCGCGAGGGCACAGGCGCTGTGATGGTCACCTGGCACGGGCGCACCTTCATACCCGCCAACTATATGAAAGATAAAGGCTTCTGGACTATCATCTCGCTCTCACGGGATGGCGAGGTTCAGGCGGAGATTTTTCGGCGGTTCGGCTTCCAGATTCTGCGCGGTTCGACCAGTCGGGGCGGCTTGCGGGCGGCGCTGGAGGCGGCGCGCGTGGTGCAGGCAGGCGGGATTCTCGCCTTCACACCCGACGGACCGCGCGGTCCAAGTCGCAAATGTCAACCTGGCGCCCTGCTGATTGCCCAGAAGGCGGGCGTGCCCATCTACCCCGCCGGCATCTCCGCATGCCCGCGCATTCTGCTGCCCACATGGGATCGCTATCTGATCCCCCTGCCGTTCGCCCGCGCCGTGTTTTTGATTGGGGAACCCATCCATGTGCCGCCTGACGCCGATAAAGATGCTTTCTCCCAGCTCGCCGAGGTGGTGGAGGCAGCAATTAATGCGCTGGAGTCGCGCGCGGAACAGCTCGCCTGCGGTCGACGCGGAGGTGACGCCCGATGAGAGCGCTCTATAACCTGCTGTTGCTGTTGACCGCGCCGCTGTGGATGAGCTATGTGCTAACGCGCATCGTGGGCGGCTCATGGCGCGAGCGGTGGTGGGAGCGGTTCGGCTTCGTGCCGATCCCACCGCTCGCTAACAGGCGCCGGCTGTGGGTTCACTGTGTGTCGGTCGGCGAGACGCTGGCAGCGCTGCCCGTGCTGAAAGCGCTGCGCAAGGCGCTGCCCGACTACGAAATCGTGCTGACCACCACCACACCCACAGGTCAACGCACGGCGCACGATACTGCCCGCAACTGGGTGGACTATATCGCCTACTTCCCGCTGGATGTGCCCTTCGCGGTGAACCGTGCCCTCTCGCGCATCCAGCCCGACGCGCTGATCCTGTTCGAGACAGAGCTGTGGCTCAATCTGGTTGCGGCGCAGCGTCGGCGGGGCGGGCTGGTGATGGTGCTGAACGGACGGCTGAGCGATCGCTCGTTTCGGCGGGCGCGGGCGCTGCGCATGTTCTATCGCTCGATTCTGCGCTGTGTCGATTGCGCCTGTGTTCAGTCGCCAACAGACGCGCTGCGCTTCGTGGAGCTGGGACTGTCGCCTGCACGGGTGGAGGTGATGGGCAACACCAAGTTCGATCAGGCGCTGGAGTCGGCGGACGCCTCGCCCGATGAGTGGCGGGCGCGCCTGTCGTTGCCGACCGGTGCGCCCGTGATTGTGGTGGGCAGCACGCGCACAGCCGAAGAGGAGCAGCTCGTGATAGAAGCCTGCTGCCTCGTGCGCGCGGCACTGCCCGCCGTCTGCCTGGTGCTGGCGCCGCGCCACCTGGAGCGCGTGCCCGAAGTGGAGAACCTCATGCGCGAGAGGGGGCTGAACCCCATACGCCGCACGCAACTGCCACTGCCCGACGGTCAGACCACGCAGGTGGTGCTGGTCGATACCTTCGGCGAACTCTCAGCCATCTATTCGGTGGCGGATGTGGCGGTGGTCGGGGGCGCGTTCGCACCGCTGGGCGGGCAGAACCTCTTCCAGCCGCTGGCGCACGGCAAGCCCGTGTTTTTCGGGCCCCACACGCACAACTTCCGCGATATTGCGCAACTGGCGAAGGAGGCAGGCGTCGGCTTCGAAGTGCGCACCGCAGCCGAACTGGCGGAGGGCATCCTGCGCCTGCTGCGCGACGAGAAAGCCCGCCAGCAAATCGAAAAAAGCGCACGCGAGCTGATTGCCCGCCATCAGGGCGCTGCTCGCCGCTGCGCCCAGCAGGTCAAGCTCTGGCTCGAACGCACCCGCCACACCCGTTTCGCCCCTGCCCCAGCGAAGCGTCTGTAAAAAATGACCTCTTCACCGCCATCAGGACATCAAGAGAAAAGTATTTTTTACCGAAGCCCGATGACCCATATCGGGCAAGGAAGAACGCGCCGATAAACCTCCAGATCGCGCTGAACCTTGCTCAAATGAGGCAGATTCCTGCCCTGAACGCTATCATCGTAAAAAATCTCCACTGCCACATCGATGACTTCCAGATTGTAAGCCAGCAAAAACTTAAGAAAATCGTTGTAGCAGTCGGCAGGGTCGGAAAGCTGGATTTCAACTGCCACCTTATCCTTTTTGAGATCAAAGCGCAGGTGCGTGTGGTTGGGCGTCACGAGTTGCTGGCGTTGCCAGCCCAGGCTTGCCAGCAAAGTTTCCAGCTGCTGTGCAGGTGTCGGGCGAACGCCGCGCCCCAGAGGTACTTGCAGCTGCGCAATAGCACCGAGTATCTCCTGCATCTGTTGCGGAAAATGCTGGTGCAGGATCGTCTTTGCAAACTTGAAGTCATACTCCGAATAGCCCATCTGCCCATCACCTATCTTAATGGCGAGTATACCTCCATGGGTGGGTGTGAACGGTTGAAGTGCAAAGGCGCTCTTCGCAAGCCACCATCGGGTATACTCCTCTTCACACCCTTTAAGTCTGCCCGGTGAGGCGACAAGGGAGGATAGGATGCCGATTGACAGGTCGCTACGGAAGGTGATGGTGATTGGCTCGGGTCCGATCGTGATCGGACAGGCAGCCGAGTTTGACTATTCTGGCTCCCAGGCATGTCGCTCCCTGCGAGAGGAAGGTCTGCAGGTCGTGCTGATCAACTCCAATCCCGCCACCATTATGACCGACCCCGATATGGCGGATCGCGTCTATATCGAGCCGCTCACGGTGGAGTTCGCGGAGCGGGTGATTGCGCAGGAGCGTCCCGACGGCTTACTGCCCACACTGGGCGGTCAGACGGGGCTGAATCTGGCGACCGAGCTGGCGTTGCGTGGCATTCTGGATAAGTATGGCGTGCGGTTGCTGGGCACGCCGCTCTCCGCCATTCAGGCAGCCGAGGATCGCGAAAGGTTCCGCGAGCTGATGCGCCAGATTGGGGAACCCGTGCCCGAATCGTGGATTGTGGAGAGCATGGGTGAGCTGCGCCGCATCGCCCGAATCGTGCCCTATCCCTGCATCGTGCGCCCTGCCTACACGCTGGGCGGCACGGGCGGCGGCATCGCCCACAACCCCGATGAACTGCTCGAAATCGGTGCGCGCGGACTGCAACTCTCCATGCGCCACCAGATACTGGTGGAGCGCTCCCTGCTCGGCTGGAAAGAGATTGAGTATGAGGTGATGCGCGACAGCGCCGATAATGCCATCATCGTCTGCAATATGGAAAACATCGACCCGATGGGCGTGCATACGGGCGATTCGATGGTGGTCGCGCCGTCGCAGACGCTGAGCGATTTCGAGTATCAGCTGTTGCGCACCGCGTCGCTCAAGATTATCCGCGCGCTGGGCATTCAGGGCGGCTGCAATGTGCAGTTCGCGCTGAACCCGAACGGCAGCGACTACTATGTGATTGAGGTGAACCCGCGCGTGAGCCGCTCCAGCGCGCTCGCCTCCAAAGCCACTGGCTACCCCATCGCCCGAATCGCCGCCAAAATCGCGATTGGGCTGCGACTGGACGAAATCAAAAACCCCATCACGGGCACCTCGGCGGCGTTCGAACCCGCGCTCGATTACTGCGTGGTGAAAATCCCGCGCTTCCCGTTCGATAAGTTCCCGACGGGCGACCGCACGCTGGGCACGCAGATGAAAGCCACCGGCGAGGTGATGGCGATCGACCGCACCTTCGAGGGCGCACTGATGAAGGCGGTGCGCGGGCTGGAGGTGGGCGTCAGCGACCTGCGCTATCCGCCCGCAGCGCATCTCAGCCCGATGGAGCTGGAAATGCTGATTGCCACCCCGAACGACATGCGCCTGTTTTATATCGCCGAAGCGTTCCGACGCGGCTGGCTGGTGGAAGAGGTGCATGACCTGAGCCAGATTGACCCCTGGTTCCTGCACAAGATTCAGAAACTGGTGGAGCTGGAGCAGGAGCTGATAGCCCGTAGCAGTGAGTTGCGGGTGCTGCTGATGGGCGAAAAGCGCGGGGAGGCACTGACACTCCTGCGTCAGGCGAAGCAGTGGCAGTTCCCCGACAGGTTCATCGCCCAGATCACGGGCTTGAGCGAGGCGCAGGTGCGCAGGGCACGCCACGCGCTGGGCATCCGCCCCGCCTACAAGATGGTGGACACCTGCGCGGGCGAGTTCGAGGCGCAAACGCCCTATTTCTACAGCACCTATCACGGCGAGCATGACCGCCCGCCCGCCCGCCACCCGCGCAAGGTACTGGTGCTTGGCTCCGGACCCATCCGCATCGGGCAGGGAATAGAGTTCGACTACTCGGCAGTGCATGCGGTCAAGACCCTGCGCGAGCTGGGCTACTGCGCGCTGATTCTGAACAATAACCCCGAAACGGTGTCCACCGATTTCGACATTTCCGACGCGCTTTACTTTGACCCCATCACGCTGGAGGATGTGCTGAACCTGCTGGAGTATGAGGGTAGCCCTCACCCCCTGCCCCTCTCCCCCGCTGGGGGAGAGGGGAGTAACCCCTCACCCCAGCCCGCTCCCCAGCGGGGAGAGGGAGTATCTAAGTCCCTCTCCCCCGTTTACGGGGGAGAGGGTACGGGTGAGGGGGTAGCTCGCCCCGCGCCTGTGGATAGCCCCTCACCCCAACCCTCTCTCCAGCGGGGAGAGGGTACGGGTGAGGGGGCTTCCTGCCAGCGCTCGATCCCTGTGCTGGTGCAGTTCGGCGGGCAGACGGCGATTAATCTGGTCAAACAGCTGCAGGCGTTCGGCGTGCCGATTCTGGGCACGCCGCCCGAATCGATAGACATCGCGGAAGACCGTCGGCGGTTCGACGCGCTGCTGGAGCAGCTGGGCATTCCGCGCCCGCACGGGCGGGCGGTGCGGAGCCTCGAGGAGGCGAAGGCGATCGCCAGCGCGGTGGGCTACCCTGTGCTGGTGCGCCCCTCCTATGTGCTGGGCGGGCGAGCGATGGAGATCGTGCGCAACGATAAGGAGCTGGAAACCTTCTGGCGCTCCGCCATTCTGGCGTTCCCCGACGCGCCCGTGCTGGTCGATAAATATATCGAGGGCAAAGAGGCGGAAGTGGATCTGATCGGCGATGGGGAACGGTTCGTCATTCCCGCGATTATGGAGCATATTGAACGGGCGGGTGTGCATTCGGGCGATAGCATGACCGTCGTGCCGCCCCAGACGCTCAGCCCAGAGGTGCAGGCGCAGATTACCGACTATTCGCTGCGACTGGCGCGCGCGCTCAAAGTGTGCGGGCTGATGAATGTGCAGTTCGTTATCGACGGCGAGCAGGTGTTTGTAATCGAGGTTAACCCGCGGGCGAGCCGCACCGTGCCCTACCTCTCCAAGATTACGGGCGTGCCGATGGTGAAGCTGGCGGTGTCCGCGCAAGTGGGTCAGCCGCTTCCCTCCGAATCTGCCGCTTGCAGGGGTATGGGTAAGGGGTTATCGCGCGTGGCGGTCAAGGCGCCCGTCTTCTCCAGCCTGAAGCTGCGGCGTGTGGAGGTGGCGCTCGGACCTGAAATGCGCTCCACAGGCGAGGTCATGGGCATCGACCGCACCTACGCGAACGCGCTTTACAAGGCGATGGTCGCCGCCGGCATTCATATTCCGCGCAGGGGGAGTGTGCTGCTGACCCTTGCTGATAAAGACAAGGCGGAGGGTGTGGAGCTGGCGAAGGCGTTCCATCGGCGCGGGTTCAGGCTCTACGCCACGCACGGCACTGCCCGCGCCCTGCAAAAAGCAGGGCTGCCCGCGCAGATTGTGCCCAAAATGGGGCAGGGCAAGCCCGATCTGCTGGATTACATCACGCATAAGCATGTGCAGCTGCTCATCAACACGCCCAGCCCTGACCGCAAGGCGGAACAGCAGGGGTTAATCATCCGTCGCGCTGCTGTCGAACACGGAATCCCCTGCCTGACCGCGCTGGATACGGCGTGGGCGCTGCTGCAGGCGATGGAAGCGCAGGAGTTCATCGTGGAGCCGATTGCCTGAATCGAAAACGGGAGGTGCACCCCGCGCACCTCCCTGCAATAAAAGGTGTCCCTGTTTGCTGACAGTTTAGCGGCGGCGTCGGCGCAGCGCCAGCAGACCCACCAGACCCGTGCCCAGCGCAATCATGCTGGCAGGCTCCGGCACCACACTGAGGGTCAGGATGTAGGAGCCGGTTGCGGTATGGGTGGCGCCTTCATAGTAGCTGAGGTCGTCTTGATTAGCAAAGCCGTGAAAGCCTGTGATAGCCAGGTAGTAGTCGCCCGAAGTTGTCGCCTGCCAGCGGATGGCGGAGCCAAGCCCACTGATAGACCCGGCGTCGTCGTTGAAGACAAGCGCCGTGTTACCAGTGGCGTCAAAGAGCGCCATCACGGTATCGGGATCGGTATTCCCGTTGCTGATGGGGAAGGTAATGGCGGTCAGCCAGTCCCCAGCGTTAAGCCGGATTTTGAAGAAGTCGGAGTCGTTGGTGGTCAGGCTCAGAACGCCGACATCGGACCACGGCACATTGTAAGCAGGCGGTGCAAACACATTCGGGTCGAATGTGGCGCGCGTGTTGTTCGGTTCCGTCTCGCTAAAGAGCGCGAACGCATTCACAGCCAACAGGGCACCAAGTGCCACTCCAGCCAGTCGTTTCAATACCATCATCATATCCTCCTTTCCGGGTGTGCCGGATTTGTCGGCTGGCGGGCATACCAGCCTGTCGGTTCCTATTATAGCACATCTTGCCCCCTCATGTCAAGGGGGCGGGGCATTTTTTCGGGCGATTCGGGCAAAAACAGGTATTTTTGCGGGGTGAATCACCTATCGGGGCACGATGTGCAGGGGCTTTTCACCGCGTTTGAGCCAGCCTTTCTCGCGGGCGAGCGCCTCTTTGCCCGCCGGGGTGGAGAGCCGCTGCAGCTGCTGGCGCAGTTCCGCCTGCTCCTGTCGCAACGCCTGCGCCTGCGCTTCCAGCGATTGAACCTCCTGACGGGTCTGCCACCACCGGGCATAGATGCGAACCGAGCGCGGCGCCAGCCCGATGCCCATCAGCGCCGTCAGCACCCACAGCCATAACCAGCCCAGTCGTCTCCCTCCAGCCATTAATCCGCCCTCTACGACATCTGCCACCCGATTCCTGCTGATGCGCACCCCATTGAGCAACAAGGGGTAGCAGCCTGATACATTTCGCCGCCACCCCTTTTCTGGCATCGCGCTACGGTTGCGGATGCGCGCTCAGCTCAGGCAATTTGGTTCGAAGCGCACGAAGCCAGTGCTGCGCCAGTTGCTTGATGCTCATCTGCGCCGCCTTCGCATCCTCAGGTGTCACCGTCAGCAGCAGCTTCTGGCGCACATAAATCTCATATTGAGCGTTGGGCTTGACTTCTTTCAGCCGGATGTCGCTGGGCTGCAGCGGCGTGCCCAACACATTGACCAGTCGCTCTTCCACGATGCGTGCCCGCTCTTCCAGCGAGTAGCCGCTGGAGCCTGTGCGCAGGCGCAGAATGAACTCCCCACCGAGCGCGATATCGATATAGTTCTGCGCCCACACTGCCATCAGTCCACCGCAAATCAGCGTTGCGATCCATCGTTTCATACTGTTTTCCCTCCTGCATCCTCTATAATACCCGCTATGCAGGAAAAGTGGCGCCAGCGTCGAAGCGATTCAGATGGTGGAATCATGCGCACCTGTTTGATTGCAGGCAACTGGAAGATGAATCTGACCCCTGCGGAGGGGGCGGCTCTTGCGAACACGCTGCGCCAGCGTATCGGCACGCGCCTGAATGTGGAGGTGGTGCTGTGCCCCGCATTTGTCGCGCTGCCAGCTGTCGCCGAGGCGATTCGGGGCAGCGGATTGAAACTGGGCGCGCAGACGGTGTTCTGGAGCGATTCGGGTGCCTACACGGGACAGGTATCGCCCCCGATGCTGGTCGCCGTCGGCTGCGAATATGTGATTATCGGGCACTCGGAGACGCGCGGACGGTTCGGAAAGCCCGACCCCAGCCTCACGGAAGCGCACCTGCGCTACTTCGGCGAGAACGACGCCACGGTGAACCTCAAGCTCAAAGCGGTGCTGCCGCACGGGCTGAAGCCGATTTTGTGCGTCGGCGAGACCCTGCAGGAGCGTCAGGCGAGCCAGACCGAGAGGGTCATTCAGCAGCAATTGAGGGGCGCGTTGCAGGGGCTGGAGGCGGACGAGCTGTACGAGCTGGTGATTGCCTACGAGCCGGTGTGGGCAATCGGCACCGGGCAGGTGTGCGATGCGCCCGAAGCGAACCGCATCTGCGCCTTCATTCGCCAGCAACTGCGCGAGCTGTACGAGCCAGAGCTGGGCAACTATGTGCGCGTGCTGTATGGCGGCAGCGTGACGGCGTCGAACGCGCGCGGGCTACTGCATCAGCCTGAGATTGATGGCGTGCTGGTCGGCGGTGCCAGCTTGGACGCCGAAGAGTTCGTGCAAATCACTTACTGCGCTCCCCAGTAAGCCACTCTAAATAGAGTTCCGTTTGCTGGATATTGGCGCGGAACCATCGCTCCGACAGCAGCAGGAACCACCATGCGGCGGGGCGGGCACTGGTGTGAACCAGCCCGTCGGCGGTCAGAATGGCAGTTCGAACCAGCTCCACGCGCGTCAGTTCGGCTTCGTACTCCAGCGTTTGCACGCGCTCGCGGATGGCGGTCAGCTCCGGCGTGCGCCCGATCTGGAGCCGTTGAGCCAGCAACGCCCTGAGCTGCTGACGGATCGCCCGCAATCGTGCGGAGAGGGCTTGCAGGCGAGCCTCGCACGCTTCGCGCTGGGCAAGGCAGGCGCCTCGCGTCGACGGGTTCTGCCGGGCTTGTCGGAACAGCTCGCCTTTCTCGCGTTCCAGACGGATGCGTTCGCTCTGCAGGGCGCGGCGTTCGGCGTGCAGGGCGTGCGCCTGCTGGCGCAGATAAGCCGCCTGCTCGCCGACCTGCTGTAATCGCGCGTGCAGCTGTTCATACTCGCGGGCTTTGTCGCGCCACTCCTCGCTCAGATGCGCTGCCAGGTAGCGCATCAGCTCGCGTGGGCTGCGACATCGGCGCAGCTCGTGCAACCGCTCGCGCTGCGCCTGCACCACCGCCCGCCAGCGCCGCGCGAACCGTTCCGAACACAGCTCGCGCTCGCCAAACGCCGCCGCGAGATGCTCTGGCAAACGCAACTGGATGCATTCCGCGCCCATCGTGTCCCATGTCGCGTAGCGCAGGCGCAACAGCGGGTGAAGGTTTATCGCCACGCCGTCGCGCTGAATCTGATCCAGCATGCGAGCGCTCTGGCTCAAGTAGGGCGAGCCACGCTCGTTGAAGACACAGATGAACTCGTGCGCCAGCATCGGCACCAGAGTGAGCGCTTTGCCAATCAGCGTGACACCCTCGCCGAACGCCTCCGCGATCACGCGCGCCAGCGCGTCAACGCTCTGCACGGGTTCCGCCAGCCGAACCACAGCGGGTTCAGGCGTCAGCACGGTGAGGTATCGCTCGGTGAGCATCAGCGTGCCGCGCCCGCGTCGGGGGATGAGCAGATCGAACGGCAGTGCGCCCTCGCCGAACTCGCGCAGGGCATAGATATCGGTGCCGGCAACCGCATCGTTGTAGGCGCGTTCACAGATAGGGCGCGTGCGCGGGTCCAGAAACCGTTGCAGCAGCTGGAATCGCGGCAGGTGTGCGGTGTCAGGTGCGAAGCGCAGCAGCTCCGTCGTGCGCGTGAAGCCCACCATCTCCGGCACCTCGCCGATCAGCCACACGAGAAAATCGCGATAGAGGTAGCGATAGAGGTCTGCCAGCGAGAGCGATTCGGCGAGGCTCGCCAGCTCGTGAACGCGCTGACGGATGGCGTCAGCACGCTGGCGGGCGCGATCGCGCTGGTCGGGGTCTGCTAGGCATTCGAGGGTGTTTTCGAAGCCCCACTGGAGCAGTGCGTCGAGGGCGGGCAGCACCTCGCGGACAGACATCTCATACACGGGGCGCGCCACGCTGTCGGTTGCCACCAGCCCGCGCCAGCCCCACGCTTCGGTGATCGCGTCAAGAAACGCCTCGCGCCCCAGCGGATGGCGACGGGCGACCTTCTCCAGCTGGGCGCCCGCCTCCGCATAGCGAGCGCGCGTCGGAACCGTCTCGCTGCCGAACAGGCACGAGATTTCGCCCGCCGCCGACCATAGCCCGCGCGTGGAGCCATCATTATGCGGCAACATCAGCAGCCAGTCGGCACCCTCCCGCTTTGGGGAAGCGGGGACGGGTGGGGGCACACTCTCTTTGGGCAGGCGCTTCGTGTGCAGGCGACCGAAATAGTCAGTGTCATGCACGCCAAAGAAGAAGGGGCGCGTGCGTCCACACGCCGCCATCAACAGCAGCAGTCCGCTCTTGGTCGGCTCGTCCCAGAACACCGTTTGACCCAGCGCCAGCAGCGGCACGCCCGGCGCAATCCGCTCCAGCTGCTCCAGCACGCTTTCTACCGAGGGATGACACTCCACTGGCTCTGGCATGACGGTGTAAAGGATACCCACTGCGGGCATGGCGGGAACTTTCTGGCGCAAGATGCCGTTAAAAATGCCTGTTCCTCTGCCGTTGCAGGGGAAACGGGAGTGCGGGTTTGCCGTCTCCACCTATTTATCCAGCGGGTCGAAGGCAGATGGTTATCGCGTTGAGGACGCGCTGCCCCCGTCTGCCGCCTCTTTATCCGCCGGGTCGGACGGAGATGGTTATCGGTCGCCCAGCCTGCTGGCTGTTGGGGGGTTCGACCTCCCCCCGCCCGCCTCCCGCTCTAAAAACCAGAGCTCAGGGGGAGTAGATACTATGCGAATCCCAGGGTCTCTTTCGCGCACGCAGCGCGTGGCACTGACAGGGCAGGTGCGCAACTATGCGGGTGGCTTTGCCTATCCGCTGGAGCCGCGCCAGCAGCTGGACAGGTTCCTTATTCTCGGCACAGAGGGCGGAACCTACTATGTGTCGGAGCAGCGCCTGACGCTGGATAACGCGAAGGCGGTGCTGGAGCTGCTCTATCGCGAGCCGGCATATGTGCTGGCGCGCACTGCCGAGATCAGCGAGCAGGGTCGCGCCTACAAGAACGATCCTGCGCTGTTCGTGCTGGCGCTCGCCCTAGCGTCGGGGCGCGACGAGGTTCGCGCGCTCGCGCTTGAGGCGATGCCGCGCATCGTGCGCACAGGAACCCATCTGTTCACCCTCATCGATTACCTGACGCAGCTGCGCGGCTGGGGGCGGGCGTTGCGCCGCGCAGTGGCACGCTGGTATCAGACACGGGAGCTGCGCGAGCTGGCTTATCAGGTCACCAAGTATCGCCAGCGCTACGGCTGGTCGCACCGCGACCTGTTGCGTCTGGCGCACCCGAAGGCAGACACCGCCGGGCGCAACGCGCTCTATCGCTACATCCTCACGCGCGAGGTGGCAGCCGAGCTGCCTGCGGAGGTCGGCGCGTACCTGGAGGCGGTCGAGTGGCTGAATCAGCCCGATCTGCCGCTACAGGAGGCGGTGCGACTGATTCGTGATCACGCGCTGCCGCGCGAGGTTGTGCCCACCCACCTGCTGACCTCGGCGGCGGTGTGGGATGCGCTGCTGCCCGCGATGCCGATGACGGCGATGATTCGCAACCTCGCCACGATGACGCGCGTGGGACTGCTCACAAAGGGTAGCGACGCCGCACGCTTCGTGGTGAAGCAGCTCAACGACCGCGCGCGCCTGCGCCAGGCACGGGTTCACCCGCTGCAGGTACTAACTGCACTGGTGACCTATGAGCGCGGCTACGGCGGACGCGGCAGTGGTGCATGGCAGCCAGTGCCCGCCATCGTGAAGGCACTCAACAGGGCGTTCTACGCCACCTTCGAAAATGTGGTGCCCACCGGCAAGCGGCTCGTGCTGGCGCTTGACATCTCTGGCTCGATGGGCTGGGGTCATGTGGGCGGCATCGTTGGGCTGACCCCGCGTGCTGCCAGTGCAGCCCTCGCGCTCGTCACGCTGAATGTGGAGACGGGCGCCCAGGTGGTCGGTTTCTCGCACCAGCTGATTCCGCTGGAGCTGACCCCTGAGATGCCGCTGGAGCAGGCGATGGGTTACCTTGCCAGCCTGCCGTTTGGCGCAACCGACTGCGCCCTGCCGATGCTCTGGGCGCTCGAGCGCGGGGTGGAGGCGGACGCCTTCATCATCTACACCGACTCGGAGACCTGGTACGGTGCAGTGCATCCCGTCGAAGCGCTGCGCATGTATCGCGGGGCAACAGGTATCCCTGCCCGACTGGTGGTGGTCGGCATGCTGGCGAACCCGTTCACTATCGCCGACCCCAGCGACGCCGGCATGCTCGATGTGGTGGGGTTCGACCCCAGCACGCCAAACGCAATCGCCGAGTTCGTGCAGGGCAACCTGTGAACCCATCCACATGGGGACGCGACCGTCGCGTCCCCACTATCACACCATCCCATGGTATAATTTGGGCAAGGCATGCCACTTTCCGTTGCTGATCTGGAAAGCCTTATTCGCCTGCTGGATGAGCATCCAGAGTGGGCAGAGGCGTTGCAGGAGCGACTGGTCAATGAGCGAACGCTGATTCGCCTGCTGGAGCAGCGGGCGGAGCTGCGTGACGCGGCGCGTCGCCTCATCCTGCAGGATGAACTGCTCCAGCTGCCCGCGCTGGTTCACGAGCTGGCAGCCGAGCAGCGGCGATTTGCGGAACTGCTCCAGCGCCACGATGAACGATTGCAACACCACGATGAGCTGCTCCAGCAGATGATAGCCGAGCAGCGGCGATTTGCGGAACTGCTCCAGCGCCACGATGAATTGCTCCAGCGCCACGATGAGCTGCTGAACCGAGTCATGGCGTCGCAGGAGCGGCTGGAGCGCGACTTTGAAGAGATGCGGAAGTGGCGCGAGGGCGAGGAGGGACGCCGCGCGGGCGAACGATTCGAAAGACAGATTGCCAAACGCGCCGTGCGCCTGCTGAACGGTGGTGACGGCGGACAGACGGACGATCCGCATGTAAAGCAACGATTGCGGGAGTGGCTCCAGCGCCTGCCACCCGAAGAGGATGGCTATCCCGATGAGGAAAGCGACCCCACGCTGGCAGACCTCATCTGGTGGAAGCAGGATCGGGTCGCCGTGGTGGAGGTCGCCCTCAAGGTCAATCGCCGTGATGTGTTGCGCGCACGCCAGCGTGCCGACACTCTGCGCCGTGCGGGTGTAGACGCCATTCCAGTTGTGATTGGCGAAGTGTGGGCAACAGCAACCACCAAACGGCTCGCCGAACAAAACAGCGTCGAATGGATACTCAAAGGCGAGATCTCGCGAGGAGTTATCGAGTTCCGCCAGCGCTGATGACGGAACCGCCCAAAGCTATCTACCAATCGCCATTTGCCTGCGTGAGCAGATTCGAAAGCGATACCCCGTGATGGGAAAGCCCCGACATTCTTTCCCCCTTTGATGGCTGGCAGGAGAACGCTGGTGACAATGCGTATGGATTAACCACAGGGAGCGCATAAGATGCGAAAGGGAAACAATCAGCGTGGGATACGGGCGTTGCTAATGCTGATGGGCGCAGGGCTTGTCTGCATCGCGCACGCGCAGGGGCGAATCACGGACTTTGAGGGCTTCGCAGCGAACCTGAATGGGGCGGTGATGTTCCGCCAGCCGAGCTTTTCGGGGTCCACCAGCGGTTTTCTGGCTTACACAGGCTCATGTGGTGCAGGACCGAACTGCGCCCTGACCACCAGCGAGCAGAACCATACACCCGGCGGCACCCAATCGTTGAAGGTGATGTGGCAGTTCAACGGCAACGCGCGCGCATGGCTGCGATTGACCACCTTCAACACCCTGCACTATGCGAACCCCACCGTCAGCTTCCGCCGCCCGATAGCGGTGTGGCTCTATGTGCCGTCGGGCACGCCCGATTTCTATCTGACGCTGGGCGTGCGGGAAACGGGCACCAGAGCCGCCTACGGCGCGAACGGCGGCACAACAGGCGGAATCGAATGGATTGGTGCCACATCGGGCGATATGAACAATCCACCTATCGGCAAGCTGATCACCGAGAAAGACCGCTGGGTGCGGGTGGTGTTTGACCCCCTGAGTGAGCCAGTGCGTCCCTTTGCCGGCGCATCGGCAAACGGCACGCTGGATGGGCGCACAGGCACGCTGGAACATCTGGCGTTCACGCCTGTCAATCCCGCCGATAACCGCCCCTATGTGGTCTATATTGACGATGTGCAGATTGTGCCACTGCCCACCGACCCGGTGGATCCGCCCTGGATATTCGGGATGCATGAGCCAGGCGGCGAGTTCGTTGCCGAATCGGCTGGCAAGCGTATCTGGATCCTGTTCACGGAGGGGCTGGGCAGCGATCCCAGCGATCAGCGTGGGGGCGACTATCGTGCGTGGACGAGCGCGGGGCACGGCGTGATTGTGCGCCTTAATTACGGCTATTACCCTCTCGGCACGCTGCCACCCCACGCGGAGTACGCAAACTTCGCGCAGCGTGTGGCGAACTTCGTGCGCGCCTCACAGGGCGCACCCCACATCTGGATTATTGGCAACGAACCGAACATCCCTCCGGAATGGCCAGGCGGTCAGAGCGGCGAGCCGATTACCGTCGAGCGCTATGTGCAGGCGTTTCGCCTGTGCCGCAACGCCATCAAATCGGTACCGGGGCACGAAGATGACATCGTGTGCGCGGCGCCAGTGGCGCCCTATGCCCCGCCCTTCCCCGAATATGGCATCCCTGGCTTTCTGGACTACTGGGCGCAGGTGGTTCAGGCGCTGGGCAGCGAGCAGGATGGCTTCATCCTGCACGCCTACACACACGGCTCCGACCCCAATCTCATCTTCAGCGAGCAACGCATGGATCCGCCCTATGAGGAGGTCTATTTCCACTTTCGTGTGTATCGCAATCTGCTCAGTCGCATCCCGCCGTCGCTGCGCCATCTGCCCGTGTTCATCACCGAGAGCAACATGGGCGAGCCATGGCCCGATGTGAACAACGGCTGGATCAAAAACGCCTATCGCGAGATCAACGATTGGAACCGCGTGGTGGGCAATCCGGTGATTCGCGCGCTGTGCCTTTATCGCTGGCCGCCGTACGATGGCTACTACATCCAGGGCAAATGGAACACGATTCAGGACTGGCGTGAGGCGATGGGAAACGACTATCGCTGGGAGCGACGCCTGCAGGGCGATGCGAACCGCGATGGCTGCGTGGATGACGCCGATTTGCTAATGGTGCTGTTCAACTTCGGCGGCACTGGCTACCGCCAGACCGATCTGAACTGGGACGGCGCTGTGGACGATGCGGACCTGTTGATGGTGCTGTTTGATTTCGGTGGCGGCTGCTGAACGGTTCAGGCGATGGTCTGCAAGCCGCGCGGAGTACGCAACGGCTCCTGCAGGTTCGCCATCTGCTCCCAGGCGTAGCCGATGCGCAGCACGGTCATTTCATCGAACGGCTTACCGATAATCTGCAGTCCGACGGGCAGACCGTCCACGAAGCCGCATGGCACCGAGAGCGCGGGCACGCCCGTGAGATTGATGGGGATGGTCAGCACATCCATCAGTTTCATGGCGAGTGGGTCGCTCACCAGCTCGCCGATTTTGAAGGCGGGCGTCGGCGCGGTGGGGCACAGCAGCGCATCAAATTGTGCCATCGCGCGGTCAAACTCCTGGCGCAGCAGGGTGCGCGCCTTCTGCGCCTTGAGATAGTAGGCATCGTAGTAGCCGGCGGAGAGCGCGTAAGTGCCGATGATAATGCGCTGGATAACCTCGTCGCCGAAGCCGGCGGCGCGGGTGCGCTCCATCATGCCGACATGCCCCCGCTCCGCGCCCTCGCGCAGCCCGTAGCGCACGCCATCGTACCGTGCCAGATTCGAAGAGCATTCAGCTGGCGCGAGAATGTAGTAGGTGGGCAGCCCATATTCCACCATCGGGATGGAGGTCTCCTCCACTATTGCGCCTTCATCGGCGAGCCGATCGATAGCCGCACGCACCACCTGCGCGACCTCTAACTGAACGCCCTGCGCGAAGAACTCGCACGGCACGCCCAACCGCATGCCCTTCACTTCAGGGCGCAACGCCTCCCGATAATCGGGCACGGGCACATCCACGCTGGTGGCGTCCAGCGGATCCTTGCCCGCAATCACATTCATCATCAGGGCGCAGTCGGCGACGGTTCGCGTGATGGGACCAATCTGATCCAGTGAGGAGGCGTAGGCGATCAGACCGTAGCGACTGACGCGCCCATAGGTCGGTTTCAGTCCGACTGCGCCGCAGTAGGCGGCAGGCTGACGAATGGAGCCGCCCGTGTCGGAGCCGAGCGCGGCGACCGCCATCTGCGCAACGACTGCCGCTGCCGAACCGCCCGACGAGCCGCCGGGCACACGCGATAAATCCCACGGGTTGCGCGTCGGATGGAACGCCGAGTACTCAGTGGAGCTGCCCATCGCGAACTCGTCCATATTGGTCTTGCCCAGAATCACGGCGCCTGCCGCCTTCAGCCGCGCCGTGACGGTGGCGTCATAGGGTGGCACATAGTTGTGCAGAATGCGCGAGGCGCAGGTGGTGCGGATGCCGCGCGTGCTGATGTTGTCTTTTATCGCAACAGGGATGCCCAACAGCGGGTTCCATTCGCCTGCATCCAGTCGCGCCTGCGCCTGACGCGCCATCGCGCGCGCCTGTTCGGGCACAAGCGTGATGTAAGCCTGAATGGTCGGCTCCAGCCGATCAATCTGTTGAATCACGGCGTCGGTCAGCTCCATCGCGGAGATTTCGCGCCGACGCAGCAGCTCGCTCAGCTCCGACAGGCTGCGCGTAATCAGTTCCATCTACTCCTCCACGATGCGGGGCACGATAAACAGCCCATCGCGGGCTTGCGGGGCGTTGGCTAAGGCGTCCTCGCGCGGCAGTGGTGTGCCCGGCACATCCTCCCGAAAGGCGTTATAGACGGGGATCGAGTGCGAGGTCGGTTCCACCGTCTCGGTGGGCAGCGACTGCAGCCGCTCAAAGTGCGCCATCAGGGCGTTGATGTGCCCCATCAACTGTTGCAGTTTCTCGTCGGGCAGTTCCAGTCGCGCCAGCTTCGCCACATGCCGCATCTGCTCAATCGTCAGCGCCATACCCACTCGCCTCCTGCATTCTGCAGATTATACCCCGGATATGGGGTACACTTTGAAGAGATGCGTCGTGTCTATCTCGATCACGCTGCCACCACGCCGTTAGATCCGCAGGTGAAGCAGGCGATGGAGCCGTTTCTGACGGATGCCTTCGGCAATCCGTCCAGCCTGCACCGCTGGGGTCGTGAGGCGCGGCTGGCAATCGACGAGGCACGGGAGATGCTGGCGCAGGCGCTCGGCTGCGACCCCGCTGAAATCTGCTTCGTCTCGTCGGGCACCGAATCGTGCAATCTGGCGATTATCGGCGCGTCACTCAAGGCGCCTCCCCACCGCCGCCACCTGCTCGTCTCCGCCGTTGAGCATCACGCCGTGCTGAACGCCGCCGAGTGGCTTCGCCCCTTCGGCTACGAGCTGGAGCTGATCCCTGTGGATTCTTTCGGGCAGGTCGACCCCAACGAGGTGCGTCGCCGAATCCGCCCTGACACATGGCTGGTGTCGGTGATGCACGCGAATAACGAGATCGGCACGATTCAGCCCGTGGAGGCAATCGGCGCGGTCTGCCGCGAGCGGGGCGTGCTGTTCCATGTGGATGCCGTTCAGACCTTCGGGCTGTTGCCTGTGAAGGTGGAGACCATCGGCTGCGATCTGTTAAGTATCTCGGCGCACAAGATTTATGGACCGAAGGGTGTGGGCGCGCTCTATGTTCGCGCGGGCACGCCGTTGCAGCCGCTGATGGTCGGGGGTGGTCAGGAGCGGGAGCGACGCGCGGGCACCGAAAATGTGGCAGGCATCGTCGGCTTCGCGAAGGCGACCGCGATTGCCGAATTGGTGCGCGAATCGGAATCCCTGCGGCTGACCGCCCTGCGCGACGAGTTCATCCAGCAGGTTCTGGAGCGTGTGCCCGACGCCACCCTCACGGGGCATCCCCATCAGCGGTTGCCTGGCAACGCCCACTTTCGGTTCGCAGGTGTGCCGTCCGACAGCTTGCTGATTGCGCTCGACAGGGCAGGGATTGCCGCGAGCAGTGGCGCGGCGTGCAGCGCTGGCTCGCTGGAACCCTCCCATGTGCTGCTCGCGCTCGGCTGGGACGAAGACGCCGCCCAGCAGGGCATCCGCTTCTCGCTGGGACGCCACACCACACGCGACGACCTCACCTGCGCGGTGGAAGTGCTGGAGAGAGAGGTTGCTCGCATTCGCGCGACTCACCGAATACCGGGCAGGGTCTCTTCGCCGCGCTGAAGTTATGCCCCCTCACCCGTACCCTCTCCCCCGCAGGCGGGGGAGAGGGGCTAACTTCTCCCTCTCCCCTCTGGGGAGAGGGTTGGGGTGAGGGGTTGCATCCGCTTGCAGGTGGAGTCAGCTCCCTCACCCGCATCCTCTCCCCCGCAGGCGGAGGAGAGGGGTTTTCGCAAGCTACTCATTCACGCGTGCGCCCCACAGCAGGCGGTCGCGCAGTTTCTCAAAGAACTCACTCTCGTTAAAAACGAGCAGCCTGGCGCGGAAGGGGGCAGCGGAGATGCTCACCGTTTGACCGACGGTCAACCACTGGTGGCGGCGTCCGTCGGCGGTGATCAGCACCTGCACTTCGGGGTCGCCTGTCGCCTCACAACCGACGGTGATGTCGATGCGGGCGTCGGGCGGCAGCACCAGTGGGCGTGCGCCCAGCGTGTGGGGCGAGATGGGCGTCAGAATCAGCGCCTCGGTCGCGGGATGCATCACGGGTGCGCCTGCCGACAGCGCGTAGGCGGTGGAGCCGGTCGGCGTCGCCACCAGTGAGCCGTCCGCGGGATAGGTGGTCAGCGGCAGCCCATTAATCGCGATGCCGAAGTTGAGCATCGGCGAGGTGGGATGGCGCAGCAGCGCGATTTCGTTTAGCGCCCACGCGAGGCGCACCTCGCCCGCCACCCGCGCCTGCACCATCAGTCGCTCCTGCACCGTGCAGTCGCCCGCCTGCCACCGCTCCAGCGCGCCCTGCAACTCGTCAGGTTCCACCTGCGCAATGAAGCCGAACCGTCCCAGATGCACGCCCAGAATCGGCACGCCAGCTGGCGCGGCTAAATGCGCCGCCGTCAACAGCGTGCCATCGCCCCCCAGGGTGACCACCAGCGCGATGTTCGGGTCGGGCAGGCTCTCCCACGCCATCGCCGTCTGCTGGTCCGCCAGCACCACCTCATAGCCGCGCGCTCGCAGCCAGCGGGCGACCTCCTGCGCCTGACGCACCGCCGCCGCCTTGCCCGCGTTATAAACCAGCAAAATGTGTCCCATCGCCCTGCCCTTCACTATACCCGTCGCCTGTCGTCGCAGGGCTTATAAGGCGTAAATCTCGGCGTCGGGTAGCATCTGCCGCAGGGCGTCCAGCACCTGCGGCGTGAGCGCGACGCGCTGGGGCACCTGCACCCAGCGTGTTGTGCCATTTGTACCCACGCCGAAGCGCACAATCGCCTCCCCCGGATGGCGCTCCAGCAACTGGCGCAGGTGGCTCAACTGGTCAGGCTGGCAACGGCGCAGGCGAATCTGCAGGCAGGAACCGCCATCCTGCAGCGCCTCCTCTCCGTCAGCGGGCGGTTCGAACAGCTCCACATGCTCAGCAATCAGCTCCAGCCCGTTCCCCTCGCCGTTGCCGTTGCGGTCGCCGTTCTCGCGCGATTGGAGCCTGCCGCGAACCAGCACCACACGGTCTTTGATGAGGGCGCCTTTGCATGCCTCGTAAGTTTGCGGGAACACCGTGACGGGGATGCTGCCTGTGAGGTCTTCCAGCACGAGCGCCGCCATGCGGGCGCCGCTCTGGCGCGTGGTGCGCGTGCGCAGGCTGGTGATGATGCCGCCGACGGTGACGGAGGCGCCCGATTCGCGCTCGCGGGCGTGGGCGATGGGCGTGGCGACCTTCGCCAGCGCGCGGGCGTAGGGGCGCACCGGGTGCGCCGACAGATAGACCCCTAACAGCTCCCGCTCCAGCGCCAGCTTTTCGGGCGTGCCCATATCGTCGATGGCAGGCAGAGCGGGCTTCGGGATATGCACCTCCTGTCCGCCCTCAAACAGCGAGTTTTGCCCCGCCGCGCGCGCCCGCGCCACCGACTGCGCATAGTTGAGAATCGTGTCCAGCCCGGCGAGCAGCTGAGCGCGATTGGGATGGAGCGATTCGAAAGCGCCCGCCTGAATGAGCGCTTCTAAAGTGGCGCGGTTCAGCCCGCCCCGCTCGTGCAGCCGCACAGCGAAGTCGAACACATCTTCGAACGCGCCTCCATCCGCCCGCGCCTGCAGAATCGCCTCTAATGCCGACTCGCCCACATTTTTGATCGCGCCCAGCCCGAAACGAATCGCATAGGCTTGAGAGGAGCCAGGCGCCGATTCGACTGGCTCCACCGTGAAAACCGCCTCACTGCGGTTAATATCCGGCGGCAGCACCGCAATCCCCAGCGACTGGCACTCCTCGATGCAGCTGGCAATCTTATCGGTCTTCTCCTTGTAGACCGCCATCAGCGCCGCCATATACTCCACGGGGTAGTTCGCCTTCAGGTAGGCGGTCTGATAGGCGATGTGGGCGTAGCAGACGGCGTGCGCCTTGTTGAAGGCGTAGCCAGCGAACGGCTCGATCAGATCGAACAGGCGGTTGGCTTCCGCTTCGTCGATGCCTCTTTCGGCGGCGCCTTTGACGAACTCGGAGCGCATGCGGCGCATCTCTTCGGGCTTCTTTTTGCCCATCGCACGGCGCAGGATGTCCGCCTTACCCAGCGAGAAGCCCGCCAGCGCCTGCACGCACTTCAGCACCTGATCCTGATACACAATCACGCCGTAGGTCTCCTTGAGAATCGGCTCCAGCAGGGGATGCGGATAGGTAACGGGTTCGCGTCCGTGCTTGCGGGCGATGTAGGTAGGGATATGCTCCATCGGTCCGGGGCGATAGAGGGCGACCATCGCGGCGAGTTCGCGCACATTCTGGGGCTTCAGTTGCTGGATGTAGCGGCGCATACCCGCGCTCTCTAACTGGAATACGCCTGTGGTCTCGCCGCGCCCCAGCATCTCGTAAGTTTTCGCATCGTTGAACGGTATCTCGCGCAGGTTGATGCGAACGCCGCGCGAGCGTTCGATGTTCTGCACGGCTTTCGCCAGCACGGAGAGGTTCATCAGTCCCAGAAAGTCCATCTTGAGCAGTCCAATCTGCTCCAGATTGCCCATATGGAACTGAGTGATGAGTTCGCCGTCGGCGCTGCGGGCGAGCGGCACGCGCTCCACCAGCGGCTCGCTGGCAATCACCACGCCCGCCGCATGCACGCTGGCGTTGCGCGTGATGCCCTCCAGCCGCCGCGCCAGATCGACCAGCCGCCGCACTTCGGGCGTGCGCTCGTACTCCTGGCGGAACTCGGGCGATTCTCTCAGCGCGCGCTCGATGGTCATGCCAGGCATACTGGGGATGGCTCTGGTGATGCGGTCGATGAGGGCACTGTTGATGTTCAGGGCGCGTCCCACATCGCGCAGGGCGGCTTTCGCTGCCAGCGTGCCGAAGGTGATAATCTGCGCCACGCGCTCCTCCCCGTACTTCTGGCGCACATAACGGATCACCAGATCGCGTCGCGCGTCCTCAAAGTCCATGTCGATATCGGGCATCTGGATGCGCTCGATGTTCAGGAAGCGTTCGAAGGTGAGGTCATATTCGATGGGGTCGATATCGGTGATGCCGAGGCAGTAGGAGACGAGGCTGCCTGCGGCGGAGCCGCGCACGCCAAAATAGATGCCCTGCTGACGGGCGAACTGGGCGAAGTCGCGCACAATCAAAAAGTAGGGCGCGAAGCCCGTCTTATCGATGACCGACAGCTCGTACTCCAGCCGCTGGAGATAGGTGTCAGGCGTGTTGGGCACAAGGCGCGGCAGGGCATCGTAGCACAGGTCGCGCAGGTGCGCCATCGGCGTCTTGCCTTCCGGCAGGTCGGGCGCAGGCAGCTGAGCGCGACCGAACTCCAGAGCCAGATTGCAGCGTTCGGCGACCTCCAGCGTGTTCGCCAGCGCGTCGGGATGGCGGGCAAACAGCTCTGCCATCTCCTGCGGCGACTTGAGATAGAACTCCTGCGTGCCAAATCGGAGCCGCTTCGGATCATCGATGCGCGAGTTGGTCTGCACGCACAGCAGCACATCGTGAATCTCGGCGTCCTCGCGATTAAGATAGTGCGCGTCGTTGGTGACCAGCAGGGGCAGGCGAAACTCCTCCGCCAGCTTCAGCAGTCCCTCGTTCACCGTGCGCTGTTCAGACAGACCGTGATCCTGCAGTTCGATATAGAAATTCTCGCGTCCGAAAATCTCGCAATATTCCTGCACGAGGGCGCGGGCGCGTTCATAGTTGCCCTTGAGCAGGGCGTCGGGTATCTCGCCTGCAAGGCAGGAGGAGGTGGCAATCAGCCCTTCGGCATGCTGACGCAGCACCTCCTTGTCCACGCGCGGCTTGTAGTAGAAGCCTTCCAGATGGGCAATCGTGCTGAGTCGCAGCAGGTTGCGATAACCGCGTTCATCTTTTGCCAGCATGAGCAGGTGGTAGCTGGTCTGATCCTGGCGGGTGCGGTCGCGCATGCGGCGCGGCGCCAGATAGAGTTCGCAGCCGATAATCGGTTTAATGCCCGCCTCTGTGCAGGCGTTGTAGAAGTCGATCACGCCGTACATCACGCCGTGGTCAGAGATTGCCACGGCGGGCATCTCATAGTGCGCGACCGTTTTGACCAGTTCGGGGATTCGAATCGCCCCGTCCAGCAGGCTGTACTCCGTGTGCAGATGCAGATGAACGAACCTGGCTTCCATGCCCATTCCTCCTGTGGCAGATGACCGATTCGCCAGCGGAGACGGGATTCCTGCTTTGAATCTGACCATTAGAGGTCTGCCATCAGCTGTTCCAGCAGTTCGCGGGGTACGGGCGCGCGGAGGGCTTTGTCCAGAGCGCGCTTTTTGAGCGCCTGACGAATGCATTCGCGCTGGGGGCACAGGTACGCGCCGCGTCCGGGCAGGTTCTGTGCCTGATCCAGCACGATGCGCCAGCCCTCGCGCTCTTTCAGGCGGGCGAAACGGAGGAGTTCCTTTTTGGGGGCGGTGCGCCGGCAGCTGGCGCACCGCCGAACGGGTTCGCGCTTCATGGGCGTCGGGCGGAGGGGATACCGCCGTTGACCTCGCCGCGTGCTATCTCGCCTTCGGAGCGCACATCGAGCCGCCAGCCGGTGAGCTGTTCAGCGAGGCGCACATTCACGCCACCACGCCCCACCGCCTGACGCATCTGATGGTTCGGCACTACAACGAGCGCCTCGCGCTTGTCAGCGTTGAGAATCACGCGGTTCACGCGGGCGGGACTGAGCGCTTCGCGAATGAACTGCTCCGGGTCGCGACTCCATTTGACCACATCGATGGGTTCGTTGAACAGCTCGTTGCTGATTGCCTGAATGCGCATGCCGCGCGAGCCGAGACACGCGCCCACAGGGTCAATCAGTGGGTTTTTGGAGGTGACGGCGATTTTGGTGCGTTCGCCCGCCTCGCGAGCAATCGCTTTGATCTCCACATCGCCGCTGGCGACTTCGGGCACCTCCTGTTTGAGCAGGTGCGCCACCAGCATCGGGTCGGTGCGCGAGGCGATGACCTTCACATCGCGCAGGCGCGGCTCGCGCCCTGGCTCGGCGGGCGGCGTGCGCACCTCCAGCACATACACCTTGATGGTATCGCCAATCTCATACACATCGCGCGGGCTTTGATGCTTTTCGGGCAGGATTACCTCCAGGCGTCCGTATGAGAGCAGAACCTTCGGACCGATAAATCGTTCCACCCGCGCGGGAATGACCTCTTTTTTGCGGGTGAGCAGATCTCTGACCGTATGCTCGCGTTCCAGTTCACGCAGTCGCTGCACAAGGAGTTGAAACGCGTTCTGAACCGCCACACGCCCGAACTCTTCGACGGGCAACTCCACCTGGATAATCTCGCCAACTTCGGCGTCGGGTTTGATTTTGCGGGCATCTTCGACGCTGATCTGGGTGTGTTCGTCGGTTACGAGACCAACCACCTCTTTTTCTGCGATGACGCAGAAGCAGTGGGGGGCTGCGGGGTTGAACTTTGCCTGCACGCGCGCGCTGGAAGGCAGGTGCGTCTGCCGCCGATAGGCGTTGGCGAACGCTCCTTCAAGGGTCGCCATCAGCTCCTCAAACGGGATATGGCGCTCCCGCTCCAGTTGTCGTAAAGCCTCGATGATCTCTTCACAGTGCATTCCGATACCCCCTTCGGCGCAGCATGGATTCGGTCTTTTAAAGAAAAGAGTGGGGTTATAGAACTCCCACTCCGTGCCGACCTGCTGCAACCCGTCAGAGTATACCCGATTCTGTTGTTCAGGGTGCAGGGGGTTTCAGAATCGCGCTGGGCGCCATGCGCGGGCGGGGCACGAGCGACGATTCGCGCCAGCCGAGCGCGTCGATACGGGGCAGCTCGTACACCAGCAGGCGATAGGGTCCCACGCGCCCGCGCAGCATCGGGTGCGCCGCCGGCTCCACCCGATCCGACACCGTGTACCAGCGGCTCAGATCAGCACCCGATGTCCAGAACCGAATCAGCGTCTCTTCGGAGCCGACCACCAGCAGGTGCGTGGCGCCCATCGCCTGCGGCGACTGACGGTCGTTGCACAGCCCGCGAAACACGAAAAAGTAGCGGAACGGCGTCTCAAACGCCACGCCCACCAGCACCGACCCCTCCGGCAACGCGCGAGTCAACTGCTGATTGAACTCCCTGAGCTGATAGGTGCGCCCGGCAAAGTAGCTGATGTACCACGGCGTGTTCAGCAGTAGCCCGACCACCATCATGAGCGTGGCGAGGGCAGGTGAGGCACGCAGGGCGAAACGCCCTGCCACGCACGGCAGCAGCCAGGCGAGACAGCCTGCCGCCACAAACGCCACCACCAGCAATCGCGCACGCAGGCGATTGTCCAGCACAGGAAACTCCATCGTGCGCCACTCCACACCGGGCAACGCCAGCAACAGCAGGAAATAGACCACACCCGCGCCAATTAGCAGCCGCGCCAGCCAGCTTTTGAAACCTGCATCGGTGAGCAGCCAGCGCAGATGCTCGAAGCGGGCAATCGCAATCCATAGCAAAGCGACCATTGCGGGTATGAACCCCGCTGTGTAGCGCGTGGGAGCGATCCGCATCAGCGCCATCTGCAACCAGCTCAGCGCGACCCAGCCAATCAGTACCCACTCAATCGGCGTCAGTGCGGCGCGCAGGCGCACGGAGCGCGCCACGCCCACCAGCATAAGCAGGCTGCCCAGCCACGCGAGCGGCGCGTGCAGGAACAGGAACTGCATCAGCCCGTAGCGCTCGCCGATCAGCGCGGTCTGAACCGCCCGCCACGCCTCCGCCCAGCTGTGCGGGCGACCCTGCACGCGCAGATAGAACGCCTGCATGCGGCTCCATGTCTCCCAGTGGGGCATCAGCCACAGGAAGAGCCAGAGCGCACCGGCTATGAGCATGCCTGTCAGCACCGCCCGCCCGATAACGCGCCCCGACGCCGCCGATTCGCGATCCAGAAGCGGTGTGAGCAGCGCCACCGCCATCAGCGCCATCACGAACGGCAGTGTGGTCAACTTGGTTGCCAGCGCCAGTAATGCCGCTATGCCCGACAGCCCGCCCCAGACGAGCGCGCCCCACCACCGCGAGCTGACCGTCGCCTCCGCGAACAGCCAGAGGCTCAACAGACAGAAGAACGCAGCGGGCGTCTCCAGCAACGCGGTGCGGTTATACAGCAGATAGAGATGCTCATACGCCAGCCATGCCGCGCCCAGCCACGCCAGAGCCGCTGCCGAGGGCACTGCCCGCTGCGCCACGCCCGCACCCCGAAACGCAATCCATAACAGACGGGCAAACAGCATCACACCGAGCAGTCCCAGCGCCACCGACACCAGCCGACCCTGCACATAGCCCACCCCAAAATGCGAGAACACCCACACATGCAGCCAGTGAACCAGCGGACTCAGCACCGCATTGTTGAACTCATCCAGATTCGCCTGCCCGAACAGCACCTGATTGCGGGCGTTGTGCATGTAGAACGCCTCATCGGTGAGCAGGCCGGGGTTCCAGTCGAGCCGCCAGTCGGGGTCAGCATCGAGGCTGTAGAGTCGCAGCCCTATCGCCAGCGCGAAGATGGGCAGCACAATCAGCCATCCGAAGGCGCTCCCTCTCATACGCGCTCACTCCCTCTCGTCGGGATAGATCAGCCCCCACCGGGCGCGAATGGTATCCAGCACGCGCAGGATGCGGAGCGTTTCGTCCAGAGGCATCCAGCCGCTCTCGATGCGCCCTGCCCGCAGGCAGTCATGCACATGGCGGATTTCGAACTGCAGTCCGTCGCCCGTGTAGGGGTGGCGGATTGGCTCCTCGCTGCCGTCGGCGCGGGTGAGCGTCGCCTCCGACGGCTTCCACCACGGCGTGTGAATACGGATTCGCCCGTCTGTGCCGCAAATCGTCGCCTCTTTGGGCGTGTCGGTCTGGATGGCGGCGCCCAGTAGCGCGAGTGCGCCATCCGCATATTCGAACAGGATCGCGCACTGCTCGTCCACGCCTGTTGCGCCGATGGCGGCGGCAGAGTGGATGCGCACAGGCTCGCCCAGAAACAGGAACGCCAGCATGACGGGGTACACGCCCACATCGAGCAGCGCGCCGCCGCCCAGCGCAGGGTTCAGCAGTCGCCCCGACGGGTTAAACGGCGCACGGAAGCCGAAGTCCGCCTGAATCATGCGGATAGCTCCGATCTCGCCAGCCCCCACGCGAGCGACAATCTCGCGTATGAGCGGGAAGCAGCGCGTCCACATGCCCTCCATCAGGAACAGCCCCTTCTGGCGGGCGAGCGCGACGAGCGGCTCCGCCTGACGCGCGTTCAGCGTGAACGGCTTCTCGCACAGTACATGCTTGCCCGCCTCCAGCGCGGCGCGCGTGTTCTCGGCGTGCAGGGTGTGCGGCGTGGCGATATACACAATCTCCACTTCGGGGTCATTCAGCAGGGCGTCATAGGAGGCGTATCGGCGCGGGATGCGATAGTGTTCCCCAAACGCTTCGGCGGTTGCAGCGGCGCGCGATCCGACCGCCACCACCTGCGCTTCGGGCACCAGCGCCGCAGCCTGCATGAAGCGATGCGCAATCTTACCCGTGCCCAGAATACCCCAGCGATAGCCCATCGCGGCTCCTTCCCACAATGAGCTATTATACCTGAGTTCCTGAATGGAGGGGCATCGTATTCGCCGGTGTGCCAAACCCCCTCACCCGTACCCTCCCCCGCCTGGGGAGAGGGATTCAGCCTCCCTTGCCCGCAGCATGAGAGAGGGGGCACGGGGGTGAGGAACCCAGCCTCCAAAAGAGGATGACCTAACATCCGCTCCCAAAGTTGAACAACACTATCAGCAAGTCTGCATCGTCCACCACACAGTCATCGTTCAGGTCTTCAGGCAGCAATAGTCCTGTCTCGCCGAAGGCGAACAGCACCGCCAGCAGGTCCGCATCGTCCACGCAACCGTCATCGTTCACATCCCCTTCGGTTGTGGGCGTGAAGGGGCTGCGCGCCAGCACGACAGTTGAATCCCATCGACCGTAGGCGAACCACTCCCCATCGGATGAAACAGCGAGGCAACGCACGCCGTGCCCTATCTCTTCCGTATACGCATACACAGGGGCGTTGTTCTGATTAATGTTCCAGTAGTTAAGGTTGAAGTATCCCCCTGTTATCAGGTACTGTCCATCGGGAGTGAACGCCACCTGGAGGGGGTCATGGCTGTGGACAAATTGGCGTACAAGGGTACCGTTGCTCGCATTCCAGAGTCGAGCCAGATTCGTGCTGCCACCTGTGAGCAGGTACTGACCGTTTGGGGAGAAAGCCACCGTATACGGATAGGATGTATTGTGCCCTGTGAGCGTGTAAAGGCTGGTTCCATCGCTCAGGCGCCAGACTTTGACAGTGGTGTCGCGGCAGGCACTGGCAAGGTACTGTCCATCAGGTGAGAAGGCGAGGGAGTAAATCGCGAACCCTCCCGACGCATGGGTGAGCGTGCGTGTCAGAGTCCAGTCGCTCACGCGCCAGAAACGAATGGTCGCATAAGCGTCGCCGCTGACGAGATATTGCCCATCGGGTGAAAATGCCAGCGACCAGACCGATAGATGCGACCCCAGAGTGGCTACCAGCTCCCAGTCGCTGGTACGCCACACTTTGACCTCACTGGATGCGCCGCCCGCCGCCAGATATTGTCCATCAGGCGAGAACGCTACGGCAAGAACATTAAAGCCATTGAAGGGCACGAGCGCCCGTTCCAGCGTCGAATCGCGCGTATGCCAGACTTTCACGGAACCGTCCTCACTGCCTGTCGCCAAGTACTGCCCATCCGGCGAAAAAGCAACGGAATAAACTGCATCATTAAAGTCGTAACCGCTACGCATATGCTCCCCATCACTGGCACGCCAGAAATGGATGTATTGACCTGCACTCACAATAGACTGTCCATCGGTTGTGTAGCCAACCGCAAAAGGTCCGACCTGATCGGGCGTGTTGATGGTATACACGATCGAGCGATTGCTCACCCGCCAGACTTTCACAGTGTTATCGCCGCTGGCACTGGCTATGTACGCTCCGTCGGGCGAGAACGCCACATCGAAGACCACTGCCGAGTGTCCCGTAAAGGTGTATATCAGAGAGCCATCGCTCAGATTCCAGAGCTTGATACTATTGTCACGGCTGCCACTTGCCAGATATTGCCCGTTCGGTGAAAAAGCGACGGCGTATACATTGTTTGTATGTCCCGTGAGAGTCTGTTGTAGCGTTCCGTCACTGGTTCGAAAGATTCGGATACTCCCGTCGGCCAGTCCGCATGCGAGGGTTTGCCCATCAGGCGAGAACGCGACCGATAGGCTGAAGTAGTTCAGGGTGTAGACGGTTATGCCGTCACTCATTCGCCACAGGCGCACTTTACCATCGTATCCGGCGCTGGCAAGATACTGCCCATCAGGCGAAAAGGCAAGCGACAGAATCGCATTGGTATGCCCTGTGAGCGTCCGTATCACGACCCCATCGCAAAGACGCACAATCTGGATATTGCCTGAATACGCATCACCAATAGCGATGGATCTGCTGTCAGGTGAAAAAGCGACTCTATATGGCGTTGCACGATTGGAGTAGATGCTCCGCACAAGGATTCCGTCGCGCACGCGCCATATCTTGACCGTGAATTCATTGTGGACCGAAGCATAGTAGTGCCCATCGGGTGAGAAAGCAACATCAGTCACATAGGAGTTCCAGTTGCCCATGGAGGTCCGATGTCCGCCACGCATCCAGAGGATGTCAGGGCGCGTCTGAGCCAGAATCGCTGAGACCAGCCAGACGGTAATGACGCTGCCAATCGCGGTTCTGAGTTGCCCGTTTCGCATGGTCGTCACCTCATAGACCTTTAACTCCCTTCCGCGCTGTTTTGTTGCAAGTTTAACCCATGCGGGTGGCGGTTTGCTAACGACCGGGGGCTGTTCCTGTACCAATGAAACAGATACTCCTCCTCGCTGTTGCCCCTGCGAGTTTAAAGTTGCGGTATAATCGCGCCGGGATGAAGGAGCTATCGGTGGTGCGGGTGCGGATTTCCGCGCCCGCGATGCGCCTCTTACATCATGCGCAGGTTCTGGCGCAGTCAATCCGCGCCGACGCCCGCCACCTGCTGCTGGCGCTGATTCAGCATCACCGCAACACGCTCCACCAGCTGGCGCCGGAGCTGGACATCGATGCGCTTCAGCAGGCGCTCCAGCAGGAGCTGAACGGCGGCGATGAATCGTTCGCCTTCACGCTCGATCAGGTGGTTCAGCTGGCGGCGGAGCAGGCGGTGCGCGAGGGCAAGCGATGGATCTCGGTGCGGCACCTGGGTCAGTCGCTGCTGCTATTGCGCCAGCATCGGGCGTCGGCTTCCGGGTCGGGCTTCCGCATATTGAGCGCGGGGCTGAATCTGACCGAGCAGGCGAAGGCGGGCGCACTGCCGCAGGTGGTGGGACGCGACACGGAGATCGAGTGCCTGATGGAGGTGCTGTGCCGCCCGATCAATCCCTACGCGGTGCTGGTAGGGCTGGAGGGCGTCGGGCGACGCGCCGTCGTGCAGGGGCTGGCACAGCGCATCGCGGCAGGCACCGTGCCATCAACGCTTCAGAACCGACCCGTGATCCTGTTCCCGCAGCTCATCGACGCGCCCGATTTCTATATTCAGCTGGTGGAGGAGGCGAGCGCAGCGAACGCGATTCTCTATCTGGAGCCGTTCGAGATTTTCCTGAACGCGCCCGCGCCGCCGCTGGAAGCGCTGCGCCTGCAGTTCTTGAGCGATCTGGTGACCCGCCGCATCCCCGTTATCGGCGCGGTGAGCAGCCTTGAAAACCTGCAGCGTCAGGTCGGGCACGCGCCCGATCTGCTCAAGCGGTTCCAGCCCATTCCCGTGCATCCGCTGGACGCGCAGGAGACACTGATTGTGCTGCAGCAGTTGCGCGACCATTTCCGTACGCAGCTGGGCATCGACATCAGCGACGAGACGCTGCAGCTGATGGTGCAGGTCGCCGACGAGAACATCCGCCATCGCCCCTTCCCCGACAGAGCGATTATGATTCTGGATCAGGCGGTCGGTCGCGCCCGCATGCTGGGGCTGAACCAGATTGAGCCGCGCCTCGTGTGGGAGGTCACGGAGCGCATCACGGGTCTGCCGATAGGCGCGGGCGAACGGTCGCTGATGGAGCGGCTGCAGGGGCTGGAGGCTTATCTGAAAAGCTGCATCGTTGGTCAGGACGCCGCCATCGAAACGCTGGTGCGGGTGTTCAGCCTCAAGATTCGGCGGCTGGACCTGCGCCCGGAGCGCCCGAACGGCGTGTTCCTGTTTGTCGGACCGACGGGCGTGGGCAAGACGGAGATGGCGCGCGCCCTCGCCGAATACTTCTTCGGCTCGCGCGACCGACTGCTCCGCCTCGATATGAACCAGTTCTTTGAGGCGCACACGGTCGCCCGATTGCTGGGCGCGGAACCCGGCTATGTGGGCTTTGAAATGGGCAGCCCTCTGCTCGATTTCGTCGCCGAGAACCCCTTCTGCGTCGTGCTGTTAGACGAAATCGAGAAGGCGCACGCGGAGGTACATAAGGTCTTCCTGCAGATTTTTGATGATGGCTATATCATCGACACGCAGGGTCGGCGCGTCTCGTTCGCCGACACGATTATCGTGATGACCTCCAACCTGCATCCAGAGACAGCGGTCGGTTTCCTGCGCGAGAAGCATTCGCCCGAAGACTGGCGTCGGCTGTTCGCTGAAAGCTTCTCGCCAGAGTTTGTGAACCGGATCGATGCGCTGTGCATCTTTCAGCCGCTGGAGAAGGCGCATATGCGGCAGATTATCGAGACGCGCTTCCTGCCGCGCCTGCAGGAGATGTATCGGCGGCGCGGGCTGGAGGTGGCGGTGGACGACGCCGTTATCGACTGGCTGGCGGAGCAGGGCTATCATGAGCATTACGACGCACGCGAGCTGGAGCGGGCGGTGGAACGCGAGCTGCTGATGCTGATTGCGCCCTATGTGCCCACCGCTGTCGACAGCGCGGGTCAGCCGCCCCGCGCCCTTCGCGTGGAGCTGCTCGGCGGTCAGCTCCGCGTGCAGGAAGCAAGTTAACCGTGAGGGAGGTTGCCGATGCGCGTGCTGGTGATCGATAACTACGATAGCTTCACCTACAATCTGGTTCAGTATCTGGGCGAGCTGGGCGCGACGGTGCAGGTGGTGCGCAACGACGCGCTGACCGTCGACGCGGTGCTGGCGCTGGCACCCGATTGCCTGGTGATCTCGCCTGGACCCTGCACGCCGAATGAGGCGGGCATCTGCGTGCCACTCATTCGCGCGGCGGCGGGCAAAATCCCTCTGCTGGGCGTGTGTCTGGGTCATCAGGCGATTGGCGCGGCGTTCGGCGGCGAGATTGTGCGCGCCCTGCGCCCGATGCATGGCAAGACCTCGCTCGTGCGCCATACCGATCAGGGCGTGTTTCGCGGCTTGCCGAACCCGCTCAGGGTCATCCGCTACCATTCGCTGGTCATCCGCCGCGAGAGCCTGCCCGCCGAGCTGGAAATCACCGCCGAGACCGACGAGGGCGAGATTATGGGCGTCCGCCATCGACGCTACCCCATCGAAGGCGTGCAGTTCCATCCCGAATCGATCATGAGTGAGGCAGGCAAGGAGCTGCTGAAGAACTTTTTGACCCGCCCGTAGCCTGCGAGAAACCCCTCACCCCCAGCCCCTCTCCCACGCTGTGGAAGGGGGGGAGGAGTCTAATCCCTCTCCCCCTTCAGGGGGAGAGGGTACGGGTGAGGGGGCTAAGTGCCTCACACTGGTAGAAAACCCCTCACCCCCAGCCCCTCTCCCCACAGGGGAGAGGGCATGAGATTGATGAGGGGCGAGTAAAGGGTCGTGGGAGCCATGCCTCTACTCTTCCGGCGGTTCGGGCAACTCGTCCAGGCTGTTCAGCCCGAAGTAGTGCAGGAACTGCGCCGTTGTGCCGTACAGCACGGGTCGACCGGGCGCCTCTTTGCGCCCCACTTCGGCGATCAGTCCTCTTGCCACCAGCTGGCGCACGGTGTGGCTGCTGTCCACGCCGCGCAGGGCGTCGATCTGCGCCTGCGTGACGGGCTGCTCGTAGGCGACAATCGCCAGCACCTCCAGCGCGGCGCGCGAAAGCTTCTTCGGAGGCGGGTTCAGCAGGCGGGCGATATAGGGCGCATATTCGGGCTTCGTCGCGAGCTGGTAGCCGCCCGCGACGCGCAGGAGCTGAATCGGTCCCTGCGCCGTCAGTTCGCGCTCCAGCTGGTTCAGCGCAGCCTCCACCCCATCGGGCGGCTGACCCAGCACCTCGCTCAGCGTCTCGATGGTCAGCGGCGAATCCGCCACGAACAGCAGTGCAAACAGTGCATCCCGTATCGTTTCCATCTCAGAATCGCCAGAGCAGATAGAGCAGCAGCGCGGCGGTCGGCAGCAGCACGAGCAGGCTCGCCCACTTCTCCTGACGGGAGAGCTGGAACGCCCGCCAGTTGACCGCGAGGATGACGACCGCCATCGGCACGAGCGCGGGCAGCGCGGGCGTGACGCCCACCATTACCAGCACCAGATACGCCCACAGCGTTAAAAACAGCCCGACCGCCGTGGCGAAGGGTTGCAGCCCGAACCGATAGAGGCACGCCGCGTAGAGCGCCAGAAACACGAAATCGCCCGCGCCCACCAGTGCAATCGGCACCACACGCTTGACCGCAGGCGTCGCCAGACCGGGCGACGCCAGAATCGCCACCGCTGCCCGCTCCATCACCGCTGGTGCCGTCTCCATCACCCGCTTCACAAAGCCTGCAGGCGTCAGCACCGTGAAGGCGTCGATCAGCGCCGCGAACGGCACCACCGGCACCAGCAGGTTCTTCTCCCGAACGATTCGGGAGAGCAGGCAGCCCAGCCCGATCGCTGACAGGATCAGCAGATAGCCGTGCACGGCGCGATAGGGCACGGCGATCAGGGGCGACACCCGCTGGTGAGCGGACAGCCCCAGCAGGGTGGGCAGCAGCAGCCACAGCGCGAACGCGCTTGCGCCCCCCATCAGCAGCGCGAGCGCCAGCCAGCGATGCGCCTCACACAATCGGGCAAGCGCGAAGACCAGCCCCAGCAGCGTTGCCATCAATGCCAGCGTGCTGATCAGCGTGCCGACCCACACCCAGCCCAGCGGCACCACCACGAACGGCGTCGCTGTCTGCAGCGCCAGATAAGCCACACTCCAGCCCAGCCACGCCCGATCCCGCTCGCCCGCGCCCTGCCCTTCACGCCACGCAAGCCCCTTCAGCATCCCGATCAACCCCTCTACTATACCCCTTCCGACCCTTCCGACCCATTGACGGGTATACTTCTTATCAGCCGCGGGGGGTGCTGCCGTCAGGCGGCTGAGATCCCCGTTTGTGGGGAAACCCCTGGAACCTGATCCGGGTAATACCGGCGGAGGGAACGCGGTCAGTGGCGTCAGCGTCGCGCGTCAGGGGCAGGATGCCCCTGCTACTACGGTGAAACCCACTGACTTCGCCCCATTCCGCCCCTGATCCCCCGCGCAAGGAGGGACAAACGATGAGCCGAGCAACTTATGTGCAGGGCAGAAGGGGCGTCGTAACGCAGATGCATTACGCCCGACAGGGCATCATCACTGAAGAGATGCGCTTTTGCGCCGAACGCGAAGGCGTTAACCCGGAGTTCGTGCGTCAGGAGGTCGCGCGCGGACGCGCGATTATCCCCGCCAATATCCGCCACACCAGCCTTCAGCCGACCGTGATTGGCAAAAAGTTCCGTACCAAGATCAACGCCAACATCGGCAGCTCGCCCCTCAGCGCGAGCGTCGATGAAGAGCTGGAGAAGCTGCGCACTGCCATCCGCTGGGGCGCCGACACCGTGATGGACCTCTCCACCGGCGGCGACCTCGACTCCATTCGCCAGGCAATCGTGGAGCATTCGCCCGTGCCCGTGGGCACGGTGCCCGTCTATCAGCTGCTGACCCAGGTGCGCTCGGTGGAGGAGCTGACCGAGCAGGACTTCCTGGACATCGTGGAGCATCACGCCCAGCAGGGTGTGGACTTTATGACCATTCATGCGGGCGTGCTGCGCCACTATATCCCGCTCACCAACAATCGCGTCACGGGCATCGTCAGTCGTGGCGGCGCGATTATGGCGGAATGGTGCCTTGTTCACCACAAAGAGAACCCCTACTATACCCACTTCGACCGCCTGCTGGAGATTTGCCAGCGCTACGATGTGACGATCAGTCTGGGCGATGGCTTGCGTCCGGGCTGTCTGGCGGATGCGAACGATGCGGCGCAGTTAGCTGAGCTGCGCACACTTGCCGAGCTGGTCAAACGCGCGTGGGCGAAAGAGGTGCAGGTGATGGTGGAAGGACCGGGGCACATCCCGCTGCACCTGCTGGAGGAGAATGTGCGAATCCAGCAGGAGTGGTGTCAGGAGGCGCCCTTCTACACGCTCGGACCGCTGGTGACCGATATTGCGCCGGGCTATGACCACATCACCTCGGCGATTGGCGCGGCGATTGTCGCCTGGCACGGCACCGCCCTGCTGTGCTATGTAACTCCCAAGGAGCACCTCGGTTTGCCGAACGCGGCGGATGTGAAGCAGGGTCTGATCGCCTATCGCATCGCGGCGCACGCCGCTGACATTGCGAAGGGCATCCCTGGCGCCCGCGACTGGGACGACGAACTCTCCAGAGCGCGATTCGAGTTCGACTGGAACCGCCAGTTCGAGCTGTCGCTCGATCCCGACACGGCGCGGGCGATGCACGATGAAACCCTGCCCAAAGAGGCGCACAAGTTCGCGCCGTTCTGCAGCATGTGCGGACCGCGCTTCTGCCCGATGGCGACCACCCAGCGCCTCCGTGCCCAGGCAAACGCCATCGAAGAGAACCCATGACGAGTCCCTCTCCCCCTGAAGGGGGAGAGGGCACGGGTGAAGGGGGGCTGGTAAAGCTGCGCTATGGCACATCGCGCTCCCTGACCAGCAGGATGGCATCGCGGTAGGCGCCCCGTTTCCAGTAGCGGCGCGGGATGCGACCCACCTCCCGATAGCCCGCCTTCAACAGCATCTTCAGCGAGGCATGGTTGCCATCCAGCACCTCAGAGAGCAGCAGGCGCAGACCCAGCACCTCAAAGGCGTAGCGCGTGCGCACCCGCACCGCGTCAGTGCCGTAGCCCTTGCCCCACAAATCGCTGCGCCCGATCATCGTGCCCGTTGTCGCCGTGCCGTGCCGCCAGCTAATCTGGTGAATGCCGGTGAAGCCGATGTGTTCACCCTCCAGAGTCTCGATGGCGAAGGCGACATCCCGCTCCGTACCCCGCATCATGCGGTCGAACCAATCCTCTTCGGCTAATCGGCTCAGCGGGAAGTCGCCGATAAGCGTCCACTGCGTGATTTCGGGGTCATTGACCCAGCGCAGGGCGTTCTCGAAGTGCTTCTCTTTGTCCAGCGGCACCAGTCGCACCTTTTCACCTGTCCAGCCGTAGCTCATAGACCCTCCGGGCAGTTAAGCGTACCTCGTTTCGGGGCAGACCATGCGGGAGAGCGTTCAAAGTGCGCGATCACAGTGAAGGCGCCCGGGCGGGGTAGCCCAGCAGGGGACGCGCCAGCAAGATGGGGAAACGGTTTGCCACCTGATTGTAGCGAGCGGCAGCCTGCGCATAGCGCCCGCGTTCCACCGCGATACGGTTCTCCGCGCCCGCGATTTCGTACATCAGCACGAGCATGAGGCGGTCGTTGCGCAGGGCGGGATTGCTCAATATCTGCCGCAGGAGTAGCTGTGCCGCCTGCGTCTCGTCGCCCGACTGGCGCAGGGTATTCAGCACCTGCTGCAGCTGTTCGCGCTGGGCGGTATTCGCCTGCTGTACCAGCATCTCCAGGCGCGGGATGAGCGATTGGCGTCGCTGTTGCACAGTCTCCACCTGCGCTTTGCGCATCTGCACTTCCGCCCACGCGTCGCTCAGGGCGAAATGGCTGTAAATCAGGTTCAGCACCATCAGCAGGGCGGCGACGCCAACGGCAATCAGGGTGTTGCGTCGGATTCGGGCGCGGCGCTCGCGCTCCTGCTCAATTCGGCGGATCGCCTCGCGCAACCGCTCGGGCTCGATGCCCAGCTCGGCTGCGCTCTGCTCCAGCACCTGCCGCGAAATGCCCGATTCGTGCTCCTGCTGGAGCCGAATGGCTTCCTGAATCACTTCCTGCGCTTCTTCCTGCTCGAACCGTTTTTCCATGGTTGTTCACCAGCTGGCGCCTGCACCGCCTCCGCCGCTCTCGCCGCCGCCGAAGCTGCCGCCACTATCGGACTCGTTGCCGCTCTCCATCGAGTCGCTATCGCTGAAACTGCTCTCTGTCGCGCTGCTGGATGTGGTGTTGTCCGTCCAGCCGCTGCTTGCGGTCGAACCGCTCCAGCTGTTATCTGGCAGGCTGATGACCCAGCTGGCGCCCGCGCCGCCGCCTCCTGAACTGCCGCCGCCGAAGCTGCCGCCACCTGACCATCCGCCCCAGCCACCGCCCCCGCCAGAAGCGCTGCCGCCGAACCAGCCGCCGCTTCGCGATGAGCCGCCTCCGCCCGTGACAATCACGCTGGGCGCCCGCTCGCGGCGGGGCAGCACGCGCTGCTGCTCATCTTCATAGTCGCAGCGCGGGTTCTTGCACACCTTATGAATCATCTCCAGCCCCGACCGCGTATAGGTCGGTTCGCGCACCACATAACTGCGCGTCTGCACCGTGCGCCCGCCACATTTCGGGCACTTTTCGTAGCCCGACCACCATAGCACGCGCGGGCGAATCTCCAGCGTCTGACACCGATCGCAGCGCCACACGCGATAGTCGACACTCTTCAATCGCTCTTCCAGCAGCTGCAGAGGGTTGAGGTAGGCGTCATCCTGCTGTTCGGTGAGCAGGCGCATCGGCTGGCGGCAGGTGGGGCAACGAGGCGCCCGCTCGCGCAACAGCAGCCAGCCCGCCAGCCCCACCCCGCCTGCCGTTAGCAACACGCCCAGTATCGCCCCGATGGGGGGCGCCTGCGCGGTTGGCGCTGCAGCTGGCTCCGCCAGACGGTCACGAATGCGCTGGCTCAACTCGCGCACCAGCGCCATCAGCCCGCCCGCATAATCGCCCCGCCGAAACGCAGGCACCATGAAATCCTGCAACAGCAGTCCGACTTCAGAGTCGGGGATGATTGCCTCGATGCCGTAGCCTGTTTCGACCTCCACACGCCGCTGCTCCAGGGCGACCAGGATCAGCACGCCGTTGTTAATATCTTTTTTGCCGACGCCCCAGCGGTTGAACAGTTCGGTGGCGAACTCTTTCGGCTCAGCGTCCACCGTGCGTCGGAGGATGACGATTGCCATCTCGGCGCCCGTATCGCGTTCGAGCGAGTTAATCGCCTCGTTCAGGTGTTGCCGCTGGTCGGGTGTCAGAATGCCCACCATATCGGTGACCCAGCCGCCCCTTTCGCGCGGGTTGGGCACCTCCTGCACGCGCTGTGCCCATGTGCCTGTGGCGACCAGCACCATCAACAGCAGGCTAACTCCTCTCATGGCTTATCGCCTCCTGACGAATACGATAGAGCTGCTCAATGACCTGCAGCGCGTTCAGCAACCCGTCGGCGTAGCGCCCCTCCTTGAACAGGGGCACGGCAGCTTGCAACGCCTCGCCCGTCTCCACATCCGAAAGCAACGGCTCCCACGCGAGTCCCACCTCGCTCTCTATCCAGCGTTCCTGAAGGGCAATCAACAGCAGCAGTCCGTTCGCAGGCAGTCGCCAGTGGTGATAGAGCCAGAAGGCGTACTCGCCGGGTTTGAGTGGCGCGACCGCCAGCACCGTCGCTATCACCAGCACACCGCCCATTGTTTCACTCAATTGCTGCAATCGCTCCTTCAGCTGTTCGCGCTCCGAATCGCTCAACAGGTTCGCGAAGTCGTTCACCGTGTTCTGGCGCTGCAGTTGCAGATGGGCTGGGACCTGAAGCGCCAGCAGCGTGAAGCCGCAGCCAGGGCAGGCGTCCACCCGCTGCTCCCCAATCCACCCACAGCGCGGACACTTCATCGCCCCTATTTTACTCGAACAGCAGTGTGCCGGGATGGCTGAACCGACCTGCTCGGCGGACGCATCGGGTTTCAAAACTCTGCAACCCGGCAAGCAGGAAAAGGGTGAAGGATGTGCTATAATAAAGGATGCGTTCCCAACGCTTCTGAAAGGGGTGCGCTATGGTCAAAATAGGAGCATTCGAGGTTCGGCAGGCTGGGGAAACCGATTTAGAACGGATTGAGGAACTGGATCAGCTGTTTGGCAGCGCGGCGCTGACGAGGGACTACTTCGAGGCATGGTTGGATCATCATCCCGAAGGGTTCCTGGTCGCTCTGTACAACGGGCGTCCCTGCGCCTACAGCATGGTGATACTGCTGCACCAGGATCAGATCCGCGAAAACTGGTGGCTGGATACGGCAGGCGGCACCTGCGCCACGCATGTGCCGTCGGGCGAAACGCTGTATGCGGTCAGCATCGCCTCGCAAAAGATGGAGGCGGCGCGTGCGCTCTTTATTATGAATCGGCGGCTGTTTGCCCGTTCGCATCTGGCGCGTGCGGTCATCTATGGACGATTGCCCCGATTCCGTCAGTGGGTCGAGCAGATGGGGTATGACCCGGATCAGCTCGCGTACGCGCAGAAGCAGCGCCTGCTGGGCATCTATATCAACACCCTGCATGACCCCTATCAGGTGTTCTACGAGGGGATCAACCTCACGCCTGAATATGGGGTGGTGGATTATTTAGAGGGTGATCGCGACTCGCTCAACTGTGCGCTGAAGCTGGTGTGGCACAATCCCTGCTATCGTCCGCTGCTGACGGATCGGGCGGCGGTGCAGGTTCGCCCGGAACCTACTTCGTCGCCACTTCAATATCCCGCAACACGCCGATAAAGGGCAGGTTGCGGTATCGCTCGGCGTAATCCAGCCCGTAGCCCACGACGAACTGGTCGGGGATATCGAACCCGCAGTAGTCGACGGGCACGGCGACCTTCTGGCGAGTGGGCTTGCGCAACAGGGTGCAGACGCGCAGGCTCGCGGGCGCGCGTGTGCGCAGCAGCTCCAGCAGGTACGAGAGTGTCAGCCCCGTGTCCAGAATGTCTTCCACCACCAGCACATGGCGACCGCCGATGCTGGTGTCGAGGTCCTTCAGCAGGCGCACAACTCCAGAGGTGCGCGTCTCCGCCCCGTAGCTGGAGATGGCAACGAAATCGTACGAGACGGGGATCGGGATATAGCGCATCAGGTCAGCGAGGAACACCAGCGAGCCTTTCAGCACGCCCACCAGCAGCAGCGGCTCGCTGCTGGGCGGTTGCAGCACCCGCGGGTCGTAATCGCGGGCAATCTGCTCGCCCAGCTCGCGCACGCGCGCCTGCAGGGTCGGCGCGTCGATCAGCACCTGCACCTCTGGAAAACGCGCCTGCCACAGGGACTGCTCCGTCGCCTCCAGTGAACAGGGCACAGCCATCGTCTGAACCGACATAGGCAACCTCCTACTCCCACTCGATGGTCGCGGGCGGCTTGGAACTCAAATCATACAGCACGCGGTTGATGCCCGGCACCTCGTTCACGATTCGGTCCGCGATACGGCGCAGGAGCGACCATGGCAGCTCAGCGGGTTCAGCGGTCATCGCGTCCTCGCTGAGCACCACGCGCAGCACAATCGGATGGTGATAGGTGCGCTGATCGCCCATCACGCCGACGCTGCGGATAGCGGGCAGCACGGCGAACGCCTGCCACACCTGCCGATGCCAGCCTGCGCGGGTCAGCTCCTCGTTCAGAATCGCGTCGGCTTCGCGCACCTGCTGGAGCCGTTCCGGGGTGATCTCGCCGATCACGCGCACTGCAAGCCCTGGTCCGGGGAAGGGCTGGCGCCACACGATGCTTTCGGGCAAGCCGAGCGCCTGCGCCACTGCCCGCACCTCATCCTTGAACAGATAGCGCAATGGCTCCAGCACCTCCAGACGCATCCCGGGCGGCAACCCGCCCACATTGTGGTGGGTCTTGATTTTGGCGGCGATGGGCGTGCCGCTTTCGATCACATCGGGATAGAGCGTGCCCTGCGCCAGAAATCGGCAGTCGCCCATCGCATCGGCATGCTCTTCGAACACGCGCACGAACTCCTCGCCAATCACTTTGCGTTTCTCTTCGGGGTCGGTGATGCCGCGCAGCCGTTGCAGGAACCGCTCGCGGACGTCCACGAAGATGAGGCGCGTCGGGAAGTGGCGGGTGAACAGCTCGCGCACCTCGTCGGCTTCACCCTTGCGCAACAGCCCGTGATCGACGAAGATGCCCGTGAGCTGTTCACCAACCGCTCGCTGGATCAGCGCGGCTACGGTGCAGGAGTCGACGCCGCCACTGATAGCGCACAGCACGCGCGCGTTGCCCACCCGCTCCCGAATCGCCTGAATCGATTCGTCGATAAAACTCACGGGCGTCCAGTCGCCGCGGCAGCCACACACGCCGAACAGGAAGTTGCGCAACAGCTGCTTGCCGAACGGCGTATGGCTCACTTCGGGATGGAACTGCACGCCGTACAGGTGGCGCTGCAGGTCGCCCATCGCGGCGACGGGCGTGTTCCCGGTGGTCGCCAGCAGGGTGAAGCCAGGCGGCGGCTGAACCACCTGGTCGCCGTGGCTCATCCAGCAGATGAGGTCGGGTTCCAGCCCTTCAAAGAGCGGCTCGGCGTGCAGCACGCGCAGCGGTGTTCGCCCGTACTCGCGCTGAGCAGCGGGCTGAACCACGCCGCCCAGCAGCTGCGCCATCAGCTGATGCCCGTAGCAGATGCCCAGCACGGGAATGCCCAGTTCAAACAGCGCAGGCGGCACGCGCGGCGCGTCCCGCTCATACACGCTGGCAGGACCGCCCGAAAGAATCATGCCCTTCGGCGCACGCGCACAAAGGGACTCGATGGAGGTACTGTAGGGCAGAATCTCGCAGAAGACCTGACACTCGCGCACGCGCCGCGCAATCAGCTGGGTGTACTGACCGCCGAAGTCCAGCACCACCACCTGCTCATGCGGACCGCCTGCAGCCAACGCCCGCTCCATATTAAGAGGATACCCAATCTCAGCCCCTCACCCTATCCAGAACAGCGTCAGATTCCCAGAAGCGTAAATATCTCCTCGCGAACTGGCTCGCTATCCACGAAATCTTCTATTGCGAACCAGCGGTTCACTGTATCACGGTGCATCTCCAGGTCCTGTTTAGCACGCTCGGTCAGCGACACCTGCCGAACCAGCAAAATAGTGACTGCGTTCGGATTTGCCTCCTTAACCCGGCGCAGACTTTTGATGGCGGCGCCCAATCGCTCCAGAACTCCTGCCGGGTCTATCCCACCTTTGATCTCCATCGCAGCCTCGATTCGATTGGCACGATAGATGGCGACATCCGGCTCGTCCCCAAAAGCCATTACGCGCCCGTCTATGAGGCTCATTCGAACAGCAGGGCTGGTCTCTTCGGGTACAAGCAGTTTTTCATGCAACCGTTTTTGCACAATACTCTTGACCAGCGCTTCAACCTGATCTCCTTTCGCATTTTGCCATGAACCCTGTGCCTGTGAGCCTGCAGCCATGCCGCGCCATAGATCGAGCCCGCGCGAATCGATACGCTCCTCCATTTCAACCAGACGACTAATTATCTGATTCAAGTGCCGGGCAATCAAAAGTGCAGTTGTTTCATCGGGGTAGCCCCGACCTAACTCGTAACGCTGGACAGGTAATCCCACGCGATTCATCGATTTCTGGGACACCATCGCCAGCATGCGATAGTACCCAACAGCATCGGGTATGGTGATCAATACTGCTGGATGTGCAAACACGACAACTGGCTTAATGCCGCGATGAATCATTCGGCTCCACGCTCGCTCTGTAATGCCCAAAGTTTCCAGATTCCAGTCCAGATCTTCACCACGAACCTGCTCAATCTTGCTGGCAGTGGTCAGCAATCCCCACTCATGCACTTTTTGACGAAAGAACTCGCTTTTGGCGAGCTGATCCAGTGTCCACGATCTGGTATCTGAATCGGTGCGTCTGCGTCTCATGGTTTTCTCCAGATTACCACGCTTTCCCGCACAGGGACACGCCCGTACTTACCCATCTGCTGAGAGCTGTTGCCTTTATATCGCGCGACCACGATCTGCTCCACCTGAAATCCAGCTGCCTCCGCCATTTCAGACAGCACCAGATCAACAGGTAGCAGCTCGCCTTCAAAGCGCACATTGTCCACTACCATAGCAACCCTTGCGCCGGGTGCCAGCACGCGCGCCCATTCGCGTATCACATGCTCCATATCCACAAAATATCCCGTTAGCATGGCAGGAATGCGCGGATTATTCAGTACCTTACGCTTCGCCTGCAGCGTCTCCACAACCTCCTGAACCGCAGGATGAGGAGGCTTCTCATCAGAGCTAACTCTCGACTCAATATGGGAACGCAGGATGCCCAATCGCAGAGCTTTTAACTCATCAAAATTTTTTACAAAATGAAAACACAGCTCCAGTGAATAGGAGCGAGTATAATCGTAGCGATTCACATACGGAGGCGAGGTGATGATGGCTGTGGGTGGGCGGTCGAGCGGTACATCGCTGAGGTTGCGAGTATCCGCCAGATAGACTGCTGGCATGCGAAGCCGTCTCCACCACTGCAGTTCCCGAACCAGTTTGATGTCGCGCTCTGCTTCAAGCACCCTGCGCTCCAGCATTGCTTCCGGGTTCGCCACTCTCTTGTGCCGAAGCAGGCGCAGAAACTGACCATCTTTTGAGGTATAGCTGCACGATTCCAGAATCGAGAAGAACAGTAGCCGAAACACATCTCTTAATGGATTATCTAACTCGTCTATGACTGTTTTCCACTTTCGCAAGGCAAGAAGTGTCTCTGGCGGAAAGGCGATCTTCATAATCGCCACATCCATGGCTACAGGCGCAGGCGAAGCGGCTGGAACCCTGCTTCGCAAATGCTCGAAAGTTGCCCGAAGCTGCCCTTCCTGAACCTGATGAAACAGAAAGAGCGTCTGTGCAACGAACACTGCGATGGGTAATCTGTCGATGCCCACAGCTGGTATACCTCTGGATGCAGCCACAAATAAGGTGGTGCCCATGCCACAGAACGGATCAAAGATGCAATCTTCTTCGGTCAAGCCGAAGCGATTGATGAACTGCTCAACAAACCTGAAAGCGAACGCTTCTTTATAGCGATAGAGCCGAAGCAGGGGAACCTTTTTGTTGCCTGAATAGGAAACCATTTCCCCCAGCTGCGGCTCCTCGCGCATAAGGGGTGCGAAGCGTTTTTCGAGAGAGTCGCGATGCGTGCAGGTAGCTGCCTGCGCTCTCTCCAAACACACGGAGTCATCCTTCTCAAAGAATCGGAGTTGCATTGCTGTGTGAGAAGTATACCCGTGCCCGAATCCTGGCTTCCTGGACACAACCTGCTTCCCTCAAAGGGTTCACAGCTGACCCACCAGATTGCCCTGTGAATCGACCGATACCTGCCAGTCGGGTTCAATCAGCAGGGTGGTGTCGGGCTGGAGGATGAGCGCGGGCGCGGGCACGCGCTGGCGCGCGCTCAGTTCGGCGCGATGAATCACGGGCACCTCACGCCATTCGCCACAGAGATAGAGGCGCACAGATGACGGCAACCCGCGCATCGGTTGCCATGCGTCCTCCGCCACGCGCCACTCGCCACCCACAGGCTTCGGCTGAAGCGCGATTGCCCGCATGCGCAGATTCACCAGCTCCAGCGCCCGTTCGGTCAGCGCGAAGCCATACTGACGCTCATGCTGCGCGTGAAACGCCTTCGCTGCCTGCTGCGGGCGCAGTGGGTCAAACGGTAAGGTGATTTCGTACGATTGCCCGCGATAGCGCAGGTCGGCATAGAGGTGGAGCTGCGCTTCGTCCATCGACGCGCCGGCTTCCTGCAGGGCGCGCAGGCACTCCTGACGCAGGGCGTCCATCAGCGAATGCAAATTGGGCAGGGCGTCCAGCGGCGCCAGCAGCGTGCGCACCGCCTCATGCACGCAATCCATCCAGAGCAGTCCGTATGCTGACAGCACGCCCGGATGGGGTGGCAAGAGCCAGCGTTGCCCTCCAATCAGCCGTGTCAGGGCACATATCTGCAAGGGACCTGCGCCCCCGAACGCCAGCAGGGTGAAGGCGGCGGGGTCATAGCCGCGCGCGGCGGAGACCGTGCGCAACGCTTTGCTCATGCGGGCGCGCGTCTGCTCCAGAACCGCCTCCGCCGTCTCCTCCACGCTCAGTTGCAACGCCCGCGCCAGCGGCTCCAGCGCACGCCAGGCGCGATCGGGCTGAATCTCGATCTGTCCGAAGCCGAAAGTTTCGGGCAGCAGGTGCCCCAGCACGAGGTGCGCGTCGGTGACGGTGGGCTGGTCGCCCTTACCGCAGGCGGCGGGACCGGGATCGGCGCCCGCGCTCTGCGGTCCGACGCGCAGGCTGCCCGCCGCGTCCAGATAGGCGATGGAGCCGCCGCCCGCGCCAATCGTGTGAATCTCCAGCTGGGGCAGGCGGAGCGGCATGCCCGCGATCTCCGATAGCCCGACGCGCGTCGGCTCACGCTCAATCAGCGCGACATCGGTGGAGGTGCCGCCCATATCGAGCGTGAGCAGGCGCGGATGCCCGCTCTGCCGACCGATTGCCCATGCGCCCATCACGCCCGCCGCCGGACCCGACAGCACCGTGCTGATCGGCAGCCGACACGCCTGCGCGATGCCCATCAGTCCCCCATTCGAATGGCTCAATAACAGCGTCGGCGATGGCTCCCCATCTGACTCATGGAGCTGGCTGCGCAGCGCGTTCAGATAGCGGGTCAGCACGGGCATGAGATAGGCGTTCAGGAAGGTGGTGCTGGCGCGTTCGTACTCACGGAACTCGGGCGCGACCTCGCTGGAGAGCGCGACGGCGAAATGGGGCGCCAGCAGCTCACCCAGCCGCCGCTCGTGCGCAGGGTTCGCATAGGAAAACAGCAGGCACACGGCGACCGCCTCCACACCCGCCCGCTTCCAGCGGCGAATCAGACGCGGCAACTCGCTCGTGTCCAGCGGCTGTAGAACCAGACCGTTAGAGGCGAGGCGTTCGGGCACTTCGGCGCAGAGCGCGCGCTCCGCCAGACACGGCGTCGGCTGCGGACAGAGGCTATACAGCTCCCGACGGGTCTGACGCGCCAGATGGAGCAGGTCGCGGAAGCCCTGCGTGGTCAGAAAAGCGGTACGGGCGCCCCTGCGCTCCAGAATGGCATTTGTGCCGACCGTTGTGCCGTGCAACACCATCGCAGGTCGCCCTGCACCCAGTTCGCGCTGGAGCCACGCCAGCCCGTGCAGAACCGCCCGCTCCGGCGCCGCAGGTGTGGAGGGCACCTTCAGCAACAGCAGCTGCTGACCCGACCATGCCACAAGGTCGGTGAAAGTGCCACCTGTGTCCACGCCCACACGCCACTCGCTCTGTGCCATGCGCCACCCTGCTACACTTTCGCCAGCGCCTGCTCCAGATCATCCAGCAGGTCATCAATATGCTCGATGCCGACGGAGAGGCGCACGAGGTTATCGGTGATGCCGCAGGCGGCTCGCTCTTCGGGCGTCAGGCTGGAGTGCGACATCACGGGCGGATAGCCAATCAGCGATTCGACGCCGCCCAGACTGCTCGCCAGAAGGAAGAGTCGCGTCGATTCGCAGAATCGCCTGGCTTGCTCGCGCCCGCCCTTGAGATAGACGGCGAGCATGCCACCGAATCCGCGCATCTGGCGTTTCGCCAGCGCATGGTGCGGATGGTCGGGCAAGCCGGGATATAGCACGCGCTCCACCTTCGGATGTTCCTGCAGGTAGCGGGCGACGGCGAGCGCGTTCGCCTCATGCGCTCGCATGCGTACCGCCAGCGTTTTCAGCCCGCGCAGCAGCAGCCAGCTATCGAAGGGCGACAGTATCCCGCCCCCCACCGCCTGCTGATCCCAGAGCGGCTCGTGCAGGTCGTCGCGATTATACACCAGCGCGCCGCCAATCAGGTCGCTGTGCCCGCCCAGATATTTGGTCGCGCTATGCACCACGATATCGGCGCCGAGCGCGAGCGGGTTCTGAAAATAGGGCGTGGCGAAGGTGTTGTCCACCACCACGAGCAGCCCACAGGCGTGCCCCAGCGCGGCTAACTGCTCCAGATCGACCACATAGGTGAGCGGGTTGGTGGGCGATTCGAGCCACAGCAGGCGTGTTTCGGGGCGGATGGCGCGCTCCACCGCGTCGGGCTGGGTGGCGTCCACCAGCGTGTAGTGGATGCCGCGCTGCTGCGCCAGTCGCAACAGCGACATCGTGCCGCCGTACACATCGCGAATGCACACCACATGCTCGCCGGGCTTGAGCAAGCCGATGATGGCGCTCTCGGCTGCCATGCCGGAGGCGAACAGCAAGCCGTACCTGCCGCCTTCCAGCGCGGCGAGGCACTGCTCGGCAGCCGCCCGCGTCGGGTTCGACACGCGCGAATACTCGTAGCCCCCTTCCTGATCCACGCTCGCACGCCGAAAGGTGGAGGTCGCATAGATGGGCACCACCACCGAGCCAGTGGTCGGGTCCGGCTCCTGACCCACCCGAATAGCGATGGTCTCAAAGCGCATACTTTTAGGATACCCACCCTGCACGCTTACTCATTGCGAACCCGCTCCCGCTGTTCCAGAGCCGTCCCAATAGACTCCAGCACCGACTGCGCGCGCCTCTCTAAAGCGAATTTCTCACGCCCTTTACGAACGCCTCTCCAGGCGAAAAACAGCGCCAGCCCCAGCGCGTAGAGGCTATAAAGAGCATAATGCAACAGGCTGTGGTCGGGCGCGCTTAAGCCATTCACCGGGTTCAGCCACATCAACACGCGCCCGATAGCCCTGAAAATCTCAAATGCAGGCGCGCGACTCAGCACAAAGCAGACAAGTATCAGCCCGATTAGAGACGCGGCGGTTAATCTCACTATCTGCGTTCCTGTGCTTTCGACCTCCACCCGTGCCTCTGTCAGGTTCAGGTATCGCCCCTCAAACGGCTGGTTGAACTTGAGCCAGTGAAGGGTCAGAAATCGTGCGTTGACGGCGTGCATGAGCCAGAGCAGGCTCATCAGGCAGAGGCTCCACATCAGCCAGCGTCGCGGGTCGACCCAGTAGCCCGATGCCCAGCCGACAGTTAGCCACGCGATGAGTGCGATTGCCAGCACCAGCGCCCACTCCCACACAACGCCGCCCAGCGGATAGGGGAGTGCATGGCGCAACGGGCGCGGGCGCGCCCCAATCCCATAGTAGCCCAGCACGCGCACAAATAAAATAAGATACACCGCCACGCCCAGCAGCATCCCGATAAAGGCGATCCGTTCCGCCTCCACCGCCGAGCGCACCCCGCTCTGCGCGTAGATGCCCAGATGCAGCGCATAGACTGTCAGAAAGAATGCCGTGCCGCCCCAGCGCTGAAACCGATAGGCTGTATCTGACCACCAGCCCAGCCACTGCGCCGACGCCACCACCGTTAGCAGCCCGAAACCCAGCAGCACAGGCAGCGCAAGCAACCAGAGCGGCAGCTCCAGACTCCCAATCCGGCAGGCGTTCAGCATCTCGTACGGGATCAGGATGGGCGAAATCAGTAAGAACGGGAGATGAATCTCCACGCCAAAAAGGGAGTTCCATGTGAAGACCAGCAACGACACGGGCAGCAAATAGAAGAGCCAGCCTGTGGGATTGTGGCTGGTCTCCGTGAACCGCCCCTCGCTGTCGCCCGGAAAATGCTTGCCCAGCCCCAGCACGCTGAGACCCGCGAGAATCAGCAGCGAAAACCATGTCATTGCCAGCACCGCCAGCCAGTAGCTGGGAGCAAAGCCCGCTATCTGACAGATGAGAACGCCTGCTGGCGCGAGCGTGAGCAGCACGATACCCATCTGCGCCCCCGCCGCCAGACAGCGCCCCAGCACTATTGAGAGCGGATGCAGCGCGGTCAGGTAAATATCGGGCAGCTCGCGGGACCTGTGGCTGTCGCTGAAGATGTGGGGTACTATCAACGCCGGCGCCAGCATCGCCAGACTGCCCAGCAAGCCGATAACCACCACGCTGGTCATCGGCATCACCTGCACCAGAACAGACGCCATCTCACTCTGGCTGAACCACATCCCCACACCACCTGCCAGCCCAAGGCTCAAACCTGCTATCAGCAGCAGGTGTCTCCAGAACCGACGCGAGCGCAAATGGCGCCGATACTCCAGCCAGAACACCGCGCGCACCTCGTCCCACATCACCAGTCTCCCTCGTCAGGCTGCACCTCCGCCTGCGGGCGCAACCGCTCCCGCGCCACCCGAATCGCACGGGGCAGCAACATCGCCGCCAGACCCAGATAGACCAGCCCCTGCATAATCCCCCACAGCGGATGACGAACAAACAGCAGCGAAGCTAATCCCACAGGCGGCACCAAACTGATCCACCACACTGGCAACAGGAACCAGCTCCACAATGGGGCTGTGTTAACTGGCTTGAATAAAGAAAGCAAAGATGGATTTATCAAGAAAATTGAAGATGATATAGCGAATATAAAGATGAGAAAACTCGCTGCTCCTAATGCGGAGGACTCTGACCAACGGCTTGCTGCCCCATCCCTCGGTTTCGGCACCAAAAACACATTCAGCAACAGCCAGAACAGGGAGGAGGTCAATCCGAGCCAGCCTGCCTGCACGGCGAACCAGATGCCGCGCCACCCGCTGTCCCATGCCAGAGCGCCGACCGCCCACATAAACGGCGCCACATACACCAGATAGCCGCGCACCTGCAGCCGCATGAATAAAGCGGTTATCGCGCCGTAAATCAGGTGCTGCCCTGTGAGGCGCGTGAGCCACAGAAAGACCGCCGTACCTTCCGCATGCTCCCGAACAAGGAGCGCATAAAGCGGAGCGGCGTTTGCCAGATAAATGCCAGCAATTGAGCCAAACAGAACAAATGCCATCGCTGACGAACCAATATGCTTGGGCGGGATGGCTAACAATCCCTGCTGGGCGGAGCCAGTCCAGCCCTGCGCGAAGCAGATGACAGCAATCAGCAATGCGATGCACCAGAGGGTAATCATCCAGCGGCGGTCGTGTCGTCCCCAGAAACGAACGGGTTTGGCAGGATCCGCCCGATGCTGCCGAACCTCCTCCAGCACGCGCTGAGCCAGTTCAGGATTATTTTCTGCGTGCCGACGAATGAGTTCGCGGAGTTCCTCCGAAGGCGGCAGCGTCCCGACGCGGTTCAGGGAGCTGTAGCGCCCTGTCAGCCGCCATGCGATGGGGTTGTCGGTGTAGTATTCGTCCCACCATTCGCACGCCTGCTGATAGAGGCGTTTCAGCAGGGTCATCGTATGCACACCCATAAGCGTGCTGGTTCCTCCTGACCGTCTATGGGGGTTCGCAGGGGCGATGGCATGGCGGGTATCGTCGCGGTGAGCCATTCGCCCTCGCGCGGGGTCAGCCCGTCATACAGGCGAAGCACCTTGCGCGGGGTGGCGGTCAGCCTTGCGCCACTCGCCAGCAGATCCGCCAGCTCAAAAGTGCCCGTGGGAGCGCCGCTCAACAATCCGCGCCGAATATGAACCTGCTGCAGGGGGTAGGGCAGCGGGTTGTGAAGGGTGTACTGCTCGCCCTGTCGCTCAACACGAACGGGCGCAGGCAGATGGAGCAGGCGCACCATCTGCACCTGCATCTCCAGCGCGCCCATCGGCTGGATTCGCATCAGCGTGTCCGCGCCGTGCTCCACGATGATGCGCTCGCCCAGCAACGCCTGCTGGCGCGACACGAGCGGTTGAATCGCGCCCGCCCAGCGCAGGCGATGCACGCCCGCGGGCAGCAGGAAGTGGTAAAGGCGATGCTCAATCGCGACGGGCAGGCGCGAGTCGGCTAAGAGTGTGCAAACCTCACGCCGCTGCGCCCGATGGACCGACGCAGGCACCAGCTGAACCAGCGCCAGCCAGCAGCCTGCCGTGAGCAGCAGCACGACCAGCGGGGCGCGAATCAGCCGTCGTCGCCGTCGCAGGATACGCCAGGCGAGATAGAGCGCGAGCCAGTAGAGCGCGAACACGCCCAGCACGCCCAGAATCTGCGCCCGCGCAACCGACGGACGCAGCGATTCGCTCTCGAACCCCGTGCGAATACCATCCAGTGGCAGCGTGAGCCGTGCTGTCCACTGATTAATAAGCGCGTTCAGTCCCTGCCACTCGCGCCAGCGTCGCGCGCTCAGGTCGCCCGCGAACAGGCTCAGCGTCCCGCGCCCCACGCGCCGACTGCTGGCGAGCGGGAGATTGCCCTCACCCCCTGCCCCTCTCCCACGCTGTGGGAGAGGGGAGTCGTGTACCTCACCCCTTGCCTCGCTCGCGTGCTGGGGGAGAGGCGGTTTGTTGAGCAGCGGGGCGAGCGGCGTGCCTTTGAGCGGCTCGCCAACCGAGCCGACAGAGACCACCAGATGACCGCCTGCCAGCATCCACGCCAGCAGGGCGTCCCACTGCTCGCGTGAGAGCCGCTCACTGCCCTCCATCAGCACCATCATCGGGATACCCAGCAGAGCAGTCCACTCGGTGGGCACCATCTCAGGCGACCAGTACACGGGCTGGAGCGACCAGTCGGGGCTGCTGACCACCTGCGTGCCGAACCGGGATTGCAGGCTGAAGCTTGCCTGCTTCCACTGTTCGAACCCGCCCTGCACATCGCCAATAATCACCAGCGGCAGGCGATTGCCCCAGCCGATTGGCACATCGAGCAGGCGCCATTCGCCCGTTTCGGAGCGCCACAGCAGGGTTGGGACGCTCATCAGTGCGCGTCTGCGCCGTTCAGGGAGCCGCCATGCATCCAGCGACAGGCGCAGGTAGACCACCTTGCGGGCGCCTGCGGGCAGCTCGATCGCCATTCGGTGGCGGGGTCCCGTGCCTGTCCACCACTCCAGTATGCCGCGCGTTGCTTCGCCCCGCTGACGCAGCTCCACACGCACGGGCAGCGGGTCAGTAATCGCCTGCTCACCGAGCAGGTTGCGCACGCTGATCTCCGTCTGGGCGACAGCAACCTGTGCTGGAGCAAACAGCGCCAGCGCGCACGGCACACCCCATCGCCACAGCCACCACTTCAGCACCATCTAAGGATACCCCTCACCCCTACCCTCCCCAGAGGGAGAGGGAGTTTATCAGCCCCTCTCCCCGCCTGCGGGGGAGAGGGTACGGTTGAGGGGGCTTCACACGGGCGAATCTGATGCCAGCGATTTTTCGAACACCCTCAGCAGGATAAAGTCAGCCGTGAACGAATCGGGTACAATAGATGGTGGCGGGCAGAACAGGGAGCGCAACATCTGCCTGGTGAGAGTATGGCGAGAAGCAAAAGCGCGAAATCGGGCACACGAGCGAAGACGCCGACGCGGCGGGCGACCGAGCCGCCCAAAGAACGCTCGCAGCAGTTTTACGACCGCATCGCGATTGCGCTGGTGGCGATAGGGCTGGTGCTGTTGTTGAGCCTGACCGTGCCTGACAGCGGCGTGATTGGCAGCGCGCTGCGCGACGGTCTGCGCCTGCTGTTCGGCAACGGCACGTATCTGTTGCCTGTGGTGCTGTGGCTGGCGGCGGGCGCACTGGTGTTCGGCTACGGACGCCTCTCGCTGCCCGAAGTGATTGGTGGCGGGCTGCTGCTCTATGTGGTGCTGCTCGGCTGGATGGCGCAGCCCGAATCGAAATCGGGCAACTGGTTCCATCCGGGCGCGCTGAAGGCGACGGGCGGCTATCTGGGCGCGGTGGTCGGCTTCCTGTTCCAGATGGCGCTCGGCGAAGCCAGGAAGGTCGCGTTCGGCGCGCTCGCCGTGCTGGGACTGCTGATGATGTTCAACCTGCCGCTGGTCAGCGTCCTGCGCGGGCTGTGGCGCGTGCTGTGGACAGGCTGGCGCGGCGCCACCGTCACCACGCAAGCCGTCGCGCACGCCACCACCGCCACCGTGCAGAAGGCGAGCAGTGTGCTCAAACGCAAGCCGGAACGCCATCCCGCGCGCCCGCTACCGCGCCCGCAGGCAGGTGAGGCGGCAACGGCGGCACCTCGCGAGCCCGACCGCCGCGCTGAAGCTCCCGCAACAGGCGAGCGCACACCTGCCGTTCGCGAGCCGCGCCCCGCAACCGTGCCAGCACCTCCGCCCGCCAGTGAGGGCAACTACACCCTGCCGCCGCTCTCCCTCCTGCGCGAGCCAGCACCGCCACCCAAACGCACGCAAGCCGAACTCAAGGAAAAGATCGAAGTGCTGGAGCGCACGCTCGAAGACTTCGGCATCGGCGCGAATGTGGTCGAAGTGGCGCACGGTCCGACCGTCACCCGCTACGAGATTCAGTTGGACCCTGGCATCAAGGTGAGCAAGGTGGTCAATCTGGCGGATAACCTGGCGATGGCGCTCGCCGCGATTGCCGTGCGGGTGGAGGCGCCGATTCCGGGCAAGAGCGCGATTGGCGTGGAGGTGCCCAACGACCGCCCGCAGATAGTGACCCTGCGCGAGGTGATCGAGCGCGAGGAGTTCTGGAGTTCGCCCAGCCTGCTCACCGTCGCGCTGGGCAAGGATGTGGCGGGCACGCCCAAATATACCGATCTCGGACGCCTGCCCCACCTGCTGATTGGCGGCGCGACCAACTCCGGCAAGAGCATGTGCCTGCTTTCGATGATTGCCTGCCTGCTGTTCCGCGCCACGCCGCGCGAGGTGCGCCTCGTGCTAATTGACCCCAAGCGCGTCGAACTGTCGCTGTTCGACGGCATTCCGCACCTGCTGTGCCCCGTGGTGCGCGATGTGAAGCAGGCGGCGGGCGCACTGCGAGCCATCCTTGCCGAGATGGATCGGCGCTATGACCTCTTTGCGAACACGGGCGTGCGCAACATCCAGGGCTACAACGAACGCGCACCCGAAAGCGAGCGCCTGCCCTACATCGTGGTCATCATCGACGAGCTGGCAGACCTCATGATGCAGGCAGCCGCCGAGATCGAAACCTCCATCTGCCGACTGGCGCAACTGGCACGCGCCACAGGCATCCACCTGGTGGTCGCCACGCAACGCCCGTCGGTCGATGTCATCACGGGCACCATCAAAGCCAATATCGCCAGCCGAATCGCCTTCGCGGTCTCCAGTCAGGTGGACAGCCGCACGATTCTGGACATGAACGGCGCGGAGCGACTGCTGGGGCGCGGCGATATGCTCTTTCTGCCCATCGACGCCGCCAAGCCGACGCGCATTCAGGGCTGCTACATCTCCGAAGCCGAGATTGAGGCGCTGGTGGACTTCTGGCGGGCGCAGGAGTCGCCCGTGTATCTCCTGCAGCCATCCGATTTTGAGCCGGAATCGCCGTTCTACGATGACGACGAGGAAGAGGACGAACTCTACCCGGCGGCGGTGCGGCTGGTGGTGGCGCACGGTCAGGCGTCCACCTCGATGCTACAGCGGCGGTTCAAAATCGGCTACGGGCGCGCGGCGCGCCTGCTCGATCTGATGGAGCGACGCGGCATCGTGGGTCCGCTCGACGGCGCCAAACCGCGTCAGGTGCTGGTCACTCGCGAGGAAGCTGAACAGCTCCTGCGCCGATATGAATAGTAGTCAGGGCATCCTGCCCAGGCATCAGCACAGGTCGCCATGACCGCAACGGTTCTCAACGGGATTGATGCCCTGCTGCGGCAGGGCGCGGCGTTGCTGAAGGGCGCGCGGGTGGGGTTGATTACCAACCACACGGGGCTGACCGCCGACCGGCAGTCGACCATCGACGCGCTGCGCACGCTCGAAGTGCGTCTGACCGCGCTCTTCAGCCCCGAACATGGCATCCGCGGGCAGCTGGACGAGCGCGTGCCCGACTCGGTCGACGAGCGCACCGGCTTGCCCATCTACAGCCTCTACGGCGAGCGACGCAAGCCCACCGCCCAGCAACTCAAAGCCGTCGACTGGCTGGTGTTCGATATTCAGGACATCGGCACGCGCTTCTACACCTATATCTCCACGATGGGGCTGGCGATGGAGGCGTGCGCGGAGGCGGGGGTCGCCTTCATGGTGCTGGATCGGGTCAACCCGATTGGCGGCGTGGCGGTGGAGGGCGCTCTGTCCGATCCCGACAGGCTCTCGTTCACGGCATATCACACGCTGCCCGTGCGTCATGGCATGACCGTCGGCGAGCTGGCGCAGCTGTTCAACGCCGAGCGGGGGCTGAACGCCACGCTGACGGTTGTGCGCTGTGAGGGCTGGCGCCGAGCGCGCTGGTTCGACGAGTGCGGGCTTTACTGGGTGAACCCATCGCCGAATATGCGTCGCCTCCAGCAGGCGCTGCTCTATCCAGGAATCGGCTTGCTGGAGGGCACGAACCTGTCGGTGGGGCGCGGCACCGACACGCCCTTTGAGCTGATTGGCGCGCCGTGGCTCGACGGGCGGCGGCTGGCGAACGCGCTGAACGAGCTGCCCACCAGCACGGGCGTGCGCTTCATTCCCATCACCTTCACACCAGCTGCCAGCACTTACAGGGGCGTGGCATGCGAGGGCGTGTCGATCTTCATCACGGAGCGCTCGCGGGTGCGCCCGGTCGCGCTGGGGCTGGGCATCGCCTGCACCCTGCGACGGCTCTACCCGCGCGAATGGGAAGCGCAGCGCATGCTGGGACTGCTCGCCAACCGCGAACTGCACAGCATGCTGATGGAGGGCGCCGATCTGGATCAGCTGCTCCGGCGTTGCGCCCGCGACGAACGCGCCTTCCGCCAGCGACGCAAGCCCTACCTGCTGTATGAGTAATAAACCCCTCACCCCCAGCCCCTCTCCCACGCTGCGGGAGAGGGATTCAAAACCCCTCTCCCCCAAAGAGGGAGAGGGTACGGGTGAGGGGGCTAAGTGCCTCACACTGGTAGAAAACCCCTCACCCCCAGCTCCTCTCCCCAGAGGGGAGAGGGGAGCCGCACACTCGCCCGCAAAAACCCCCTCTCCCCAAGCCTGGGGAGAGGGGGCACGGGGGTGAGGGAGCTAACAAGCCTGGGGCACAGCGGAGAGGGCTACATCCGACGGCGACGCCAGCCCAGCAGACCCGCCAGACCCACGCCCAGCGCTATCCAGCTCGCTGGCTCCCGCGGCTGGGGCGTCCCGCCCAAGACGGCTGAACAAGGCGAGGTTGCCTGAAGCGTGGCGATACCCTGAACCCCCTTCCTGCAGGTACAATCTTACCGATGGCACGGCTCCTGCCCAAGATCGGGGCGCTCCTGCGCATCTACATGGAGGACAGCCTCGCCTACCGCGCCAGCGCGTTCATCTGGATGCTGACCGATGTGGTGCAGTGTCTGGTGATGCCGCTGGTGTGGCTGGCGGCATATAACGGGCGCGCCACGCTCGGCGGCTACCAGCCCGGCGAGATGGTCAGCTACTATGTGGTGATGGCGCTCGTGACCAACTTCATCGTCAGCCACCTGATGTGGGATCTGGCATGGGAGATCAAGGAGGGCGTGCTCTCGCAGTGGCTGTTGCGTCCTGTGCCCGTGTTCTGGATGCTGTTCGCGCGCAACATTTCGTGGCGGCTGTTGCGCATGGTGCTGTTTGTGCCCGTCGCGCTGCTGGCGTGGCTCTATTACGGTCAGAAGGTGTCGCTGGCGCCGCTCGATCTGGGCGCGCTGTTCTGGCTGAGTGTCCTGCTGGGGCATCTGGTGTCGTTCCTGATGGCGTTCGCGCTGGCATGTCTGGCGTTCTGGCTGCAGGAGGCGCAGAGCGTGTTCTCGCTCTACTACGCGCCGATGCTGCTGCTGTCGGGCTGGGTCGCGCCGATCGGGCTGATGCCGGGCTGGCTGCAGGCGCTGGCGGTTGGGCTGCCGTTCCGATACACGACGGCGGTGCCAGTGGAGATTGCGATTGGCAAGCTGACTGGCGAAGCTGCATGGCTGAGCATCGCGGGGCAAATCGTCTGGATAGGGCTGGCGGCGCTGCTTGGCTGGCGGCTGTGGCGAGCGGGCATCCGCCAGTACAGTGGGGTGGGAATGTGAAGCGGCTGGCGTTCTACGCGCGGGTCTATCGGGCGTTCCTGCGCTCCAGTCTGGTGCGCGAGATGGAGTTCCGCGCCAACTTCTGGGCGAAGGTGTTTTTCAACCTGCTCTGGCTGGGCTTTTTCCTCGCGACGCTCAAGATTATCTATCGGCACACGGAGGCGATTGCAGGCTGGACGGAACCCGAAGCGCTGGTGCTGGCAGCCACGCTCTACTTTCTGGACGCGCTGATTGCCACGCTGTTCTACTTCGGGCTGTCCGAACTGCCCACGATGGTGCGTCAGGGCACGCTCGACTATGTGCTGGTGAAGCCGGTCGATTCGCAGTTCTGGCTCTCTTTGCGGCGGGTGAACTTCGACCAGCTCGGCTCGCTGATGGTGGCGGTGCTGCTGGGCGTTTACGCGCTGCTCTCGCTGGGCTACATCCCACCCCTGACGAACATCCTGCTCTATCTGGGCATGGTGGCGATGGGCGTGCTGATTTTCTATTCGTTCCACTTTATGATGATGACGCTGAGCATCTGGCTGGTGCGCGTGGAGAACCTGTGGGTGCTCTCGGATGTGTTCGCACAGATTGGGCGCTTTCCGACCGATGTGTTCGATGCGGTGTTGCGTCGGCTGTTCACCTATGTATTGCCGGTGGCGTTTCTGGCGACAATTCCTGCGAAGGCGCTGCTGGGCAAGGCATCGGGTGGCTTCCTGCTGTTTGCGACGCTCTGGGCGCTGGCATTCTTTATCGCGGGTCGTCTCTTCTGGCGCTTCGCCCTGCGCAGCTACACCAGCGCCAGTTCGTGAATCAGGGGCTGTTAGCTGGGACGAAATCGATGCTCCGCATAAGTGGAGAACCATGTTCGACTTCTCCAATCTCCAGAGTAAATTGCAATTTGCGACCATTATATTCAAGCGTGAGATAGGCGGTTGGTATCAAGGCGTATGATATTTGAGAGCCAGCAGGAAGCCCACCTTGTGGGAAAGATTGCCCCATACTCTCGAACAGCTTTCTCATCGACTGCAGGCTGTTGAGCACATCATTTTGCATTGAGCTGGAGAGAACCTCATAAGAATGCCATTCGTCCAGCTGGGGTCCTTTCCAAGATTGACTCAGTCGATTCTTAACTTGCTTAATTAATTCTTTATACTCATTAATAGCATTTTGCTTCAAAATTTTCATAATCTCAGAAATAAATATCAAGGTGTCATCGCGTTGATCAGATGGCACACCGCTTGAGAATAGAATGATTAATTCATTAAATTTATTTTTGTTATCAAATGATTGTTGTGATACTGAGTCGGGCTTGAAACTATTCGGCGATTCACCACCAGAAAAGGGCAGATACTCCACTGTGACCATAGGAGAGCCATCCACACCTGGAATGCGATACATAAGCCACACCCGTCCCATCAGATCGACACGAGTCAACCCTTTTTGAAGCACCTCCGCCAACGGTGCCCCAAAGAAATTACTAATAAAGCCGCGCGCTGTAGCAAAGTGAGCCATGCTAGGAGAAAGCACTGCATCAATCCATTCGGCAACCAAAGCGCGTGCAGCAGGATTGGTAGACAAGTCCAGTCCTCCACCGCTTTTAAGAAGCAGCTCGAGTAAGTCTGTGTCGAGACGAATACGCCCTTCTGCAACACGCACAGCCCCTGCAGAGATAACAAAAAAGGCTGATCCTGTGAAGGAGCGCTCCTCAATAATCCAGCGGTTGGCTTGCACAAAAGTCTGCAGACCTTCACGGTCGCCACGCTCCGCAATTGAGATTGCTGTTAGTGCCTGTGATCGCTCCTCAGGTGTTGCCACGACAACACATCGAGAGGCTGTAGGAATAGGAACAGGGAGAGGAACCCTGCCTTCCTGAGCCATAATACCTGCTTTACTCATTAGACAAATGCCACAAATCATTCGAAGCACAAGTAAGTTAAACTTGCCCATAGCGATCACCCCAGAATCAATAGATGCACATGGGAGTGGGCGGAGGCCCACATATTCCATTTGCCCACCAAAAAACGGTTGAAATACCGGCATTGCCACAACGGCTACCGGAGCTGCTACATACGCACTCATAGATATGCAGTATGTATAGACAACATATAGTTCCAACTTGACTACAATGAACCTCGCTTCTCGCTATAGCACCAAGCTGGCAATCAATGGGGCTAATGCAAGCAGCTAAGTTAGAGCAAATCCATCTCTGACCCTGACAGGGCGGAACCGGGACAGATGTCTGCGCACATATCAACCCATTAAGCAGAAGCCATAACCCTATCAGCGTCAGCAACCGTTTCACAGGCATAACACTACCCGTCACACTTTGCATCAACACTAACATTTCTGCGACCAGTGCCAAAGCCTTATTCCCACGCATCTCCTGTTCCTCCTCCGATGGGGGCATTCGGTTTGCCCCTCCACCTTAATTAATAGCCCGAAACCCTCAAAATGGCCACGGAGCAGGCGCCCTTTAATCCCC